>CAZOHG010000042.1:0-33010 GCA_964579725.1 uncultured Deferribacteres bacterium
CACCTGCCGCTATGGAGCGCCAGCGGAATAGCGGTCAGGTGGAGCGATTTGTTAGGTGATTATTAGCTACTTCTTTGAATAAGATTTTTCATTTCCTCAAACCATAAAAGCACATCTCCATCTGGGTCTATTTCTTTAAGCATTTCGATTGTCATATACTTTGTTGCACGAGAACAGAGCACTCTTTTAGCTTTTGACTCTTTTTCCTTTTTCTTTTCATCGCTTAGATCATCCCAAGATAATTTACTTCCAGAAGCATCATGCACCATCCTTGCAATAGATTGCGGGACATCATCAAAAGGGGCAAAATTTGAATTTATTGATAAGTCAATTCCTAGTTCTTTATAAGCTGCTGTAATGGCATCTTTGTGAAGATAATTTTCTATTTCTTTTTTCCCTGTGCATTTTGCTACACAACCATCACGAACATTTACTTGGTTTATGTAATCTTCGTATTTGGGAGGATTTGGTGGTATGGTATCTCTGTCACATAGATGAAACTCAGGTCTGTTAAGAACTTGAAGGCGGGAAGTCCACAATGCAAGGGTACTACCACCTAGTGGAAAAAAGATTACTTCACCATTTAATTCTAACCTTTCTAAATCAGGTATGTCTAAACCATTCCTACGTAATGCAGATGCAATATTTTGTAAAAAACTTATATCATTCGGTCCTTCAACACCAATAAATAGTTTTACATTATTATCTGGCAAAACGCCAAGAGATTCCGCAAATATTTTATTTATATTTGGTCCACCTATTAAAATTTCTCTGGATTTATCCTCATTGACATGGATATACCTTAAACAAGTATCAGGCAAAGACCTAGCTAACATAGGAGTATGTGTGCTAATAATTACTTGAGCTTCTGAGGAAAGATCTACTAAGGCTCTCAGTAACATTCGCTGATTATGTGGGTGCTGGCTGGTTTCTGGTTCTTCAATTGCATATATTATAGATGAATGTCCAGTTTCTTTCGCAATTTGTTCAGCCTTTGCCCTGAAGAAACTCAAAAGAATTAGTCTTTTGACACCACTCCCACGTTTATTTATAGGAATATCATCATCTGATGTAATGCTCGCCTTAAATAGACTGTCCCATTTAGGTGGTATGAACGTTGGATTGAGTTGTGTTGCAAGCGAAGGATCCATTTCTCGGAGCTTTTCCAAAGTAGCATCAGCAATTTTCTTCACTTCTTGTCTAACATATTCCATGATTTTAGAAAGTTCTGCCTCTTTTGCCTTTATAGCTTCTTTAACAGCAGCTTTTAAAGGATCTTGAGCCTCAGGATCCTGATCTGTGCTTTGACGATCAGATTTGAAGAGAGCAAAGGCAGGTAAATACTTGCGGAGTTCTGTCCAAATTTTCTTTGCATTATCGTCATTTAAAGGGATCATGGACGGTTGTAATTGAAGATCATCAAAATATTCTCTAATTTTCTTACGTATTTGTGCATTAACTCTTTGATCAATGTCGGAAATGTTAATGCCTAATTCTTTAGCTCTTCTTTTTAGATCGGTATTTTTAAGTTGTAAAAGGTCATCGGCTCCTTTCACGGTTGGATGTATAGCATATGCCATAATGCTTTTACATTTCGGCTTTTGTAAATCGCCGCTGTATTGTTTATGTATTTCTAATCTACCTTCGGCATTCAAAAGAAATTCATCTTGAAGCGTAGTTGGACTTGCATCATCAAGAATTAATTCCTTAGGAAATTCGGTAAATTCACATATTATTGTCAAATTCTTAGGATCACCATGTTTGGATGCATCATCTTTATCAGGATCGCGATCATTGAGAAAAATGTCAAGTGCTTCCATGATGGTGGATTTACCTGAATCGTTTTTTCCAATAAGACCAGTAATATCTTCAAAATCTATTGCTATCTCATCTTTAAAACATCTGAAATTGCGTATTTTTAGACGTGAAAGTTTCATATTATTCACCTAACGATTGAGCTCACCGGTTTTTGCGGAGCGCAGCGGAGTAAAAATCCAGTGCAGCGATTTGTTATGTAATGTTCTTTATTCAATACTCTCTTTGTTTTTTCTTTTCCTCATATTCATAGGTATGGAATGAGTAAACTCCTCAAGCAGCATGGGTAACTCTTTGAACAAAATATAAATATCTTTGTTTCCCATCATTTCCATCCCTATAGGGGTGTCCATAACTAATTCAGACAACTTTCTCATATCTTTTATAGCTTCTCTAACCCCATTTATATCACCATCTCTCGCTCTTCTATACGCTTCTATTCCAATTTCATATAGCCATGGCGCCTCATCTCTGAACAAGCCAAGCAAAACAAGTATGCCAACAGGTGATCCAGATTCAGGTAATATGCGAGCCATTTTACGAAGCATATATGGATCAAATTTTTGATAATTTCGTTTTTTTGAAATACTTCCAACCTCCTGAATTCTATAAAAAAGCTCTTTAATAGCTGTACGTATTTCATCACGAATTACTTCAATATTTTGCGAAGTAACTTTTTCTTCTAATTTTGTGAGACTGACACTTAAATCAGAAACAGCAGCAACAATATCTGCTAATGAACGTTCTTCAGGCTTATCACTTTGTCTTAGTATTTGGAGATCTAAAGATACAGAAATGGGAGTTTCTATTTCTTCTTTATCTTCTTTCAATGATTTTATCTGATCAACTATTTCGTTTCTAGCTGATTCAACGCTATCTAAATCTCTATGATCAAATATTACAGTTCTTAATCCTGCCACATCAAAAGGTATCCTTTCACCTTTTTTAATGATCTGTACCAATGGTTTCCTTATCGCATGCCTTATGGCCAATTCATAGAAAACATTGGGATTTGTTTCAGTTAAATCTGCAATAACTAAAGGATCATTCACTACGTGTTGAATAACTTGGCTTGTTATTACACCTGGCTTATCTATTTCATCAGCACGTACAGCAAAATAACCACATTCTTCTACAGCAGGTCTAATGATATGTCGTAATACTTGGTCAGAACGTTTTCGGGTTTCTGATTCAGGCTCTCCTATAGGAGCAATTACAAAGCATTGTTTCTTGTTTCCACTCATGTAGCTAATCTCCTATTTACATAACGGTCGAGCATCAGTGGATTTGCCACCCCGCGGCCAGTAACTTCAACCTACCAAACTTCTCTTCGTCTTAAAGAACTTTCAAAAGAACCGGACGCGTGGCAAATTCCACTGCATGCTTTTGTTATGCACCATTGAATTTATTTAAATAGGCAGATAATTCAGGAAAGTCATCAGGATTAACAATATCATATTTATTTTGACTATAGTTTCGAGTTTCAAAGGCGCAGTTCACCTGTCTATAGCTGAAATATAGCGATTAAACGGACTGTAGTTGTTTGTATAAGTCGAAAAAAATCAAGATTGTTGTCGAATACTTGTTCTTTGACGTAAAATCGGGTCATTTTCAAGGTCCAATTTTTTGCACTTTGGGTTCCAGAGCGTCCAAAAGCTAAACCGGCGAAAAAACACCTGCAAGGCCATTCTGGCCAGGCCAGCAGTAACAGGGGATTTTTTTCTCCACGGTATCGGCGGCACCGATTTTCTGTTCTTGCTTGTGTTCATGATCATTGAAAGCAATCGTGTTAAGGCATAAGCCAAGGAAATCATCGACAGCCACCGGTGCAAAGCCCGACTGGAGCGTTGCCAGGCCTGGGCCACACCGAAGAAGTGTTTGATTTCATTGAACATCGGTTCGGTTTTCCAGCGTTTACTGAACAGCTTAATGATCTGCTCAGGCGTCAGCCCCAGGTCAGTGGAAAGGATAAGCGTCCAGTTTTTCTGCCCGGGCAATTGCGACCAAACGGCGACGACGGGCTCCCCCATCAGAAAGCGTGCCCGAAGCTTTTTGGAATAATACTTTACCGTTTTCGCCCTTTTCCCGTAGATTCTCAAACGGGCTATTCTGAGAGGCAGCTGTTCTTTGAAATCGGAAAGCGTCCACTTCTGCCCGTATTTTCTGGGGCGTCCCCGTCGGTTGGAGCGGCCTGCAGGGAAATCATACAGAACGGTATCTTTACGCACCTGTCCGATAACGTGAATCCCCCGCCTGCGCAAGGGCAGAATGAAGGGATGTTTCATATACCAGGCATCCACCAGCACCCGAAGCGTGGGGCCTTTGGACTCTTTAAAAACCGGAGCCAATAATCGGATTAGGGAGACCGCCGTGGTAAGCTTTGTGCGATTGCCCACTTTCTTGTGAATGCGGAGAATCAGGGGCAAAGCAGACCATATTTTACCGTAACTGAGCGATAATCCCAAAGCAACGATTTGTTGTCCCCAGATAAATTGGGGACGATTGGGTTTCTGCCCGTGCTCATGGTGATAAGCCCCGAAAGGAACCTTCTTAGAGGCTCGGGGATTGATGAAATCATCCACAATGAGGTTCCATTCGCTTCGGGGAAAGAAGCGGATCACCAGGCGAATCAGTTGTTTGGGAACCTCTGTCCAGGCCCATTTGCCGTGGGTCAGGAGCCAGTAGTAGGTGGAGTATTTCTTTCGATGGCCCACCGCCAACAGGGCATCGGTGACGTGGCCCCCTCGGGACATTAGAATGCCGATGAGCAGTTCCATGTAGGTGGAAGCCAGACGAACGGGGATCACCTGAATCATGAAATTAAGCCAAAGAACAACCAGGCCTAGAGGCTGAGTGTCTTGCATGAGATTTCTCCTTATAGGTTAATAAAGACCCTATAAGAAGTTCATGCGCCTCGTAAGTCCTGTTATTACAATATATTATATATGTTGCGACCTGTATTTTTTATGAAAAAATCAAGTCTTTTTTTGCTTTTTTTCATTTTTTTGAATTTTTATTTGTCCTGAACTAATCGCTGAAACTCGAAACTATAGTTTAAGACTTAACAAATCAAATCAATCGAACAGAAAGGGAAAGTTGAGGGCGCTACCCTCTTCTATATTAAGGAGATTGTGTTCCATGCCAGATTTATTTTAAATATACGTATAAAATAAACACCGGTCAAGATTTTTTTTGCCCATTCGGATTATTTGGCAATGGAATAGCGCTTTTCGTCCACCCATGAATGGGTGGTCTCGGCTTTAGCCGGTAACGGGAGAAACTTCTGCAATCTAAAATCGAAAATCCGTGTTCTGAAATCAAAAAATAACGTATTCGTTCCGACTCTTATTTTAATAAAAATAAAAATTTCGCTTTCTTGCTTTTGTCACTGGCTTTTGCAACCCATAAATTTTCCTTGAATTTCATAGGATGATTTTGTATTTTGTAATCCAAATTGAACAAAAAATAAAGACAGGAATTTGAAACCGCGATGAGCTCATTCGCCCAAGAATTTCCAAAAACCGTTGAAACGCCATTTGCTTTTTTCGATTTTGGAGAAAATGACGCCCTTTGTCGTCCCCTTCTTTTTGGGGAGGCAGAACGTCATTTAAGCGAGCGACGCGGAATCCTTTGTCTGGCGCGAACTAAAAAGGGTAACATGACGGACAAGCGAAGAAAAATTCGGCTCACCGAATCCGTTTCCTGTGCTGGCTGAGCATCTAAACTTAGCCTAACGGAGTTAGGTGCGATATTAGAAAAACTGCCTCGGATTGAAGACCCCCGTCTTCTCGTAGGGATCAATACGGCCGATGATGCCGGGGTGTTCAAATTGACGGATGATCTGGCTTTGATCCAAACCGTTGATTTTTTCACCCCTATTTTGGACGACCCGTATTTGTACGGCCAGATTTCGGCGGCCAATTCGCTGAGTGACGTGTACGCCATGGGCGGCACACCGATTACAGCCTTGAATATTGCCGGAGTCTCAACCGGCTATTTTGATGCCGAAACGCTGGCAGCTATTTTCCGGGGCGGCATCGACAAAGCGGCGGAGGCAGGGGTCGTGGTTTTGGGTGGCCACACCATTTCGGATAAAGAGTTGAAATACGGATTGGCCGTCACGGGAACCATTCACCCCGAAAAAATCATTCGAAACTCCGGTGCCCGGCCGGGAGATGTCCTGGTTTTAACCAAACCGATCGGGACGGGTATTGTTACCACCGCTCTCAAACAGGCCAAAGTGAGCGAAAACGAGCTCGAGGTGACCATTCGCTCCATGCTCACCCTGAATAAATTTGCGGCAGAGGCCATGCAAAAGGTGGGTGTCCATGCCGCTACCGATGTCACGGGATTTGGCCTTTTGGGGCATTTGCACGAGCTATTGGTTGCAAGCGGCGCAGGGGCGGAACTATCGGCGTACAGCGTCCCGTTTGTCCCGGGAGCGCTTAAATTTGCCAAGATGGGAACCATCCCTGCCGGTTCGCGAGCCAATCAGTTTTATTTGGACGACGGTGAAAAAATTGAGCTCCTGGCCGAAATCCCCGAAGAACATGAAATCTTACTGTACGACGCCCAAACCTCAGGCGGATTGATTATTGCCGTGGCTCCCGAAAAGGTCGAATCCTTGCTAACCGCCATTCGCGATACCGAACATCCTTTTGAACCAATTGTCATCGGAAAGGTAATAGAAGCAACTCCCGGTTTTATTCGAATTGTCGATTGATTTTTCCCGTCTAAGGCCAACTCTAAAATTTCCCTCAAAAACGAAAATTCTTTTTAAATGCTCATTTAATAAACTATTCCATGTCAAAAATTCCGGCTGACATTTCAAATCACTTGACTTAACCAAACGATTTCACTACATTATCGCTAATTCGTTGTGTTCGGCTATCCCAATAAAGGGGCGGATTTGGACCCACAAATTAATGCTGAAATATGGGTTGTTTTGTTCAGAGCGTGGCCCCAAAAAGCGTTTTATTTTTCTGGAAAATGCACACGATTGCACAAATAAAAATCTTGGCATTTGTTTTTGATTCTAAGGAAAGATTTCAAAAAAATGAAACCATTTGCCGGGGCAAAAAACCGAACGGCGGTGGTTTGCCCGGGTCCTTCAATTTGGCATGGATTCAACAATCGGCTGACAGATAAAGGAACCGCCAGCTGCTTCCACGGGCAAATGGGGACATTCAATCGTTTTTAAATGGCTTGAAGTAGTTTGAGGTCAGACAATGGAAAACAAAATAGCGCAGTTGAAACAGAAAATGAAGCGTGGCTTAAGTGCCGTGGGCCCCGGTCTCTTTTTGATCGGCTACAATATCGGGACGGGAAGCGTAACTACGATGGCCAAATCCGGTGCTGAGTTTGGCATGACTCTTTTTTGGACGTTGATCTTGTCCGTCCTATTTACCTACGTGCTCATGGTTGCCTACGGACAAGTGACATTAGTGTCCGGCAAAACCGCATTGAACAACATCAAACACGAATTTAAATATGGGAAAATCCTGGCCATTTACATTCTCATTGCCCTCGTTTTGGGTGAATTACTGGCTTTGATGGGCATCATGGGCATTGTGGCCGATCTCCTGCAGGAAGGGGTTCGCCTTTTTGGCAACGGCAGCAAAATCAGCACATTTTGGATCACACTGATCTTAGTGATTCTTCTCTTTGCACTTTTGTGGAACGGCCGCTACCAGGTTTTTGAAAAGGTCTTAACCCTATTTGTCATTCTCATGGCACTCAGTTTCATTTTGGTCTTTTTCATGGTAAAACCCGATTTTTCTGCTCTGGTAAAAGGACTTGTGCCCCAGATTCCCCACAAACCGGGCGCCTTGCGCTTGATTGCCGCAATGGCAGGCACCACTTGTTCCGCGGCAGTTTTTGTCATGCGCAGTACCGTTGTGGCTGAGAAAGGCTGGACTATACACGACTTAAAAAAGGAAAAGAAAGACGCTTTCTTGTCTGCTTCGATGATGCTTTTGCTTAGCGGGGTCATTATGGCGGTCAGTGCCGGAACCCTGCACGTCATGGGTCTCAAGCTGACGAACACGGTCGAAATGATTCAGTTGTTTGAACCTCTCGGCGGGAAAGCGGCTGCTTTCATTTTGATTTTGGGCATCACCGGTGCCGGTTTGTCGACTGTTTTCCCAATCATCCTTTTAGCACCCTGGCTAATTAGCGATTTCACGGGAAAACCACGCGCTATTAAATCTCCCATGTACCGCCTTCTGGGAGGCATCGGATTGCTTTTTTCCTTTGGCCTACAATTCATGGAGAAAAGACCTCCTGCCATGATGATTTTTTCGCAGGCATTTCAGGCCATGATTTTGCCCGCCGTGGCCATTCCTATTTTTATTCTCATCAATCGCAGTCAAATCATGAAAAAACACGTCCCCGGTTTAAAATTAAATATCGGGATTGTGGCTGTCATTCTTTTTTCGCTCATAACGAGCTATTTTGCCATAGCCGATCTTCTGTAAAAAATTCGTTGCCCCGGTTTTCCACCCGTTTTTAGTGGGGTGGGAGATTTTTTTAACACGAACAGTCCGACTCCTTTTGTGGCATTCCTTTGTTTTCCATTGGGTATTGGAATGAACATGTTTCTGAACCACAATCCAAACGCCTCCCAAAATGGCGCGAGCTTAGTTTTTATGAGAGATTTTCATTCTGCGCGCGCGGCTTTCATTTTGAACGATTTGTTACGAAAATTTAAAAAAATCTTGATTTTTAGGAATTTTTTGTGTAAAATTAAAAGCACAAAAAATGAATTGAAAAAAGCAGATTCTCCCTCGTATGTTCAGCTTTTGATTTGGAAAGCTGGAAAGCTCTTATGACAAAACGAACGTTAATACAACGTATTTTTCATCGATTTATTTCCACCCATTTTACATCTTTTTCCAATCACCTATTCGGACTTTTTTCATTTAACTAACCCAATTTTTTAGGAAGGAGGTGGTCATTCCCGGATCGACCCATTGCTTTTTGGAATCATTTTCGGGGGAAAAGCTATTTTTAATTGGATGAAAGAAAAACTGAGGAGGAAAAATGAAAAAATTAATTTTTGTCCCATTGCTCATGGGTCTGTTGATTTTTGGGTTCACGTCCACATCGCAGGCCAGTGGAATCGCCGTGAGCGCCGCCGGAGTGCGAGCTGTTGCGCTGGGCGGAGCCTACCGTGCTCTTAGCGGAGATTGGAGCGGAGGTTACTGGAATCCCGCCGGGCTCACACAAGTGCGGAATTGGAATATTGGCGGAAGTATTTCCTTTATTACTCCGCAGGCAAAAGTCAAATTGTACCCCTACCAGGGTCACCGACTTTTTGGGTTCGCCTACAATGAAGCCACAAGCAAACCCAAAACATTTGTTATTCCAAACGTAGGTGCCGTAAAAACCCTGTCCAGCGGACTTTCCGTGGGTTTAGGTGTTTTTGTCCCCTTTGGTTTGGGCAGCACCTGGGATTTGTACAATCCGGTGCCCGGGTTCGGAAACAAGGAAGATTACCCCAAATACGACAATTTAAGCGATATGCAGGTTCTGGACTTCCACCTTTCACTGGCCTATCCGCTCACTGAAAAGCTGTCACTGGGTGCCGGGTTTGGCGTCCTTCACACCAGCCTTTCCATGGAACAAACCAGTGTGACGAAAATCGCTTCCTTAAATCCCATGCTGGCGCCTTTGGCCATCGCCCCGCACGAGCATTTTCCCGCTCAACAAAAATTGGATGTCAGCGGGCTCAGTTACGCCGCCTCATTCGGACTTCAATTTAAGCCTTCGGACAAATTTACATTGGGGTTGGCGGCACGCTACTACACGGATGTAACATTGAAGGGATCCATTGTGGCGGATGCCTACTTTCCGTTCGATCAGGGCGCCCTCAACACGTTGAAACAGCTTCATGCCGCCAAGGCCATGAGCGATGCCGATTACGCGGTGGCTTCCACGCTGTTTTCCGGTACCAAACAACAGATCATTAATCAAGACAATATTGAAGCCGTCATGCCGCTTCCCCTTAATTTAGGTGGCGGTGTCGCCATTCGTCCCACCGAAAAATTGCTCCTTACGGCCGACGTGGATTTTACACAATGGTCGGTTTGGGACAAAATCGATATTAAGGATTCCCTTTTGGTCAAAATTCACGGTGGTGTTGTCAGCAAAATGAAAACCGAACTGAAAGAAAATTGGTCGGACGGTATTCGTTTCGGTGTGGGGCTGGAATACACCCTGATGCAAACCGAGGACAAACACTTGGTTTACCGAATGGGTTACTACCGTGACCCTAGCCCGATTCCCGATTCTTCGATCGGCCCCGGTATTCCGGATATTACCGTCAAGAATTCCGTCAATGCCGGATTTGGGTACACGTTCGGGAAAATCACCGTTCACGCTGCCTACACGCATATTTTTATTCCCGATCGGGATGTGGAAAATTGGGTTTTGGAACCCAATGGCAATAATGAAAACTGGGCCGGTCACTACAAAGTGACGGACAACGAAGTTCATATTGGGGTTGACTACAACTTTTAATTGGCCGTACAAAAGAAGGAGATCACGATGAAAAAAATAACCCTTATTTTGCTTGCCTCGTTCCTGTTGGCCAGCCTATTTTTGGGCGGTTGCGGAAAAGAACAGGCAACATTTCCGGGACAGGATTTAAAGGGGAACGCTCTTCACAAAGGCACGATTGAAACGGTTGAAATTCAATCCCAGTTTGTCGGTGCCACCAAAAAGGTGAAGGTTTACCTTCCCTACGGATACGATCCAAACGGGAGTAAAAAATACCCGGTCATTTATTTTCTTCATGGATTTGGCCAGGATGAAAATGCGTGGTTACACCACCAATTGGACAAAGTAGCCGACGAATTAATTCAGGACGGCACCATTCAGCCTATGATTTTTGTCATGCCCAATGCCTCCAACGCTCTGGGAGGTAGTTTTTACACCAATTCCATCGACACCGACCCCTCGCGCAATCCGAATCTTAATCCGCGAATGGGATTTGGATTTTATGAATATTATTTGATTAAAGAAGTTATTCCGACCATTGAAGCCAAATACAAAATCGATGGAAATAAGCGCGCCATTGAAGGCCATTCCATGGGCGGGTACGGTGCGATGAAACTGGCCATGTTGTACCCAACGCTGTTTAAATCGGTTGCCGCGCATTCGGGGCCCCTTTCCTTTCACGAATTGTTCTGGGGACAGGGAAGCAATCTTCTCCAGCGAATTGCCACGGAAAACGACACCCTTATCGACCCGGGCAAGGTGGCTGCCGATCCCTACCACCACGTGATTACGATTACCATGTTTTCTCTCGCTTCGGCTTTCAGTCCCCATTTTGGCCCCGCAATGAGCTTTGATTACGTCAAATACCTTAAATTCCCCAAATTTCTTGCTCCGAAGCCCGAAACCATTTACCAGTTTCCCGTTTCCACGACGCCGGTTGACACCATGGGGCCTGGAATCGCCGACGACATTTACCCGGGGCTTGATTTACCCGTGCGTATTACCCAGCCGGGCGTGACGGCAGACACCGTCGCCTCCGTTGTGGCCAAGTGGATGCGACACGATTGTTACAATATGTTGGAAACCGGCAAGAGCTACGACGGGACTGATTTGGATCTGGCAGATTTCAAAAAGATGAAAATTTATATGGACTGCGGCAATCAGGATGATTTTGATCCGATGGACGACGGAGCCGGTTTTGGTATTATCGGCACCAACATTGCTTTTGATCAACTCCTGACCCAAAAGGGTATTGACCATATTTTCAACCGCTACACAGGGGCACACAGCAGCGATGTCTATTACCGGATTGAAGTCGCTTTGAAATTTCAGAACGAAGCTTTGAAATAACAGCGGGTTTTTCCAATGAATAGGGCCAGATTAACGGCGGCGGCACTTCTTGTCGCCGCTTTTTTAATTTTATTGGGATGGCAAGGGTGCAGCGACAATCACGGTTTGCACCCGGTTCCCATTACCGGAATTAGTGGCACCATTACATTCGAGGGCCAGTGGCCGTCAAATACGGAATTCGTTCGAGTAGTTGTGTACCAAACCTACCCTCCCTCCACGCTTATTGCCATTTCGGCTGTTAGCGACCCGCTGCCTTTTGGGGTAAAGCAATACCACTATATTCTTCCTTTAAAACCCGGCACCTATCATTGGATTTTGGTAGCCTGGAAGGCTCAAAACGCCCCGTTTACCGCCATTCGAACGCTGGGGACCTACTACACTTCAGGAGATTCCACCCAACCCGGGTCTGTCATAGTGGAACAAGATAAATTGATCCCCAATGTGGACATCGTCGCTAATTTTGAAGTTTTGCACGCACCCTAAAAATTGCGGAATCTACCCATTTTTCGTTCTGTTTTGCATTGGGACCTGGTTAGCCTTCCGGCCATCCGAAAATGGGCGGGATAGAGGCCAGACTACATCCCGTTCATGTGGGTCTAAAAGCTTCTGAAATCGAAAATTGCAAATCCTTGTTTGCAAATCAAAAAGTCAAGGAAAATCCGAAACATTTACTAAAATCCAAATCAACCTCTCCTGTGATTTTGCGTTTCTACAAGTAGAAGACAATTGGCTGACACGATTTCCCCCTTTTCGCCTCCAATTGAATTTGGAGCGCAGGTTAAAAAATCCACTTAAAAAATGAGCATTTGTCGACAAAATTTATTACATTAAAAATGAGAATGTTTAATGCGCTTGTTTGAAGGCGGGAAGATTCAATGGGAAAAATTCTTCTGGTTGAGGATCAAAGGAATTTACGGCGGGTTTTGGCCGCCTTTTTAAGAAGAGAAGGCCACGTTGTCACAGAAGCCGCCAATGGGCTCGAAGCCGTTCAAGCGGTTCAGAACAGCCATTTCGATCTGGTTCTAACCGATCTGAAAATGGAACCCGTAAACGGCATGGAGGTTCTACGCAAAACAAAGGAAACGGCCCCCAAAACGGAGGTCATTGTAATTACGGCCTACGGAACGGTGTCCAGCGGGGTGGAGGCGATGAAATTGGGTGCGTACGATTATTTGCAAAAACCGCTGGAAAATGAAAAATTGAAACTTGTGGTAGAACGCGCCATTGAAAAACACACCTTGGCTGCCGAAGTCGATCGCCTCCAAAAGGAAATCGACGAAAAATACAACTACGAAAATATTATTGGTAAATCAGATGCCATGCGAAAGGTGCTTAAAATCATTCCGCAGGTTGCCGCCACGGACAGTACCGTACTTATTTTGGGAGAGAGCGGGACAGGCAAGGAACTGCTGGCCAGGGCAATCCACCAGAGCAGTCCGCGCCGCAATAAGCCATGGGTTGCGTTGAACTGCGGCGGTTTGGTCGATTCTCTTCTGGAAAGTGAATTGTTCGGATATGTGAAGGGTGCCTTTACCGGAGCCACTCGGAACAAAATGGGCCTGGTGCAACACGCCCATACCGGAACTCTTTTCTTGGATGAAATTGCCGAAATGAGCCTGCCGACTCAGGTTAAAGTTCTGCGTTTTTTGGAGAGCGGAGAAGTAAGACGACTCGGCGATACCGTTTCGACACAGGTAGACGTTCGACTGATTGCCGCTACCAATGTGGATTTGCGACGGGCGGTGGAGGAACACAAATTTCGGGAGGATCTGTACTACCGCCTGCACGTTATTCCCATTTATTTGCCTCCGCTTCGTGAACGAAGGGACGATATTGAGCTTCTTAGCTACCATTTTTTGAGCGAGTTTGCCAAAAAATTCCACAAAAATTTGGAAGGCTTTTCCAAACGAGCGTTGGTTTTGCTTCGGAATTACGATTGGCCAGGCAATGTGCGCCAGTTGCGCAACGTGTTAGAGCGCGCCGTGGTGCTTTCCACAGGCCGGCGCATTGAGCCCGGCGATCTTCCTTTTCAAGAGTTTCAGCCGGATTTTTTCGAGAATCTTGGCGTGAGTGCCGATCTGCCCTCGCTTGGAGAAGTGGAACAGCGCTACATTCGAACCGTCCTGGAAAAAGTTCAGGGGAATCAAAAAGCGGCGGCTGAGATTTTGGGGATTTCGCAAACAACCTTGTGGCGAAAATTGAAAAATTAGAAACTCCCTGGGTTCTCCGAATACTCTCCTCGAAACCCCCGTATTGGCGCGCAAGTACGCACTAAGCGTCCTCTTCGATTGGCCGTGAAGGTAAAAATCTCCCTCGTCTATTTCAAAATGAAATAGGACAAGGTTTCAATTTGAATGAAAAGAATGCTTGCTTTCTTCGTATCGGTGAGTGTCTCGTTTCTTTCTAAAAAATAATTCTTCTTTTCGGTGGGACTTGGAAAAAAACCTGCCTTGAGACCAAAATTTCGTAACCCTCAATAAATCAATAGGATAAGCAGCCTATTTTTGGGGGAGATATTTTTTTAGTGGTCAAATATTGGAGCCCACTGCCTTTTTATCTCGCTTAATTCTCTTGAGAACTTCATGTGCAAAACGACGGCACGATTATTGAAAAACCCCATTCGTGCTTTTTACGCGCGAAATAAAATGCCCCTTTGGGCTCTCTCGGAAGTTGAGAAGCGGGCGGAGGAAATTTCTTGCCCAGAATTCTATTAGTCGAAGACAACACAAACGCGCGCGTGGCCTACACCATTGCGCTAAAACGTTTTGGCTACGAAGTGCAACCAGCTGAGGACGGCCAGGTAGCGCTGGAATTATTCCACCCGAAAGAAGTCGATCTGGTTGTAACCGATTACAAAATGCCCCGTCTGGACGGGGATCGATTGGTTTTGCAATTGCACCGTCTTCAGCCCGATTTGCCGGTTTTAGTAATTTCGGCTTTTGAAACGAAGGACTTGCGGGACAAAGTTTCTAATGAATCGCGCCTTTATTTTTTGGCCAAGCCTTTTACAACTGTTCAGTTAAAAAGTACAATCGACAGGATTTTACATGAAAAGTAGACTCTTAGTGGTGGAAGACAACGGGGATCACCAAAACATTCTGCGCAAATTTCTGGAACCCGTGTACGAAGTGGATATTGTGTCACACGCTTCCGCCGGCCTCGAAAAGCAGAGTCGCCATTCTTACGAATTGGTTTTGGTGGATTTTGATCTTGGGGATATGACAGGACTTGACTTCATCCGATTGGTAAGGGACTCGGGACGAGTCTACCCGATTGTGTTGATGTCTTCAAAAATGTCTTTGGAACTCAGCCTGAACGCTCGCGAGGCAGGCGGTACTTTCTGCGCAAAGAAAGAGGAAATTTTTGCTCAAAAAGCGGAATTGTTGCGGCTCATTGCCTACTTAATTAAAAAAGCGAATCGCGAAATTAAATTGCGAAAATTGGTGGCGCTGTACGCTCAAATTTTGGAAGATATTCAATTTCCGATGATTTTAATGGAGCCTTCCGGAAAAATTCTGCTGGCCAACCGAAAATTCCGAGAAATCTTAAACGCTTCTTCGGATGAACTTATTCGGAATAAACTGCCGCGGTTCGTGGAAAAATCTCATCGCCCGGAACTGCTGTTATTTACAAAACAAGCCTTTGCAGGCAACGAAACCGAATATTTCCCCGTTCATTTTCTGAATTCACGGAATCAACGAGTAAAAATCAATTTAAAGGGTCGTCCCGTCTTTTTGGGAAAAAGCGTCCCGTGGATTTTGTTGGAAGGGCAACCTGAGCCACAACAAATTTCCCAGACGCAGTCCCTGCACAATTTTCTAACTTGGCTGCGTGAGGTACATCACAGCCTGATTGTTGTGGATGCCGCCGAACAATTGATATTCTGGAACGCGGAAGCCGCACACATTTTTCAATTGCCGGAATTTCGCGGACAAACCCTGCCCCTGGACCAATTGTTGGAAATGGAATCCGTTCGCAAATTGCGCCGGCATCTTTCCGCTTTGGACAGCAGTGAGGCACCGGGGACATCTCTCAAGCTGGAGCTACAAAACAGAATGGGAGAGCAACTTGTCCTGTCCTGTCGATTTGCAGGTGACGTTCCCGCCCGGAGCTATTTAATCCTGCGCGCGGAAAAACGTGCAGAAATTGTGGAATCCCGTACACCAACTGAAACCGTAGAAATATAAGCCAAGGCCGCTGGCAATTCAACACCGAGGCCGTTCCTTTGCAGGGATTATTTTTCAAATGAAAGACTTGGATCCGGTAAAAGGTGCTGACCGAGCAACAAGTCTTCGAAAAGAGGGCAGTGTGCCTAAAAGTCAGCAATCCAAAAATTCCTTTGCCTTTCCTATTTGGGGAACTTTCTGAGTCTCTTAAAGATTAATAAAGTAAGCTCCGATAATAAAATATGGAAAAGAGCCAAAATTTGCAGGAGCCTAAACAGTGCAAACTGTACTGGAAAATAAAATTTTTGGTGTCATGGTAGAGCCCAAAGATCACATTGACGAAGCTCTGTTGGAGCTTTTTATTTTGGATGACCAGTTTCCCGAAGCTCAAAGAAGGGAAATTGAGGCTCATCTGGAGCGTTGCCCCGCTTGCCGACATAAATTGGCCGAGCTTGTCATGTTTTACGATATTTTGAAGGAAGAAATGGACAAGCCGATTCCCGACGAAGTACGAAAACTGTTGGAGAGAATCGAAAAGAAAAAATAGTTGCCAAGTCAAAACTTTTGTACTATATTTACCCGTCCAGTTACAGCTAACTGGATTTTTTTTGTGTCAAATTTTTGACTTAGTCATAACCAATTGTTTTAACAGAATATAGACGTCTCGACAGCTTAGGCAAACAGGTTTTTAGGAACTAAATGAGACCCAATAGGTACAATTTTCGTAAAAGAGAAACAAATGGTGCAAGATAGTGAAGTTTGTCCCTATTTATTATAGAGTGTTCCAAAAAAACAATAAAAAATCTTGAGGAGGTGAAGAAAAATGGAAATGAAGCAAAAGCTCTTCATGTCCAAATACAAAACCTTGATCATCGTGACGCTGATTTTCATCCTATCCGTGTCCATGTTGGGATTTACGGCAAAATATCTTTATATGTCACAATATGATCACCAAATTCAAACGCTGCAACGTTCCTTAATGGATTTAAAGGCAGCCATGAATGTGGACACAATTCGGCAGTACAATATCGAAAAAATCATGAAGATCATTGACAAACAAAACAAAAGTTTGCCGTCAAATTTGAAGTACGAAATCGCCAACGAAATTTACAACATGAGTGTGAAATACCCCAACTTGTCAGTGGATTTAATTTGCGCGGTTATTTCACAAGAAACGGGCAACACCTGGGACCCAACGGCTACGTCAAAAGCGGGAGCCATGGGGCTAATGCAAATCATGCCGGTAACCGGGATGTATTTGGCTTCGTACGAACGCATTACCTGGACAACCCCCGAAGACGTTTTGTACAATCCTATTAATAATATTCGCCTGGGGTGCCGCTACCTGTCTTCGCTCATTGACATGTACGGTCTGGAAGGGGGCATTGCGGCTTACAATGGCGGAGAAAAGAGGGCGTCTGAGTGGCTGGCCAATAATAAAGCAAAAGGCATTCTGTACAAAGAAACGGAGAAATACGTTCCGTCTGTTTTAAAATACAGTCAGCTCTACCAGAAATCCAGTTTGTAATTTTCGTGTAAACACGGCGGAAATTTCGGAGGCCCCGGCAAAAAACCGGGGCTTTTGTTTTTGAAAAGCAGGCGCCGGCCTCAAACCAAAATATCGTTGTTTTTGCGGAAAAAATATCCTATATTAGATGTCTTAAATCCCCGAAAAACTGACTGTTTGTAGCATGAAGAAAAAATACAACATGACCCCCCGATGATTATCAGGAAGAAAAAAACGGAGAAGAATACCCATCCCGATTCGAACAAAGAAATGCCGTTTTTGGGTCATTTGGAGGAATTGCGCTGGCGTTTACTGAAAAGCGTTATTGCCGTATTTGTCATGGTGTTCGTTTCCTTCCCGTTTACCAACCAGTTGTTGGAAATCCTAACCTTCCCCAACCAAAACATGCCCAATCCTCCTAAATTGATTTTCCTTCACCCAACGGGCATGTTGTTAGTTCGATTTGGAATTGCCATTGCTGCCGGAATCATTCTGGCGCTACCCGTCATTTTCTACCAGTTCTGGAAATTTGTTTCACCCGGCCTTTTGCCCCACGAAAAGCGCTACATCTGGCCGATTATTATTTTTTCGACAGCTTGCTTTCTAATCGGAATCGTTTTTGCCTATTTTGTTATGCTTCCTTTCATGCTGCCTTTTCTCTACAGCCTGGGAACGGAAGCCATCAAACCGACCATTAACATTAACGATTACATTGCATTTGTCGGACGCATTATTATTGTCTCCGGAATCATTTTTGAACTTCCGGCGCTCTCCTATTTTCTGACAAAAATTGGCATTTTGCGTCCGCACTATCTAAAAAAATACAGGCGGTACGCGGTGGTCATTGTATTCATCTTGGCGGCAATTCTCACGCCGCCCGACCCCGGTAGCCAGCTCATGATGGCCGCTCCGTTGCTTTTGCTTTACGAAATAAGTGTCTGGATTTCAGTGATTGTGTACAAGCGAAAAGCAAAGGCCGCGGCAAAGAAAAATAGAAAACCAAGCAGCGAGTAATTCGAAAATTTTTACGGAAAAAACGGTGAGGAGAATGTATGGCGATTAAACCGGATTGGTGGATCAGAAAAATGGCGCAGGAATCCGGCATGATTGAACCCTTTGCGGACCGTCAAATCCGCAAAGGCGTGATTTCGTACGGGGTTTCGTCCTATGGGTACGACGTGCGCATTGCCGACGAGTTTCGAATTTTTACCAATATTAACACCACAATCGTCGATCCGAAGGATTTTGATTCGCGTTCCTTTGTGGAATTTAAGGGAGATGTGTGCATTATTCCGCCCAATTCTTTCGCCCTGGGGCGGTCGGTGGAGTATTTCCGAATCCCCCGCGACGTCATGACGATTTGTCTGGGAAAATCCACTTACGCGCGTTGTGGAATTATTACCAATGTAACACCTCTTGAGCCGGGCTGGGAAGGCTACGTCACGCTGGAAATTTCGAACACCACACCGCTTCCGGCCAAGATTTACGCCAACGAAGGCATTGCACAAGTACTCTTTTTTGAAAGTGACGAGGCCTGCGAGATTTCCTACGCCGACAAAAAAGGGAAATACCAGGCACAAACGGGGGTCACGCTTCCGAAAGTGTGACGGGAAACGGGCACCGTTAAATCGAATCCAAAATTCACAGGCGCCCGCTGACGAAAAATTGGCACGGCAAAAAAATGGGGTTTGAAATCGAAGAAACAGGTTGGGCAGATCTTCACATTCACACCAATTGGTCGGATGGTGTTTTTACGGCTGATTTTATGGTTCAGCGAGCCGCTGAATTGGGGCTCAGAGCTGTAGCAATTACCGACCACGACGCCGTAAGGGGCGCCCTGGAAGGACTGGAGACCGGAAAGAGCGTCGGTGTGGAAGTCATCCCCGGCATCGAAATGAGCACCTCCAACGGGATTCACGACGTCCACATTTTGGGTTACCTATTTGATCCCACGCACAAGGCTCTTTTAGATTACATTCGTTTTTTTCAGGAAGAGCGGATCAGGCGGGCGCACAAAATTATTGAAAAACTGCGGAAAATGGGTATTCGGCTGAACGCCGATGTGGTTATTTCCCGAGCCGGACACGGAGCCGTGGGCAGGCCCCACATTGCGGATGCCCTCATGGAAGAAGGATTTGTTCTTTCCTACGATGAGGCATTCTACAAATACATTGGGGACGGGCGCCCGGCTTTTGTGGAAAAACCCAAAATCTCACCTGCCGAAGGAATGGCGATTCTTCACAAAGCCGGCGGACTGTGTTTTCTGGCGCACCCGGGCATGGACCTCACCGAGGGAGAAATCATGGCCGTAATCAAACAAGGACTGGACGGGTTGGAAATTTTCCACCCGAAACACAATGAAGACAAAGTCAATTATTTTTACAATCTCGCCGTGCAAAATCACCTTCTGGTTTCGGGAGGCTCCGATTGCCACGGAAATCGGAAAGGGGAAATGATGATGGGGCGGTACAATGTACCCTACCAATTTGTTCAGGATATGAAACAGGCGCACGCTCGGGTATTTCCGGAGAAACAGGCAGGGCAGTGAGCCAAACACGCGGGGACTCGGCCAAAATGCTTGAACAAAACCATCAGATCGGTGTACGGACTCTCATTGTGGGGCCCTTTGCCGTCAATTGTTACGTCCTCGTGGCAGAAAATAGGGATGTGTGTGCCCTTGTGGACCCCGGGGGAGATGCCGAACTGATTTTGGCCGAGATTGAAAAAATCGGTTGCCGCCCGGAAGCCATTCTCCTGACACACGGACACATTGACCATGTGTTGGCGGTCCCCGACCTTTGCAAGGCTTTGGACGCACCGGTGATGATTCACAGGGCGGAAAAATCCCTTTTGCAAAACCTCCCCGCGCAAGCTGAATTTTTGGGACTCTCTTTTGTCCCCGAGTTTCGTGTAGACCGGTGGCTTGAAGAAGGACAGGAGATTGCATTCGGCGGCGCTCGCCTTTCCGTTTTATGGACGCCAGGCCACAGTCCCGGAAGCTGCGCCTTTGTAGGAAGAAAAGAAGTATTCGTGGGCGACACCTTGTTTGCGGGCTCAATTGGACGAACCGATCTCCCCGGAGGCGACGCAGCAAAACTAAGGCGCTCCATTCGGGAAAAGCTTTTTCAGCTTCCGGATTTTTTCACGGTCTACCCCGGACACGGGCCGAGCACGACTCTGGCGCACGAAAAAGCAACCAATCCTTTTGTCGGGAAAATGACTTGGTAAAACGGAGACGATTTACGTATGATTCAGCCGGAAAAAATCAAAACCCTCAAAACTCTCATTGAAAAACATCGGCGTTTTGTTTTGACCACCCATGTCAATCCGGATGGCGATGGATTGGGCTCGGAGATCGCCCTCTACCATTACCTGAAGGGTTTGGGCAAAGAGGTGCGCATCTGGAACCACAACCCGGTTCCCGAAAATTACACCTTTCTCGATCCCACCGGTGCCATGGAAATTTTCGGAGAAAAGCGGCACCAAAAATATCTCCCGGAAATTGAGGTCGTTTTTGTTTTGGATATTAGCGATTGGTTCCGACTGAAATCCTTTGGTAAGTGGCTGCAGAAGCAAAAAGGGCTACCCATTGTGTGCATTGACCACCACCCTAACGGGGATCGGTTCGGCAGTCTGGATTTTCTCATGACCAAGGCTTCCTCGACCGGGGAAATTGTTTTTGAAATTCTCAAAGCCCTAAACGCCGCGATCACCCTTCCGATTGCCGAGGCACTGTACACCGCTATTTTGACCGACACGGGCTCTTTTCGTTTCAACAACACCACGGCGCGCGCCCATCGAATTGTAGCGGAGTTAATGGACAACGGGATTCATTTTCGAGAAATCTACGAGAAAATTTACGAGAACGAACGGCCCGAAAAAATGAAGCTGCTCGGAATGGTTTTGCAAGAACTCCATTTCGAAAGCAACGGTCGAATTGTGTGGTTCCGAATTACGCAGGAAATGCTGCAAACCGTCGGGCTCAAGCCGGAGGATATTGACGGGTTTTCGGATTTTCCGCGCCGAATTGCCGGCGTGGAAATCAGTTTGATGTTTGTGCAGATTGGGGAAAAACGCACAAAGGTCAGCTTCCGCTCGAAAGGAAATGTGGTTATTAATCGTCTGGCACAAGAAGTGGGCGGCGGCGGCCACCCCTTTGCGTCCGGAGCCATGGTGTCCAGGCCGCTCCAGGAGACCATAGAATTGATCGTGCCAAAAGCCGCCGAACTTTTTGCGTAAAGCCGTCCGTCCCTCGCTTTCCCCCGAAATGGTCGGCTAAGGAACGCCATTTCCGTTTGACCTAAAAAGAAAAATAAAGGAAATTCCTTTCTTCGTTTCTGGCACCTAAATCGGAGGGATTGGTCAGCAGCTGGCCAATCCCTCTAACGAGGCGGAGGTACGGGAGGGGCGCGGGTCGATTCCCTTTGAGGACTTTTGCCTCCAAAAGGCCAAATGCTTGAAAAATCAACGCAAAATAAATTGGTAACAACAATAGAATCAATCAGATAAGAATGTTTGCTTTTGGGTTGTTCATATATTAAAAAAAATTAACATCTTGTTTTTCTCTTGATTTTCAGCGGCGAAGGCTGTATGTTTTAAATGAAAAGAAAGTCCTGTTTTTTCACCATGAAATGAGGTTTGGGGAACACCATGAATGCGGCGCGTGAAAGCGGAAAAGCCGTTTGGGAAAAGTCCAATCCCGAGCAAGCAAAAGAAATTTGGGGTCAAATAGCCGCGCAAATTTCGGAGGCGATTCTTTTGACGGATTCCGGAGGAAAAATCCTTTGGGCAAGTCCAAAAACAGGCAGGATTTTTCACAAACGCCTGAAAAATGCGGAGGGGCTTTCGTTGGACGTCTTGTGTCAGCCGCAGTCTAAGTCGTGGACGCAGCTTTGTCGGAAAGCGGTGAAACGGCCGTTTCGACAAAAGCAGGTAGCGTTTCGTTGTTCCAAAAACACCTCAATTCTTTTGGATATTTCGGTCACCCCCTTCGCGGGCAGCGAGAGCAAGCAGATGTTGCTCTGGGTCCTAACCGATCGAACCGCCGAAAAGGAACAGGAAGCCAATATTCAGGCAGACAAGAAGAATTTGGAGGAATTTGTTTACACGGTTTCTCACGATCTAAAAGCTCCGCTCGTTTCCATTGAGGGCTACCTCTCATTGCTGCGCGAGGAAAATTTGGACGAGCTGAGCGGTGACGGCAAATATTTTGTTGAGAAGATTTCAAAAAACGTTCGCCTAATGCGGCGAATGATTCAAGATTTGCTGGAACTGTCGCGAATCGGACGAGAAGCTCCTTCCAAAAAATTATTGTCTGTTGGGGCTATTCTTGAGGAGGTTTTGGAGGAATTCCGATTCCAAATAGAAAAAAAGCAGATTCAGCTTGTTTTGCACGAACGTTTTCCGCGCATTCAGGGCAATCCCCGGCATATTCGCCTGCTGTTTTCCAATTTAATCAGCAATGCCATTAAATTTTTAGGGGATCAACCCGAACCGCGCATCGAAATTGGTTGGAACCGGGGAGATGCCACCGTGCACTATTTTGTCAGGGACAACGGCCTGGGTATTCACCCCCGCTACCACGACCAGATTTTTCGTCTGTTTTACCGGCCGAAAATTTCGGGTGAAGAAGGCTCCGGCGTCGGGTTGGCGATTGTGAAGAAAATTGTGGAAGAGCACGGCGGAACGGTTCGGGTGGATTCGGAAGAGGGCAAAGGGGCCACTTTTTTTGTCTCTTTTCCCAAACCGAAGGGCAATTAGAGGAACCTTGCGGCGATGAGAGTACCAACGGAATGATCGAGAAAAATCCCCCGCAAAACGAAAATGTCAATTTGAATCCCGAAACTCAAAACGAGTGGGATGGCATGCTTCGCATGGCCAATCTCATTGACCACGGGTTTTTCATTGTTCAAACGAACGGCGGGAAAATTCTGCGTGCCAATAGCTACGCCTCGAAATTAACCGGTTATTCGGTTCCCGAATTAATTGGCAAACCCATTTCACAACTTCACACCGGGGACGAACTGCCGCTTTTGCAGTTGGAAATGCAGCGCCTGGAATTTGAGCGAGAAACGGAGGTGGAAGGGCTTCACTTAATCAAGAAAAACGGGCTGCATTTTCCGGTCGATATTAAATTGTCGCGCTTGCCGGACGCAGGAACGGAGGGCCCGCTGGCGCACTTTATTGCCATTTACAAAGAGGCCCACGCGGGAAGTTGGCAGGACGCCTACGCTCGCCGAAATGAAGAACTGGTCACGCTCATGGAAATGGGCCAGACCATGGCCTCGGCTCTGAATTTGGAAGAAATTATTGATCTCTCACTGATTAAATTGGGAACGTTGACGGGTGCCAGTTACGCCGCCCTGTTTCTGGCGGATTCATTGAACGCTGTTCGGATGTTTCGGGCGCAGAAAATTCCGCCGGAGGAAATTGTCCTTTTTGACCAGCCGTGGAAGGTTGGGGTGGAAGAAGGGCCCTTTCTGGAAGCTCTTCAAAATCGGGATTTGGTTCAGGTCAAAAATGTCTTTGAAAATTCCCATTTTGAATACCTGCGTCCCATTGCCGAACGAATTGACTACACCGCCTTCATTTCGGTGCCGCTCATTCCGAAAGACGTTCCCATCGGCGTGTTGAATTTTTATTACCAGGCGGAACGGGATTTTGCGCAGGATGAAATCAATTTCTTGCGCACAGCCGCTACGTATTTGGCGATTTCAATCGAAAATTCGCAATTGTACCGCCGCTACCAGGAAAAAACCGGCCAAATTGCCGCCCTGAACAAAATTCTCAATTCGGTCAATTCTTCCCTCGATCTGGAAGAGGTGATTCGCATTATTGCCGCGGAAGTGAAAAAAATCATTCAATTCGATTTTATTTCCGTCATGCTATTTGACGATTCCTCCAAGCGAACCAAATACTTTCCCCTCGGTTCACGCGAATTGGCTCAGACGATCGGGCACGACAAGTGGCGGCCCATTGACAACTCAGGGCTGGGCTGGGTGACCTATTTGTCGGAGACCGAATTGGGCGAGGCCGAGGATGCCGACCGCATTTTGTACGAGCGGAGGGCGAAAATTGAAAAATCTCTTCAATCTCGCATGCGGGCGTTGCTGCTTTCCAAAGGGAAGTACATTGGCACGCTCAGTTTGGGAACACTGGAGGCACAGGCGTACAATCCCGAACACGAAGCCCTTCTCAAGCAAATCGCCAGCCAAATTTCCACGGCACTGGAAAACGCCCTGCTGTACCAGGAGGTAAAACGCAGCCTCATGGAATATTCCGCTCTCACGGATGTGAGCAATGCCCTGAGTTCCAGTCTGAACAAATCGGTGGTGATTAATTCGATTGTCAAAGCCGCCGCCGTAGCGATGGGCGCGAAGGTCAGCACCATCTGGTTTTTGGGGAAATCCTTTCGGGATGCCGTGAAGGACCCGGACAACGGCGTTTTTCAGGAAATGTTGGCGTCCCCGCTACGGGAGAAATTAAATCGCATGGTGCAGGAAATGAAGCCCCTGGCGGTTCGGGATTTGCAACGAGAGGGGTTTCACCCGCCGGAACTTCCCGACCATCCCCTAGGCGGAAATCTGCATTCGTACCTTGGCGTTCCCATTATTTCGCGCGGTAAAACCATTGCTATTTTGAGCGCCTACTGGGAGGATTACCACCAATTTGACCAACGGGAAGTGCGCCTTTTAACGGCCATTGCCAGCCAGGCGGCCATTGCGCTTGAAAATGCTCATCTGTTCGACCGGGAGCGCAAGCGTGCGGCTCAATTGGCTATGGTGAACGAGGTGGGTAAAAAAATTGCTTCCACATTAAATTTTAACCATTTGTTGGACAATGTCGTCCGGGCCATTTTTGAGATATTTTCCTATCGAAATGTGGCTTTGTACCTGTTTGACAAGGAGAAAAATACCCTTGTGTTGAAATCCCAGCAGGGGCAGCTCTCGCAACTGTTGCCCGTAGGAACGGAAATTGCCCTCCAAGAAGGGCCCATTTACAAGGCCTTCGAAATCGGCAAAACTGTGTTAATCAACGACTTAACTCAGGAAGAGCGCGTGGAAGCGGGCTACCCGGAGCAGGGGGCCTTGCTGAACGTCCCGCTGAAAATTGCCAATCGCTCCATGGGGGTCCTGGCGCTTTTGTCCGAGCAGCCAAACACATTCGACCTCCGGGATGTCAACGCCTTTGAGGCGCTTTCGGGGCAGCTTTCCAGCGCTATTCAAAATGCCCTACTTTTTGAGGAAACACAACGCAATACGACGAAACTCAAAAAAGCCAACGAAGAGTTGGAGAACTTCGTCTTCACCGTTTCCCACGATCTCAAATCGCCCATTGTTTCCATTAGCGGATTTGCCAGCATTTTAGTCAGCGATTACCGGGACAAATTGGACGAAGAGGCATTCCATTATTTGGAACGTATTCGAGGCAATGCCAAATTAATGGAAAATCTTATTCATGATTTGCTGAATTTGTCGCGAATCGGCCGGGTGACCAATCCCGTGGAAAAAGTCCAAATGGGGCAAATTGTGGAAGCCGCTGTGGAAGATCTACAACTCCAATTGCGGGAGAAGAATGTGCGGGTCGATGTGGCCGTTGATTTGCCGGAGGTAACCTGCGATCGGGAACGCATGCTACAGGTGTTTACCAATCTAATTAGCAATGCGGTGAAATACATGGGCGATCAGCCCAACCCGAGGATCGAAATCGGGTTTAAGGATGCCGGGGAGGCTTTTCAGTTTTTTGTCAAAGACAATGGAATTGGGATTAATCCTAAATACCACGAGCAGATTTTTAAACTGTTTCACACGCTCAATGAAGTCAAAGAGGCGGAGAGCACAGGCGTCGGCCTCACCATTGTCAAGCGGATTGTTGAGAATCACAAGGGCAAGGTGTGGGTAGAATCCCAATCGGGGCAAGGGGCAACCTTTTATTTTACACTGCCTAAACAGTCGGAAATACCGGGGGAGAACGTGCCCAAATAGGTGCCGAAGGGCAGATTCAAAAAACACACCAGAATTTTTGTTGAAGCAAGACCGATTTTGCGTGCGGGCACAAATCGAAAAAAATAAAAAAACAACAAGGACAACGGGAAAAATGCACCACACGGTGTAACCGTTTTTAGGGAGGGGGTTACCTCGTGTTCAAAATGGACTTTGAGCACAACGACAGGGGGTGCCGACCATTCCCTTGGGAGAGAAGAAAAAACGGACGGGACGAAGTGAGGGAAACGGGTCATTTTCTGGAGGAAAATGTATGGCTAATTTGCTAAAAGGGAACGGTGTGCCGGCACCAACCATTTTAATGGTTGAGGACAATTCGGACCATGCGGAGATCATTTCCCGCGTGTTGCGCAAAATTAATCCCGGCGTCAGCATTCACATTGCGCGTGACGGCCAAAAAGCATTGGAAATTCTCGGTTTACTGGAAGGTTTTTCTCTAAGCATTCCGGTTCCGAAACTCATTCTTCTGGATATTCGCCTGCCGAAATTCGACGGCTCCTATGTGTTAAAGGCGATTAAATCTTCCCGAAAATTGAAAAAAATCCCCGTCATTGTGCTGACCACTTCCACACGGGATGTGGAAATCAAAGAAATGTACAAATTAGGTGCCAACAGCTACATTGTAAAACCCGGCCGATTCGAAGATTTTATGGTCCAATTGCGCAAGCTTCAACCCTATTTGGAAGACTATTCCATTAAGGCCAAACTGTAAAAAAAGAGAGACGGTATGACTCAACGAATTCTCATTGTGGAAGATTACCCTGACCAGGCGGAATTGATTTTTCGCGTATTTCGCAAACAAAAAGGAGAGCCTCATTTTGAAGTGGATTTTGTGGCCTCCGGTGAAGAATGCCTGAACAAATTTGCCGAATGCACATACGATGCGCTGATTTTGGATTACAAACTCCCCGATTATTCCGGTTTGGAGGTGATTCGGATTTTGCGTGAGCGCGGCATTTTGCTTCCCATAATCATGATTACCAGTCAGGGAGACGAACGCGTGGCTGTCCAGGCCATGAAAGAAGGCGCTGCCGATTACATTGTGAAGGAAGTCGGGTACATGAATTCCCTGCCCCGGGTGGTGGCCAACGCGATTCAAACACACAAACTGAAATCCCGTCTCCGTGAAAAAGAAAATATGCTGGAAAGCCTGGTGAACAACGTGGACGACATTATTTTTTCCATTGACATGGACTACAAGTTCCAGTTTGTCAATCGCACCGTTCGGGAACTGGGCTACGAGCCGGACAAATTGGTCGGCCAATCCTTTCTTCTCCTGTTGCCTGAATTTACCGACACGCAGAGAATCCACGAAATTTTGCGAAATCCGATCGAAAAAAACTACGAAATTGAATTCAAAACGCGCGACGGGAAAATCCAGTACATGCTGATTTCCTTTTCCCGTCTCAATGACGCCAAGCGCCAGTGGATTTTGGGAATTGCCAAAAATATTACAGAAAAGAAGCGGATGGAAGAATTGGTTCAGGAAAGCAAAAACAAGCTCCAAACGCTTTTTGACAGCATTACGGATCGGATTACCGTGGTGGACAAAAATTACACCATTGTCATGGCCAACCGAATGGTGGCTCAGAGCGTAGGAGACCGACCTGAGAATCTGATCGGGAGGAAGTGCTATTCCCTGTATTCCGAAGACAACACCCGCTGCAACAACTGTGTTCTGAAAAGAACCTTCGAATCAGGGAAACCCGAATTTCTGGAACGCCGTATTGGGGACGGTGTCTTTCAATTTTGGGGCTACCCGATGTTCGATCTGAAAAATCGACTTCAATACGTCATTGAATACGTAAAAGACGTCACCGAGCAGAAAAATTTGGAGAAAAAGCTCATTCAATCGGAAAAACTGGCAACCATTGGATTGTTGGCGTCCGGCGTGGCGCACGAGTTGCGAAATCCCCTCAACATTATTGAAACCGCCCGTTACTACCTGAGTGAAATTCTTCCCAAAGAAAATAGCGACGCTCAAAATAAGCTTTTAATTATTAAGAAAAACGTGACCCGAGCGTCCAATATTATTAACAATTTGCTCGAATTTTCGCGCCATTCCTCCAAAGATAAAGAAACTGTGGAGATCAACCTCCTCATCGACAAAACGCTTTCCCTCATTGAAAAGGACCTCTCTTCTCACAATGTCACGGTGCGTAAGAATTACGGGACCATTCCCATGGCGTATTTTAATGTCGATTCGCTTAAGCAGGTCTTCTTGAATATTATTATTAATGCCATTCAGGCCATGCCCGAAGGCGGGGAATTGACGATTCGCACCCAATTCCTGCCCGAAAACAGTCTGCAAATTCAATTTTCGGACACCGGGCAGGGTATTTCCGAAGAAAATCTGAACCACATTTTTACCCCGTTTTTCACAACCAAAGAGGTGGGTAAAGGAACGGGATTGGGCATGTACGTGTCCCATTCGATTATTCAGCGGGAAGGCGGCGAAATTTCTGTGAAGAGTGAGCTTGGCAAAGGCACAACCTTTACTATTGAGCTCCCGATCGCCGCAGAAACCCGTCCCGCCACCCGGGAGGTGAGCGCATGAAGGAAAAATTAGATGTCCTGGTGGTTGACGACGAACCGGAAATTTTGCAATTGCTTGAACTGCTGCTGTCCCGTCGAGGATTTTCCGTTAAAACGGCTCTCAATGGCCTGGAAGCCATTTCTACCCTGAATGCCTACGACGTCAAAGTGTTACTAACCGATTTGAAAATGCCGGCATTGAGCGGAATGAAATTGATCGAATTGGTTCGAATGGATTTTCCAGAAGTGAAGGTGTTGGTATTTACCGGTTTTGGGTCTCTGGAAACCGAAACCAAAGCCTTGAAAATGGGAGTCAGCCGCTATTTTCTCAAACCGCTTCCCGTGGAAGAACTGCTTTCCGAATTAAACGACGCTTGCAAAACTTGACCCGGACTCAAGTTGAGAGCAACGCGACCAAACACCATTTTTAGCAAAAAAAGCATTTTTCTTCGATTATCCGATGTGGTCTCGCCAAAAAGGCGCTGTGCCTCCGATTCCCGGGTTTAGCGGTGTTGTCGGAAAATGACACGACAAACCCGTAGCAGAAAATTCCTCGCTGTGAAATTGATTTAGTTCTTCCGGTTCTGCGGTTGAAGTGTGTTTAAAATCTTTTTCAACCAGATGCGGGGCATATTGCCCATAATAAAAAAGGCGAAGCCGCCCCTTTCACCGGACACGCTCGCAATTCGAAGGTAAGGCTCTCCGCCCTTTCGAAAACCTCGCCCCATTCGCTTCAAAAAATGTCGTTGCATTTTGGGATTGGCTTGAATTTGAAAAACGGAAAAATCGAGGATTCCGTCGCTGTAGTGGGAGTGAGCCATGTGCATGTGGTGTCGGGTCATCCGAAATCCTCGAACAAATTGGAAGCCGTCCGGCAGGGGTACGGGACGGTAAATTGGGAAAGGGGCGCTTTTGGCAAAATCGCTAAAATTACGATATTCCGTTCCCATTCCCCTTCGGGGATGGTGCCGCTCGTGACGAGCAGGCACCTCTTTTGAAACGGCCGGAGGCACGCGAAAAAGGGAATCGGGCAGCGCCGGTTGCAACGTGATTTTTCGGGTTGTACTGGCAAAAAGCGGCCGCTGCCCCTGTTTTTGGACCAACACCTGAAAACGCCGCAGCACCAGGCCTGTTTGGGCGTCAATCCAGAAAATCCAGGCAAATCGCCCCGCAAATTTGGGACGAATGTTGAGCACAATGACCTTTCTGCCCAAAAATGAGCGTGTCTGAGTGGTGTCCACCCGGTAATTTTGGGCAATTAAATTCAAATAGGGCTTTCCGCGGAATTGCAAAAAATCGTTTTTTTCAATGTGATTTGCGCCCGGCGGCACGCGGCGTACCTTCCAACGTTTCCCCCGCTTCAAAAAGATTTTGTCTCCCCGGCGAATCACAAGAACACCCCGAAGGCTATTTTCAATGCGGATTTTGTTGGGAGAAGCGTACCAGATTTTCCGCGTTTTGACAAGCGGCCCTCCCTTTTTACGATTGGGACGAGGCGAAAAGATCGAATCCGCAACCACAGCGTAGTAAGAGGTATTTTGGTAGCCGCGCCGCACTTGCGCGACGATTTTCGAGAGAATGGCCTGCGGCGAAGAGCCCGGTTGCGCCGCCGAAAGAGTAGAAAGAGAAAGGAACAGGAAAAAGACTCCCCATGCGACACCGAGTTCGAACCGTCGAAGGCGCCTCAATTTTAAAGGGGAAGAGAAAAATGTCCCAAATCGTGTAGTCATTCATTTCCTCCGGTCAGATCGGCTTCGGTCATGAGCACGTCGGACGGATCGACCAGCGAGGTTTCGAACGGATTGCCGGACGACGCCTCCTGGTAGCTCTCGTAAAAGAAATCGATTGAATCCCACGCCACCTCCCCGGAGCGGTGAAGGGTGTGAAAGCCGAAATAGGAAATAAAGGCGAGCGTGACCAGAGCAACCCCCCAGCGGTAGGCTGGTTGAAAAACCAACGCGGATGCCCAATCGCGCATCTTGCGCAACCACCTTTCCCAAAGCGATTCGGGTGCGGGTTGAGCCAATTTAGCGCGCAGACCGCTTTGAAATTCTCCCCAAAATTTCGGGTCCGATATTTCGAGGTGTTGGGCTTTGAGTGTGTGTTTCAAGGCAACCAAAGACTGGACATCTCGCTGGCAAACCGAACATGTTCGGTAATGCTCTGTCAATTTGGGAAAAGCCTTCGCCAAAGCGCCAATATCCCCGTCGAAGGCAAGCCATTTTTCCTGCGTTTTTTTACAAATTTTTTTCATGGCAAAACCACTCACCTTTTTTCAATGATTTCGGGACACAACCTTCTGCTTAAATTGGGCGTAATTCCCGCTCCAAAACCCGTTTTAGTTTGCGTCGAGCGTGGAAAAGCCTGGATTTAACCGTTCCTTTTGGGATTCCCAAAATTCTTCCCGTTTCTTCTTCCGAAAATCCCTCAATATCGCGCAAAATGACCACGGATCGATATTTTTCGGGCAGACGACTAATGGCGTGGTGTACCAGCGCCCGCCGGTCGTTTTCCTCTTCGGCGTCCTGCGTGTCTGACAGCGTTTCCAAGAGGTTGGTGCGTGTTTCATCGTTTTCATTTTGAAAAATCGAGAAAAAGTGAACCAATTTTTTCCGCCGGTAGAGATTGACGGAATGATTGACCAAGATTCGAAAAAACCACGGGGCAAATCGTTCACCCTCCCGAAAGGTTTGTCGAGCCTGAAAGAGCTTGACGAATGTGTCCTGGGCCAGGTCTTTGGCTTCTTCCAGATTGTGGACATATTGAAAAGCGACGGAAACGGCGCGTTTTTGGTAGCGTTCCACAAGACGCTCGAAAGCGCGGACATCCCCCCTTTGAAATCTGGCCATGAGGCTTTCATCCGTTTCAACGTCGATTTTCTCCATTTTCGCCACAGCTTCACGCACAAGCTACTCTCTTATTGAAGGAAGGCGGCGCGGGTACGCCGCCTTCTCAGGGTTCTCTTAATCGTTGTCACGCGGCGGTTGCGGCATCGGCCCCATCATCGGATGATGTTTGGGGAAACGCTTGTGTTCTCGGAACTCACGTCTGTGATGCCACATTCCCTTTTTCCCTTGCTTTACTCGCATTTTCATTCGTTCAGCCCGCAGCGCCTGCATTTTCTTCCACTGTTCATCCGTCAGGATTTTTCGCACGGCGATTTGTTGATCGATCCGGTTTTGGGCTATTTGGGCTTTGATTTTTGAAATTTCAGCCTGCTTTTTCTGCACTTTGGCTACATCCGGAACCCGTGCGCTGCGCAGGAGTTGCCGCAAATCTAATGTAGCAATTTTTAATTTGGCCCGCAATTCAATCTGCTGTTTTTGGTAATTGGTGTGGATTTTTTGGATCTTTGCACGCTGATCCGGTGTCAACAGATCTCGGATCGGCATTTCCTGCGCCATAGCGGTCCCAACCCAAAACAGCGCCAGAACCATTAAAATACCGGTGACTCGTTTCATTTTCCAACCTCCTTTTGTTTTTTTCATGACCGTTGACTTCATTCTTTACTACAGTTGTTTCTATTAGGAGGTTCAATGATTTTTTGTTTTTGGAAGAAGAAAAACGTCTTGTTTAAGCCGCGTCCCAAATTGAATGTGAGAGGCAGAAAATAGCCAAGGCTTTTTTTAAGATGTCACGCCTCATCTTCGTGTCGGCCATTTCCTTACGTAGCTTCCGAATCTCATCCTCCGGTTCCTTTAATCTCCCTCTCCCCGGGAAAGCATGCTCTTTACCGGCTTTGTACTCCCTTATCCAGCGGTTCAGTAGATTGGGGGTAAACCCCGGATTACGGGCCACCGCCGAAGCAGGACTCCCGGCAGTTTTAGGAAAGCCGCACCACCTCAAATTTAAACTCTTTGCTGCAGATTCGTCTCTTTGGCTTGCTCAAGTGGATACCCCCTTTCTTTGAGTGAATCGCCATACAATATAAAAAAGCCTTAACTCCGTGTCCACTTTAATCTAGCGAATTCACTCGGAGGCGGTCTGATTCTCAACCTGTCAATCCATTGGTGGGCGAATAGTGGGAATACTTTCGTTTTTTATTCACTTAGGACGTCATTTTGCGATCAAAAAATTTCCGCAACGATTATTTTGCCGCCTTCGGTGCGCCAATGAAACCGGCGTAGCGCCCCAAC
>CAZOHG010000043.1:0-30635 GCA_964579725.1 uncultured Deferribacteres bacterium
CGGGCACAGCTAAAGGTTTTTCAATCGATTTAAACCTTCGTGCGAAGATTTGGCATTTTAAAAATCTTGGAAATGATGGTTGAATGGGTGCATATTGGAGCATTTTTCCGTTGCGGACTGTGCGCTAATTGGGCCTTAAAACGATTTTTGGAGCTACGAGGTTGGGCCGAGCTGAAAATCCTTCCGAAAAACGAATGTGTGAGGAGCTTGCGAAATGAGAGATCGTACCGTTAACGGATTACTTTGGGTCGTGGGTGTTATTCTCTTGTTTTTATTTCCCTTACAGATAGTAAACGCTGCTCTTTTGGCGCAATCGAGCATAACGAAAAGGGAAGACAAAAGAGCTGGGTGGAATACGTCTGCTTCAACTGTCAGTACACGCATCCAACGGATATTAGCCCCTTCAGCCGAAATCGCCGGAGGATGGAAGGGATTGCCAATGAAAGTGTACACCGAAGAGGATTTGGCAAAACGCGACGTGACTTTTCGCGATGTCAGGTGGCTTAAAATGAAAACTACGGACACACCGGTCGAATTGCCCCCATTTGCTTCGTTAGCGGAATGGCAAAAATGGGCGCAAGACCTCCGTCAGCGGATTCTCGTTTCGGCGGGACTCTGGCCAGCCTTGCCCAAAACACCGCTGAACGCCCACATTTTCGGACGGATTGAACACCCCGATTACTCAGTGGAAAAAGTGTATTTTGAAAGTCTCCCTGGATTTTTTGTGACGGGAAATCTGTACCGGCCACGGGGGAAAGCCGGCCCCTTTCCCGCCATTTTAAGTCCCCACGGACACTGGAAAAATGGCCGCCTGGAAAATTCCGAAAAGGCCTCTGTTCCGGGCAGATGCATTCAATTTGCTCGAATGGGAGCGGTGGTTTTTTCTCCCGATATGATTGGGTACGTGGACAGCCGACAAATTTCTCACCGGTTTGCCTCGGACCGTTTCTCTCAGGTTTGGGGGATTAGTCTATTGGGACTTCAACTCTGGGACAACATTCGGGCATTGGATTTTTTGGAAAGCCTGCCGGACGTGGATTCCACGCGTCTTGGCTGCACGGGTGCCTCAGGTGGCGGGACGCAGACTTTTCTGCTAACGGCCGTAGACCCGCGGGTAAAGGTGGCGGCACCTGTCAATATGGTGTCGGCTCATTTTCAAGGGGGATGTCTTTGCGAAAATGCTCCCGGGCTTCGTTTGGAGGAGGCTTCCAATGTGGCGTTTGCCGCTTTGGCGGCACCTCGTCCTCTTCTGTTGGTTTCGGACACCCACGACTGGACGAAAAACACCCCCTGGACAGAATATCCCATGATTCGTCGGGTTTACCATCTTTTTGGGGCGGAAGACCACATAAACTACGTTCAATTTGATTTCCCTCACAATTACAACAAGCCCAGTCGCGAAGCCGTCTACACATGGTTTAATAGATGGTTGTTCAAAAAGGCGCGCGGAGAAAAGGTAACGGAGGATCCCTTTCAGGTTGAGCCGCAAAAGGACTTGCATGTTTTTCCCAACGGCAATCCGCCCGGACACTTGGACGAAGATCGATTGAAAACCCTGTGGCGGAAATGGGTGCTGCGGCAACTCAGAGAGCTCTGGCCACAGGACAAAGCCGGTTGGGCTCACTTTCGAGACATTTACGGCACTGCTTACCGGCATGTGCTGGCCGCGCAAGTGCCGGCGCACGTGGTCAGCCGAAAAGTCGGGAGCGTCCGCAAGGAAGGTCTTCGAGTGGACAAGCTGCTGATTTCGCGAGAAGGACAATTGGATTGGACGCCAGCGCTCTATTTGCAGCTCGACCAGGCCAATTCCGCTGGCGTTTTGGTTATTTCGGGGAAGGGCAAATCCGCTTTATTTGAACCCGGAACCGCCAGAATCAAATCGTGGGTCTTGCGGCTGCTCAAGAGCGGGCATTCCGTTTTGGCAATTGACCCGTTCGCTGTTGGAGAGCACAAACTTTTACCGGGGACAAAAACACAGAGGCAGCGTCAGTTTAAGTTTTTCACGACCTTCAATCGTACGGTCACACAGGAACAGGTTCAGGACGTGTTGACCGCCTTAGCATTTTTTCGAAAAAATCTTCGGCGTTCTTCGGTTTGTCTGCTTGGAATGGACCAGGGCGGGGCGATTGCCCTTCTTGCGGCGGGCCTGAGCGAAAAGTTTCAAAAAATCCTCATCGACGCACAATTTTTACGCGCCAATCAGGATTCCGTCTTGTTAAAATATTTTGTGCCCGGTTTGGGGCGAATCGGTGGTTTCACCACCGCGGCAGCTTTGGCTTCCCCCCAAAAGTTGACCCTATTTTGCCCTTTACGGCCGCCCTGGTTCAATGTGAAAAGAGTGGCCGAAATTTACAGAATTCTGAACGAAAAACAATCCTTTCGATTTATTCCTCATCGGATTCGTCTAACGGAAGCCCTGAAAAACTGGCCTTAGAAAAGCAAGGCTTAGCGAAACATTTCATTTTTCTGTCAAGCCCTCAGCACGTGTCACAGTCGGGCAAACAGAACAGCGACACAAAACCTGCCCTTTTATTTGTGGGAAAAATAGGCAAATATCCTCAAAATATTTGCATTTGACAAAAATTATTGTTAAACAATATGGCAAGCTCTAGCGAATAAATAATATTCTAAATAATTTGCCTCATTTTGTCGATATATTTTTATGACATTGGATTCTTAACGAACAATAATCTTAGAACAGAAAGGGTAGTTATGCGCAAAAATTTAGGTCGAACTGTTTTTGGATGGTTGGTTGGCTTTTTCTTTGCTATTCTGGTTATTTCCATCGGAAAAACGGGTAACCTGTTTGCTCAATCGTTTGGTGTCAACCTGCTGGTCAATCCCGACGCCGAAACGGGGTCAATGGAAGGCTGGGTGGACCCGGACAATATTTGGGGAGCGGACGCCCCGGTGACGCCCCACGGCGGGAATTACCTTTTTTGGCCCTCGCGCGGCGCAACTGCCTACACGAAGGTTTACCAGGATGTCAACGTGACGCCATTTGCAGCCACAATCGACGCCGGACAGGCCTACTGTACGCTTTCCGGCTGGATGGCTAATTGGGATCAGTACCCGCACGACCGGGCCACACTGGCCATTCAAGCGCTGGACGCTTCCGGAAATGAGCTGTTTTACGGAAGCCGAAGCCACCGTAGTCCAACCTGGGGATTTTACGAAATGACTAACCAAATTCCTCCCGGAACGCGAACGCTGCGCGTCTATTTGATTGCCACGCGCTTTGTTGGGACGGACGACGACGGCTATTTTGATGATCTTTCCCTACTTGTTACCAACACGGCACCTACCGTGGTTGTAACCGTTTCTTCCGTCAGCGGAGCCACGAGCGTGGCCGTGGACAGCACCTTGCAGCTACAGGCTCAAACAACAGGCGCTACCGACGCGGGTTACACCTGGAGTTCGTCTTTTGAAGCGGTTGCAACAGTGGATTCCACCGGTTTGGTCACGGCTCACCAGCCGGGTAACGTCACTGTTCAGGCGATGGGGAAAAGTTCACAGGTCATGGGGTAAGTACGGCTGGTGGTTTACGCACATAACAGCGTGATTTTTGTTTCGCCCGCGAGCGGAGAAAGCTGGTTGGCCGGAAGCGAACAGACCATTTCCTGGCAGGTGAAAGGTACCGTGGATTCGGGTACGCTGTACTGGAGTTTTACGGGGGGAAGCGATTGGAACGAAATTGGACCCGTGGCGAACCTCTCGAGCGGATCGTTTACCTGGACGGTTCCCGATTCCAGTCGATCGTTGAATGATTGTGTGCTCAAAATGACCTGGAATGAGGGAGAAGCCACCAGCGCTCCGTTTTCGATTGTGCCTGTTGCGCTTGGGGTGACGGAAGAAAAGGAGACGCATCCCTCAAAAATGTCACTGGCACAAAATTACCCCAATCCGTTTAATTCGGAAACAGCGATTGTGTATTCGATTCCGCTAAAAATGGGTACGGTTCATGTCAAATTGGATGTTTTCAACCTGATGGGACAAAAGGTCGCCGCACTTGTAAACGGCGTTCAGAATCCGGGTCAGTACCGGGTGCGATTTGACGCGTCCTGTTTGAAAGCCGGTATTTACGCCTACCGATTAAAAATGAACGGGCGGGTACAGGTTCGAAAAATGATTTATTTGAAATGATCTTCGAGCAAAATTGGCGAAAAAAACGGGTGACTGATTAGGCTGAGCGAAGCGGGTGAATGGGACACGCCAACCCGAAAAGGACCTCAAGGAAAGCGCAAAAGCACGGAAGAACGTGTAAACAGAAGTTCAGATTTTTCCTTCGACAGGTTCGATTTCTCCGCCGTCCGTACTTTGTCAAAATAACAGCCGAACCAAATAAAAAAACCTTGTGAAGGATCCGGCCCCTTCGCAAGGTTTTTTGGTTCAAGATTTCCTGCCGGCGACTCTCAATTATTTAAAAACCTGATTTCGTACCATCTTTTTCACATCCCACGGAGCGGGGCCTCCACCCAGATATTTGTGAAACCAGTCCAAATGCGCATCGTAGTAGAGCGGCATCGATTTTACGTAGCTGGGCCAGTGGCCGTCATTTTTAAACACGATCAGGCGCGAGGGGACGCCCATTTTCTGCAGCGCCGTGAAAAATTGCAGACTCTGCGTGTACGGGACGCGGTAATCCCGTTCCCCGGTAATAACCAGCGTCGGGGTTTTGAAATTTGTTACAAAATTGCTGGGTGACCACTTCTGGTAGAGGTCGGAATTCCAGGGCTGACCGCCCAAATCCCATTCCGGGAACCAGAGTTCCTCCGTGGCGCCGTACATGGAACGGAGGTCGTACACGCCCATCATCGAAGCAATGGCTTTGAATCGCGTGGTGTGCCCCTGAAGCCACATCATCATGTAGCCGCCGTAGGACCAGCCCATGACCCCCATTCGGTTGGCGTCCACCCAGGGGATTTTGGCGAGGGAATCGGCCACGTCCATCACGTCCTCGTACACCTTCCCGCCCCAATCCTTGGAAATTTCGGCCGTGTACGCCTGACCGTACCCCGTGGAGCCGTGGGGATTCGGGAACGCCACAATGTAGCCGGCACCCGGGTACACCTGCCAGTCGCCGCGGAACGCATCCGCCCACTGACCCTGCGGGCCGCCGTGGACATTCAAAATCAGGGGGTATTTTTTGTGAGGATCGAAATTGTGCGGCGTGACAATGAAGGTGTGTACCGGAATGCCGTCCGCACCGGGAATCCAGCGTTCCTGTACGGGACGAATGTCCACCGAATCCTCAATCGCCTTGTTGAAAAAAGTCAATCGTTTGGGGGATTTGCCGTTGGTTTGTATCCGCCAGATTTCCGTGGGGTCTTGCACAGCCCGCCGGCTGACGGCCACCCATTTTCCGTTGGGTGAGACGTCAAAGGCATTAATGGTTTTCAAATCGGCTACCAGACGAATTCGATTGTCTTTCAGGCGCACATTGTACAGCGGGAAATGACCTTTCACCTCACCGATGAAATAAATACTTTTGGAATCGGGCGCCCACTGGAAGTCGTCCACCCAATTGTCGAAAGATTCCGTCAGAATGCGCTTCCGGCCGGTTTTGCGGTCGTAAATGGCCAGACGAAATCGGTCGGATTCGTAGCCCGGGATTTTTTGCATACGGTAGGCGATGTACCGGCCGTCCGGTGAGTAGCGGGGCTGTCCGTCAAAAGCGGGATTGTCCGCCGTAATATTTTTGGCCTTGCCTCCGATCACCGGCACCAGCCACAAATCCATGTTGGTGGACGATTCGGGGTGGGGCACGCGTTTGGAGGTAAAACAAATTTCCTTCCCGTCCGGTGAAAAATCGTAATCGGTGACGCCGCTGAGGGAAAACGGGGGAGAGTCCCAATCGCCGGGCGTGGCGTCCGTTATTTTTTCGGATTTCACATCCAAAACAAAAATGTGGTTTCGGTGGCCGTCCTTGTAGCGCGTCCAGTGGCGGTAGAAAAGGTGGTCGGCCAAGTGAGCTTGAATGGGTCCCTTTTCCATCGAGTCTTCGATGGCCTTATTGCAACTGTCCGAGGCACCGCACTCGGGAAAAACCGACGTCTCGAACAGGATTTTTTTGCCGTCGTGCGACCACACCGGGTTGGTGACACCGGTCGAAATGTGTGTAAGCTGTTTCGGTTCACCGCCGTTCACCGGAAGCAGCCAGAGCTGCGACCCGTCTTTCCGCGTGGAAATAAACAAAATGGCCTGGCCGTCCGGTGACCAACGGGGGGCGTAATCCGCGGCGGGATTGTTGGTCATTTGCCGGATGCCGCTGCCGTCGGCATTCATGACGTAAATTTCCGTGTTGGCTTTCCCTTTGTGCAAGTGGTATGTCGTGACGGTAAAAGCGATTTGTTTCCCGTTCGGTGCAATTTGGGGACTGGAAACGGATTTCAAATGGTACAAATCTTCAATGGTAAATGCCTTTTTTTGTGCCATTGCCGGCAAAACCATTGCCAAAATGAATAAGAAAATCCACCCTTTTTTCATCGTACCGCCTCCTGTATTTTTTAATGTGGATTGGCTTTGCTTTTTCAAATGTAGCAAATCGTCTATTTAAATTCAATAAAAACTCCCGGGAAACCTCAAAAGGGCCAATTTTAGCGGAAACAGGCTTGGAGGTTCTTTGAGGGCTTTTTCCCAAAGCACGAGCTGCCAAAGAACGGAATTCGGGAATATTTTGCTTCTATTTGCGGTGGGAAACGCTGTTTAAAAGTTTTGCCAAACATTTTGTACAACGTTCCGTAGAAAAAGTTAACCGCACGGCGTTGGGCTCCACCATTTTTCGGTGTTTGAAAAAAAGAATAGGAGGATGGTATGAAGTGGAAAACCTTGTTTGGCTTTGTTCTTTTTTGCTCAATGGCTTTTAATCTTCAGGCTCAAAATTTGCCCGATTACAGCACTCGAACCTCTTTTCTTTTGGCTCCCGCTTCCACATTCCAATACGGACTTTTGGGGGCGGCCAATCCCGCTTTGCCGGCCTTTATTCCGAAACTGGAAACGCGGTTTTTGTGGAATCGCGCTCCAGATGCGGGACTTTCCCCCAACCGCTGGGGCATTTTGACGGGCGGACGGGGATTTGGCTTTCAACTTCTCAAGCAAAAAACAGGAGCGGGTTGGATGTCGGATTACGGCCTCTCGGCCGCTTTCCGACAGGGCTCGTGGGGAGCGGGAGTGGGATTGCACTGGTCGCGCGCCGAAAAAGGCATTCCGCGCCACGACCGTTTTCTTTCGGTCGGATGGGTTTTTCGCCCCAATCGGTACGCGTCTCTTGGGGCTTCCGGGCATTTTTCGCTGAATGGGAACACGCGCGAAGGCGTTTTAGAGGCCGGAGTTCGGCCGCTGGGCACCACGGTTTTCACCCTTTTCGGTGATCTTGCCGTTCGGAATCACCGGAAAATGGACGATTCAAACTGGAGCGCCGGTGCAGCTCTGCGCATCTTGCCCGGGATTTACGCCGTGGGGCGCTATTTTGACACAAAAAGCGCCACAGTAGGGATTTCAATCAATTTGGGACATCTGGGTGCTGCCGGGCAAACCCATATCTCAGAAAAAGGGGAGTGGACGTCTCAGGATTACATCGTTCGGGTGGGAGGACTTTTGGAAAATGTGCTGAGCGGGCGCGTTCAGAAAAAACGCCGTTACGTTTCCCTCTGGCCGAAGGGCTCCGTTGTTTACCAAACCTACCAATTCGGGGACAAATCGGTGCATTCCTTTTTTGATCTTTTGAACACGATTCGAAAATCAGCGACAGACCCGCGGGTGTCGGCCATGGTGCTCAATCTTTCCGATGTGACGGTGCAGCCTGAAAACGCCTGGGAAATTCGCGAAGCGCTTCGCCGATTTCGGCAGAAAGGCAAAAAAGTCATTATTTTTATGGAAAATGCCGGCATCACCACCTACCATTTGGCCAGCGTGGCCGATTGGGTAGTCATGGATCCGCTGGGCTCCCTTGCTCTGGAAGGGCTGGTAATGGGAAGAACATTTTACAAGGGTGCGTTGGAAAAATTGGGAGTCGGCTTTGACGAATTACGATTTTTCAAGTACAAATCGGCGGTTGAACCTTTTAGCCGAAAAAATATGTCGGAGGCAGACCGCGCCCAGCGGCAGGCATTTGTAAATGATTGGTACCAACTCATTCGATCGGACGTCTGCCGGTCGCGAAAATTGAAGCCGGAAAAATTCGACGAACTGGTGAATCGGAATATGATTTTCCTTGCCGATTCTGCCCGAAAAGCGGGTTTGGTGGACACGTTGGCCCGGTGGACCAATCGGGAAAAGGTGGTGAAGGCTTTGTTGGGGAAAAAACTTCGTCCTCTTCAGGTGAAAAAACTGATTCCCAACGAAATGGTCTCCAGCGCTTGGGGGCAGCGGCCCCAAATTGCCCTGGTGTACGCGTTGGGTGATTGCGCCATGAACACCGGCATTCGCGCACGCCGGTTGGAGAAGATTTTTAAAAAGTTGGAGAAAACCAAAAGCGTCAAAGCGGTGGTTTTTCGAGTGGATTCCCCTGGGGGCGACGGCATGGCCAGTGACCTGGTAGCGGAAGCCATGAAATCCTGCGCCAAGAAAAAACCGGTGATTGTTTCACAGGGCCAGATCGCGGGCTCGGGTGGCTATTGGATCAGCATGAACGCCGACACCATTGTGGCCGGCCCGAACACCATCACGGGATCTATCGGTGTGATTGGGGGCTGGCTCTACGATAAAGGCTTTTCCGGAAAAATCGGATTTACCGCCGACCACGTAAAGCGCGGTAAGCACGCCGATGTGGGTTTTGGGGTTTCGATTCCCTTCTTGGGGATGCTGCCCGAGCGCGATTTGACTAAAGAGGAACGTGGAACGGTAAAACATTTTATGGAGACGGCCTACGGCCTGTTTGTCCAGAAAGTGGCGGCCGGCCGTTCGTTGCCCGTGGATTCGGTCAAACAAATTGCCCAGGGACATGTGTATTCCGGTGTGGAAGGCAAAAAAATCGGTCTTGTGGACGTGATTGGCGGTGTGGAAAAGGCTATTCAAATCGCCAAAAAGAAAGCGGGATTTAGACCGAGCGAAAAAGTGAACATTGTAGAAATTCCCAAATACAAAGGGCTGTTTAAATCACCGCTGCCGAAATTACCCTTTGCGGGTGTGGGAAGCCGAAATCAGTACCAATGGAATTTCCTGCGAATGGTGGCACAATTTCCGGGAAAGCCGCTTTTTCTGACGCCTCCGGAGAGTTTGCCTATTTTGCCGCTTCGCTAATCGAAGCGTGTGCATTCGAGGCGCTCGCCACGGCGGGCGCCTTTTTTGGAGGTGGACACCCCGTGCCTGAAAAGCATTGACTCTAATTTTCGACTGTCGTACATTTAAGGTACCGTGCAAAAAATAAAACAATGCCCTCGTCCAAAATTGCGGAATGGATTTGGCGGCCCGCCGTTTCCGTATTTTCATTCTCCAAAAGGCAAAATGTTTTGCTTTGTTCACGGCGTTTTTAGCCCCAACGGGGCGGAATCATTTAGCCCAGGGCACCGCCCCGGGAAAAGTTCAGGCAACCCGAAAAATTCTTTTAGCCCTGAAGGGGCGAAATACAATTGTGGGAAAATTTCCCCGAATCAAAAAAAATCAGTCCCATTTAGGAAACACCCGGCCCGCCGCAGGCGTACAAAATCCGAAACGGACAATGAAACACCGAAAAATCCGATTGAGAGGAATTGTCATGCTAAAATCGCTTGTTAAACGACTCCCTGTTGTCATTTGTCTTGGTCTTCTTTTGGGAACGGTTCCCCAAACCCGGGCGGCCTTGCCGGCCCCAAAATCCCCGCCCTACCGGCTGGCACTGGTTTTGGGGGGCGGCGCAGCGCTGGGCTACGCGCACCTGGGCGTGCTGAAAGTGTTGGAAGAAAACGGCATTCGACCCGATCTCATTGTGGGGACCTCCATGGGGGCAATTGTGGGCGGGTTGTACGCCGGCGGAAATTCCCCGGAAAAAATCATCTCCGAAGCCAAACATCTGAGCATCTTCAAACTGCTGCATTTTAAACTCATGGGACTCGGTTTTTTCGACTGGACGAAAACGGAAGCCTACCTGCGTAGCGATCTGGATCACAAAACATTTGCCGACTTGCAAATTCCCTTTGCGGCAATCGCCACCGATTTGGTCACGGGTGAGGAGGTGGTTTTGGATTCGGGGGACGTAGTGAAGGCGGTGCTGGCCAGTGCTTCTGTACCCGGCATTTACACGCCGGTTAAAATCGGAAACCATCTTCTTGTGGACGGCGGGCTGGTGGAGGATTTGCCCGTGCGCGCGGCGAAGCGATTGGGCGCCCTCCATGTCATCGCCGTGGACGTACACCACCCTTTGATCAAAGAATCCATTCGCACGCCCTTTGACGCGATTCGCCAGGCGCTGTACATTCTGCACCAGAACCACGCCGAAAATGCAAAAAAACTGGCCGATGTGGTCATTCGGCCGGACCTTCGAAAATTGAGCTACACAAAATTCGGGGCGGTACAAGAGGGCGTGGAAGTGGGAGCCGCCGCCGCTCGAGAACAGTTGCCCGAAATCAAAGCCCTGCTGTTGGAAGTTCACCGAAGTGCCCCCGTTCATCACGAAAGGAATTAAACCATGCCGGATTTTAACACGAAGAAAAATGTGCTGATTACCGGTGCCTCCAGCGGAATCGGGTTGGAATTGGCCAAGTTATTTGCCCAAAATGGCTTTCGCCCGATTCTGGTGGCCCGGCGTCGGCAGAAATTGACGCAATTGGCGCAGGAAATTGAATCGAATTTTCACCAACAGGCCGTTGTTTTGACCAGGGATTTATCCCGGCCAAAGGCACCGCGGGAAATTTTCGAAGCGTTGCAAATGCAAAATCTCCCCGTGGATATTTTGGTAAACAATGCCGGTTTTGGAGCCCTTGGACAGTTTGTGTCAGCGGACACGGACAAAATCGAGCGCATGATTCAGGTTAATGTGACGGCTCTGACAATTTTGACGCGCCTTTTTTTGCCGGGCATGTTAAAGCGTGGTTACGGGAAAATTCTTAACGTTGCGTCCACAGCAGCTTTTCAACCTGGTCCCGAAATGGCCGTGTATTATGCCACAAAAGCCTTTGTCCTGAACTTTTCCGAAGCGATTTCCTACGAATTGAAAAATACCCCTGTAACGGTGACAGCGCTTTGCCCGGGACCCACGCGTTCGGAATTTCAAAGCGTGGCCGACATGGGGGAGGCATTGGTGGGACGGATCGGCCTGATGTCCGCTGAGAAGGTGGCTCGCATTGGGTACCGCGCGTTGTTTCGGGGGAAACATGTGGTCATTCCCGGTTTACTCAACCGCAGCGGAGCCTGGCTCTCAAGACATGCGCCCCGGCGGTGGGTTATGGTTTTCATTCAACGCTTGCAAGAAAATCGAAATCCGAATGATTCAGACCCCCCGACACTGCAAGTGGAATGACCCCGAGAACTGTCTCCTTTTGAACTTTTTCCGATGAAGTAAGATAGCGCCATTTTTTTTGCTTTGATTTTTAGCCAATCCATGCCTATATTTAGTTCGAAAAAGAAAAGGTTCAGGTGAGATTTTGGAAAATGTTTTTCGCCCCTAAAAGACAGTGGTCAAAAAAGTCCCAAGGTTTCCATGCGCATTTTACTGGTTGAAGATGAAAAACTGAAGCGCATTTCGTTGACGGATGCACTTGAAAGGAAAAAGTTCAGCGTTGTCCCGTGCGAAAATCCCCTTGAAGCGCTTGCCATACTCGAGGAAGACAACGCCGTTGATGTGATCGTCACAGACCTGAAAATGCCCAAAATGAATGGCATTGATTTTATTAAAAAGGTACGCCATTTTGACAAAGATGTACCGATTATTGTGGTGACCGCCTACGCCACGGTGGAAACGGCCGTGGATGCCATGAAATTGGGGGCTTACGATTACATCACCAAGCCTTTCACGACGGAAGAGCTTATTCTTGTTCTGGACCGCCTGCGGGATTACCAGGAAATTGTCAAAGAAAACATTTATTTACGTTCAAAAGTCCGAAAACAGTACAGGTTCGAAAATATTATTGGGCGTTCCAAGTCCATGCAAGAGGTGTACCGGATTATTCAAACGGTAGCCGATTCGGATGCAACCGTTCTTATTCAGGGTGAAAGCGGTACGGGGAAGGAACTCATTGCCAACGCCATCCATTTTAATAGCCACCGCAGTCACAAGCCCCTGATTTGCGTAAGCTGTGCGGCCCTTACAGAAAGCCTTTTTGAAAGCGAAATGTTCGGGCACGAAAAGGGGGCTTTTACAGGGGCTGTTCGAGAGAAGAAAGGCCGATTTGAGTTGGCCGACGGGGGGACGATTTTTTTAGACGATGTGGATGACATTCCTCTGGCATCGCAAGTGAAATTGCTGCGAGTGCTTCAAGAAAAAACATTTGAACGCGTTGGTGGCATGAAAAGTATTTCGGTCGATGTGCGCGTCGTGGCCGCCACAAAAGTGAACCTTCTCGAAAAGGTCAGCAAAAATGAGTTTCGCGAAGATTTGTACTACCGTCTGAACGTGGTACCGATTCAGTTACCTCCGCTTCGAGAAAGAAAGGAAGACATTCCCCTTTTGGTGGAACATTTCATCCGAAAATACCAGAAAACCTCCCGCGTGACGAAATTTTCCAACGAAGCCATGAAAGCCCTGTTGGCTTACGATTGGCCGGGGAACGTGCGGGAGTTGGAAAATATTGTGGAGCGTGTGTGTACGCTGACCGCTCGCGAAATGGTAGAAGTGGACGACTTGCCGGATTTTCTGCTAACGCCCTCGCCAGGGGGAATTCCAGTGGGAGAATGGCGGGGCGACCGCTCTCGGTTGGATTTTGCAAAACTGGTCCAATCTTACGAAAAAGAACTGCTGTTGTGGGCATTGAAGAAGGCCGGAGGCAATCGAAGTAAGGCTTCCAAGATATTGCAGTTAAAACGGACAACACTCCAGGACAAATTGAAAAAATACGGGCTCCAGAATGAATGATTGCGCGGCTATTGTTTTGGCGGGTGGCAACAGTTCCCGGATGGGGCGTCCAAAGGCGCTGCTTCAGCTCGGCGGCGTGTCTCTCATCGAAAGAATTGTCCTGCAATTACGCCCGATGACGGACGAGATTCGCATTATTACAAATGAACCCGATTTGTACTCTTTTTTAAATTTGCCGTTGCACACCGATTTTATTCCGGGGGCGGGGCCATTGGCCGGCATTTTTACCGGTCTGGCGATTACTCAAACGGAGCCTGTTTTGGTCACGGCGTGTGATACGCCTTTTGTAACCACACGCTATTTTTCATTTTTGCTGAATCGCTGGTCGGACGAATATGACTGCCTCATCCCAAAAATTGGCGGATATTACGAACCTCTCGAGGGAATCTATTCTCACCGAACGATGCCCGTAATCGAAAAATTGCTCAAAGAAGGGACACGAAGGGTGGAAACCCTTTTTAAACGTGTGCGCACCAGGACTCTGGGAAATAGAGAGTTGCGCCCATTCGACGATTTAAAGAAACTATTTTGGAACATTAATGACCCCGGCGCTTACGAGGAAGCGCTTCGGCACATGTGACGAATGTCCGTCACTCTGCCGAAATATCGTCATTTTTGTCCGCCAATTGTGCGGTTCTCTTAAAAATATTTGCACAGAATCTCTAAAATAAATAGGATATTAGCCATTTTTTCTCTATAAAAATTGGGGAGATTCGCTTCGGCATGACTTTTGTTTAATTGAAAAAAGATGGGTCGTTTCATGATCTCCGAGTTCTTGAACCTAAAGCACGGACGCCACGGTTCTTGAGCCGATAGGGTACGGTCGGAAACAGCCGTGCCTCCCGCGTTTGGAAAGGAGATGAAGTAGGGAGGAGTAGCCCCAATTTCCAGGCGCGAAATTGGGGCTTTTTTGTAGGGCATTCTTTTGGAAGGCGTTGTGCTTGGTTTTTAAATGAACGTTGATTTGACTTAAAATCGAGCTGTGCCTCTGAATAAAAATAGGAATAAGGTCTTTTTTCTGATTAGTCCGAAATTCTGTTCAAACCCTGCATCCTGCACAGAACATTTGAATGGCAGTCCACCCAATTGCTGGTGGGCAGGATGACGTTCAAAATTTACGACTCTAATTTTTGCGGCGCTTGAAAACACACCGAAATCGGGGGCACTTTCCGACGGGAGGAAGGATGAGGAAGAAAGAGTTCTTTGTTTCGCTTCAGGAAATGATTTTAATCGCTTTGCTCGGAGCGCTGTGGGCAGCTACCGAAATGCATGTGGGAGTGTTGCTTCATTTAATTAAACTCCCTTTTGCGGGAATTTTGCTCACATTTTTCGGTATCTTAATTTTGTTAGTGGAACGAACATTTGTACCCCACCGCGGTACCGCCATTTTGACAGGGCTGATTGCGTCCCTGTCCACTTTTCTTTTTTTGGGTGCGCTGGTTATTTACCCGATTATCGGAATGGTCATGGAATCGGTTTGTGTGGAAATCGGCTTGGCCCTGCCCTTTTCGGACCGAACCGATTTCCAAATTGCCGGCGTTTTCGGCATGTTGTGGAGTTTTTTTCACCCCTTTATCGTGCAGGGCATTATCGCAGGGCTCGGCCTTTTTAAAATCTATTCCATTGTTGTGGAAAAAGGTGCCAGACTTTTTCATCTGGCGCCGCAGCAAGTGGTCCTTATTTTGGTTCTCCTCTTGAGTGTTTTTGTCGTTGCCGGTCTGTTGGCCGGAGTGGTTGGATGGAATCTTTCCAATCGCCTGCGCCAGATGGTTTCGTACGCCTGGATTGGCGAGAAGTCCCTGAACAAGAGAACGGTGTAGGGGATGCAAGACCGCCCGGTTTGTTTTTAGTGGCAGACAATTCCACTCAGGTGTCCCCATCTCGAACCGAAAACGGAAGGAAATGAAAATGCCTTCTTTCATGCCTCGAAAAATCGGGGAAAAGACCCTCAGTTTGGCCTTTTTACTTCTATTGGGTGCACAAGGGCTTCGGGCCGGGGACTTTTCTTTTGTGGTTCGCGGAGAAGTCCAAAGGCCGGGTGTCTGGCAGCTTTCGGAGTTGAAGAAGTTTCCTGTTATTCCCGTGCGATTGCGCGAATTTTCACCTGAAGGAAAATACCGAGGGCTGTGCGCATATCGGGTGGTTCCATTTGCATTGCTGCTTGAGCGCGTGGGCATTGAAAAATCACCTCAAAACGCTTTTCGGCACAAAATCGACATGGCCATTTTCCTTGCCAACCGTTCCGGCCAAAAATTGGTGCTCTCCTGGGGTGAAATTTTCTACCAAAGCAATCCAACCCATTATCTTCTGGCCATTGCGAAAAAAGTGATTAAACCGACCGCGCATCCCGCCGTAGCGCCCGGGAGCTGCACGACGTGCCATACGAGAAAAAGGGTGTACCGGGGCCGTCTGCTTCCTCGGGTCCTGCCGGATGCGCTTACGGGGGTTAAATTTTTGGTGGTACGAAGCGGGCAAATAGTGGGCGAATTGCGGAATCTTGCATCCGTAGAAATCCGAAGTGTCCGTCGAAAAATACCGGCCACAACAACGCGAAATCACGTTTTTTCGCCGGAAGTACTGGTTGTGTCCCCCGAGAAAACCGAAAAATTGGCTGAAATTTTAGAAACCGGAAATATTAAAATCACAACATTTCGATTGCCTGAAATTGGCAGCGGCTGTGGTTACCACGGCACCTTCACCTTTCAGGGTTACCCGGTGAAGGCTCTTTTTGCTCGGGAACTTTCGAATCCCGATTTTTGGGGACTGTTTGTGTCGGCTCCGGACGGGTACCGAACATTTGTCAGCCGAAACGAAATGGTGGGCGCTTTGGGTAAACCGGCCATTTTAGCCTTTTTAAAAGACGGACATCCGCTTGAATCTCCGGAAGGAAAATTCATGCTGGTTTTACCCAATGATTTGTTTTTCGACCGCTGGATCCGCGCTGTGAATCGAATCGAAATTTTGGTTTATTCTCGCTAATGCGCATTTTAATCACAGGTGGTCGACACGTCGGCAAAAGCACCCTTGTCCGACGCCTATTTGAAAATTTAGCGATTCAGCCTGTGGGCCTGAAAACCTTTCCTTTTACTCAAAATGAACGAACGGTGGGTTATTTTCTCCAAAATTTGCAAACCGGTGAAAAGCGTGTGTTTGCCCATGTCAATTTTAAGGGCGATATTCGTTTTGGCAATTTCGGCGTCAGGAGCGAGGTGTTTGAAGAATTCGGGGTGGCGGCGCTAAACGAACTTCTTGTGCCGGGCGGGTGGATTCTCGTGGACGAAATCGGCCTCATGGAAATGCATTGTACGGAATTTATTCGGGCGGCTCTCAAGGTGTGGGCCTCGCCGCGAAACCAGCTCTGGGTTGTCCAAAAGCGAAGTCCGATTTTGCATTTGTTGGCTGCTTCCGACGTGTCCTTTGTTCGGTTTACCGTAACGCTGCAAAATCGATCGGAGTTGATGGAGGAACTCACATCATTCATATACGGTTAAAATTGAAAAATAAAAACGCGGTGTGCAACAAAAAAACCGACAGAGGAAGTGGCGAAGTAAAAGAACGGCCGCAAAAAAATCTTGCTAATTTGAAAAAAACGCCGTATATTGCAAACGATTTTATGGATACCTCAAGGATTTTTCCTCTTTGTGTCCGAAGGCAGAAGGGGTTTTTTAATGCCGTAGCGAGAATTCGGATTTTTCGGAACACCTCAATATATCCGGTTGAATTGTGTGAATCGTGCAAACGGACACGTTTCATTTCAAACAAATATGACCGAAAAGACGGCGCTTTCACCACAAAGAATAAAGCGTTACTGTGCTGTTTTACATAATTCGAATGGCGTAACAAGGAGGTTGTAACCATGTCAATTTACAAGATTTTGTATTTGGATTACCGCAGGAACGCGCCATTGTCGGGGGCTGTGGAAAGCTACTATTATGGTTTGCGAAAATTTGAAAAATGGGGGTCGTTGGAAGATGCCTTAAATGAATTGGCCAAATCCGGCTGGGAAATTGACACCCCTATTTACGGACCGGTTCCGGGGAGAAACCGTCAGGGAGAGAACTGGCTGGAAGCGCTTATTTTGGTCAATAGAACTTCCGATACTGCTCGGGAGATCAAAAGGCAAATTGCAAAAATTGAGCAGCAAATTATCCGGGAAAAAGTGACCCTCGAATCGAGCGGAACTAAATCGACAATTCAGCGTATGACAGCAGAACGAACCATGCGGGGCCTTTTCAGAATAATTGAAGAGCTCAAAAAACAATTGACCAATGTGCAAAAATAGGAATAAAGATTTACACCATTTTTCCGATGAAAGAAATACGGTTGACCCTCATTTTGAGAGAATAGTGAGGCAAAAAAACAGGAAGTGGTGATCGGTGGGACGGGCCGTTAGTGGAATTGGGAATGTTGCGGACGAGGTGAGGAATGCTTCGAGAATTAAATGTAAAATTCAGTAATTTTTTGCTCTCGCTTTCTGACACAATGGATATGGCAAATCCGGCTATCGCAGCACACCAGCTGCGAACGGCATTTATTGCCTGGAGACTGGCAAAAGAGGCAGGCTTTCCCGAAAAGGAAATTGAAAAGATTTACCTGGCCGCACTCTTGCACGATATCGGCGCACTGACCTTGGAAGAAAAACAAAAACTTCACGGGGGCTTTGACGAAACCAATTTGGAAACACATTGTGTTTTGGGCGCGGCCCTTTTTCAGCTTTCTCCGCTGCTGAAACCCTCTGCCGACATTGTGCGCTACCATCACCGAGCCTGGGAGGATTGGGATAAAACGATCGATTCACCCGGTGTTGCAGACGCCCAAATTCTCGTTCTGGCCGATGAAATTGAGCGCATGATTCATCGCAAACACTATATTTTGCACCAGGTGGACGGCATTGCTTCCCAGATAATGGTCCTTTCCGGTACAAAAATTCACCCGGACATTGTAGATGTTTTCATGGGATTGTCACGGCAGGAAGATTTCTGGTTGGATTTGGCATCGTCCCGACTGTATTCCATCTTGTTACATTCAGGACCCTTTCGGTTGGTGGAAATTGAACAGGACGACATTACGTCGATCGCGTCTATTTTTCGTCATGTCATTGACTTCAAATCGCGTTTTACAGCTACCCATTCTACGGGCGTGGCGAAATCAGCCGTGTTACTCTCAAAATATTTCGGACTAACCAGCACGGAAATCGGGCAAATGAAAATTGCGGGTTATTTTCATGATTTGGGTAAACTGGCTATTCCGAATTCCATTCTCGAAAAACCCGGTCGCTTAACTCAAGAAGAATTTCAGATTATAAAACAACACACCTATTTTACCTACACTGTTCTTAACAGCATCGGCGGATTGGATTTAATTGCAGAATGGGCGGCTTTTCATCACGAAAAACTGGACGGCTCCGGGTATCCATTTCATTTGAAGGCGGATAAAATAAACATTGGCGCCAGAATCATGGCTGTCGCGGATATTTTTACCGCTTTGGTGGAAGATCGCCCTTACCGAAGGGGAATGGGCCGAAAGCAAGTGGAAGAAATTTTGACAACAAATGCTCGAAATGGGGCATTGGACAGGTACATTGTTTCTTTGCTTTTGGAAAATTACGAAGATATTTCCTCTCAAGTTCGGTCCGAGCAAAAAATCTCCGAAAGAATGTTCGAGATGAAATTTCAGCGGGCAGAAGAATGCCTGTCAGGTGAATCTTACGGTCAACAACCCCCCGCCTAACCGCACTATCCCCAAAATGTCATGCAATTGACTGTGGCTGCTTTTCGGTTTCATTTGATTGGGTTCCTTCCAGCCTTTGGAAAATTTATTGCCCCCAAAAAAATACATTGACTTCCAACCCGCGCTGTATTAATTTAGTAAAAAAGTCCAATCTTCTTCAACCAGTAGACGTCTATTTCCAAAAAAAGGGTACCCTCATGGTTTCAACCGTAGATCCATTGATTTTTAAATGTATTGTTGAAAATATAACGGAAGGCATTATTTTTGTCAATCCTCAGGGTCGCGTGGTATTTTGCAACCATGCTGCGGAGGTAATTCGGGGAATTCATGAGGAGGAAATCATCGGAAATTCCATTATGGATTGCCATCCGCCTAAATTGCGCAAGGCGGTTGAAAAGATCATTGACAGCTTTAAATCCAACGATATTTCCGAATACCATCGAATGGTGCCTTCTTCAAACGGGGATCGGTATTACGACAACGTTTACGCAGCCATTCGGGATGACGAGGGGACCTTTGTGGGGATGATTTTGGTGAGTCGGGATGTGACCGAGAAAGTCAAAATGCAGAAGAAAATGGAAGAATATATGAGGGTTTTGGAAGATCACGTTCAGGAGCGCACCAAAGAATTGCAAGAGGCGTACAAGAAATTAAAGAGCGCTCAGGGGCAGATCATTCAGTCGGAGAAAATGGCGTCACTCGGGCGCTTGGTTGCCGGAGTAGCTCACGAAATCAACAATCCCCTGGACGGGATTCAGAACAGCATTCACAATATTATTCAAAATCCGGAAGACCGAACGAAAAACATGGTGTATTTGAATCTCATTCTTGAGAACATTGAAAGAATTGAGTCCATTGTAAAACAATTGTTGGGGTACGCCCGGGCGAGAAACTACCAGATGGAAGCTGTTTCCCTAAAGGAGATTATTGAAAAATCACTGCTTCTTTTGGAATATCGTTTGTCACGGGCGGGAATTGAGGTGTTCACAGAATTTCCCGAAAATTCAGTTCAAGTTCGGGGAGATGACAATCATTTGCAACAGGTTGTAATGAATATTTTGCTGAATGCCATTGATGCCATGCCTGAGGGGGGAGAGCTGCGCATTCGCGTGGGAGAAAATTCCCGCCGCTGGGCTTTTATGGCCATTGAAGACACCGGAACCGGAATTGCTAAAGATGATCTGCCGCGTATTTTCGACCCGTTTTACTCCACAAAAGAGGTTGGCAAAGGAACAGGCCTGGGGCTGGCGGTGAGTTTGGGAATTGTGGAAGAACACGGCGGGACGATTGAGGTTAAGAGCAAAATCGGGGTGGGTACCACGGTGGTCATCCGCATCCCGCTTTTAAACGCAAAGCAAGTGGAATCCTTTCGCACGACGCAAAAAAAGTAGAGAATACTATCTTCACAACCTATCTTCCTCAAATGACGAAAAACCGTCACCTGGACAGAAATCCGTATCTTTTTCACGCCTGATAAAATTAGCCCCAAACCGCACAAACACTAAATAAACAAATAGATAGCGCTTCAAGTTTTTAAAATGTTCCTTTGGCACGTTTCTTGTATTTTAAGAGACAAAGTGCCTTGAGGAGGAAAGTTGGAATCCGTCCAAGCGATTGTTGCCACAATCCTGAAGCATGTAGAAACACTTCCTTCTGAGAATGTTCCGCTCATGCAGTCCATTGGATGTATTGCGGGCAAAGAACTGGTTGCAGATGCCGATTTTCCGTCAGCTACTCTTGCGTTGGCGGATGGGTTTGCCCTTCGACACGCGTGGCTTCAAACAGTTTCTCCTCAAAATCCGGCTCGATTCCCGATTTCTTCCCGAAATTCATCTTCAGGCGGTGCGAAGCACCCCATTGCCATTCCCGTTCAATTGTTTGACCATGTGCCCAGGGGATTTGACGTCATTATTCCAAGGGATGGGGCCGTTGTGTCGGACCATGTGCTAATTGTGGCAAAACCGCTTGAAAAATGGGAAAACATCTTGCCTTTGGGGGCCAATATCCGAAAGGGAGATGTCCTACTTTTTCGAGGAGACGAAATTACCTATTCCGACGTGGGCACGGCGTCCTATTTGGGGCTGAAATCCTTTCCCGTGATTCGAAAACCCCGCGTGGCTTTGGTGTTGGTGTGTTCGGTTTCGAAGAGAGTGAAAGACTACGAAACGGTCAACAACTATTTGAGGGGGATTTCCGACACCATTTCCGCACAAGTTTTGAAATATCGCGGTGTTTTCAGACGCTACAAAATCTTGTCCGACTTTTCAGAATCGGATCGAGAGACCATTGCCCGTGCCTTTGACAGCGATATGGTACTTTTCATGGGTCAATCGCCTGAGAAAAAGCAGGACGGTCTGGTTCGAATTTTGGAGGAAATGGGGGTTCGCATTCACTTGAAAACAAAAAATGTTCACCCAGGGCATTTTTTTTCATTTGGAACAGTAGAAGAGAAATCGGTTTTTCTCCTTCCGAACGATCCCAGCGGAGCGATTTTAAATTTTGAAGAATTTATTCGCCCCGCTCTTTTCAAAATGCGAGGGAAAAAACACACACGTCACGAGGAAATTAACGCCCGATTAGGCAGCACATTGTTCAATACGGAAGGCAAGATCAATCTTATTCAAGCGTTTGTTCATCTGAAAAACGGAGTTTTTTACGCGGTACCCATTGGCACGGAGCGGCTTCCGGGAGTAAGGAAAATGCGGACAATGAACGGTATTATTGTGCTTCCGGAAAACGTCAAAAAGGTGCCAATGGGCAGCGTCACCCGCGTACAAATGCTTCGTCAACCAGACTGGAGTTTTTAAACACAAAAAAGGAGGTGATTGTTCAACGAATTGTGAGCCATTTATTTTTGGAAAGAAACGGCAAGGGAACGCAGTTTGAATCAAAATGGAGGAAGAAAGTAATGAAAAAGACTGTTATTGTGGCATTTGTGGGACTGCTGATTTTTTCGCTGGTTTCACCGTCCTGGGCACAAAAAGGGCAAAAAATCAAAATTAACGGTGTGTACACCGCCTGGGGACTCTACCAACAGAAATTCTTTTTTGGCAAGCACAATGGAAATGATGATTATTTTGTGCAAATGTTACGTTTTAAAGTACAAGCCGCCGCGAACGACTACGCCAAAGCCGTCACCCGTTTTGACATTGCGCAGGGCTGGTGGGGTGTTGACAACGCGTTGAGGAGTGTCAATCGCCCGTACGGGGCTTACGGAGGCAGCAGCTTGTTTGATTTTAAGGACACCAATTACTTGTTCCATGTGGATCAGGCCTATATGGTCTTCAAAGTTCCTGCCGCTCCCGTCACTTTCCGCGTGGGACGTCAGGAATATCGATTGGGAAATATGTTGGTGTTGGACAACAATTTGGACGGTATTCAGGCGGATGTTCAGGCTGGAGACAAAGGTAAAATTACCCTCGGATTTGCCAAAGTGTCGGAGGGGATTGATGGCCTGAGTGACAACGGCGTGGGAGCCGGTAAAAGCGCTTTCGGCGATACCGACGGGCGCGACGCCAATTTGCTTTTTGCCAATTACGCCGGGAAAATCGGCATTGGGCAAGTGAATGCCTTTGGACTCTACTACAAAGACGCCGGGGACGGCGATGGCAAAACCTACGTTCCGGACGACTTACAATATTTCCGGGCGAGATTTACGCCCAACATTAGTTCTCTGGCCATTGTGGGTGTGGCGCCCACGATTAAATTGGGAAATTTGGCCGTCAAGGGTGAATTCGACTATTTGACGGGCAAAGACAATGTCGCCAACAAAACATTTGGACCCAAACAACGGCACGATATTAATAATGGCGATATTTCGGGTTTTAATATTTACCTGCGGCCCACTTTCGCCGCCACTCCTAAAGTCAAATTGGGCGGTGTCCTTGGAATGGGCTCCGGTGACAACGATGTGACCGGTGGTAAAGGCAACGTAAACAAGCTGCGGACTTCAGGCTTTTTCTATGTGACGGAAATCTGGGAAGATTCTATTATGCCCGATGAAGAGGGTATTACCCCTCAAGGGTTGGGGGCTCCCAATACCCGTGGCTACAGGGAATTCGAAAATACGACATTGCTTCAGGCCAATATTTCGCTGAAACCCATGCCGAAAGTAAATGTCTTCGGTTCCTTTACCTATATCAAAGCGACGCAGCCCATTCACGCCTGGACGGTCAGCAATGGAACAACGACCATTTTGGCCGACAAGGCAACGGATTTGGGTACGGAAGCTGATTTTAAAATCGATATGAAAATTTACCCGAAACTCATCTGGACAGTTCGCGGTGGTATTTTTATGCCCGGCAAAGCCGCAGGCTATTTGATTAACGGCACGGATAAATGGAATGAAAAACCGGTCGAATTAAAAACCACCTTAACAATAAAATTCTAATCGAGATGAACAGCAAAATGGTTGGTAGTCCGCCGGAGGAAGCGACGGACTACCTCCATTGATTTTCAGAAGAGCGCATTTTAAAACAGGAGGACCAGTCATGCCCAAAAAGCTTTTGTGGATATTTCCGGTTTTCATTGGACTGGTCGGGTTGTTGGCTTTTTCGTATTTGAGTCGGAATACGGGCAAATTGGCGGCAACGCCAAAGGCCAAGGTTTTGATTCAAGCAGACCAACATCCCGGCTGGCCTGAAAATAAAACCGAACTGGAAAGCAAAACCTGTCGCGATTGTCACATGGAGACCACTCCTGAGGTTTACAAAGAATGGGCCAATGGGCGCCACGGCATTGCCAATGTCCGGTGCACCGTGTGCCACGGGTCTTTTGAGGATTTTAAGAGTGTTCCGACGGTTGAAACGTGCCGAAGCTGTCACGCGAAAGAATATGACCAAATGATGCTTCCCTCCGACTTGAGCAAAAAGACGTGCTGGCAGTGTCACCCAGCGCATTCCGAGTCGGTTCACCGAATTGACAAAACCAAACCTTCACCCTTACATTAAGCAAAAGGAGGTGAAACCATTATGGCAATGAAAAGACGTGATTTTGTAAAGACCACGGCAGCCGCAGCCGTTGCATCGGCTCTGGGCGTTAGCCTCAAAATTCCGAATCTCGGCGCGGAAATCCCTCCCGGCGAAAAAGACGTGGATAAATGGGTGAAGGGAACCTGCCGATTCTGCGGTGTGGGCTGTCGGTTGTATCTTGGAATTAAAAATGGCAAACCGGTAGCTGTGAAGGGTGTTGAGAATTCCAAAACAAATTTCGGTTTTCTTTGTATGAAGGGCTTCTTGCAGTACAAAATCTACAATCACCCCGATCGGCTGAAATATCCCCTATTGCGGCAGAAAAATGGTACTTTTAAGCGGATTTCTTGGGACAAAGCGATGGACATTATGGCCTCCAAATTTGCCCATGCCATTAAGAAATACGGCAAAAATTCGGTGGCCTACTACGGTTCCGGGCAGGCGCTGACGGAAGAAACCTATCTGATTCAAAAAATCTTTCGGGCCGGCATTGGGAACAGCAACGTCGAGGGCAATCCGAGATTGTGCATGGCCAGTGCCGTGGGCGGTTATCTGACCACATTTGGGAAAGATGAACCCTCGGGCTCCTATTCGGATATCGAAAAGGCCACGTGCTTTTTCCTGATTGGGACGAACCAGGCCGAAGCGCACCCGGTGGTGTTCCGGCGCGTGATGAATCGAAAACTTTCCAACCCGGACGGCGTCAAGGTCATTGTGGCTGATCCGCGTGTTTCGCCCACATCCAGAATTGCGGATTTACACATGCAATTTCTGCCTGGCACCGATTTGGCCATTATGCATGCCATGGCCAATGTCATTGTCAACGAGGGCTTATACAACAAGGATTTTGTCGAGAATTTTGTGGATTTCAAAACGGTCAAGAACGGCAAGCCCGCCGCGATGACTTTTGAGGAATACAAGAAATTTCTTGACGATTTCACGCCTGAAAAGGCTGAAAAAATCTCTAAATGCCCGGCGGACAAAATTCGTCAAGCAGCGCGATGGTTTGCCAAATCAAGTGCCACGATGTCGATGTGGACAATGGGCCTGAATCAGAGAATCCGCGGCGTTTGGGCGAACAATTTGGTTCACAATTTACACTTGTTGACGGGACAAATTGGCAAACCCGGAGCCGACTCATTCTCGTTGACGGGCCAGCCCAACGCCTGCGGCGGCGTGCGTGAGGCGGGTGGTTTGTGTCACATCCTTCCGGGGCACCGGCTTGTGGCGAAAAAAGCCCACCGTGAGCAAATTGCCAAACTCTGGAATATTCCGGTGGAGCGGCTTCCGAAAAAACCGGGCTACCACACTGTGGCGATGTTTAAGGCCCTTACGGACGGAAAAATCAAGGCCATGTTGATTCACACCACCAATCCGACGCAATCCCTGCCCGATCTGGAACCTGTCATTAAGGGCTTTAAGCGGAAGGATAATTTCATCGTGGTCACCGATATTTTCCCCACGCGGACCACACAATTGGCCGATTTGGTGTTGCCGGCCGCCTTCCTGTTTGAAAAACCAGGTGTTTACGGCTGCACGGAACACCGTTCCCAATTGACCCAGAAAGCCATCGATCCCCCGGGTGAAGCCAGAGAAGAAATCCAGATTTTCCGGGAATTTTCTATCCGATTGGGCAAAAAACTCAAGGACCCTGTGTTTACACAAATTGTCAAAGACCTGAAAACCTCGGAAGATGTTTGGAACGATTACAGGCGTTGTACAAAAGGTCAGGATGTTGACCTCTGGGGTGCCACGTACGATCGCTTGAAAAAATCTCCCGATGGATTGCAATGGCCGGTGCCCACCGTAACCTCTCCGGGAACGCCAAAGCGCTACGTGAAAGGAATCGACCCGTTGGCCAAAGGGAAAGCCTGGATTCAGTTCTACGGGCATCCCAATGGTCGTGCCTTCATTTGGGCAAGACCGTACAAAGGTCCTGCCGAGCCGCCGGATGCCGAATATCCGTTCTATCTCACAACCGTCCGTGTCATTGAACAATGGCACACCATGACGATGACGGGTCGCGTGCCGGAACTGTTGCGCGGGTTCCCGTACGCCTACGTGGAAATTAATCCCAAAGATGCTAAACGGTTGGGAATCAAACACGGCGATATGGTTGAAATTAAAAGTCGCCGCGGGAAAGTGGAACTTCCGGCGAAAATTGTGGAAGGCCCCATGGAAGGGTTGGTGGCGGTGCCGTGGCACGATCAGAATCTGAATCGAATGATTAATTTTGTGACTATTGAGGCGGTAGATCCGGGCTCAAAAGAACCCGAGTACAAGATCTGCGCGGTGAAAATTCGGAAGATTTCAGGACCCAAACGGTTGAAATCCACCACGGTAGAAATGAAAATCGCATAGCTACTCACGGAAAAAGGGGCGCCGGTTTCGGTTTGGTAAAATTGATCCGAATCGGCGCCCCGATTTGAATGCGGAGGTTTCGGGTATGCCGATCACCGGGGTTGCCATTCAGACGATTCCCCAAAAAATGGAAGGGGTTTATGAATCTCTCCAAGGAATGGAGGGTGTAAGTCTTTACGGTCACGATCAAAAAGGCAATATTATTGCGGTTTTCGATACAAAAAACAAACAGGAGTTGGATGATTTAAGCAATCGAATCGAATCCATTGAAGGTGTGATTAAGGTCATGGGGGTGTACCATCATTTTGAGGACGACATTCCCCAATCCAAAAAAGCCAAAAAATGAAATCGAATGCAAAAGACTCGCAGCCAGTCGATCGCCGAACGGTTTTAAAATCATTCTTAACCATTGGGGCCGGTATTAGTTTGTCGGCACTGATGCCGGAGAGAGCCATTTCGGGCATCCTGAATTCTCCGGTTAAGCGAAACGAATTGCGTCCGCCCGGGGCATTGCCCGAGTCGGATTTCATCGCCACCTGCATTCGCTGTGGTCGCTGCGCCGAAGTATGCCCCTATTATTCGATTGAGCCGATTTCCCTGAAAGGTGGCTTGCAGGCGGGCACCCCGCTGATTCATGTGGAACACATCGCTTGTTACCTGTGCATGGAATGCGTGAAGGTGTGTCCCACCGGAGCTTTGCAAAACGTACCTGCCGAGAAAGCCGGGATGGGACTGGCACGCATTGACGAAGAGCGTTGTTGGGCGTACAACGGCAAAGCCCTTTGCCGGGCCTGTTACGATGCCTGTCCGTTCAAAAATGTGGCGATTCAATTGATTCATCTGAAGCCGGTCATTGTTGAGGATAAATGTGTGGGGTGCGGACTGTGTGTGGCTGCCTGTCCTGTTCAAATTCCAAGAGCTGTGAATGTGGATCCCCTTGAGGATCATCTGAAACGGAGCGGTTAGAGTTGGCAAAAAAGGCCAAAAAGAAAAGGGTTTATTTTAAATATCGACGTACGGTTCAGATTTTCAGTTTGGTGTTTCTGTTGGCAGTCCCGTTTCTTAATCTTATTGGCATTCATTTTTTTAACGGATGGTACCAATCTCTGGGGGTAGGGTATTGGTTTATTGCCTCTCCTCTGGAATCGTTTGAAAGTTTTCTGATTTCCAGAACGTTTTTTTTAACACTTTTCGTATCGTTTTTGACGCCCTTTTTGCTGGCGCTTATTCTGGGACGGGTATTTTGCAGTTGGCTGTGTCCCTTCGGACTTCTTTCGGAATGGGTGTCGGATTTTCGGCAGTGGATTTATCGAAAATGGCTGCATGTCTCTCATCCGCCGGAAGGTCTTTTTCGCGTACCGCGGTGGATTGTGTGGATTGTTTTAACGGCCGAGATTGCAGCCTCTCTCATGGTAGGAACCAGTTTGTTTTCCATTTATTCACCGCCGGGCGTCATTGGGCGGGAGGCGATGCGTTTGGCCTTTTTTCACATTTTCGGGGGAGAAATTCTTTTTATCCTGATTTTTCTCACGCTTGAATTGTTTGTGGTTCGCAGGGGATTTTGCCGCTATGTGTGTCCGTTGGGGGCGTCTCTTTCGCTCTTGGGACAGCCGAGAAAATTGCGGGTAGAATTGACGCCTTCAAAATGTGCCTCTATTTGTCGGGTCTGCGACAACCACGAGATTTGTACCTGGGGACTGATGCCCAAATTGGGGGAGGGCAATTCCATTTATTGCACCAATTGCGGAGACTGCATCGATATTTGTCCCTTCGATGCCCTGAAGTTTGTGTGGAAAAGTCGGCAATCCGTAGCGGATGTTGAAAAAAATCGTAGCGTGGAACATGGGAATGGACGTTAGCCGGAGAGAATTTTTTTCACTCGGATTGAAATCCCTTCGGGAAAAACTGCCGGGGCAAAAGAATTCGCCCAAAAGCACCAATCGAGGGGCTGTTCGACCCATTTTAAGGCCCCCCGGAGCGGTCTTCGAAGATAGGCTGGCGGCCACGTGTACCAGCTGCGGCGATTGTGTGGTCGCCTGCAAGCAGGAAGCCATCCGGCTGCTGGATCACCGAGCCGGAAAATATCAGGGCACGCCGGCTATTATTCCAAGGCTTCAGCCCTGTCTGTATTGCGATGATTTCCCCTGCGTCAGTGCTTGCAAGGAAGGGGCATTGACCTTCGATTTTTTGAAGATGGGGGTAGCGAAAATCGACACAAAGCGTTGTTTCAATTATCGCGGTGGCTGGTGCGATTCCTGTTTCCAAAAATGTCCCTTTTCGGGGAAAGCCATTCGATTTGAAGCGGGACTTCGGCTCAAAATCGATCCGGAATTTTGTACGGGGTGCGGTATTTGTGAGCATGTCTGTCCGGAATCGCCGCCGGCCATTCGTATTCTTCCGCTGGAAATTGGGGTTTCAAACAAATTGGGGGGAGATCATTCCGTGAGTGCAACACGTCATAAAAATGGAGGCATCTATGGCTGAAGAAAAAGAAGAAGTGCAAAAGGAGGGACGCCGAAATTTTCTGGCCAACCTTCTGTACGGGGGAGGAATCTTAGCCGCCCTGGGGGGATTTACGGCGGGTCTTTTTCGCTTTATTATTCCGGAAAAAAGACCCCCCAAAATGCAGGAAATCCTCGTGGCGCATTTTGATGAAATTGAATTGGGGGACGCCAAACCCATGGAGGTGGCCGGGCAAAAGATATTCGTGGTTCATTTAAAAGAAGGTTATCGAGTGCTTTCGGCCATTTGTACCCACCTTGGGTGTATTGTTCAGTGGCAAAAAGAAAACCAGCAATTCTTTTGTCCCTGCCACAAAGGACGGTATCGGCCTGACGGTACGGTCATTTCCGGCCCTCCGCCTCGGCCGCTGGATCATTTTCGCGTGGAGGTGAAAACCGGCCTCGTTTACGTCTGGATGAAAGAAAAATACACGGGAGGGCTCGTATGAGTGTGTTCAAAAAGAATTGGTGGATCGAACGCGTTCCGATCGATTACGAAAAGGCAATCGGTGTGGTTCGAGATCTGGTGATTAAAGAACCGATTCCGAATCACATGAAAAAATGGTACTACGCAATGGGTGCCACCCCCCTGATTCTGTTTTTGCTTCAGGTCACCACGGGACTTTTGTTGACCTTTTATTTTATTCCCTCGCCTCACATGGCTTATGAAAGCGTGCGGCATATTCAGCAGGATGTCCCGTTGGGATTCTGGATTCGCGGGCTGCACCGATGGGGGGCCAATTTAATGATTATTGCGGTTTTTCTTCACATGATTCGGGTGTTCTTTACCCGAGCTTACCGTAAACCCCGAGAAATTAATTGGATTCTGGGAACCCTGCTGCTCGGAACGACCCTCACAATGGGATTTACCGGCTATTCACTGACCTACAACCAGCTTTCTTATTGGGCAACCACAGTCGGGACGAATCTTGTAGACAAAGTTCCTTTCATCGGACACTGGCTGCTGACGTTTATGCGAGGCGGGGAGGAAATTACCGCCAACACACTAACCCGCTTTTTTGTTTTGCATGAGTTGTTTGTCCCGTTGATTCTCTTTACCCTCATCGCCGCCCATATTTTTATGATTCATCTTCACGGAGTGGCTGAATTGGAGGGGCACGAGGACGAAGGGCACTACCCTTTTTATCCCGACCATTTTGTAAAGGGCATTTACGTCACGCTGTTTTTGTTGACGATGATGAGCACCCTGGCAATTTTAATCCCCCCGGGGATTGGCGTTCCGGCCAATCCGGCGCAAACACCATTGCACATTAAGCCTGAGTGGTATTTTTATTCGATCTACGGCTTGCTCAAATTGGTACCGCTCTGGCTGGGCGTATATTTTGTCCTGGCCTTTTTGATTGTTCTGGTGTTTTGGCCGTTTATTGACGAATGGTTTCGAGCCAAATGGCCCAAAGCACCCATTGGTTACGCCTTAGGAAGCGCCACAGCCGTTTTAGCGTTGGTTTTTACGATCATGGAATTGTTGGCAAAATAAATAAAGGAGGGTATTTTAATGGCCAAAGGAGATGGAGCGAAGTATCTGGTTGGAATTTTTGCGACCCTATTTTTGGTCACGCTGGTCATTGTTGCCGGAATTGAGACCAAAAAAAGCGAATCGACCAAGCCGGAAATTGAACTGACAGGCAAAAGTAAACAGTGCGTCACCTGTCATGAGAAGAAAGGCATTGCAGTCAAACAAATTGAACAATGGAAGGACAGTAAGCACGCCGAGTACGGCATCGGGTGTATTGAATGCCACGCGGCTCAAAAGGGCGATTTTGACGCCTTTACGTGTCCCGGTAGCGATATTTTAATCGGCCGGTACCCGACGCCCAAAGATTGCAGTACGTGCCACGAAAAAGAGGTCAAGGATTACGCTGACAGTAAACATGCCCACCAATTTTGGCTTTTGCACAACGATGACCGCGCCGTGTACGAATTCCCCATGGCCGTTAAACACGGGTGCGAGCAGTGCCATCGCATCGGGCAAATGTGGCCGGACGGCAGTGTGGGCGATTGTTCGGCGTGCCACGCTCGTCATTCTTTCAAAATTGCCCAGGCGAGGAATCCCAAAACGTGTGGTGA
>CAZOHG010000044.1:0-30259 GCA_964579725.1 uncultured Deferribacteres bacterium
CACTCGAGTCTTGCTTTCCAAATCTTTCAGATTGTCGGTTTGTGTAGCTAACCTTCGGACAAATGCGTCACGATGGGAAATGAAAAAAACCTTTTTGTAAGAACAGAACACTTTGAAATTTACCCTTAAAGAAAAGAATTTTTCTCAAAAAAGCAAGGTATTTTTTCATCATCGCCGGCAGGCACCCTCCGCAACAAAACAACCCAAATTTGTTTGCGAATCTGCAGGGACGAGCTCTGCTTCGCCAGGGATGTAAACCAGATAAGACAAACTGGAAAGCAAAGGCCAATTTCAAGTGGTGGGAAAGTTTTTTGCCTGGCCTTAGCCTGAGCTTTACGCTAAAAAATCCACGCTGCCAGTTCTCATTTCAGGCCAAACATTTGAACATCAACCGCGTACAGAACAGCTTGCTCTCGCGTGATTTTTCCGTCTCGAATATGCTTCAAGAGGCTCTGGTCCATGGATTGCATGTCGAATTTGGCACCAGTTTGAATGGCAGAAGGGATCTGGTGCACTTTTCGTTCCCGGATTAAGTTGCGAACGGCAGGGGTGGCAATCATGACCTCCATGGCTGCAACGCGCCCCCGCCCGTCCCGTGTGGGCAGAAGGCGCTGGGAAATGACGCCAAGAATGGCGTCGGCAAATTGGGCACGAATTTGATCCTGTTGGCCCGCCGGGAAAACATCCACAATTCGGTTGATGGTTTCGGCCGCACTGTTGGTGTGCAGCGTGGCCAACACCAAATGTCCCGTTTCCGAGGCGGTTAGCGCCAGGGAGATCGTTTCCAAATCGCGCATTTCCCCAACCAGGATGACATCGGGGTCTTCTCGCAATGCCGCGCGCAAGGCATTGGCAAATGATTTGGTGTGCGGCCCCAATTCCCTCTGATTAATGAGACAATTTTTGCCCGAATACACATATTCAATGGGGTCCTCAATGGTAATGATGTGCACCTGGCGCTCCGAATCAATGAGGTCAATCATAGCTGCCAGCGTGGTGGATTTGCCGGAACCAGTCGGCCCTGTAACCAACACCAGCCCTTCCCGTTGTCGGGCAAGATTGTACACGCCTTCCGGCGCCCCCAATTCCTCCAGGGAGCGAATTTTCTCGGGAATGACCCGGAATGCAAAGGAACGCCCTTTAATCTGGAAAAAAACGTTGGTTCGAAAACGCGCCACGCCCGGAATGGCGTAGGCAAAATCCAACTCTTTGGTGGTTTTTAGGGTTTCTTGCTGTTCGGGTGTCAGGATTTCATTTGCCAATTTTTGCAAATGTTCGGAACGCACCGATCGGGTATTCACCCGCTGCAATTTCCCGTGAATTCGAATGATTGGCGGGTACCCCGAACTTAAGTGAATATCGGAGGCACCCTTTTTAACGGCAAAACTTAAAATTCCGTCTAATTGCTCTTTGGTCATGCCTATTCTGACTTCACAATATGCGGTGTAATAAAAATCATGAGATCGGTTTGTTTTTTCTCCCGGGTTTTGTGACGAAATGCGGCTCCCACCAAAGGCAAATCCCCCAACAACCAAACGCGACTCGTTTTTACCGTCGTGTTGTCCTTAATCATGCCGCCGATGACCACGGTTTCCCCGTCCCTTACGGTTACCGTGGTGTGGACAGCCCGCTTGGACGTAATGGGGGCCCGGTTGACATCCACCACCACTTCGCCCGTAATCTCTTCAATGACAGGATTGACCGTCATGACGATTTGATCGCCCTCGCTCACGTGGGGTGTAACCCGTAGTTCAATATTCACATCCTTGTAATTGAATGTGACAATGTCTCCCTGTCCCCCCACGCCCCGATTAATCTGAGGGATCGGAACCGTTGTACCCACGCTAATCACAGCCTCTTTGTCATCTGTGGTGGTAATTCGTGGATTCGAAATCAATTTGGCGTCTGTTTTTTCTTTCAGGAAATCCAACACCATGCCGAATTGACTTGCCGAAAGATGCCCAAGGGTCCACTGCCCGGCGCGAGGATTTTCCACCATGGCCGAATAGGACTGGGCTTTTCCGCCCGGCAACATTTGCTGCCAAAAGAGTGAGGCACTAATGGTTTTGTCCCAGTCAATGCCCAATTTGTCCTCGTGCAAGGGCGCCATTTCAACCAATTTGGATTCGATCATAATTTGAGGCGCTTCCACATCCAATTGAGCAATGAGGTCCCCGATTTGCCGCACAATTTCAGGCCGATCCGTCACAATCAGCACGCTGGAATGGCCTCCGCGAGCCACGACCTGCGTTTTTTTCAGATTTCCGGGCGTCCGCTGCTTCGATTGTGCAGCATTTGTGTCAAAATAATTGTCAAAAACTTCAATACTTCCGTTTTTTGATTTCACATGCTCCAGGGTTTTTTTCACATTTTCTGCGTCCACATATTTGAGCCGGAAAATTTTGGTAACCAATTCACCCGGAAGATTGGTGTCCATTTTTTTGACCAGCACCACATTGCCCTCTACCATGTAGTCAAATCCGTTGGCTTTCAGAATATTGTCCAATGCTTCTCGCAGGCTGACATTTTGCAAACTTACCGTTACCTTCCCAACCACATCTTTGCCAGCCACAATATTAATATGATTTTGTTTGGAGAGAAGTCGCAGGACGTTCGGCAATTCGGCATCGTGGTAATTCAGGGAAATCCGTCCCGGAATATTAAGAATGGAAGAGATTTCGTTTTCGAGTTTTTGTAGTGACGCCTGCGTCTCCACTCTATTCGCCTGTTCTTTTTGAATATGAACCGCAATGGTTTTACCCGATTGGGTAATCTGAAAGGGTTGTTTCCGGCGAAGATACAGAACGGCTGCAAGTACCGGCGGATTTTGAAGATAGGTTTTGATCTCGATTTTCAAAACGGGGCCGCCGTGCACACGGGTCACATCGGGCACGGGTCCCTGACGGGTGTTGGCCAAGTAGACGTAAAGGCGATGGGGATTTTCAAATTCCTGCGTGGCAAATTTTACAACACCGTTACAGACAAACGACACAACCGTTTCCGTCGGAAGTTGCTTGGTTTGCAGGCCAACCAAAAACACGTCATTGGCCAAGGCCGCTCTGGCCAAAAATAGAGACAGGATTAAGAATCCGATGCGTTTTGAAAGCATTCGATTATTCATCATTGCCACCCAATATTAGTGAAAATTTCCGGCGATTCTTTTCGCAAATCACGCGGTTGCCGTCAACGGCCACAAGTGTGAGGCCATCCACCGTTTCGCCCACTTTTAGGATGTTGTCGTTAATCAAAACGTAGGCTTCGTTATTTTTCCACGAAATCGCTTTTAAAACATAAGGCTGTACCTTTTGGTGAAATCCCAGCGAATCCAACAAATCCTCAGTGAATGCCCCGATGAAGGGGTCCCTGCGCCAATTCACAAACTGCACACCATGAAGCCGAGGGAGCAACTGGCCGGACTTCATTTCCCCTTTGGCCACTTGTTGGGTACGATTTGGTTTTACCAACAGAGGACGCTTGGCAGGGGAAGTCGATTTTTTCGAGAACACAAATTGATTCAGCACGAAAACGCCCACGGCAATTCCCATGACGCCGAGAAGAATCTTTTCCCGTTTTTGCAATTCCATAATTTTTTATCTCTCCGGTTTGGGCTCTCAACTAATCAAACCCACACTGAACCGGGTGAGAGCCCCTTTTTGTTTCCGAATCTTGAAGCTTATTTACAGTTTCATTTGCGACTTGCTACCCAGTTTTTTCGGCTGCCGCTGTTTTCTGTCCTCTTGAAATTTAGCACTCTCGGTTAGCAGGAAAAAATACCCTTTCAATTGAATATTTACATTCGGGTACACGTCCGGTGCGGTTTCCATGTTGACTTCGTCCACGGCAAACGCAAACGGTAATTTGGGAATATCCTCCAAGAAACGTCCGATGTCAAAATAGCGCCCCCGAATTAGAAAAGTAACCGGCAGTTTCACCAATGGTTTCTTCCGCACGGAAGCCAAATTGGCCGGGAACAACACATCGTAGGACGGCGTCATGGCAATCATGACCAAATGATGGCGTTGGCCCAGTTGAATGATCCGGCGGCCGATCTGCGGCATGTCTTTCATCGGGTAAATTTTCTTTTCGATGGAGGCGATATCCGATTCCAATTGCGCCACATCCTGTTCCAACGCCGTTATTTTTGCCTGAGGAATGGCCGCCATTTGCAACCCGCCTCCCCAGCGGCGCACCTGAGCCCTCACCATTTGAATGTGACTGGCCATCGGTTTGTAGTAGAAAATAGCCCACAGAACCACCAACGTAACCAAAAGGCCGAATCCGAGGCCAATCGTCAAATTGTGAGCCCCGACCTTTTTCGTCCCCTTCGGAACTTTTTTATTTTCCTCTACTGTCCTGTTTTCATTTTTTGGGGCAGACACGCAAAATCCCTTGTTTTTTTAAACGCCGTAGTTGATTTTAGACCGTCTTTTTGATTCGCTAAAATTCACAAACAATCTCAAAACGCATTTCGTCTTTTTCCTCGGAAAAAGACTGATTTAACAGCGACACGCGCCGAAAATAACCTGTTCGGTTCAATTTCAGCATAAAATTGGCCAGTTTGATGCCTTCGTCCGGAGGCGGATGGTGCCGAACACCGTGAAGGTGCAGAAAGGACGCCACCGGAACAACCGCTTCCTTTTTCTTATCTTTCTTGTTCCCCTTGGTGCTTTTTGCTCGGGGCGTTCCATTGGCACCGGGCATCGGTTCGTGGGAAATCGACATACCCGTCAAGGCCATATCCGACGGAAAAATATTTGAGATCATCTTTAAAATCTGGGGCAACGGATTGTCCAAAATCAATTCACTCTTGTAAATATTTTTCTTGCGGGTCAAAAATCGCTTTTCTGCCAAAAGCATGTCGTAATGATGTTTTTTCGGCAACATCTTTTTGTATTCCAATTGAAGCTGACGATATTCATTCTTCAAACTGGTAATTCGCAACAAACTGGTGGCCGAAATAAATAGCAGACCGGTAAACGTCAAAAGCGAAAGGTAAATTAATACGCGCTTTTGGAGTTTGAACAATTCCAGCTTCCGATACGGCTCCGGCAACAAATTGATTTCTTTTCCCTTTTCCATGGCCAAACCAACCGCCGCCCCAAATTCCAAAAACCGATTGTGGAACGTCTGGGCATCCGTCGAAGAAAGGCTCAACGGGAAGTGCATGGAAAACTGAAAGAGCTCCAATTTCTCGTCGATTTCCCCGTCCAAAAAATCGAGGAGATTCTTGAGCTGCGCCGACCCTCCAAGGAGGTACACGCGATCTATTTTGTCCACAGAATAGTTTTCGCGGTAATAGTCAATTGAGCGTTGAATTTCGCTGGCAAGGCGTTCCAAATAGGGTCGCATGAGCGCCCCCAATTCCGGAATCGGCACGCCATTCACCTCATCCACCGTTTTGCCGGGCATGGGAAATCCAAATTCCCGCTTCAGGCGTTCGGCCTCCAAGAGGTCAAGCTGAACGGCCTGTCCCTCGTGAAAAATGGTTGCCGTCATTCCCTCGGTAATCTGGTCGCCGCCAATGGGCACCGTGCGTGAAAATTCCAGATTGTCATCATGAATAAACGCAATGGTCGTTTTTTCCGCCCCGATGTCCACCATGGCAATACAATCACTCTCAGTCTGCAAATGAGCGGCACGGTACAGCGACAAAAGGGTTGCCGGTAAGGGCAGCAAAGCGGAGGGAATCGCCTTCTTTTCAATAAAGGGCTCAATGCTCTCGTCAACAACCTTTTTCGGAGCAATGGCTCCCAAAATGTCGGCGTGTTCCACACCCTTATTTGTTTTTTTGCCAAGAATGACAAAATCGGTGAGAACCACCCTTTCCTGAAACTCAAATTTCTTTTTCAGGAACCAGATGATTGCTTCGGTCATTTCCTTTTTCTTGAGCTGCGGCAGGCTAATACGCTGAATTCCCACATCATTGTGGCAAATTCCCAAATTCAATTTAGCCGATTTCAGCAGGTTTTTTTCCTGAAGCAGAGCAATAATCCGCTCGGCCACATCACGGTAATTGAACGTAAAATTCAGCGGGTAGTTAAGAATTCCGAAAGCCTGAATGATTCGGTCTTTCCCTTTTTTGCGCGCCACCACGTATTTGGCTGCACGTCGACCGATATCCAGCCCCACAAACACCTTGGCATCCCGAAATTTTCCGGGGAGCCCTTTACGGGATTCTCCCCCGCTTTCGAAATCCCAGGGATTTTCACCGAAGTTTTCCTCTTCCTCCGCTTCTTCGTCCGCAATTTCAAGTTGCGGTTCTTCAAATAGCGGTGGTTCAGGGGCCGATTCGAATGAGTCGTCTAACAACGGCGGCACTTCTTGGTGCGATTCCTGTGCCGGCGCAGCGCTTTTTTCAACCGCCTCCGATTCCTGAGAATAAATCTGCTCGAGAAGAAACTCCTCCGGTTCTTCGTCCAAATCTGGTTCGGGCAAATCAGACAATTCCTGGTCGGAATCGGACTGCCGCTTTTTCAGAAAGTCAAAATCGGAAAACGAACTCGCAGTGCTTTCATCCCCAAACAGGACTCGATCGGAATTTTCTTCGAGGGATCTGAGTAATTCCTCAATTTGTTGTGCTTCCTTGGTCATGGCCAATGGGTGTCATTCTCCATTCCAATGAGAATTTTGGCTCGGGTGTTTCCGCAAATCTTCACAGAAACTCCATTTCCCTGTTTTTCCGGCCTGTGCGCAATCTTCACTCAGCCTCTTCCAAGAATGTTTTCTCCGATCTTCCTTGAAAAAGCATCCTTTCTCTCCACCCGCGCATGGTCCATAAAAGGTCATCCGTCAAAACAGACGTCCTTTTTCCTGAACAGTTTGTTCTGCCGGAGCAAATCACCTTTAAAAATAAAATTGTAAGGGAGATTTTTGGGCAAGGATTGCCCATTTCAATTTGAGATTTCTCCCATTTGAATGTCGTCAATTTACGTTAAATTCTTTAGAATTTTATTTGAGGAAAGATTACTTTGGCTTGAATCGCTTTCGGGGGGCGTGTCGTACCCTGGGGGTGAGCAATTTTGGAAAATTCCCCCGAAAGTTTCATTTCCGGCAGTACAAGAACCCCGAAACGAATTTCAAAAGGATTTTTAAGCCAAACTGGCTCTGGTGTTAGGCTGTCTTCCCGAAAAGGCTCTTTTCTCTCGGAAACTGGGAGCAAATTTTTGGGGGATTGAAAAGTCGCAAACCAGATGCCGACCGAAACGATAGAGACTGCTCAATTACGTATCCCTCTTACGCTTCAGCCCCGGCTTGTTTGCGAAGGGAAAGCTCATCCCGAATTCGGGCCAGAAAGGCATCGTCAATTCGATAAAAGGCAAACACACCCAGCGCCAAAAGAGCCACCACTGCCGGGAAAATGCCCATTAAAAGGCGAATGCCCAACAACGTGTGAGCCGATTGGCTGACATTGGCAGCGTAGCCAAAAACGGTAAGCACCCAGCCAATCAAAGCTCCGGCAATGCCGGTTCCAAATTTCAGAGAAAGGGTTCCTGCCGAAAAAACAAGGCCCGTGGCGCGCCGATTGGTTTTCCACTCCGAATAATCGGCGCTGTCGGCCAACATGGCAAAAAACAGGGTCACAATGGGGCCTGTGGAAAATTCCGTAAGGGTGCTCAGCGTGAAAATAGCCGCAATCCCTGTAGGTTTTACAAAAAACAACAGAGTGCTGCTTAAAAACGCCAGAAGCAGGCTGGCTTTCATGGTGCCGAGCCGTCCTAAAAGGCGTGTAAGGCGCTCGGTCAGGCCAGCACCGAGCATGGCGGCCAAAAGTCCCACAATCATAAAAGAGGTGGCCAGATGGACTGTTCCCACGTAATATTTGAAATAGTACATGGTTGCGCCCTGTTTAAGCGTCGTCATGGTCACAAAGAAAATTCCCAAGAAAAACAAAATGACCCACGGTTGATTGCGAACAAGGTCTGCCAAATCCCGTTTAAGAGAAGAGTGCTGATTTTTGGGCGGTTTTACACGTTCCTTTGTGGTAAAAAATGTAATCAGGAAGAAAACCACGCTGAGCGCTGCAAAGAGAATCATGGTGTCCTTGTAGCCACGCATCTGGTTGCCGTGTCCGAAAAATTCCACCAAGTAAATATTTAGCCCCTGCGTAATTAACCCGCCCAAAAAAGCGAAGAAGAAACGGTAGGAGGACAAACTGGTGCGGTCATCCGGGTCGGGCGACATGACGCCCATGAGTGCGGAATACGGCACATTGCTGGCAGTGAACACTACAATTAGCCCGCTGTACGTGACGTAAGCGTAAATGAGTTTTCCGGTCATACTCAAATCGGGCGTGGTAAACGTCAACACCGTCATAATACCAAAGGGAAGAGCCATCCAGAGAACCCACGGGCGAAATTTACCCCAGCGGGTTTCCGTGCGGTCGGCAATCAGGCCCATGATAAAATCGGTAATGCCGTCCCAGAAGCGGCACACCAACAGGAGGGTTCCCACGGCAGCCGCTGAGATCCCGAACACGTCGGTGTAAAAAATCGGTAAGAACACCATGAGCGTTCGCCAGACCAGATTGGTAGCGGTGTCTCCCAGGCCGTAGCCTACCTTTTCGACAACGGAAAGTTTTTGCATGGTTTGTTCCTCGGTTAGGTCGTCAATTAGACTCCATTTTGTCGCACCACCTGGCTGTACCATCGGGCAGAATCCTTGGGAATTCGCTTTTGCGTTGCGTAATCCGTGTAGTGAATTCCGAAGCGTTTGGAAAATCCGAGTGCCCACTCGAAATTATCCATAAAAGACCAGAGGAAATACCCGCGCAAATCCACCCCTTCATCAATCGCGCGGTGAGCCTCGCTGAGATAGTCGGTAAGAAATTGAATTCTTCCCGTATCGTGCACCTGGCCATCTTCAAGGCGATCATCGCAGGCACAGCCGTTTTCCGTAATGACAATAGGCGGGTGTCCGTAGCGAGCGTCGATCCAGTGCAACAATTTGCGGAGTCCCCACGGAACAATCGCCCAGCCCAGGGTCGTTTTCGGCCAATTGGGGTCGGCCGAGAGCTGCACATCCTGGTCCTCGGAAATCCCCCCATTTCCGTAGGGCATTCCGGAAACCGGTTTGCCCCGAGAATCGGATGCGTACAGGGTTGTGTAGTGATTTAGCCCTAAAAAATCAACCGACTGGGTAAGCGCCTCTTTTTCTTGTTCTGTAAAGTGGGGCAGGCGATCTGCCACGCGTGCGCGCATGGTGTCCGGGTAATCCCCGACCATGATCGGGTCAGCAAACCAACCGAAGAAAAATTCCAGCGCCCGTTGAGCCGCCGCCCTATCGGTGGCAGAGTCGGTTAGCGGCTCCCGCCAATCACAATTGTTGGCAATTCCGATTTGACCGTTCTGGACGGGTTGAAATTTCCGCCGGTACACTTCGGCAGCGAGGGCGTGAGCGCGCAAGATTTGGTGCCCCACCCGGTAGGGCTCCGCGTTGGAAACCCGACCCGGCGCGAAAAGCCCCTGTCCGTACCCCAAAATGGCCACAACCCACGGCTCATTGAAGGTCATCCAGTGTTTGACGCGGTCACCGAAGGCGTCAAAACAAATGGCGGCGTAGTCGCGAAATAACTCGGCCATTTTGGGATTCAGCCAGCCGTCCAATTCAAGCTGCAAGGAAAGCGGTAAATCCCAGTGGTACAAGGTCACCCAGGGCGTGATGTCGTGGGCAAGCAATTCGTCAATGAGATCGGAGTAGAATTGAATTCCTTCCGGATTGGGTTTTCCCCGCCCTGTGGGTTGAATGCGCGGCCAGGCAATCGAAAAGCGATAGGCACGCAACCCCATGTCGGCCATGCGAGCCACATCCTCTCTAAACCGGTGAAAATGGTCGCACGCCACATCTCCGGTGTCCCCATTTTTAATCTTACCGGGCGTGTGGGCAAAAGCATCCCAAATAGACAGTCCCTTGCCGCCTTCCAACCAGGCACCCTCAATCTGGTAACTGGCCGTTGCTGTTCCCCAGGTAAAGTGTTTCGGAAATTTTTTCATGGGCAGGCTTCTTCTTTATTCGATTGCTATACCCCAGAAAACAGATTGATTTGAAATGCGGCGGCTCAATTCCTAACGAACCGATTTTGCCGCGAATTGACCCAATGTACGGAATTAACGGAAAAAAATCAAGCCAAATGGGATTTTTGGGGAAGGCATCCAAACTTCAAAAAAGCAGGAACAACAGACCATCCGTTTTTGGGCGTGCGTTTCAGCCTATTTTCTTTTCAGGCGGAAAATAGCCGCATCGTAGGCACCAAGTTTTATTTTTAGAGCAAGGCCAAACGGTAGCGTCCGTTCTTTAAGAGGAAAAACCTGCCGCCATTCGGCATTGTCGGAGTCCAAATCGGGGTAGCGGCTTTTCTGGAGAAGCAGGGTTACAGAAAGAGGGGCACTGGAAAAATTCAGCGCAACCAAAAATTGGTTTTCCCCTTTGCCTCGAAGGTAGGAAAAGACCTTTTGAGGGGCGTCATTTTGTACCCGCAAGTAGTCTCCGATTTGAAGAGGGGGATTTTTCTGGCGCAGCGCAATAAGTTTTTGGTAGAACTCGAACCAGGGGGAGAACACATCCTTCTTAAGCACTTCTGGGAAAGCAGTCTGGGCACCCTGTTCCTGCCCGGAAAAAATCAAGGGCGTTCCCGGAAAAGTAAATAACAAAACCGCCGCCAACTGCGTCCGGGCCGCGCCAAATCGGGCCAAAAATCGCTTTAAATCGTGGTTTTCCAAATAATTCAGCGACAACGCCTGCGGCGGGTAGTTCATCAGCGATTTTTTGTGCGCTTCCTCGAGAGCGTCCAAAGGTTTTCGCCCACGAAAAATGTCCAACAAATTTCCGTAAAAATCGGTGTTGTACGACATGTCAAATTCCAGATCGTGGTAAGCTGGCGAACGCGGCAAAACCTCGTCCAGAAGCAGAAATTGCGGATTAATCCCCTTGAGCACCCGCCGAAAAGCCTTCCAAAAGGGGTGGGGAACTCCCCAGGCTACGTCGCAGCGAAAACCGTCCACACCCTGGCGCGCCCAATATTCGGCATTTTTCAACACAAAATGCCACACATTGGGATTTTTATAGTTCAAATTGGGAAAAGAGTCCCAATCGTTGTAATATGTGTAGGCGTGCTTGCCCCGCCAGATAAACCAATCACGAAAAACCGACCTGGGATTCCAATACGCACATTTGAAATAGGGGTGCTGGTCACCGGTGTGATTGGCCACAAAATCCAGAATGATATACATGTGTTTTTTGTGTACGGCAGCCACTAGATTTCGGAACTCCTGCAAATTGCCGTAATCCGGCCGAATCTTCCGAAAATTGCTGGGATTGTACCCGTGGTCACTGGGCGCCTCAAAAATCGGCATGAGCCAAATGGTATTGACTCCGAGGGTAGAAAGGTACCCCAGATTTTTGCGCACCGCTTTTAGGGTTCCCTTTTTTGTAAAATTTCGAACGTACAGCTCGTACACCACCGCTTTTTTGGCCCAAGTGGGAGAATCTTCCAGATTCATGATCGTCAATTGCCTTTGCCGCTTTTTAATCAAAATGGTTTGCGGCGGAGAAGCGCGCTTGGGTGTATTCACCAGCACTTGAACGAAATACACCCCATCTCGTTGCGGAACGGGAAAACGCGCGGTCATTTTTTGAGGAATTTTTATTTTTGTCGGATTCAGGCGATCCGGGATCCAGTGAACGGTGATCGAATCCCCCATCGGGTCGTAAGAATTGGAAGCGTCTAACAAAATGGAATCGCCGGTAACCTCGCTTTGCCATTGGAGCACAGGAACGGGCGGCCGCTGCACCGTCCGAAGCGAATTAAAGCCGTTCCAGCCGTCCGAAATTCGTCTCGGATTCATGGGGTCGGGCACCCATTTCGTTCCGTTCACAACGTACTTGTACTCATATTCACCGGGCGGAAGCGCCACGTTTGCTTCCCACACCCCATTATTATTTGCGTCGGACAAGCTGCAACCGGGGAGACTCCAATGATTGAAATCCCCCACCAGGGCAATACTTTTCAGGGAATCCGGCGGCACTCCCAACTCCGTCCCCAACACCATGAATTTTACAGGGTAATTTTGAGTGTGAAACACAAAAATTCGGTTAGAATCGATTTTGCTGCGGGAAAACGAATCGGACACCGAAAGCCACACGGGAAAGGTCCCGATGGAATCGGGTTTGAACGCTGGGAAAACTCCGCTTTTCAGAGCGAGAGAATCCTTTTTTACCTGGATTTGCCAATCGAAAGAACGCAGAGGGTCCAGGTCGGGATCGAAGCTGTACCCGGCGTGCAGGGGAGCGGGTTTTCCAGTAAAACAAATGGCGGAGGGGCCACTTCCGGCCACAGGAGGCTGATTAAACCGATTGACAACAAAAGCCCCCCAAACAGGCCGCGCCGCACGGCCGTCCCGATCGAATACAGTCAGTGTAAATTGGTGGAAACCCTCCGACAGGGTGTCCACGTAGGCCGTAATGAGAGAATCCTGCACCAAAACGGGAACAAATTGATCTTTGTCCACTTGCAAAACGCTTTTGATCTCGGAACAGGGTGATCCGGATCTCCCCGGCAAAAAAAGGGCGTGAATTTTGACGGGAAATCGCCGAATTTCCGTCCCCGGCAGCGGTGTCACTAGCCGAATTTCCGGAAATTCAGGATCTTTGAGAATCAACAGCGAGTTGCTGTTCTTCCCCCCGTAGAAAGGGTTTTGGGGGTCTCGAAGCCACTTTTTCCCATCGACCAAAAATCGATATTCGTACACTCCGTAAGGCAAACGGAGAACGGTCTTCCACCTACCGCTACTATCCGGCCCGACAAGAGGCGTGGCTCCCGGTTTCCAATCATTGAAATCGCCGACTACCGAAACCGAGTGCACCGTTTCTTTGGGGTGAAATTCGAAGGTAACCGGCACAGTTTTGGAATCGGAAGAGGGGCTACCTGCACAAAAGGCCGATGAAAATCTCACAAACACAAGGAGAATCGCCGCTCCGCGCGTCGTTTGCCACCACAAACGTGTCATGAAACAATGGGCCCCACCGTCTTGCGGTAAATCCACTCGGTAATCCCCTGCTTGTAAAAATCCGGCAGTTCCCCCACCTTCCGGTAGTCCAAGCGTTCGTAAAACCGTTGCGCCGACCGATTGAAATGGGAGACCAACAAAAAAACATTGGGGCCGACCGATAGAATTTTTTCCTCGGCAAATTTCAAGAGAATTTTACCCAGTCCCCGATTCTGGAAATCGGGATGAACCGCCACCCACCGAATGTACCCGCTGTGGTAAAAAGTGCCTGTTACGTCAAACCAAATTAACCCCGCCAGGTGCGCTTCAATTCGAGCGGAATAGATTCCATCGGAGCGCTTCAAACCTTCCAACAGCACCTGTTGAACACTGTCAAAGGTCAAGCCGTAGCGCTGCCAAAGAGGGTTTCGGGCAATAATCTCTGTCGCGTCCGGCACATCAAACGGTTTCAAAGGCTGAATAATCACTGCCCGATCCACCTAAAAAAACCTCCCTGTCCAGATTAAATAAATAAAAATCAAGAAGATCGCAACAGGGGCAAAAAATCGAATCGAAAATGCCCACACGGTTTTCAGACGAAATTTCTCCGCACCTTTTGCAATCTCTTTCTCGGCCGCGGCAATTCCCCATTTCCATCCCACAAAAATAGAAATAAAAAAAGAACCGACTGTCAGGGCGTAATTTCCGAAAAGGGCATTCATAAAATCTAAAAACGGCATGTGAACCAGAGGCAGGTGGTCAAACCACCTGGAAGCACCTTGAGAAAGAGCCGAAGGAATGCCCAGTAAAAAGGCAACAAAACCGGTTAAAATAGCTGCTTTGGTTCGGGACCACTTTCTTTCGTCAATAAAATAGGCCACGGCCACTTCCAACAACGAAATGGTGGACGTAAGGGCTGCAATGGCCAGGAGAATGAAAAACCCGGTGCCGAAGAACATTCCGCCCGGCATTTTGTCAAAAATGGACGGCAACACCATGAACACCAGACCCGGGCCGCCCTTGGGATTCATCCCCATGGCAAATAAAGCGGGAAAAATGACCAGACCTGCCAAAAGGGCAATGAGGGTGTCGAAAAAAACCACGTAACCGGCAGAGGTCACCAGATTGTGCTCTTTGGAGATGTAACTTCCGTAGGTAATCATGGCGCCCATTCCCAAACTCAGCGAAAACAACGCCTGTCCCAAAGCCCGAATCAAAATTTCGGCATTCAGGGCTGAAAAATCCGGTTTCAGGTAAAATGACAATCCGGCCTCAACGCCTTTTCCCAGCGTCACACTTCGAATCATGAGCAGAATTAAAATCAGAAAGAGAAGAGGCATAAGAATCTTTGTCCACCGTTCAATTCCCTCCGAAATACCGCCGGAAACAACAAAAACAGTCAGGCCGATAAAAACAAAGAGGTAGGCAATATTTGCCACCGGATTGCTGATGAAATGAGCAAAAATCTCTTTCGTGGCGCCGGCACCGGAGAGTCCCGAAAAATCACCCAAAACGGTTTTAAAGAAATAGCCCAGTGTCCACCCTGCGACCACACTGTAAAAGGAGAGGATTCCGACCCCTGTAAGGATGCCCAAAATACCTATCCACTTCCATTTGGTTTTGGGGAAAATGGCTTCAAAAGCGCCCACGGCATTCCGCTGCGAATGACGGCCAATGGTCAACTCGGCCAACATAATTGTAAATCCGATGAAAATGACAAAGAAAATGTAGACCAAAACAAAAGCGGCGCCGCCGTTCTCTCCGGTCATGTAGGGAAACCGCCAAATGTTCCCCAGACCGATGGCTGACCCCGCCGCTGCTAAAATAAATCCCAGTTTGCTGCCCCACTCCTCTCTGGTTTCTTCCATAGAACCTCCGTTACCTGTTTCAGTCACAGTGCACAAGTTTCCCAAGCCGCGCCACCGGCAGGATTTTGCCTAATGCAGCAAGAGCATCTTCCGCATTGAGACAAAATCACCTGCCTTTAAGCGATAAAAATACACGCCCCCGGGCAATCCCTCGGCTTTCCACCGCACGGAATAAACGCCAGCCGTCTGGCGACTATTCACCGGCACAGCAACCAACTGCCCCGTTAGATTGAAGATTTCCAATTTCACCACCGCTTCTTTTGGGAGCCAATAGCGGATTTGCGTGGTCGGATTAAAGGGATTCGGATAATTTTGGAACAGCTCGAATTTCCTCGGCAGACCTGCGGCCACTCTTTTCTGTTTCACGGACAGAGGCCAATCCAAAAAATTGGTAAAAATGCGTGCTGAAGAACCGGGAAGCATAAATCCCTTTAGCGTGTCTGCGATTCCCAGATCCGAATCGACGACAAATTCGTACCAATGGCTTTGACCGTCCAAAGGAATGTCCACTTTTTGGGGGCTTCTTGAAAAATTTGCCGCCACAACGATCCGTTGATTTTCCGATTTTCGCTCATACACAATGGTTTTTTGAGCCACAAACTTTTTGAGAATCCGTACGGTTCCCTCACGAAGGGCGCGGTGTTTATTTCTAAATTGAATGATTCTACGATAAAATTCGAAGAGTTTTTTGGTTTTTGGCTGCGACAAATAACCCCATTTCAATTTGTTCCAATCCAGTGTTTTTGGGGTGTCCATTCCAAATTCTTCTCCCATGTACATCATGGGATTACCGGCTGCTGTAAACAAGACGGCAGCACCCAACCGCGATTTTTGAAGCGCCAGATCGTAGGAAATCGACGGGTTGGTGCGAACTTCCCAAACAACGCGCTGCTCGTCGTGACTTTCCAGATAGTTAATCACTTGTGTGGGGGCGGAAAAACCATCCAAGGCAAAATCGATGGCTCTGGCCGTGTTGGCCAAATTAGCGTAACTGCTCCCTTCAAAAGAGCCTTCACGCAAATTCGCTTTCATTTGATCGTGAAAGGTGTCGTGCCATTCGGCATCCATTTGAGTGGACGTGGCGACGGCCGGGTCCTGCGGCAAATGTTCGGCGATCAAATACGCCTTCGGATTGTTCAGGTGAGCCACCACCGCCATTCGGTTCAGCAAATTTAGATTGCCGGTTTCCGAAGTCTGGTCGTAGCCTCTGGTGTAGTCGAAGCGGAACCCGTCAATGTGGTATTCTTGCATCCAGAACTTGTTTACCCGGTCTACAAATTTTTGCGTCGCCGGCTTGTAATGGTCAAAATCAGGGAATCCCCACATATTATTGACGGCGTGGTAGTAGGGACTGTGGGCGTAGTCATTTTTGTACAACAGGTAAAGCGGACAGGTGGCGTCGCTGTGGTTGTACACCATGTCCATAAGAACTGCAATCCCCCGTTTGTGGGCTTCGTTGATCAATCGCTTGAAATCCTCGGGTGTTCCGTAGGACGATTCAGGAGCCATGTAAAAAGCCGGGTTGTACCCCCAACTGTGTCCACCCGGAAATTCGTAAGTGGGCATGAGCTCGATAGCCGTCATGCCCAGGTCGCGAATGTAGTCCAATTTTTCAATGAGCCCCTGAAAGGTGCCCGCCGGGCTAAAATCTCCCACGTGAATTTCGTAAATTACGTAGTCGGATTTGGGTAAAGGGGTGTACGCCCTATCTTCCCACTGGAATTGCGGCTTTGGCACCGGCAACACCGTTCGGGCATTTTCGGGGTGCCAATCTTCTTTTCCGTTTGCCGTCCAATCCACGTCCTCGGAAAACGGGTCGGCAATAATCAATGAGCCGTCCACTACATATTGGTACTCGTGTTTTCCGGTCGGAAGCGACAGGGTTTTCCACCAAAGGCCGTCATCCTGAACATTCATGACGGTGTTCGAGCCGTTCCAATGGTTAAAATCCCCCTGAATCAAAACAAAATTTTTGTACGGGGCAAAAAGGGCTAATGTGACGGTACCGTCCGAGTGGTAATTGATACCCGGCTGTGTACCGGAGGGAGCCTGGGCATGCACAATCTCCGGCAATTTCCAAACGTGAAGGAGGGAAAATGAAACGCGCCCTGCGGCATTCACGGCCCGCGCGTAGAGGGTCCGTTTCCCAAAGGGAACCCCGTCGGTCTGCCACTCAACGGTAAAGGGGGCTGTTGTGTGTGCAATCAGATGACCGTCGTACCAGTACTCCACCGTGTCTGCGTTGACGGCGTTCACGGCGAGAGAAACCGTTTTGCCCAAAATGTCGTTTTCCGCAAGCGACGTCCACACAACCTTCGGGTCTCCCGGTGCCGGTTCAAAACTAAAATAAATGTGGTAATCGGAGCCGTCGTTATTGTCCCACGTATCATCCGCCCAATGAATCACAAAATCCAGGGACTGCACCAGTTGTTTTCCCGAACGAAACGGCCCCAATTGAATCTCACTGGTGTGTCCGGTGCCTGGCCCTTGAAGCGGCGTTTCCACAGCCGTGCTGTCCGACCACAGAACGGTTTGAGGGGGCCAGTAATCCGAGATTGGGCGCGTCCACAGGTGATCAACGGCATTGACGCCCCAGTGTAATTTGCCCGATTTCGTGGCGTTGCCAATATGAATGGTGACAGTGTCGTTGGGCCCTGGTGCAGAGGGCGACCAGACGACATCCCCCGACATGAATTTAATTTTGTAGTCTTGCGAATTGTTGTTGTCCCAGCTCCCATCATTGAAGTGAATCACAAAATCAACCTCCGTGACGGGTTGTGCCGGATTGTCAAAGGGGCCGATGGTTATGGTACAGGTCCCGTTGCTCGGGCCGGACATGGGAGATTCAATAGCCGCACCGTCAGACCACAGCAGGCTTCCCTGCGGCCAATACACGGAAGCAGGGGCCGTCCAGCCGTTGACGCCCCAGTGTAATTTGGCGCCAACGGTACAATTGGTCACCGTTATCCTAACCGAATCAAATTTGGTTGGCGTAACAGGCGTCCAATTTACGGAGGCCAAAAGGGATTGGATTCCCCAACCCAAAAAAGTAGCCAACGCCACATATTTTCGCAAATTCATTTAAATTTCTCCCAAATTCGCCGAATGTTCAGGCTAAAGATGGCCGACCGCTTTTTCTTCGGAACAACTTCACCAGGAAGCTCATTTTCAAAACAAACGGTTTTTTCGGAAAACTCTTTTCCGGTGCAACAAAAGCGCTTACCGAAAAAGAAGCATCTTTTTGCCGCCCCGAAACGTACCGGCTTTAACGGAATAAAAATAAACCCCGTTTCCAACCAGATGTCCGCTTTCGTCTCGCCCGTCCCAATTTATTTGGTGGAAACCTGCCGCCTGACGCAAAAATCGAAACGTCCGCACCCGCTGCCCGAGCACATTGAAAATGGCCACGGTTACCGATTCGGGACGCGGTAGGCCGTAGCGTATTCGGGTTATGGACGCACCGGTATTCCCGGCCAATCCAAACGGATTCGGGTAATTTTGTTCCAAAACAAAACGGGTCGGAATCGGTGACTGACTTTGGCTGGCAACCGAGGTGGGAACCAGATTGACGTGCACATCGTCTACGTACCAACCGGCGTCGGACACATAGGCGTCGCTGCCAAAGTGAAATCGAATTCGAATTTTATGCCCTACAAAGGGAGTCAGGTCAAAGGCTTCCTGCCGCCACTGATTTCCATTGGATGCCGGTCCGCCGAACACAGGCTGCTGATCCAAAACATTGGCTCTGTTGTTGATCTTCCCATCGTAGCCGTTTTTCGGCACAATGAGCTGAAATTCAGCACCATCCACCGAGATTTTCACGTTTCCCCCGTCCCAAAAGGTACTCTGGCTGTATTCCATTTTGTACCAGTGCCAGAAGGTCAGTTCGGCAGTGGTGGCCTGAGTCAGGTCGATTTCAGGCGAATCCAGCCGGGAATCGGAACTATTTTTGTAATCTCCGCTTAAATTGGTGGCCCACAGTCTTTTGCCCTCAAAAGCCATTCCGGGGCCCGAGGTAGGCACACCCCACTGCCAGTCACTTTGGGAATTTGTCGTGAAAACGGGAGCGGTTTCAAAGGAATAGAAGTAATCCGAGCGAAGAACAAACGAATAAAAGCCCGTAACGGGAACACGGGCACGGTTGTGGGCAGATGAGGCGTCTACGGCCCAAATGGCGTACTCCATTCGGTCACCCGCTTGCAACGAATCAGTGCTCAGTGAAAAAACAAAAGGGGCGGTGGAATCTGCCCGGGTCATCTGCCCGGTGTGCCAAACGCCGCCGTTGACGCGGTACGCAATCCAGACGGAATCAACACCAATGTTGTCCGAAACTCTGGCGCGGAAAATAATCGAATCCTGAAAGACGGATTGATCCCCCAAGGCATAAAATTCAATTTTCGGCGGCTGCCGATCCTGACCAATTGCCACAACAAACAAACTGTCCGGGGCATTTCGGGGCAAAAGGCCTTCCCGCGGAATCGTGTCTTTCGCGGAAAAATAGTAGAAAAGTGTGGTGGAACGGTTGGGTGCCGGAATGGAAGTGGTGTAAATGGCACTTCCGGGAATATTTTGAAGCTGCAGGCTCGCAAACGTGTCCGTTCCGGCTTCGCGGTAATAAAGGCGAATACTGGCCGTGTCCAATCCGAAGGGAGAGGGGTGCACCTCAGCTGTAATCAAAATAGGGGAATGCGTATCTTCCCGATCTGCCAAAGGCGTAAAGCGGATTTCCGGGCGAAGGCTGTACTTTTCCGCAGCCAACGCCACGTAGATATTCGGCTGTAAATTCCTTAGGATTTGGGGCATGATTTCGGTAGTGTCGGGGTGAAAAGCTGTCCCGACTTCTGGTGTAAATCCAAACACTTTAAATTTTGACTGCTGTTCGCCGTACATCCAATCGTCACATTCCCCGTTTACCAGATAAATCGTCCCCGATTTTACATTGCCGGCATCGTAGCCATTTCGGGCTGTAACGCTGTCTGCAATGGCTTTAAAAATGGGATTGTCAGGTGTGTCCTCCGCAATGTAGCCCCAGGGATAAAGAAACATCCGGCCGTAACTGTGGTAAGAGAGGCTAATGACAAAATGGTGAGCTTCCACCAAATCTCGAATGGCCCGGGTTTCCGGCTCGGAAAAGGGTGCCGTACCTCGGTACACGTTACTGGAAGGCCTCCCGCTGGAACCGATGTCGTCGTAGGCCCATTTGAAGCTGTAATTTCGATTTAAATCTACTCCGTACGAACCGTCGGCATTTCGGCGCCGATTTTTGCGCCACCACATGTCCACGTTGCGCACGTATTCAAATCCGTCCGGATTTACCAACGGGACGATCCAAATTTGGCGAGTATTCACGATTTTGGTAACGGTCGAATCCTTGCCATAATTGTCGGTCAAATAATGCATCCAGTAAAGCATAATTTCGGGCGTAATGATTTCTCGGGCGTGGTGCATCGCCATGTACAACACCTCGGGTTCGCGGATTTCCTCTTTGTTCACATGGTCGGAGATTTTTATTGCCCAAATGTCACGGTCGGCAAGGCCCGCTGTTTTCTCCCAGCTATCACCGATATCATACACTTTTGCAATGCTCGGATACCGATCGGCAATGGCGTGCATAATTGAATCAATTTGCGTGTAGGAATGGAAATGATCGAAGTAACCCTCGGCTCGCAAGTGCGCTTCGTATTCATTCGTGCTGGGAATGAGCGGCGTAACGGGGATTTTCAACGCCCGAACGGCATCTACCTGTTTTTTCGTTAAAAGTACCTCGTAGTTTCCGTTTATCGGATGTTCGGTTAAAAGATCAGGATCCAATCGAAAAAATTTTCGGATAATCTTCGACGATTGCCCCTCCAAATTCACCCGAACAACCTGCCGGTCTTTCGAAAAGACGAGGCCATTTAAGAAAAACAATCCCACAAGAACAATGGCAATTTTTAGTGGCCGTCTCATGAATCCTCCAAAACACATTTTTGCGCCGTTTTTACGGACAGTATTTTTTTCGCCGCAATTTTGAAATAGTAATTAAATATAGCGGCTCTAATCAGTTAGAGCAATATTTTTTTCGGCTTCAAACCAAAAAACAGAAAAGCCCCGCTTGCTGGCAGGGCTTGGCAAAACAGAATTGGTACGTTGTTATTCAACGCCCATTTTGACTTCACTTTCCAAAAGTTTTTCCAGATAAGGCTTCCACGGGCTGTTGGGATATTTTCGGATGAAATATTTCGGCACAGGATCTTCATTGGCCACTTCTCCTGTCACCAATTTGACATTTTTTAGAGCGAGCATGGCCATATGGTTGACATTTCCCGTTCGTTCGCTGGTTTTGTCAATAATAAAAAGATTGTGCTGCAGGTCAATGACCCTATTCTGGGGAGAAAATGGAAAAATCTTCCCGTCAAAAATCACAATTTCACCCGGTTGGATTTGAAACACACTCCCAGAATACTTGAGCGGATTGGTAATCGTAACCAGCGTCCCTCGGGATACCACCCCCTTAATTCCTTTAATGTTGTACTTACCAGGGGGAACATCGGCCAGATAAAAATAGCCATTGGGATCCGTAGTAGCCCAGTAGCCCACAATTTTTTTCTTTCCATTTTTGTTTACTTCGCCAATAATAGCCACCTGAATGCCATCCTTCACCACTTCGGTCTGATTAGTATTGTAAAAATTGTTTTCTAAAAGCACCTGTCCCACAATGAGAATGGTGTTCTCGGAAGTCGGCGGTTCTTGCAGCGTTTTCATGCTACCACCGCAACCGGCAAGCAGACCTGCTAAAAAAACCAAGCTAAAAATAATCGTCAACGTACGCCGCATTTTTCCTCCCTTATTTGGACTCTTATTTTTTCAAAAATCACAACAACCAATTTTTCTAAAATTTAATATTTTTTCAATAAAAAACAAGGGAAAACTTCCCCTTTTGACGGGAAAGCTTTCATCTTTTTTTTCGCCCATAAAAAAAGGCCACCGAAAAAATTTCGGTGGCCTGAGAAAAAGAAACATCCTGCTTACCGCATAAGCGTCATCTTTTTGGTCGCGGTAAACTTGCCGGCGTGAATTTCATAGAAATAGATGCCGGAGGAAACTTCTCGACCATTGTCCGCGCGGCCATCCCAGGTAGCCACATAGTAACCCGCCAATTTATGGCCAGCCACCAGAGTCCGCACCTTTTGACCAAATACGTTGTAAATGGAAATGGTCACATTGGCGCTCTTGGGAATCGCGTAACGAATTTCCGTGGTCGGGTTGAACGGATTGGGATAATTCTGATTCAAGGCGTAATCGGTCGGTACCGCGTTGGACACCTTGCCGTCCACACTGGTTACGAAAATCGGCAATTCTTTGGATTTGGCACTTTCATTCCAGGCAAAATCCGTTGCCGACACGGCGTACGTGTAGGTTTTTTCCAGCGTTACGTTCTTGTCCACATACGAATTATCGGTCGTTCTGGCAATTTGGACCCAGTTGCCGTTGGCATCTTTCCGATAAACCGTGTAAAACATCAGGTCTTCATCGGGAACCGGTTCCCAGCCGATGACCGCGTGGAAATCGGCCTGAGCGCCTGTGAGACCACCCGGCACATGGGGAGCCAAATTGTCAATGGACATACCCTTACTTACATTCGAAACATCGTAAATATTGGGGTTTGCCGTGTGAGCTGAAACCATAAAAGCCGTTTCCAGAGAATCGGCCGTCGTCGGAGCCACATAGCCGTAATATTTCCATCCCATGGCTGGAACGCTGCCCATATATACCCACAACATATGATGGTCGTCGGCAATAACCTGCTGACCTACCTTAAAATCAGCGGCATTTCGCAGCATTTCCTTGGTTGTACTGAAATGAGTGGCTTCCGCACCGCCACCTACCGGTCGACCGCGCCAGACATTGTAATGGGTCACCGGGTTCTGAAGACTAACCCCGGGGACTTTGTTCAAATCATTCCACGAGGCTCGCCAGGCCAAAGCGACCTGCTTTCCGTTGTCATTGGGAACATCTTTGACGTCACCCAAAACGGGGTTAATTAAGCCTTGGTAGATCACCACTTCATCAAAGTTAATGCCAAAGACATAAGAATTTTCCGAGGTGAAATGCACACGCACCTGTAATTTTTCACCGCCTGCAGCATTGGGCAGAATCAGGTCGGTTTTCTGCCAATACGGAATGCCTTTCGGCGTTTGCGGCCAGCGATTGATGTCACCCGGAAGGGTATCGTCATCGGCCCAGTAGAAAGCCTGCTGCCAGGCGCCGCCGTCCACGGAATATTCCACGGAGATATCGCTCTTCTGGGTACCCCACGGAGCGGGCAATCCGCCGTGGCCGGGACGGAAATAGATGTAACAATTCATAAAAATAACATTGTGAGGATTGACCTTGGAAATGTCAATCTCGGGGCTTTTGATGCAGGCATCAATGGGCATGGCTGCACTGGCTGAATCACCCGTCCACCCGTAGAAATAGCCTGAAAGGGACGGACCCATGCCGTAAATCCAGCTATCATATATCCAGCCATGGTCAGTTTTATTTTTCACCGTCCATCCGAAATCCTCAAGGGATTTCTCACCGGCTCTCGGCTCGAAATCTTCTTTGTAGATCGGAATGGCAAACGGAGGGCCTAAAACTTCAAAATCCACTTTTACACTGTTGTTGGCTTTATAGGTATCGCTATTTAAAATAACATCCACACCCATGGTGTAATCACCAGGTTCCATCGGCGTCCAGCGGGTATTTTCCAAAGCTTCAACACGAATGGTTTGATCGGGTGCAAAGCCTTGCATTTGCTGTACACCAACCAAGTTAGCCACAACGTACATGCTATCTTCGCCCGCCTTGGAAAGTGTATGTTTGTAGATCTTGCCCAGCCAGGAAATACGGCCGTTCAAGGTATCCAAACCGACATTGGCAATGACCACACTGGGACTCAAAACATGCCCCAGAGCTGCTTGCGTAAGGCCGGCTACTCCGACGGCTTCCACATCCACATGCTGTTTGCCCATGGGAATCACATTCACGTCGTCAATATAAATGCCGGTTCCATCAACCGAACGCCCGGCTGTAGACCATTGAAATGCCATACGGACATCCGTACCGGGCTTAGCGCCTTTCAACAAGACATTGCCCAGATCGACTTTGGTCCAATCGCCAATCGGGGTATTAATTGCCGCAATACCACTCGGATCGCCCCCACCAAAACCGGCCATTGTGAATGCTGAGGCACTTCCTTCGGCACCGTCATAAAAAATGGTGTCGGTACTGTCTGCTACCAAGATGTCGTCGACATCCCAGTGCGCATTTTTCTCAGTGAACCCTTCATCGGAGGTATAGCGAAAGCGGAACCAGATTTTCTTTCCGGCAAAAGCCGATAGATCCAGCGTATCCGCCACATAGGCCTCTTGCTTACCCGAGTAAACAGCCAGATTCGTGTACGTCTGAAAGCTGTCTGTGGAAGCATCTACGGCCAAATAATCCCATTCCAACTCCGAAATATAATTGTGCCAAAATATCAATTTGGGAGCCGTAGCGGCGCTCAAATCGATTTGTGGAGAAATGAGCCATTGACGAATCTGCGGGACATCCGGCTGGGTCATATTGTAATTCTTCGCACCGGAATGGGGATCGTCATCGGTCACTTTCCACAAAGGTGTTGCGTCACTGACATAAATGCGTAAAACCGCACCGTTTGTGGAATCCATTTTAGCCATAAAGTTAATAAATCCACCCTTCAGTTCACTGGTTATGCCGTCAATCGTAACCTGAGTGGGCACATGGAATACAGGAGAAAATAGAAAATCCAGATGTTGGTTGACATTTGTGAGGTTATGCCAACTGTGGCTGGCACTGTGGGATTCGGCGTCGGTGTATTCCCATGTCGATTGGGAGAAAACTTTGCCGGCGTGCGGCGAATCGGTATTATTCCAACTGGCATCCGGCCACCAGGAATCCTGCGTGCCTTCAAAATCATCCGAAAAGAGCGGTGCCGCCGCCATTTCGGCTCCATTGCCATTCGAACGGATCATGCTAACGGATGGTTTGCTTGTCGTCATTTTCTTGGCCTTGACAACAGGCTTTTGGGACACATTTGCTGCAAACAAAGCAAATGTTCCAAACACCATGACCATAGCCACCGTTACAAAAGCAAACAATTTTTTACTCATGTTTTTACCCTCCATTTTGATTCACAACATCAAACCTCATTACCGAACAGATTACCCGTGTAAACTGTTCCTTAACCAGATGGATTTACTGGCGGGGGCTCTCGGCATCACCTCCTTTGCCTTGTTTTTTGGAACCTCGAGACTTCATCACCTCCTTTGCCTTTTTCATTTCATGAGAACCATTTTTCGGGTTTGTGTAAATTTTTTCTGACTCGTAACTTGTAAAAAATAGATTCCAGAGGGCACAGAATGCCCCTGTGAATCAGTCCCTTTCCAGATATACGAATATTCCCCTGCAGGTAAGACTTTTTTCTCTATGGTTTGAACCAATTGTCCGACCAAATTGTAGATGTCAACTCGGACAAATTGTTTTTCGGGAACTCGGATTGTAATTTTTGTTACAGGATTAAACGGATTCGGATAGTTTTGCAGCACTTCCCATTTATCGGGAATAGACAAACCACCTTTTCGCGATGCCACATCCGTCAGATCGACTCCCTCAATCACCCGAACATCGTCAATAAACCACCCCATAAAGGGCGGGCCCTGATGGTTGTCGGTTTCCATCCGGAAACGGATTTTCACGTGACCGAAACCAACTCCCGTGTAGGGGGTTAGAGAGCGTCTGACTTCCTTCCAACGCGTGGAAACGCCGCCGATTTTGTCGCCCAATTGCTGCCAGGTCGTTCCCCCGTCCGTACTCACATCAATATATCCAAAATCATGGTCAAATTCAAGATAATATTTCGTCCAAAAAGATAACATTGCCGCGGAGGTCTTGGTAAAATCAAACTCGAAATTCGTTTCAATATATGTAATCTCATTCTTCCCGTACACTTTGCCCGGGCTGTCATTAATGGAATAGGAACCGGAATGGGCGTAGGTTTGGTCAATTCCCCAGCCGGGCGGATTCACCTCCCAATTGCCAAGACCCGACTCAAAATCGTCGTAGCCAATCAAAAAGTGGGCTGAATCGGATACGGCTCGATTTTTCCGAGTCGATTGGTCGGCAGCGGAAAACCAGTATGTCACCGTATCCCCATAAGCTGCCACAGGCGGGATCGCCCCCGTAAAGAGGTCCCCTGCCGGCGTAAGCACCAATTGAACGCTGTCTTCCGGTGCTGTTTTGGAAAAGAAATGCACGTACACCGACAGCGGGTCCACGGCGGAATTGTCCACAACTTTTGCAGATACGGCAAACGGGTTGCTTCCGTTCAAGGTGTTGGAAAGCTTTTTGTAGGAAATGTTCGGACCCACCGTGTCTGGTCCCACATAAAATTGGTACACCTGATCCGGAGCATTGGCCGGTGCATCCCAGGTGTAGTAATTGTTTTCCAATTCCAAATAATATTCAATATGAGCTTTTTGGTGAGGCGCTGGAATGGTTCCGTGAAAAATGACGCCGTTTCGGTTCATAGGAATTTTTTGAAAGGTCGGGCTGCCTTTCAATCTCCAATACAAATTGACGCCGTGGAGCCCAAGCGTATCCCCTTTTACCACAACCGCAACCGGAAAATCGGCGTCCAAATTTTCCGAGTCCGTCAGGGGTGTGACAACCAACGGGTTCAAATACGCCAGAATCCGAGCCATTACCGTATCTCTATTCTTTGAGATTTCGGTCGCATCGCTCACGCTCATTGGTGCGTCGATCGCTTCAAATCCAAAGCCAAAATACACCACACGATAGTCTCCTGAATAGCGAACCCCACCGTATCCTCCGTTGACCACGTATTGCCACACGGGGAATGCCCCTGGCAAAGGGTTCAAAACGTCGGGATATTGATTGTTACTCTGACGCCCCGGTTGGTAGATCGCAAATTGAAGATTGCTGCCGATGGGATCCCCAAAAGCCCCCTTAACATGATTGTCTTCGGAATTGTCGGCAACGTAATCGGCATGGAGGTAATTCTTAAAGAATTGTTCGCTACTGAAATTGTGATCGTCGCTGGAAGCATCCATTAGGTCCCAACCAATATCCTGGCCGGAAATAAAAAGGTTGCCGCCTCTGTTTAGATATTCTTTTAATGCTTTTCGATCAGCCTTGTCCAAACTTGGAAAAGACCATTCGCAAAACCAGATGACAATGGGGAAATTGGACAAATACTTGCCACTGGGTGTTCCCATATTCATATGATTCCAGACACCATAGGTAACGTGCATTCGATCCAGCACCGAGGTATAAAATTGCTCCACATTATTGTCCCCGTCGTCATCGTCTACCAAAAGAACAGGCGTTTTGCCAATCAAAACAGAAATCGTGTCGGCTTTGGAATACCCCTGGTCGCATGTGTAGCGGATGGCAAGTTTCGCCATGTGGGAATGCGCTTGTTTGCTGATTCGAAAAGTCAACGCCTCGGGCAGTAAAACGTCTGACTCCTGATCCACAAAGGGAACGGAAATGGGTGAATTGAGTGGGACAATACTGGTGTCCCCGGCTGCGTCCAAATAAAACTTGAGATTGGTTCCCTTTCCCATGGAATAGTTGTGAAATCTGGCCTGAATAGCAATAATTTCTCCTTGCTCGTAGAGGCCATTGTTGTTGCCCAGAGTCGAATCGGAAATATCGGTGGAAATCAATCGCAATTTGGGCGGGTGCGGAGTGGGATTTTCTTCGGTCACGGCACGGTAAGCATTAATGAGCCCACCGCCCAGCAAACCAACTACATTTGGGTTTTCCGCGTTGATATTGTCCCCTGTAAAGGCCACCTGTTCCATTAATTGTTCGGGGCCCCAATCCGGGTGACGGGATTTTACCAAGGCCACGATCCCTGCTGCCACCGGCGTGGACATTGAACTGCCGGACATTCGGCCGTAGGCGTTTCCGGGCAAGGTGGAAAGGACTTCGTAGCCGGGAGCCATAATATCCACCGCGACTCCCCAGGTTCCCCAACTGGGCTTGTGATTGTGTGAATCCACAATCCCCACACTTAAAACATGTCGAAAAGAGGAGGGAAAATGGGGTTTGCTGGTGGGGTCATTCCCTGCCGAAGCCACAATCACCGAACCCTTTTGAAAAGCGTAATCCATTACGTCACGCCCGCTTTTCGAATAGCCCCCGCCTCCCCAACTGAGATTAATTACATCGGCACCATTGTCCGCGGCATAAGTAATGCCCTGGTACCCGTTGGTAATAAAACGCGGAGAATCGTCCTTGGCACATTTGACAGCCATGTACAGACACCCCCAACTGGAACCGGCCACACCGATTTGATTATTGGTAACGGCCGCGGCCAGACCCGCCACGTGCGTGCCGTGGGAATAATAACCCTGTGCATCTTTGGGAGGATTAATGGGGTCGTTGTCGTTTTCAGCAAAATCCCACCCCCGAATATCGTCCACATAGCCGTTGTGGTCGTCATCCACCCCTGTCACGCCATTTGCCTCCGCTTCATTAATCCAGAGCGTCCCGGACAAATCCTCATGCTTGTAATCCACACCGCAGTCTACCACGGCAATTTTCACGGTAGCACTGCCTTTTTGCACATTCCAGGCTTCGGGAGCGTGAATTTGGGGCAAATGTTCCTGTTGAGGATATTTGGGATCGTTTGGCGTGGCTTCCAACAAGTACACAGGGACAGGTTCCGCATATTCCAAATTGGGGTCCGAATCCAACTCTTTTGCAACCTCCCAGGGTGGAACATCTGCCGCGTAGTGTACCACGTACAACCGATCAATGTCGTCGGGAACACCCATCGGAATAGGTTTGTGAAACAAGTATTTTCTCACCGATTTCATTTGGAAGTGAGACAATTTTTGATCCACGGAAACCAGTCCCGTTAAAGAGGCGGGCGTTCGATAAGAAATGTCTCGTTTCATGAGTTGAAAAGAAGAAGATTTTATCTTAATAATGATTTTATGTGCCAGAACGTACCCGTTTCCGTTAAAAAGAACAGTCTCAGTCGGATTTGGCAATCCGGCTGAAAGGGCCAAGCGTACCACAAAAAACACACCCAAAATACCCGTCAGTCCCGATTTTATCCTCAATTGAACCTCCGTCTTTTCCTTGTCCCCAACTACTTCCGATTCCTTACCCAAATAAACACCGCATTGATTCATCTTTTGAAAGCGATTTTCCCCAATCTTTCTCCAGAATTTTTGCTTCCCAGCCGCTTTTGGCCTGTGTTGCCCTGACAAACACTCCTATTTCAGTAAAATGAGCTTTTTGACCGCATTGAATTTGCCAACGTGAAGCTGGTAAAAATAGAGTCCTGTTTGCACCGGGCGATTTTGCAAATCCCTCCCGTTCCAAATAAGACGGTGCACACCGGCCGCTTGGGGACCCATTTTTCGGGCGTAAACCTCTTCACCTAACATATTAAAAATACGAAATAGCCCGCTTCCACTTCGTTCTGGCAAGGCATATTCGATTACCGTTGAGCTGTTGAACGGATTCGGGTAATTTTGCTCCAGTTCGAACCGTTTGGGAAGCGAAACCCCGTCGTTCCGCCCCTGAATTGCAGGCACGGCTGTTTCCATTTGCGACTTGACCTCGACGTGCTCAATGTACACGCCCTCCGCTTCGTCTTTGTCATCCGAAACAAATCGAAATTGCACCTGCATGGGGGTTCCGGCCGGGATTGAGGACAAATCGTAGGTGTAGCGCAGCCAGCCGTTTCCCATTAAGAAGGGATTTAAAGCCCCGCCGCTTCCGATGAAATCGAGTACGCGCCAATTACTGGTGTCGGATTTGACTTCCACGTAAAACCCATCCACTCCGTAAACGGTCACATCGTACCAGGCCCAAAAACTCAATTCCGATTTTTGATCGGCCACAAAGGGAATAGTTCGAAGATAGGCATTCATGTTGTCTTTGTAGCGATAGGAACTCTCATCGCCACAATACCAACTGACACTATCCAAATGTGTCCGGTGGGTGGACAAATGCCAGAGGTCTCCCTTCCCCCCCATTTCCCAGGGAATAGCGCACCCGGTGGCATATTCAAATCCAACCTTCCCAACGGACACGTGCACGCTGTCTTCCACGCTTGTGTCGCTGTACGCGGCCCGAACTTTTAGCAACGGGAAAGCCGACAGAGGACGTGGCACCGGAGGTAACGTGGTACTGGGATTAATGTAAGCTCTCGTTTCGACGGCTGTTTTTGCTCCGGGCGCCAACTCCGAAACGGAAAAATGAGTTTGTTTCAAGTCGAGCCAGAGCGAATCGGGCACAAGCTCTACAGAAAGACTCCGGGCGTACCCATGACCTTCATTTTTGAGATAAACCCGAAAATCAAAATGTTCACCGAAATCCGGAATA
>CAZOHG010000045.1:0-21296 GCA_964579725.1 uncultured Deferribacteres bacterium
AGCCCATCAAAAACCAACAAAAAACCCCTGTAAATACTACATTTACAGGGGTTTTTATGTGTGGGCCCTGAGGGACTCGAACCCCCGACCCGCTGATTATGAGTCAGCTGCTCTAACCGACTGAGCTAAGGGCCCGTATAATTTACCTAAAATAATACAAATTTTTTACCGCAATCGCAATATTTTTTTGTGCATCTACTCCCTCTGCCAAACGTTGATTTTGACAGTTCCTTCGCGCTCTGTAGCCCTTTTTTTCTTGTGACTCCCTGTGTTTTATTTAATGTTTTACTTCCCCTCCAAGACCGTTGAGACGTCTCAATTCCTTTTCGGCATTTTTGACCAGATTACGAATGACTTCGCCAGCCGAGGGTAAATCCCGAATGAGGCCCGCAATCTGCCCCATTTCCAGATCCCCTTCCTGAATGTCTCCATCCCGAATTCCCATTTTGGCACGCTTCTCCCCGATCATTTTTCGGATATCTTCGGGGGATGTTCCTGCCAATTCGGCTTCCCAAATGCGCCGCGCAAAGGCATTTTTGTACGCCCGAATGGGTCCCACTTTTCGGCCGAAAAGAAGTGTGTCCGCGTCCCCTGCTGACAATCCTACCTGCTTGTAATGTCCATGCGCGGCCGATTCATGGGTCAGGGCAAAGCGGGTTCCGATTTGCACGCCCTCTGCACCCAAAGCCAGTGCCGCTACGACTCCCCGCCCGTCGGCAATGCCCCCCGCAGCAATTACCGGCACGGACACAGCGTCCACAACCTGAGGAATCAGGCAAAAAGTGGTAATTTCCTCAAATCCGTTGTGTCCCCCCGCTTCCGTCCCTTCAGCTACAATGGCGTTCACGCCGGCCGCCTCCGCCTTTAGAGCAAATTTGACAGAAGGCACCACATGAGCTACCCGAGCCCCTCCCTCTTTGAGGGCAGACGTAAATCGTTTGGGATTTCCGGCAGAGGTAAACACAATGGGAATTTTTTCCTCCAGCACCACACGTACAATACCTTCTACATCGGCCCGCTGAAGCGGAATATTCACCCCAAACGGCTTTTTTGTCAAGGCACTGGTTTGTCGTATTTCCTCTCTTAATTCCTCTGCGTACATGGAACCCGAACCCAAAAGGCCCAGTCCCCCCGCTTCCGAAACAGCTGCCGCCAGAGCGTGTCCGGAGACCCAGATCATCCCCCCCTGAATAATGGGAAAATCAATTTGAAAAAGCTCCGTGATTTTGGTTCTCACCAATAGTGCCTTTTCTTATTTTTCGAACATTCTGGGTACAAGGCGCAGGACCTTTCCCAAAGCCTTCACCCGCTCCACAATAGATTTTGCGTACAGGAGTTGAATTGTTCCCAACAAACGATCGAACAATTCCCGACTGTAGGGATGCCACCACATATCTTTTTTGGCAAATGAAAACCGATCGAAAACAATGACTTGTGGCTCCGTCATTTCGTGAAGCCCCAATTCCCCGTGCGTACGGCCAATTCCGGATTCCTTAAATCCGCCCCACGGGGTTTCGGCCATGCCGTGACTCATGAGATGGTCATTAATCATGACCGCGCCGGCTTGAATTTGCCGTGCTACCCGTTCGGCTTTCTTCTGGTCTTTCGACCACACCGAGGCGCTCAACCCCATAACCGAATCATTGGCCAAGGCAATAGCTTCTTCCATGGTTTCAAACTTCATGACCCCGACCACCGGCCCAAAGGTTTCCTCCTGCATGAGAAGCATGTCGTGATTGACGTCCGTTAAAACCATTGCCGGTAAAAAATTGTGAAGTTTCGGATCGTTTGGCACGGCCGATTGGGCGAAAATACGAGCGCCCTTTTTTAAGGCGTCCTCTACGTGAAGTTTGACCACATCAATTTGGTAGGATGTGGTTAGGGCTCCCATATCCACGTCAAAGTGCGTGTCGTAGCCCACTCGGAATTTCTCCACTTTTTCCTTTAAAATTGCCAGGAAATCGTCGTAAATATTTTTTTGCACGTAAATGCGCTCGACGCCACCGCACGTCTGTCCTGCGTTGGTAAACCCCGCCCACAAGGCTCCTGAAGCGGCCCGGTAGGGGTCAGCGTCGTCACAAATAATGAGCGGATCGTTTCCACCCAATTCCAAGCTCAGGGGTGTCAGGGTTTCGGATGCCTTACGCATGAGGTATTTTCCCACCGGTACAGACCCCGTAAAAAAGAGTTTGTCTACACCGTTTTCCAGAAAAGCATCGCCTGCAAGCCGACCGGGCAAATTGACATTGGCAAAAAGACCTGGTGGCAAATCGGCCTGACGAATGATTTTTTCGATGGTTTTCCCCACCAATTGGGTTTCGGTCGCTGCCTTGAAAAGAATAGCATTCCCTGCCAACAAGCCCATGGTAATTTCATGCAAGGGAATGGACAGGGGGTAATTCCAGGGCGAAATAATACCGACCACACCGAAAGGCACCCGCGTCAGTTTGCTGTGCTTATTCAACAACATGATATTTTTGGACGGTAATTTTTTGTCTTTTAACAATTTAGGAGCGTATTTGCAATAATATTTCATGGAAATTACAGCGTTCACCACATCGCTTACCAAAGCGTCTACACGGACTTTTCCGTTATCGCGAGAAACGATTTCCGCAATTTCCGCGGCGTGTGCCACAAGATACTCGTGAGCCGGGCGCAGGCGTCGGGCGCGTTCTTTGACCGAGAATTTTCGCCACTCCTTTTGGGCATCACGAGCTTGCTGGATTGCCCGTCGTACATCTTCCACCGAATGCAGGGGAATTTGGTCCAGAATTTCTCCCGTAATCGGATTTTTCGAAAGGGTCACAGCCACCCCTTTTGGGGGAATTTTAGGTTCACTCATTTTGGCTCCCGCACCTGGTTTGGGATAAATTAGAGGAAACGATGTCAATCGTTTGAAATATACAAAAGTCCAGCCAAAGAGTCAAGCTTTCTTCCACAACAGACACTTCACGGCAACAAAGGACTCCCACAAACACAAAATACCCCTCCCCGAAAGTTGCACGCCAAATCTTTTCTTGACCATCCAAAATAGAGAAAATGAAAATAATACTTGACATTTTGTAAAATATTCTTTACATTTATTTGGTCAATTGGGAACTTTCTATGTTGAATACGCTTCGAAAACATCGCTTCCTCAACGGGGAAATGACTCAAGAAGAGGTGGCACAGAAAATTGGGGTCAGCCGACAGACCATTATCGCCATTGAGCGCGGTAAGTACAATCCTTCCGTCAAATTGGCTTTAAAACTGGCTCGACTGTTCGGCACGACCGTTGAGGCACTTTTTCAATTGGAGGACTCCGATGAAAATCGCCCTTAAAACGCCCTGGGTTCGCTCTGCCGCTCTTATTTTCTCCATCCTCGCGTTTTTTGCGGGTCTTACCTTGAGCCCTTACTGCCTGTTTTTGCTGCTGCCCCTACTCCTTTTCAAAGGCAGTTTCAATCCCTTGAATAATTTTTTCCCAAAGGACGAACGGGAAATTCTGCTCGGCCACAAAATCGGCCACCTCTCCTTTTTTGTCACGTACACGCTCATTTTGCTTCTCTTTCTGTGGAAATCCCCACATTTTAAAACGGGTATTCCGGCAGAATGGATTCTGCTGTTGTCGATTCCGCCCGGCTTTTACTATTTTGGAGACCTGGCCCTTTTGAAGGGTTTTCGAAAAAGCGGTTTGGCGATCGGCTGGATTTTCGGCGGCTTTTGGCTTCTCTTTACACTTGTCTCACACGGTTTTACGAGTGAAGGGTTGGTCGAAAGCAGCATCGGCGGCGGCATTCTTCTGACAACCCTTCTTGCCCAAAAATGGCCGGCTCTCGGTGGAAGCCTCTTTTTGTTAGAAGGCCTTTTTTTTCTGTCACTTTATCTTCGTTCCGGATTAGCCTCTGCCGTCAAATTTCTCATGCTTGTCATTCTGGCGCTGCCCCTTTTTCTCAGCGGGATTTTTATTCTTTCTGAAAAATTGCAGAGCGAAGAAACGGACTAAGAAGATTTTTCTTCAGAAATAGCCCAAAGAGAAACATTTTTTCGGTGACGAAAAATGTAATGCTGACGGCGTTTACGCAAATGTGTTTTCCGAACCAAATGACCGGGAGGTTCCCATGAAACACTTTTTCTTATTTTTGAGCCTGTTTTTGGCTCTTGGAACCCAATTTTGTGCCCGCGCGCAGGAACACCGAATCGATTTTAGCCTCACGCTCAGCGGCACCCTTTTGTACGGCATTGACTACCACTATGTCTGGAAGGACCACTCCGCCTTGCGTGCAGGCGTAACTTTGGGAATTGAGCACGGACATTTTGTACCCGGGGCTCATTTAATTTACCAGTACACCTTTTTACCGGACAAATCCTTGAGTCCGTACGTCGGCGTTGGCCCCCATTTTATGCTTACGACCGACCCCAAACGCGGGTGGGTTCACCTGACTCTTCTTAAATTTCCGGTGGGTGCTCGGTACCGGTCCAATCCAAAAAACAGTTTCGGAATGGAACTTTGGCCCGCTTATTTTGCGGCCAGACACAAATTGGTGCCATTTATTGGCCTCAGCGGCATTTACAGTCGGAAATTTTAAGAATTGGAAAATTGCGGCTCTTCCGCTGTGTGCCATTTCAAAAACCCTCGACTCAAAATCGGTTTATGAGCCGCAGGTGGATTTTCCCTTGCGTAAACGAATCGCCTTCGCCGAGGCCGTAATCCAGTCCCACAATGCCTAAAGTGGTCTGAAGCCGGACGCCCACTCCGTAGCCGATTTTGAAAAATCGGCCTGGGCCGGATGCCGCCGATTTTGGATCGTCAACCCAGCCGGTGTCTAAAAAAAGGAACACACGTGATTGAGGCCCGATGAGGTACCGGTACTCCAAATTACTCCAGGCCAGCCGGCTCCCCCGGAATTGATCTTCCCGGTAACCCCGCAGTGTTCGGCTTCCACCCAGGAAAAATTTTTCTTCCACAGGAACGATTTCTCCCGGAAACCGCACGTCCCGCCCGTGCAATGCAAGCGCCCACACCTGCCGCCCGAACCAATTCCAGTATCCCTCAAAATCCAGTGCTGCGCGCCGAACGCTTTGATTTTGGCTTTCACTCCTTCGCCTCAGAAAATCCACCGACGTTTGGTAGAAAACCCCTGTTCGCGGATTCAGCCAATCATCTCGACTGTCAAATTGGAGCCCCGTGGAAAAACGAAGCGATTGGCTTTTTCGGATGCCCAACAAAAGCGTCCCAATCGAATCGGGCAAAATGGTTTCGCGTCCGATTTGGGCCGACAATTGGAAATGGTCTAACCACCGAAAATCGACCCCTGTACTCCAGGCACGCCGAATGTACGTGGAATCCTGTAAGCGCTGTTCAAAGTGGAGAGACGCGCTCAGGGGTCGATTCCAGATCCACGGTTCCCGGTAAAAAAGCCGAATTTCCTGAGATTGGGCTTCCTTTTTTTGCCAGAAAGCGGAGAATGTCCTTCCGGTACCAAAAAGATTCTGAAAACTGACATCAATGAGCCCGGTGATCGTACCTTTTTGACTGCCGCGCGGCGGGTTGTACCCCACTGTTCCGTCAAAATGCGCCATGTTTTCTTCCCGCACCGGAATGACCACGGTTCCCTTCCCGCTTGAATCCCAATGAACCGCGACGTCTTCAGAAAGGTGCAAAAAGGGTAAACGCTTGAGGCGCACGGGAAGGCGTTGGATCTTTCGTCTGGAAAATCGTTCTCCAATGTGGAGACCCGTTTCGCGTACAATTGTTTTTTTCCGGGTTAGTTTGTTGCCGCGCACCACAATGGAATCCACACGCCCCACGGGGCCTTCGGCTACGTTCAGCAAAAGACTCAGGCTACCGCGAATTGAATCCACGCGAAACCGTTCAACTTGAACGCGAGTCAGCGGGTAGCCCCTGTCAGCGTAGCGGGCAAGAAGCCTTTCAATGTCGTTTTGCAAGCGTTCGGGCTGGAAAATGTGACCACGCCGCGTGGCAAAACGATCCAGAATATTGTTTTCGGAAAACACTTTCGTTCCGTGCACCCTCAGGGATTTCAGCCGGAGGCGTTTTCCTTCCTTCAGCCAAATTTTCACCGTAGGGGACTTTCTCTTTTCGAAAATGCGGAAAGAATCTACACGGGCGAAATAAAAGCCTTTTTGCCCGTAAAAAGACAAAACTCTTTGTAAATAGTTGAAAACCGCCGTGGAGTCGGGCGCTTTTTCCCGTTCGGGCCACAACTTTTTCAAGTCGGCGGAATGAATTTGCCGGTTCCCCGAAAATTCAAGGTGAGGTCGAGTTGTTTGCGCCCCACTCTGTCCCGCCACCCACAGGACAATCCATCCCAAAAAGTAGAACCACCGTACTTTTTTTCGAATCTTTCTCAAAAGCTTTTTCCTTCTGATCTGAGCGGGCTCGCTTTTTTCTCAAAACGGACCCGTTTTTGTGCCCAAAAAGACCGGGCTGTTCGCCTTTGATCTTCTGACTCACCCAATAAATGGGTTGTCCAAAAATCAGCTACCGCCTCTGACGAAAAAAATACAAACCCCAGAACAATCCCCTGTTCATTTGGCCTAAAAATAGGCCTTCATTTCCACACGGCCAATGTGCACCACTCTGGGGTAGATTCGGTCTTTTCGGCCGGTGTAGCTCAACAGCAACATGAGTCGCGCAGAAAGCCGGTAATCGGCGGCCAGCAGCCAGTTTAAATTTCGGCCGGGGGCACGGCCGCCTGCCATTTCGTAGGGCAAAAGGCGATTTTTCGGTGTCACCCGCACCTCCGCCCAGTTGAAATTCGTCCGAATCCGTCCCCGGCCTCGCAGCGTTAGGGTTGCCCCCACACCGGAAACCCAGTAAAACGCCACGGTTTGAGGGGCCTGCCAAAAATCGGTGTCTCGCCCCAATTCACCCGACATTTGAAATTCCACTTTCCGGTGCCAATAGTAGGAAAGTTTGCCCCGGCCGCTGTAGGAGCGAATATTTCGACTTTGACGCCCCACAAATTTGTACCGTTTTCGAATCCTTTTTCTGAGAAGGCTTGTCTCCACGCCGAGCGTTCGGCCCACCTGCCCCGTCCAGCGGAGCGATTGTTCCTGCCGAAACGTCGACTGGCCACCCTCTGTGTAGCGGTTGTTGGTTTCGCCGGTTTCCAGCCACCGAAAGCGCAGGGTGTGCCGATTTTTACTTTGCAGGAAGAAAAAATCTTCCCGAATCTGGTAGCGCCCAAAAACAGTGGTGCCTGGCGGGAAAATTTCTCCCCCCCGGAAAATCGGCCCCAGTTCAGTCCCGGCACTACTGGACTTTTTGTCCAGACGCAAGTAGGATTCCCAGGCCAGATTTCGCAGCAGGACTTTCCACGGTTTTTCCCGCCTTTTCTTTCGCCCCAAAAAACGCTTCGGGTGAAACCGGATTTTGAAATTAGCCTGAACGTCGGTGATCGGAATAAAATCACCCGTAGAAAAGCGGCGCAAGACGTAGTCCCCGAACGGGTCGGGCACGTATTCCTGCAAATTTTCGTCAAAGCGGTAGGTTCCCCGTCCCGGTTCCACCTTCAGGTAGATTTTCTCCTGCTTCGAGAGACGGGTGGTGGAAACCTGGTACCGCCAATCCGTCACAAGGCCGCGCCGAAAAGGGGTGTACAGAACGGCCAGGTCCGACAACAGGGTACTCCGATTTTGTCCGCCGTTGCTTTCGTAGTCGCGGCGGCGTGCCGTCCACTCCATTCGGACGCTCAAATGATGCCAATTTTGCAGGGAAGATTTTAAAAAACGGGTGCGCGCTCTGGAATCCGGTGCCAACGTCGACCGATTCCAGCGGTCTTCGTTTCGCCAATTGTACCCGGCTGACGCTTTCAAACGCCGAAAGGACAGCAGACTCACCGCCGTTGTCCAATCGTCGTACCGAAATCCACTGCGCAGGGAATCGCCCCACAGGCTTTCCGCTTTGCGTTCTCCTTCGTAGCGTACCTCGGGTGCAAGCCATTTGAGGGGCAGGCGTACGCGTCCTTTCTGACGCAACCAGCCGCTTTTTTGTCCGGCTGACGCCCAACGACTGGCAATCCATTCCCGTTGAAAAGAAATCTGGGGACCTACCTGCGGCGCCAATTTCACGTGTCCCGCCCAGCGCTCGGACATGAAATCCGTCCCCTGCCGATTTTGCCCCCCGTCCAGCGCCACTTCCAACTCGGTTTTTCGTTTAAGCCGAATCTGAAATTCCCCCACCCGCTCTCCGGCAGAGTGAACTCCCTGCAAATTCCATTTTCGAGTGTACTCCACCGGTTCCACCCGACTCACCGGGTGAAAACGTCGGTCTTCCTCTCGGAAATTCCCCTGAACGTGTAGTTTCCCCAAAAAAATTCCCCCCAATTTCATTGCTTTCGGTTCCCAAATCAGTTTGGTTTGGTACGCTTTGCCAAAATGGGAGGCGTCATTTAGGCGGGAAAACGTGTTGGGGTCAAATTGGCTCAAAGCCAACTCCCCGGAAAAACGCAGACTGGGAATCGGATTCAGTGCCAGTCCGACAGCCGTAAAATTCTGGCTTTGTGGCAGGGTCAGGAGTCGAACCGGTCGGTAACTTCCCAACCCGTGTCCCACAAAGGTGTAGCGGCCCGCGCCCAGATAACGGTAGTCGCCGCTCCCCTGTCCCACGTACGAAAAACGCACACGGTAATCGCCCAAATTTGGCCCAAGGTAACGGTAGATTTTGGTTCCCGCCGAATCGATTTGAATGAAATTGCCTTTTCCAGCTCCCACAAATTGGGCACCCGACACGTAGGCCGAGTCGCGCCGGTCGCCGATTTCCCGCAGCCGGGCCAAATCCGAGGCGCTGTAGCTTTCGTCCAAGGGGCGATTTTTGTCGTCGGCCTCCCGCACGAACAGTGCGGAAAGTGCAAGACGCCCGTTTTCCGAGGACCAAAGCGAGCGGGCACTCCACAAATTGCGCGGAAATTTTAAATCGGAATATTCAAAATCGACCTCAATTCGTGAATCGGCCGTGATGAGCCGGTGGCGCGTAAACGTAATCTGACCACTCCCGTACTCAATGACGTAGTCGTTTTCGTCTCCTCGGGTCATTGGCTGGCCGTCGACCCAAACCTTTTCCGTCCCGGCCAGGACAATAATGTCCGTTTGTCCCTGATCGCCCCGAAGCTGGTAGGGCCCTTGATCTCCCTCCCGTCCGTTGAAACGATTGGTCGTAAATTTGCCCCTGGAAACGGCACCCGAAACGGACATTTTGTAGCGCCCGAATATCGATTCCACCTGAACACCCTGCAATTTTCGGCGGTAATTTTCGTAGCGCCCACCGTTGTAATTGAGGTAGAAATCGCCCAGGGTGGCATTGGCGCGGGCACTTTTGACCTGAATAAAAACCCGATCCAATTCGTTTAGCGTTTGAGTATTGCCTTCGGGCTGAATGGGGGTGTTTTGGTCCGTCAGCGCTGCCACCACTTGAACACCCGGTGCGATTTGCCCTGAAAGCTGCAAATGGAGCCCGGAATCCATTCGTAACCCCTGATTAGACCCCACGGTGACGCTTCGAGTCAAACTGCCGGACTTGCGCAGGAGCGACTGCTGAAATTGGGAGGCGGACTTTGCAGGGCGTTTGGCCGGCACCTCGCGCCCCGACACCGCTTTCCTCCTTTTTGACCTTTGCGGCCGGTACAAATAAAAAACCGTTGGCAGTGAGAAGGGCAAAAAACGGTAGCTCACGTACAGCGTGTCCTTGGGGTGATCCCGTTTTAGGCGTAAAAGGCCCTGCGGCGCTTGAAGAGTAAAATCGCTCGAAATAAGGGGTTTCCCGTTTTTCCAAAAGGCGCGGAAAGAAGAAGGCAAAATCCAGCGGTGGCCGAGCGGAAGAAGTGAGTCACCGGGCGCAACAGGAATTTTTTCCGAAATGCGCCCGGCCACGATTGGCGTTTGCGCGTGCAAGGTGAAGAACATCCCCCCCGAAAAAAGAATCAAAAAAAGAAACCACTGAAAATATTTCATATTGGGACAATCCGCTGTGAGTCTAACAGGCGTCGATTACCGAGTACCGGCAGTGCGAATCCTTTCAATCCCTAAGACCAAAATTTGGCTCGTCGCTTCGTCCAAAACAAACAGCTTTTGCTTGAAAACAGCCAGTGCTACCGGGCGCTTTAGCCGGAATTGTTTTCCTGCGTCCAAAATTCGAACCGGCTCGTTCTGACCGCTGACGTCGAAGGCAAAAATTCGGCCGCTCTGTGCGTCCGAAACAAACAAAAGGGCCTGCTGCGCCCAAACGGCAAGCCCGAACGGCTCCTGAAAATCGGGGCAGCGCAGCACGCCCAGGAAATTCCCAAAATAATCGAAAATGAGCACTGCGGCCGTTAGGCGGTCGGAGACGAAAATACGTTCCGTTGCCCGAAGGGCGATTTTCCCGATTTCCTGAATGCGGTGCTCTCCCGCGTCAAGTCCGCCAAAAACCGCCACAGGTTTGTGAAAGGAATCGAATTTAACCACTTCATTTCGCGCGCCATCTGCCACGAACAGGTCACCCTGCCCGGATTCCACCACGTCTACGGGAAGCTGAAATTGAAACCGCAGCGGCCAATTCTCGTCTGACGCCAGCGTACCGGCCGCATTCAGGTTGCGGTCCAAACGCTGCAAACGCTGATTGTTGTAATCGGCTACCCACTCAAACAAGCCGTTAGAGGCACAAATTCCGAGGGGAGCGTCAAATTGCTGATTCCCCGATCCAAGTCCGCCCATTTGGGCAATCGGCGTTCCGTCCGGGGCAAATTTCTGAATGCGATTGTTCCCGGTGTCCGCCACGTACACATTTCCGGCCGGGTCGATCGCCAGTCCCTGCGGATTGAGCAGCTCTCCTACTCGAGTGCCCGCTCGGGAAATCGTGTACAAGGGTTTTAAAAGAATGAGTGCTTGCGCCTGTACTGCCGGCAGCCAGAAAATCAGCCCCAAGAAAAAAGCGGCCAGTGCCCTGTGCCCATTGAATCGTTTCATCGGATTTCCTTTGCTTCGCCAATTATTCGTGGCGCAGAGTGTTTGAAGTTAATAATGACATTCGCAAGAAAACTGTCTCCAAAACCAAATGGCTTCAATTTTTGTTTTAATCGCCCAGACCAACCGCCCGCGAAAGGGCAAATTCCAGCGTCCCCTTTCAAACGTCGCAGTTAAACCACCATGACTGCTTTTTGGGAATGCTTCAAACAATCGGCACGATTTCCACACATTTGCGGGAATGCTTTTTATACGCAGAAACCGGCAAAAATTTCCTTTTTTGAGTGAACGTCGCCTACACCTCCGTGTGGTACCGTTTTTTTAATTTCTGCCCCAAAACGGACTTGCAATTGGAGCCAAAATTTCATTTTTTAAAGTACGTTTAAAAATGGCCGTAGGCAAGACAAAAAAATCGGGAGGAAAAAATGGCCGACATTCGTGTTCAGGTGAAAGAAAATCAGGACGGATTTGCGTGCCGCGTCAGCGTTTCGGATTCACAGAGCACCCGAAATTTTTCGGTGAACGTAAAAAAATCGGACTACAGCCAATTGACTCATGGCAAAATTTCCGTGGAAGATTTGGTTCGGCTTTCTTTTGAATTTCTCCTCCGACGAGAACCCAAGGAATCCATTCTCAGCCAATTTGACCTCCTGGTCATTGGCCGTTACTTCCCCGAATTCGAGCGGGAAATAAAGGAAAAAATCCGCGCTCTTTCCGCCTGAGGGACGTTTTACTTGTCTTTTTTCGACGAAGACGAAAAAACCCTGGTCAATTCGTCACTTTCAAAGTTGGGAGCCTTTTCGACCTCATTTCCGCGACGGAAAATGACTCCTTGGCCAGGCGGCAATACCGTCCCGATGATTTCAGCCGGAATGCCTTCTTCCCTCAGCGCCTTTACCACCACGTCCGCGTCCACGGGATCCGTCACAATGATCAAGGCACCGGACGCAATCACGCCAAGCGGGTCCAGTCCGAAATAATCGCACAGACGCCGGGTTTCCTCGAACACAGGAATTTTTTCCGGTAGAATTTCAAAACTGACTTGAGCCGCGCGCGTCAGTTCGTACAGACCCGTCAAAAGTCCACCTTCCGTGGGATCGTGCATTCCGTGGACGGCCGCCACACGCGTGGCCACACGGGCGTCTTTCCACACACTAATCCCGGGTTCGTGAATGAAGTTCTTCGCCCGAGCCAAAAAATCAGCCCCGAATTTCTTTTCCACTTCTTTGGATTTTTCTCTGGCCAAAATGGAAACGGCCTCAATAGCCACCCCCTTGGTGAGAATGACCAAATCCCCCACCTGAATATTCTCGGCTTTCACGAGGCGTTCCCGCGGCACCTCGCCGAGCATTTGTCCCACCACAATCGGACGGTCAATGCCGTGCGTCACTTCTGTGTGTCCGCCAATTACCCCGATTTGCAGGGCCTTGCAACGATCTGCAATCTGGTCAAAAATGCGTTCGACGAGCGCCTCGTCACTAAAATTTTCGGGAAGGAGGAGGGTAGCCAAAAACCATTTGGGGGTTCCGCCGGTGCAAACAATATCGTTGGCGTTAATGGTAACAGCGTAAAATCCGATTTCGTCCGTTACAAACGTAATGGGGTCGGTTTTAGCAACAAGGTATTTTTCGCCCCAATCAATGACGGCGGCATCTCGCCCAATGCCTGCGCCTACCACAATGCGCTCGTCGGAGGTTTGGTATTTTTGAAGCAGTTTGTCCAAATGCTCGATTTGCAGTTTCCCCAGCGGCAGCTTTTTCTTTTGCAAGACGCGCCTCCCTTTCGAAAATCAGAACATTTTTGGGTGCTTTTTCCCACCAAACCGCTTTGTGTTTCTGAATGAATTTATTGAATTTGCGGGAAGTTTTCAAGGGAAAATTCGGGGGAAGCAACAAAACCCGCAAGAGGCAACCGGAACCCTTTTCTATTCTGGAATTTCGATTCCCTCCTCACGAAATTCACGCAGCTTATTGCGCAATGTGCGAACGCTAATGCCCAATTCTTCGGCTGCGCGCGTTCGATTTCCATTGGTTTCGCGAAGGACTTCCAGGATTTTCTGGCGTTCCATCTCTTTCAAGTTTTTGGTATTGCCGCTCCAGGTTTGATTTCCACCCTGCCAGTCTTCTTGAAACGCATTGAATGTCAAAAAATGCTGCGGCTTCAAAAGCGGCTCCTGCGAAATGACCACGGCGCGTTCAATGGTATTTTCCAATTCCCGCACGTTTCCGGGCCAGTTGTATTTCATTAAAATACGCAGCGCGTCGTCAGCAATACCCTGCACCGATTTTTTATTTTCGGCGCTGTACTTCTGAATGAAATACTCTACAAGCAGCGGAATGTCCTCTTTTCGATCCCGCAGGAGGGGGAGCTCAATGGGCACTACATTCAGACGGTAAAAAAGGTCTTCCCTGAACTTGCCCTTTTTGACCTCCTCTTTCAGATCCCGATTGGTAGTGGCAATAATGCGGACGTCCACTTGAAGGGTTTGGGTACTGCCCAATTTTTCGAATTCCTTTTCCTGAAGAACGCGAAGGAGTTTGGCCTGTAGATTTAGGGACATTTCCGAAATTTCGTCCAAAAGCAGTGTTCCGCCGTGCGCCAGTTCAAAGCGCCCCTTGGCCGAACGAATGGCCCCTGTAAAAGCGCCCTTTTCGTGCCCGAAGAGTTCACTTTCGATCAAGCCCTCCGGCAAAGCGGCGCAGTTTGTCTTAACAAAGGGCTTGTCGCGACGGTCGCTTTTGTCGTGAATGGCGCGCGCTACCACCTCCTTGCCCGTCCCGCTGGCTCCTTGAATCAAAACCGTGGCACGACTGGGAGCAACCATTTCCACAATTTCCATGACCCGTTTCATTTTCTGACTGCGGCCAATTACATTTCCGACGCCCTTTTTTCGATTCAATTCGCCCCTTAAAAAGTCGTTTTCTTTTTTTAATTGGTTAAATTTAAAATATTTCTGAACAACCATTTCAATCTGATCCACATTGAGCGGTTTCATGATGAAATCAAATGCGCCGTGTTTCATGGCCTGAACAGCCATTTGAACGGTGCCGTACGCCGTAATTAAAATGACCCCGATTTCGGGATTAATTTTCTTAATTTCGGCCAGCAATTCCATCCCGCTGCCGTCTGGCATTCGAATGTCCGAAATAACCAAATCGAATGGCTGTTGATTTATTTTCTGGAGCGCTTCACGACCATTCTCCGCCAGCTCCACGTTGTAGGGGTTTCGATTTCCCAAAGCTTCCAAAAGAAATTCCTGCATCAGCGGCTCGTCGTCCACAACCAATATCGATTTTTTCATCCTCTTCCTCACCCTTCCGTTGGAAATTCTAAAATAACAGTAGTCCCCTTGCGCGGTGCGCTGTGAAAAGTAATGCTTCCGGCGTGCAAATCCACAATCTTTCTGACAATTGCAAGACCCAGTCCCGCCCCCTTTTGTTTGGTGGAGGAAAAGGGAAAGTAGAGCTTTTCCTTTATGGCCTCCGGCAAACCGGGACCCGTGTCCGAAACCATCAGGCGAAAGGTTTTGTGACGGGATTTTTGCAATTGGATGGTCAACGTACCGCCGTCTGGCATGGCTTGCACACTATTTTTGAGCAAATGGAGCAACATTTGTTGAAAAAGCTGCGGATCAATTGGGGCGTCAATTTTTTGCCTCGGGTACTTTTTCTCAATCTTGATTTTGCCCCCGATTTCCCGAAAATCGGCCGAAAGGAACCCCAACACGTCATTGACGACCCATTTAATCGGCACTCGGCGCAATTGGGGCTGTACCTCGCGACTCAGGAAAAGCAAATTTCCGATGATTTTGTCCAAATTTCCCACCCCCTCAATTATTTTCTTGACCAACCGTTGACGCGGGTCGTCGGGCGGGATATCTCGTTCCAAAAGCGCGGCAAACCCTCCAATAGCCCCCAAAGGATTACGAATCTCATGCGTGACATTGGCCGCCATTTCACCCAACGCCGCAATGGTGCGGGCATGTTGGATTTCCCTTTGTAATTGCTTGATTTCCGTCAAATCCTCCAAGAGCTCCACGGTTCCCAAAAACCGGCCGTCCTCTCCCTTGATGAGGGAAATACTGAATTTGGTGGGAATGGTACGTCCGTCTTTGCTGAACAGTTGCTTTTCGGAGGTTGGAATATTGCACTTATTTTTTAGAACAAAATAAGGTGTTTGTTCAAGGGGCATCTCGTTTCCGAAAACCTCTTTGTAAGCCTTTCCAAGCGCTTCGCTTTCAGGAATACCCGTTAATTTTTCGGCAGCCCGATTAAAAATGGAAATGTGCCCCTTTTCGTCCGTACAAACCACCCCCGCACTCATGTCCGCCAGAATTTTCGACTGGTAATTTTTCAGTCGATTGACTTCCTCAAGACTGGCTTGAAGGCGGCGGTTCTTTTCATTTAATTCCAGATTCAACTCCGCCACCCGCTCCTCCAGCCGCTGGTAAGCTTGCTTAAACTCGTCCGTGGCTTTATTGAAATAGCGAAACACCTGAATTAGATTGTGTACTTGCCCCGTTTCGGTGGCAACAACTTCTGTTGGAATCATTGATTTACCCATTTTTCCCTCAATTATAGGTTCTCCGACTGAATGCCGGCGGCATCGGCCTTAAAAAATACATGTCGCATGCGTCTGGTAATCTCCTGCTCGTAATCATTAATGCCCACAATTACGCCTGGGAAAATCGAGTTTCTTACCTCGATGATCGGTTCTTCCAATTCAACAACGTCTTCCTCTCCCATGAGTGCTTGCTTTTTCTCCTCCAACAATTGAATTTCTTCCTCGTATTGACGAATGTCGTAGAGCAGGGTTTTAAGTTCCGTCATTTTATCGTCCGTCAATTTATTCAGACGCTTTTGAAGCATCTCTAAAAAATGTACCCGTTTTTGGAGATTGTTAATTTGCTTTCGCAGTTCTTCCTGCTGATCCTTGGCCATAAGGATTTCCATCAGGATGTGCGGATCCATACTATTACCAATGCGCACCTCTGTGCGCTGATTTCGGGCAGATCCGATTTCGCGGGCAATAATGGCCTGGGCGCTGGTCGTCTTCCCCCCGATAATACTGCCTTTGAGAACATGAATCTTCCCTTTAGCCTGAATGGTGCTGTTAATGACGTACTTGGTAATTTCTACGTCCCCGCTGCATTGGATGCTGGCCTCCTGCACAAAATCGGCGCGAAAATATTTTCTTGCGTAAAGAATGGCCTTATTTTTCCCGAAAATCCCACCGTCGATTTCGACCTTCCCTTTTCGCGAAACAATTTCCGCGCCATCCACATTGCCGCGAATCCGAATATTGCCGTCTGTTTCAACCATAAAATCCGTTTTGACGTCACCGAAAACCAGAACGTCACCGGTGTAGTGGATGTCCCCGGTCGAAAAATCCACGTCTTTGCGAACAACGTACACGTTTTCCACATTGAGGGCATTGTGAAGAAAAAAAATGTGCCCGCTGAGTTTGGCGTACAGCTTCAATTGGTCTTCGGAAAGGTAGGTGTTCATACCCCGTGGCAGTAATTTGTCCTTTCCCGCTTTCGCCTTTAAATCGCCGCCAAAAACCGAAATACCATCTATTCCCCGTGTGGCGGGAATTTTCACTGCCAATAATTGATCTTTTTCCACAATTTTAATCAGGTTTATCTGGTGAAAATCCACCCGACCGTCATCCAAAACAATCGGCTTTCGACTAATATTGGTGTCAATTTTGTACACAATTTGGGCATCCTTGCCGTGCTCGGGCGGCTTGCCGCGGGCAACCACAACACCGGTTACGTTTTTCTTCTCCCGAACAATTCGATCGATGGCCAGATCGTCAATTCCATATCGAATATTGGCCTCCATTAGTTTAAAGTGAAGGTCAAAAGACGTAATGGTTAGATCGGGTTGTCGGGGAAATCTCACATTGAGCATGGCATTCAATTTTTGATCGTCCACAAAAACCTGAATGTAACGGTCCTTGGCGCGATTGTACCGCTCAAAATATTCCCCGATTTTTGTGGGAACGCCGTTCGCTTTATTAATGACGGCCCGGATAATACTCAAATTGGCATTGACCACGCCACGGCGAATAAGCGCGCGGCGGACATCTTCAAAATTAATCCGCCCTCTAAGCTCCGGCGAAATACTCATATAAATACCGTCCCGCCGTTGCTTCAAGTTTAATCTGTCTAATAAATCGTAGATCATCTTCTTCCCTTCCTCACTAATAATCTCCCCCTATTTTTTGCAAATTTTGTACCGCCGAACAGGGAAAATTTTTCCCTTTATTTCTATTCGATTTAGCATCGAACAAGATTTTCCCATTTTGGAAATTTCAGCAAAATTCAACCATGCTTTTTCATTTTTATTGAAAATATTGAGGTTAGATTAAAAATAACAGCCATTTTGCAGCGGCAATTATTGCCGTTTTTTCCGCCACCGTGGTTAAATATCGACCACCTTTCGCGGGCAAATTTTACCGAATTTTAAAATTAAGTGGAGTCACAAGGGGAAAGATCCCGTAAAATAAGGGAAGAGTGGCATTTTCAAGCGTCTTTGTGCGAAGCCCCGTTTCCGTTGCGCTTGTGGTATTCCTGAAGACTTTGTACCGAAAGGTCATTCTCCCGAAGAGCGCGAATGGCTTCCACCGCCGCTGTGGCGGCGGAAAGCGTGGTAAAATTGGGAATATTTCGCTCAATGGCCACCCGATTCATGGCGTATTCGTCGTAGCGTGAGGCTTTTCCCAGAGGCGTGTTGATCATCATTTGGATTTCATTGTTAATGGCGCGGTCCACCACATTGGGACGCCCCTCGTTCACTTTAAAAACCATCCGCACCGGCAAACCGGCTTTAGAAAGTGCGGCTGCCGTTCCGCGCGTGGCCATGAGATGAAATCCCAATTCGTGGAGGGCTCGCGCAATGGGAATGACCTTTTTCTTGTCATTGTCGTTAACGCTAATAAAAGCCGTTCCCCTGAGGGGAATTGCCAATCCGGTGGAAAGGTGCGCTTTGGCAAACGCCACGCCAAAACTCTCACCCAGTCCCATGACCTCTCCGGTAGATTTCATTTCCGGCCCCAAATAGGCTTTTGTCCCCGGAAATTTTTGAAAAGGGAAAACGACCGATTTGACGGCATTGTAGGTGATGACCGGATCCTGCGTCAATCCCAATTCCTTCAGCGTTTTGCCCACCATGACTTTTGCGGCTATTTTCGCCAGAGGAATTCCCTTGGCTTTACTGACAAAGGGAACGGTTCGAGAAGCACGAGGATTCACTTCCAAAATGTAGATTTGCCCGTCTTTAATGGCAAATTGCAAGTTAATCAGCCCCACTACCTGCAAAGACAGGGCAATCTTTCGGGTCTGTTCTTTAATCACGGCCACTTGTTCCGGCGTAATCATAAAAGGCGGCATGACGCAGGAACTGTCGCCGGAATGGATTCCGGCCTCCTCAATGTGCTGCATGACGCCCGCCACAATGACGTCCCGGCCATCTGAAACCGCCTCCACATCCCCCTCAAAAGCATCCTCCAAAAATTGGTCTATTAGAACCGGGTGTTCCTCGGACACGTCAATAGCGCGTGTCATGTACGCCTTGAGTGAGGGCTCGTCGTAAACGATTTCCATGGCTCTGCCGCCCAGCACGTAAGACGGCCGCAACAGAACCGGAAATCCGATGGTTCGCGCTACGTCGAGGGCTTGCTCTACGGAAAAAGCAAAGCCGTGCGCCGGTTGCCGAAGTCCCAATTGGCGCAAGAATTCGCCGAATTTTTCTCGGTCCTCGGCCAGGTCAATTTTTTCGGGGCTGGTTCCCAAAATTCGAACGCCTGCCTTCTGCAGCCGAAGCGCCAGATTCAGGGGCGCCTGGCCTCCGAATTGAACAATCACCCCGTCCGGCTTTTCCACCGCCACAATGTCCATTATTTTTTCGTAGGTAATGGGTTCAAAATAGAGGCGGTCGGAGGTGTCGTAGTCCGTGCTGACGGTTTCAGGGTTACAATTGACCATAATCGTCTCAAACCCTTCTTCCTGAAGCGCCAGTACCGCGTGAACGGAGCAATAATCGAATTCAATCCCCTGCCCGATTCGATTGGGGCCCGAGCCTAAAATCATGACCTTGGGTTTGCCGGAAGCAACGGATTCGTTCTCCAGATCAAAGGTCGAATAATAATAGGGGGTTTCCGCTTCAAATTCCGCTGCACAGGTGTCCACGGTTTTGAAGGATGTCCGAATTCCTTTTGTCTCCCGCACATGACGCACCTCTTCCTCGGACATTTCCCAGGCACGGGCCAATTGCACGTCAGCGTACCCGAGCTTTTTCAATCGGCGCAGCGTTTCCGGCGGGATTTCCTTGGGATTTTTCCGCCATTGGTGGATTTCCGGTTCGGCCGCGTAGATTTCCTGCAGCTGTGCCAAAAACCAGGGGTCTATTCCGGAAATTCGGTAAATTTCCTCCGACGAAAAACCCCTTTCAAAGGCTTCCCGAAGGTAAAAAAGCCGATTGCTGTCCGGGTATTTCAGATGTTCCCGTAAACGCTCCAATTCCGTTTTGCCCTTGAAATTTTCCAGCCCTTTGCCGTTATTTTCGGAATCACAGCCCAGTCCAAATCGGCCAATATCCAAAGATTGCACAGCTTTCCCCAACGCCTCTTTGAAGGTTCGGCCAATGGACATGGCTTCCCCCACCGATTTCATTTGGGTTCCCAATTGGGCATTGGCCGTGGGGAATTTGTCAAAATTCCAGCGTGGAATCTTGACCACAACGTAGTCCAACGTGGGTTCAAAAGCCGCCGGTGTTTTCTTGGTAATGTCGTTGGGGATTTCTTCTAACGTGAGCCCAACCGCCAGTTTGGCGGCAATTTTGGCAATGGGAAAGCCCGTTGCTTTTGACGCGAGCGCCGAGCTGCGCGAGACCCGAGGGTTCATTTCAATCACGACGAGCCGCCCCGTTTCGGGGTGTACGCCAAATTGAATATTGGAACCGCCTGTTTCCACACCCACTGCGCGAATAATTTTGAGGGCGGCATCCCGCATTTTCTGGTACTCGCGGTCGGTCAGGGTTTGGGCCGGTGCCACGGTAATGCTGTCGCCGGTGTGAATTCCCATCGGATCGAAATTTTCAATGGAACAAATAATGACCACATTGTCAGATAGGTCACGCATGACCTCTAATTCGTATTCCTTCCAGCCAATAATGGATTCTTCCACCAAAATTTCGCCAATGGGACTGTTTTGCAATCCCCAGTCAATTTGGCGACTGAATTCCTCCCGATTGTAGGCAATGCTGCCGCCTGTTCCCCCCAAGGTAAAAGAGGGACGAATAATAATCGGGAAATCCATGTCCCGGGCAATTTCCCACGCTTCGTCGTGAGAATGAGCAAAGCCGCCCCGGGGCATTTCCAGGCCAATGGATTCAATGGTTTGTTTGAATAGCTCCCGATCTTCGGCTCGGTGAATCGCCTCCAATTTGGCGCCGATTAATTCCACACCGAACTCAGCCAACGTGCCGTTTTCCGCCAATTCCACCGCCACATTCAGTCCGGTTTGCCCTCCCATCGTGGGCAAAAGGGCGTCGGGGCGTTCCCGCCGAATAACTTTTCGGACGAATTCCGGGGTAATCGGTTCAATGTACGTTCGGTGCGCCAGCTCCGGATCGGTCATAATCGTTGCCGGGTTGCTGTTGACCAGCACCACTTCGTACCCTTCTTCTTTCAGCGCTTTAACTGCCTGTGTTCCCGAGTAGTCAAATTCACAAGCCTGCCCGATAATAATGGGGCCGGAGCCAATAATGAGGATTTTCCGAAGATCCGCCCGCTTTGCCACTACGCTTTTCCTTTAAATTCCTGAACCATTTGTTTAAAATCGTCAAATAAATAGCGTGAATCATGAGGACCGGGCCCCGATTCGGGGTGGTATTGCACAGCCAAAAGAGGCCATTCCACGTGCCGATACCCCTCCAATGTGCCGTCATTTAGATTTACGTGGGTCACGGTCACCTCCCCGTTCCGAAAGCTCTCGGGGTTCACGGCAAAACCGTGATTTTGTGACGTGATTTCAGTTTTGCCGGTCCGTAGATTTTTAACGGGGTGATTGATCCCGTGGTGCCCGAACTTCATTTTGTAGGTTTCCGCCCCCAAAGCCAAAGACAAGATTTGGTGCCCAAGACAAATCCCCATTACGGGCAATCGGGAAAGCAGCTTTTTGGCCACCTCAATTCCGTAGGCGACTGCGGCAGGGTCTCCCGGCCCGTTTGAAAAAAATACGGCGTCGAAATTGTGCTCCAATACCCATTCTGCTTCGGTAAAGGCGGGAACGACCGTTATCTGAAAACCGCGTGCGTGAAGATTGCGCAAAATAGTCCACTTCACGC
>CAZOHG010000045.1:21306-29958 GCA_964579725.1 uncultured Deferribacteres bacterium
CGCCAAAATCGTAAACAGCTAATTGAAATGCCCTGCCCAAATTTTGGTCGGACAAAAATTCGGTCATTTCATACGATTGGACATCGGGCCGGTAGGTGTAAGGTTCCCGACACGTCACGTGCCGAACCCAATCGGCGCCTACCATTTTGGGGGCGCGGGCCAACTTCTCGAGCAAGGGCTTGCTCTGCCACTCTTCGGTTGAAATAATTCCCAACATGGCCCCCTTGTCCCGTATGTGCCGGGTAAGCTGACGGGTGTCGATCCCTTCAATACCGACCACCCCCCATTCCTTGAGGTAGCCATCCAGGTCCCGCTCCTGTCGCCAATTGCTGGACGTTCGAGAGTACTCGTGAACCACAAGCCCCTCCAGCCACGGGTGCTCCGATTCCAAATCCTCGGAATTAATGCCGGTGTTGCCAATGTGCGGGTATGTCATGAGCACCAATTGTCCCTTGTACGAAGGGTCGGTAATGATTTCCTGGTAGCCCACCATTCCCGTATTGAAAACAACCTCCCCCACGGCTTCGCCGGGCGCACCAAAAGAAACGCCTTCGAATCGTGTACCGTCTTCCAATAAAAGAACCGCTTTTTTTTGCCTTTTTGTCGTCATGCTACTCTATTCTTAGATAAAATTCACCCTTTGTTTTTTGGGAAAAATGTGTAAACGGAGCTTCGGTACCGAAGTCGGAGTTATTCCAGATTCCTCGTAATACGCCTCAATTGGTCCAACAGCTCTCCGCGTGAAACCGTTTTTCTCAAATCAATTTTGTAGATGTGGTGATGCCCGCTTCGATTCGATTGGAACACAATGGTGGAGGCGTCGGGAGAAAAGGCGGGAGCCAGATCAAAACTTTTCCGGCGTGTTAGACGAACAACCGTCCCCCCGGACAATTCTTTCAGGAAAAGATCGTAATTTTTATTTCGATTGCTGAAAAAAACCACCTGTTTTCCGTCGGGTGAGACGGAAGGATTTCCGTAATTAAAGGGCTCGTTTCCCAAAAGCCGAATCTTTTTGCCGGACGTCGTTGCCCGGTACAGGTGCCACACGCCGTTTTCCTGGCGGGTAAAAAGAAGGCCGGAACCATCCGGTAAAGCACAGGGAGCGGCGTAAGGGGCATTTTCCGAAAGAATGGCTTGAGGCGGCTCCTGGGCAGAAAGTTTTTGTCGAAAAATAGCCGTCAGTGAATCTTTGTTTTGAGGAGAAAGGCGGTTGGACACGAAAAACAACCACTCTCCCTTTGTGCCGGGCGCCGGGTACCAATCGTCGGAAAGACCGGTTACCACCGGTTCACGGGCACCCGATTTCAGATTGAGGCGAAAAATGTCGCGGTATTTGGTTTCTCGACCTTGATTTTGCGTAAAATAAATCCAGGCTCCCTGAAAATCCAGGACGGGATTTTCCTGGTCGAGAGAATCGACCAACAGGGGTTTCACCTCACCACCGGCTGGATTCATTTCAAACAAATCCCACGAGCCTTTTCGGTTGGACTGAAAAACGATTTTCTCACCCGAAGGCAAAAAACGCGGTTGGGCGTCGTCAAAATTTCCCTGCGTTAATTCTGTAATGGGGTGTAAAATTCCAACCACTCCCCCAACCGACGAGACAAATCGCCCTTTTGTGTCAGTTTCAAGAAGTTGAATAAATTGGCGACACGCTTCCTTTTCCTGTCCCATTTCGCAGAGAATTTTTCCCTTCAAAAAAAGAGCAGGATTGTTGTTGGGCTTTTTCGACAAAACGGAATCCACATAGCCCAGCGCTTGCTTGAAATGGGATTTTTGAGCAGCGAGAGCAGCCAACCCCAGACGGGCAGCGTCATCGTTCGGATTTTTTTCCAATCTCTTCAACAAGTTCGACTCTTCTTTACCCGAAAGGCGCTGCGAAGCCGGTGGCGTCGCGCTTTTTTGGCGCGTACCGGCGCACCCAATCCAGAACAAAGAAAAAAGAATTACAATCAAACCGGAGAGAAATCCTATTTCACGAAGGTGTTTCATCAGAGACAATCCTTTCTGGAAGTGCGCGGGCCGTCCGAATGTCCTTCCAACCCAATCACAAACAAAAATCAGCCAATTCAAATTGGAATAAAAATATAAAATTGCCGGTCAAAAAGCAAGAGAAAAATGGCTCCCTTGGTTTAAAATTCCACATCGAAAAGACTGGCCCCAAACGGCTCAAAAGAACTGCCCCATTACAAGCAAATACCAATGCCACACTATTTTGACCGGCCAGTAGGCGATTTGAATAAATTGGGGCACCATAATAATAATGAGCAGGAGCAAAAATCCGTACGGCTGCAGGCGCGCCATGAATTCGTGGCCTCCCGGCGGCAACAGATTTTCCAGAATGTGCGAACCGTCCAGGGGCGGAATGGGAATCAGGTTAAAAAAGGCCAACACCAAATTAATGAGCATGCCCGAAGCCATGACGTTAAAATATAGGCGAATAAAATTCGGTGAAAAATGGAGCGCTTGAAAAAACAAAATGCTGACGATTGTCAGGACAAGGAAAATCAGTGAAAGTGCTATGTTTGAGGCCGGCCCCGCAAACGACACCACAATTTCGTCCCGTTTTCGATTGCGAAAATAATTGGGGTTGACGGGCACGGGTTTCGCCCAACCGAAAAGAATATTCGTGGGTGTCAACAGAAAAAGCAGCGGCACAATAATGGAACCCATGATGTCAATGTGAGGAATGGGATTGAGCGTAATTCGGCCCAGCATTTTGGCAGTGGGGTCCCCTGCTCGGTAGGCGGCCACGCCGTGGGCACATTCGTGAATAATAATCGAAAAAAGCAAGACGGGAATAAATAAGATTTTGTCGACCCAGCTTTCCATAAATAATCTAATTCCTTTCGTTCAAATAGGTTTGCAAAACAGACGCCAGTTCCGCCCAGGTTGAGTAATCTTGAACGGTCAAGTGTTCATCTTTGTTTCCGGTAATCATTTTGGTCAGGAAAATATTTCTCCGGTAAACGCAAAGCACCGGCTTTTTCATTTCCAATGCACGGGCAATTTCATAACCGACCCCCAGAGAGGGATTGGAAACCTCGGCAATCACCACGTCTGCCGCCGTCAGCCATTTGAGGTCTCGAGCAAAAATTTGTTCGGGTGTCAACGCTTCTTCCGCCTCCAGAACGTTGGGGTAAGCAATGTGCTCCGTCAAAACTCGGTGCCCTTTTTGCTTTAAAAAGGAGACGATTTGGATGTACGTTTTCTCAAATTTCCTCCCCCCGCTAATAGAGGCAGCAAAGTAAATGTCCATTTTTCCTCACACAATCAAACGCCCGCCGTCCACGGGCACAACGGCACCCGTAATGAAGTCAGAGCCGGTTAACAAAAAATGAATCGCCTCCGCTACATCTTTAGCGGTCCCCACGCGTTTCAACAGGGTACGGAGGGCCGAAATTCCGGCTTCTTCCTCCGAATAATCGTCCGGCAGTAGCACAGGACCCGGCGCCACGGCGTTCACGCGCACGTGAGGCGCCAGCGCTTTGGCCAGTGCCTGCGTCAGAGCAATGAGCCCCGCCTTGGAGACAGAATAGGGAATGAAATCCCCCCAGGGCCGCAACCCGCCCACATCGGCCACATTTACAATTTGCCCCGATTTTTTTTCGAGGAAAATTCGGCCTGCCTCTCTGGCCAGCAAAAAAGGCGCTCGAAGATTGACGCGCATGAATTTCTCCCAATCGTGGTCAGAAATTTCAGGAAAAGGCGTGCGATAAAAAATAGCCGCGTTGTTAATTAAAATGTCAACGGTCCCGAAATGTTCAACCGTTTGGCGTACCAGTCGTTTGATTTGAAACGGGTCGGACAAATCGGCCTGAAGACAAACAGCCTCCACACCCCTCGTCGCCAATTGCCGAACCAATTTTCGCGCGGAAACCTCCGAGCGGTGGTAGTGAATCACCACGCGGGCTCCGTCCACTGCCAGTCGTTCGGCAATGACACGCCCAACACGCTGCGCGGAACCCGTAATGAGCACAACTTGATTTTCAAGCGCTTTTTCCGTCAACCTAAATTTTCTCACTCCTCTCAGAAGATTTCTTCCCCCGGATTTTTGTCCAGCCACCCCGCCTACAAACAGATAAGTGCGCCCGAGAAAAAACAAGCCTGGGTTTTACTGAAATCCCTCCAAAAAACAATCTCACTAATCCAGCCGTTTTACCACGCACCCTGTTCCCTCGGGTGAAAAGAGCGGTGCACTTCTTTTAAATAATCCCGATCTAAATGCGTGTAAATTTGGGTGGTGGAAATATCGGCGTGGCCCAACATTTCCTGCACCGCTCGAAGATCGGCACCGCCCTCCAACAAATGGGTGGCAAACGAATGACGCAACACGTGAGGACTCACATTCTTGGTCACTCCGGCCAATCGAGCGTATTTTTTCAGTCCCACAAAAATCGCCATTCGCGTCAGGGGACGACCGTTGCGGCTCAGAAAAAGCACTTCTCCCGAAATGCCCGGTCGGTACAAATCGGGGCGCACGCGCTGCAAATAGATTTCCACCGCGTTTTGCGCCGCACTTCCAATGGGAATCAGCCGTTCTTTCGAACCCTTTCCGAAAATTTGCACAAATCCCTCGTCCAAAAAAAGATTCTTTCGTCTGACCTTCACCAATTCACTCACCCGTACTCCGGTAGCGTAAGCAAATTCCAGCCAGGCTTTGTCCCGCAAACCCAATGGCGTTCGTACGTCTGGCTGTGCCAAAATCACCTCTATTTCCGGAACGGTCAGCACCACCGGAACTTTTCGCCTTAATTTCGGCGATTCCAGGTTTTGGGCCGGGTCGACTGCAATTACCCCTTCATCTGCTAAAAATTGGTAAAAGTTGCGCAAAGCGGAAAGATTACGTCCCAGGCTGGCGGGTGCGTACCCCAGATCATTCAAAAAATAGGTAAAATCCAACAGGGTCTGAAGCGATACGCGCTCAAATTGCTGAATATTCCGCAATTCCAAAAAATTCAAGTGGAGCAGCAAATCGCGGGAATAGGCTTGAATGGTGTTGGGCGACAAGCCTTTTTCCAGGGCAGCGTAGTGCAGAAACCGATCGACCCAGATTGTCAAGTCGGTGGCGGCTTTTTCTTTTGCTTGAACGGTTACCACAGTTTAGCACTCCCGGGGCAGGCTTTCACGCACAGACCGCAAATCATGACCCCCAATCCTCGTTTCCTGGAGAAGAAGTCCAACAGCGAAAAACAAAGATCAAAATCGAAATCCTGCGGGGAATCGCCCAAAGCACCCACGGGGCATTCTTCCACACAGCGCCGGCATTTTCCGCAGCTAAACGGTACGAGCGATGGGGCTGCAGGAAGCGGCAAATTGGTCAGAACCGTCACCAGGCGCACTTGCGCCCCGAATTCGGACGTCACCAACAGATTGTTCCGCCCTAACCAGCCCAACCCGGCCGCTACGGCCACGTGCCGGTGCGAAACGTGTGCGTCTTGCTTTTTCCAGTCTAAAATCTGAGAAGCGGCGATGGGCAGGGCACGGTAGCCCATTTCTTGAATTTTGTTTGTAACGTCAAAAGCAATCCGGTCCAGTTGAGCATTTGCCTGTTTGTAATGCCATTTGTACAATAACGTGGGGCCATCTGTGAGACTGTCCAAAACGGCCTTTGAAAGACGAACGGCGATGGAAATGGCAAAAGGCCAATCCTGATTTTCCTGAGGAGTGAGATTTAAATAAGGGGAAAGGGATTCGTCAATTTTTGCCACCCCTATTTTGGCGGCTCCTCGCTCTTTGGCGAAGGCTTCGATTTTGCGGAAATTCTCGTCGTTCATGTGTTCTACGATTCGGAGAGCACCTTTTCGGTAATGGAAAGAGCCACACCGGACAACACCACTTCCGGCCCCATTTGGGTAAAATCACCGGAAAGAATGCTACGGTCGACATTGGCGTACAGGGAGCAAGAGGCGGCTTTTTCAACAATGAGACCGGAAATTTTTCCCGCCGATTCCGCCACAAAGGTCACTTCACCCAGCGAGTCACTAACCACGTACCCCGTACAAAAATGAAGCTCCAAATGTGAATCCTGGGTAAAAACCGAAATCAAATTTCCTTTTCGACTTCCGATGGAAATGCCGGGGTAAATTTCCACGGCAACTTTTCGTCCCGATTCCCGGTCCTGCACCACCAAGCGCCAACTGTTTCCGGAGAATTTTGCTTGCGTCTCGAGAACTTCGGCTATTTTCTGAACGTCCGTTTCCTTAAAAGTAAACGTCTTTTCTTTCTCCTGCATTTTGCTCAAAGGTTTGCCCTTTCCTTTCTTCCGCCGCCATTCCTCAATTTTTGGCAATTTTTCAATCCTGTTCGGTCATTTTTAACAAGCGTCTTTTCTGAATTAGTGGGAAGACAGTTTGAAACGCCAAAGAAAAACCGACTGTATTTCCGCTCATTTTTTGAGAACCTTCCCCAAAGCCACAAAGAGCAAAAAACTACCGAACATTCTATGCCCCTCCGCACAGGCAAGCAGGGAAACAACCCCTCTTTTCAATGCCTTTCTTCAATTAAATATGTAGTTTTTAGAAAAGAATTGCAAGCGGAAATTTTCAGAATGGAATCGGACGGCTTCTTCGGACTAATTGGTCGAAACCGCCCGATTCGTTTTTCCAGACTTTGCCATTCCAATATTTGGCAGTCGCTACTTGAGCAAAAGCATTTTGCCCGAAGCGGTACATTCCTTTGTTTTCAATCGGTAAAAATACAGACCTGTACCAACGGGTCGGCCCCGGCTGTCTTTTCCGCTCCACACAATTTGGTGTCTCCCCGCCAATTGGTTCCCACGAATAAGAGTCACCACACGCTCTCCCTGTGCGTTGTAAACGGCCAACTCCACAAAATCGCTTTGTGGAAGCGTGTACACAATGTGGGTACTGGGATTAAAGGGATTCGGAAAATTCTGAAGCAGTACGAAATCGGCCGGTTGCAACTTTGCCTCTTCGTGGACAACGGTCGGAACGCCCAACGCATTGGCCGCCCCCGGAGTGGGCGTACTAAAAAAAGTCCAGGTATCAATTCCATCCGACACGCGCCCGTAGGAGGTGTCAGGCGCCTGAGGCCCAAAACTCAACGTGTCCACAACGGAAGTGTCTGCGGCAAACAGGCCGATTTGCTCCCCCTTCCCGCTCAATTTAAATGGCGCGTGAAGCACCCCTTCCTCCGGTTCCTTGTCCGCCCAAAAGACCAAATGGCCGCCCGGGGGAATAGTTGTGCTGTCCGGTGCTGTGGAGGGAATCTGCCACTGAGCAGGGTCTTTCAAATCGTCCGTCAGGAACATGCCCCCCACGTCCACGGGAGCGGTACCGGCATTGAACAGCTCCAACCAGTCGTCAAAATCACCCTGGGCGTCGGCACAGCAGGCGTCATTGCTGGCCATAAATTCATTAATCACAATGGGAATCGGTCGATTCGTGTAGCGGGGCGTGGAATTTTGGAAGTTCATCCAGGTATTTGCCCCGTCCGGGTAACGCCCCATGGAAACATCGGTTTCTTGCTTTGAAAAGGTCAGTGTGTCGATAGGGGTTTTGCCGTCAGCAGCGAACAAGCCGATTTGTTCGCCCTTAGAGCTCAATTTGAGTTTCACATGCCGAACGCCCTGCTCGGGCTGCTTGTCCGCCCAAAGAAGTAAAAACCCGCCCGGGGGAATGGTTGTGCTGTCCGGCGCTGTGTCTGGGATTTGCCAGGCAGTTGGCTTCGCCAGATCGTCGGTGATGTACAGGCCGCCAATATTAACAGGATCTGGACCCGGGTTGTAAATTTCGATCCAATCGTCGTACTCCCCGTGGGAATCGGCTAAAGCGGAATCATTGCTGGCCATAAATTCATTAATTTTCAAATTTTGTGCCTGCGTTGCTCCTGCCAACCAAAACATGAAAATCACAATCAAGACTTTTCGCATTCTCCCTCCTTTGTGTTTTGAATTTTTGAATTAACGATTTTTTTCATCCTTTTTTGCCGTTAGTTTTCCTCCAATAAAAAAACAAACAACTTTTGTTCGGAATCACTCACAATGTAGAGGCGGTGGCGGACAAAATCCCACGCCACCCCTTCCGCTTTGGGAAAAGAGAGCGAAAATTGTTCGAAAACGCCGCCCTCGGGACTCCATAGAAACAGTTTTCGCCCCTGGTCGCTGACAATCCAGAACTTTCCGCGAGATGTGTCTGCGCAAATGCCCGAAAAATCCGGTGCAAAATTCAGTCTCCATTTTTGATCCACGGAAAAATCTGGCTTCAGACGTATAAATAACCCCGGATTTTTCTCTTTTAGGGTGAAAAGCGTCCCCTGCGAATCCACGCAAATGCCTTCCAGGCCGCTGTTGTCCGATCCCTCCAAAATGCGGCGGCGTTGGATTTCCCTGCCCTGAAGATTCAGTTCGACGATTTCACGGGTTTTCTCTTCCGTGACCCAAAGGCAGTGACGGAGCGAATCGAAAGCCACGCCTTCCAAATCAGTCCCGGCAAAGGGCAATTCTTGTAGAACGGTGCCCGTCAAGCTGATCCGGTACACTCGGCCGGTGCGGTCGCTTACCGTCCAGAGTGAAGCCCCTCCGGAACCGAGGGACAATCCCGAGGGCTCCGGAATGGCAAGCCGGTACTCGGACAGGAGCCGCAGCGATTGGGCCGGTTTTTTCGGCGGTGTCCCATCCCGAAGCGAACA
>CAZOHG010000046.1:0-29018 GCA_964579725.1 uncultured Deferribacteres bacterium
CTCTATTTTAATTAGCGAAGAAAACAGCTCGGGCCCCCCCGCACCTTCGCAGGAAGGCCTTCGCAAACCTTCCCAGCCTCGGTACAATCAAAATCGATCCTATTTGAATTCTCGTTACACCTTTGACAATTTCGTGGAAGGCAACAGCAATCAGTTTGCGAAAGCGGCCGCCCTGGCGGTTGCCGAGGCCCCGGGAAAAACATCCTTCAATCCCTTACTTATTTACGGAGGCGTGGGATTGGGGAAAACACACCTGATTCAGGCCATCGGGAACTTCGTCCTTACCCAGTTTCCCAACAAGCGCGTGCAATACATTTCCAGCGAAAAGTTTACCCTGGAATTTATTAACGCCATTAAAAATAACCAATCGGCTGAATTTAGCCTTCATTATCGAAACGTGGACATTCTTCTGGTGGACGATGTTCAATTTTTCATAAATAAAGAACGGACTCAGGAAGAATTTTTTCACACCTTTAATGAACTTCAACAAAAAGGAAAGCAAATCGTTTTGTCTTCCGATCGGCCGCCCCAGGAACTGGCAGGGTTAGAAGATCGTCTGATTTCCCGTTTTAGCTCCGGACTCATTGCCGACATTCAACCACCCGATCTGGAAACACGCATTGCCATTTTGCAAAAGAAAGCCGAACAAGACAAAATCCAACTTCCCGATGAAATCACACAATTTATTGCCACCAATATTACCTCAAATATTCGGGAATTGGAAGGAGCCCTCATCAAACTGTTGGCGTACTCCTCTTTGAACGGTGAAGACATTACAATTCGTCTGGCCAAGCAAGTTCTCAAAGATTTAATCAAAAAGAAAAAGTCAACTCTTTCCATTGAACTTATTCAGCGGGTTGTCAGTGATTATTTCGAAATCAAGGAAGATCTGATTCGGGCCAAAACACGCAAAAAAGAAATTGTGGAAGCCCGACAAATTTCCATGTATTTGTGTAAATCTTTGACCAACAGTTCGTTAAAAACCATCGGGCTACATTTTGGCGGGCGCGACCACAGTACGGTCATTCACGCCTGTCAAACCATTGAACAGCGCATGAAAGACAACCCGAAATTTCGCGAAAGGATGCACGATATTGAGGATCGCATTGAGGTGGAAGCGCAGTGACGGTTTTCCACAAACGGCCTGTGGAAAACCTCTGAAATACGGTGGAAAAATCGGCACTTCTCCACAAAAACAAGTCCTCACAATTTAGGGCTGTGTAAAACGAAAAATTTTCAACACGTTTCCAACGAACAATTCACAGGTAAATAAGTCTAAAATTGGTACATTTCTTCTTATTTTTTAAGTAAATACAGCAAGGACGTAAAAAGTTTTCCACATTTCCACAGGCTTTACTATTACTTCTATTTATTTTTTAAAAAACAAAAATAGAATAGAAAAGAATCCTCAAATAATTTGCTTGAAATTATCTGAAAAATTGATTATTCTTTTATTAACAATATTTTTGATGACTTTGTTTTTCTAAATCAAAATGCCATAAATTTTATTTACAGGAGTTTTCGGAGGCCCTATGAAATTCTCAGTTCCCCGATCCGAATTTTTTAAAGCCATTCAACGAGTCATTGGTGCGATTCAAGTCAAAACAACCATTCCCCTCCTGGGTGATCTGCTCCTCCAATTGGAAAACAACACTCTCCAGATATTTGCTACGGATTTGGAGATCATGTTGTCCACTAAAATAAGGGTAGAGGGAGTGGAGGACGGTACTCTGGCGGTACCGGCCAAAATGCTCAATGAAATCTTGCGGGAATTGGGCGATGTGAAAATCGAGGTGCTTTCCGAGGAAAACTTTCGCCTGAAACTCATTAGTGACCGTGGCGTGTACAAAATTGCCGGGGATTCCGGCGACGAGTTTCCGCTTATGCCCGTTTCGGAATTGGTTAATGAATTCACCATTCCGCCGTCTCAGATTGCCCGGATGGTGGAAAAGACAATCTTTGCCGTTTCTCGGGACGAATTACGTGCCGCTCTGACAGGTGTTCTTTTTCAGATTGCACCGGAGAATTTAACTTTGGTGGCCACCGATGCTCATCGGCTGGTTCGAATCAAGGCGACCCATTTTTCGGCAGACGTGGAAGAAAAAAACATTATTGTGCCGACCAAGGCTTTAAGCTTGTTACTCAAAAATGTGGCGGAAGAAAAGGAGCCCATTCGGATTGCCTTCGGCGAAAATTACATCGTTTTTCGATTGGAGCAAACAGAAATTATCTCAAGGCTAATCGACAGCAATTACCCGAAATACGAAGAAGCCATTCCGCAGAAAAGTGAGAAAAAACTCATTTTAAATCGGGATTTATTCGCAAGCAGTTTACGCCGCATTTCCATCTTTTCAAATTTGTCCACGCGGCAGGTTCACCTTTCCCTGAAACCGGAAAAAATCGAGGTGTACTCACACGATTTCAATGTGGGAGCTGAAGGAATGGAAGTTTTGCCCGCTGAGTACGAAGGCGAGGAAATGGAAATCGGTTACAATTCCGTCTACATTCAAGAGATGATTCGACACGTGGACACCGAAGAGGTCGTCATGGAACTTGGCGGTCCGCTTTCGCCCACGCTGATTTTTCCCATGCAACAAATGGAGGGAGAGGACTTGCTCATGCTGCTGATGCCCATTAATTTGGAAAGCGCCGAGGAAGAAGAATCGGAGGAAGCGGACGAATACGAAGATTACGGAGAGGCCAGTTATTCGGAAGACATGGACTATTGAAAGCGCTGTGGAGTTATTTGACATCAAAACCGGGCGTCAACCGTTTTTAAAAGTGGTTCTTTGAATGATTCTGGTCTCATTAAAACTCTGGCAATTTCGAAATTATGTGGACCGGGAATTTGAATTTAGCGAGGATGTAAACGTAATTTACGGTTACAATGGACAGGGGAAAACGAATCTGTTAGAGGCCATTTCTTATTTGTGCGTGACCAAAAGCTTTCGAACCAATTCGGATGCGGAGGCCATTCCTTTCCACAGTAATTTTTTTAAAATCTCTGGTCGGTTTCATTTTGACCAGGGCATTCGCAAAGAAGTTGTTGTCCGTTTTGTTCAGGGGGAAGGCAAACGAATTTTTCTTGACGGCAGCCGGGTAACCTCGGCAGCGGATTTGGTCGGGATTTTTCCCGTTGTTATTCTGACACCCGAGCACGAAGCCATTACCTATGGTGGCCCCGCCGAAAGACGGCGGTTTTTGGATTTCATTCTCTCGCAGACCGACAAATTCTACCTGAATGCCGTCCAAAAATACCGACGCGTTTTACGGCAGCGGAACAAAATTTTGGCCGAAGCTCAGGAACGGAGATTTGGTTTTCAGGAACGCATTGCGCCCTGGAACCGAGAATTGTTCGAGTTGGGGAATCAAATTACCGAAAAACGACAAAAATTTTTGGCTGAATTTCAGAGGGTTTTTCGACCGATTTTTCAGGAGCTCACCCTGAAACAGGAAGATATTACCATCACGTACGCACCGTCGTTTGCACCGAAATTTCGGGAATGGGGCACGTTTGAATCGGAATTGGAGAAAATACAGAACATCGAAATTTTGCGCGGCACCACGCTTCTTGGACCCCACCGGGATGAAATCACTTTTTTAAACAATGGCTGGGACCTTCGAAAATTCGGTTCACGCGGCCAGCATCGGACGGCCGTTATCGCACTTAAAATTGCCGAATTTTTTTATGTGTACAAAACCCGGGACGAGCGCCCGATTTTTCTCTTGGACGACGTTTACACGGAAATCGACAAAGTCCGCGAGAAAAATCTGACCGATTATTTTACGCAATTGGGGCAGATTTTCCTCACCACAAGCGACGTGGATTTAAAAATCGATTCGGGACTTGAGAAAGAGCGAAAAATTTCATATTATTCTATTGACAATCCGCGGGGACTTCCCCGAACCGAGAAGGAATTGGAAAAATGAGATCGGCCGCACCTATTGGCAGTCTTTTGGATAAAATCTTGCGTGACCTTCACATTGAAAAGAAGGTTTACCAGAGTCAGGCTCTTGGATTGTGGTCAAAAGCCGTGGGGCCGAAGATTTCAGCCGTCACGAAGCCCGAACGGGTGGAAAACGGGAAACTTTTCGTTCGGGTTGAAAGTCCAACGTGGCGAATGGAGTTAATTTTAATTAAACAAAAAATAATTGACCGGTTAAATCGAGAAATTGGAAGTCGAGTGATTTCCGACATTCTTTTTAAATAAACGCGTTTTTTTAGGAGGATTAAGCAAAAATATGGCGGTGACAAAGGAAAAAATGCAGACTCAAGATGCGTACGACGCCGGAAAAATTCAGGTTCTCCGCGGGCTGGAAGCAGTGCGGAAACGCCCGGCCATGTACATCGGAGACGTTTCGTCAAAGGGACTGCACCACCTTGTGTACGAAGTGGTGGACAACAGTATCGACGAAGCCATGGCCGGCTACTGCAGTCAAATCAAAATCGTCTTGCACAAAGACAACAGTGTGACCGTAGAAGACGATGGCCGGGGCATTCCGGTGGACATTCACCCCACGCAAAAGCGCCCGGCAGTGGAAGTGGTGATGACTACCCTGCACGCCGGTGGCAAGTTCGACAAAAATACGTACAAAGTTTCGGGCGGATTACACGGGGTCGGTGTGTCGGTTGTGAACGCCCTTTCCGAGTGGATGGAAGTAGAGGTTTACCGTGACGGGAAGGTGTATTACCAAAAATACGAACGCGGCAACCCTGTAACCGATTTGAAGGTAATCGGCAAACACAAAAAAACCGGAACAAAAATCCATTTTTTAGCTGACAATCAGATTTTCCGAAAGGTGAAATTCAATTTTGACACGCTTGCCAATCGCTTTCGGGAACTGGCTTTCTTAAATCCGGGGATCAAAATTGCCTTCACAGACGAAATCCAGGACAAAAGTGTTGAATTTTATTACAAAGGCGGACTGGTTTCATTTGTCGAATATTTGGAACAAAACCGGACACCCATTCACAAGAAGCCCATTTACATCGAGGGTGAAAAGGAAAATGTCCAGGTTCAGATTGCGTTTCAATACGACACCTCTTTTACGGAGAATATTTTCAGTTACGTGAACAATATTCCGACCATTGAAGGTGGAACCCATTTGGTCGGATTTAAATCGGCCTTGACCCGAAGCATTAACAACTACGCTGTGAAAAACAATCTGGTAAAGGGGTTGGGGAACGGATTAACCGGCGACGACGTGAGAGAGGGCCTGACGGCCATTGTGAGTGTGCGCGTTTTGGAACCCCAATTCGAGGGCCAAACCAAAACAAAATTGGGCAACTCGGAAGTCAAGGGCATTGTGGATTCCGTGACGTCCGAAGGCCTGAACGCCTTTTTTGAGCAGAATCCCTCGGTGGTCAAAAAAATTATTGAAAAGTGTACGCTGGCGGCCAAAGCACGGGAAGCGGCTCGCAAAGCGCGGGAATTGACACGTCGTAAAACTGCCCTGGACGGTGGTGGTTTGCCGGGGAAATTGGCCGATTGTTCAATTCGGGACCCTGAACACGCCGAAATTTTCTTGGTTGAGGGGGATTCCGCAGGAGGTTCTGCTAAACAGGGCCGTGACCGTCGGTTTCAGGCCATTCTACCCCTCAAAGGAAAAATTCTCAATGTGGAAAAAGCCCGGCTGGAAAAAATTCTGAGCAACGACGAAATCCGAACCATTATTACGGCGTTGGGAACCGGCATCGGCCGAGACGAATTTAATTCCGATCGACTCCGTTACCACAAAATTATTATTATGACTGACGCCGACGTGGACGGAGCCCATATTCGCACGCTGCTCTTGACCTTTTTCTTCCGCTACATGCGGGAATTGATTGAATTGGGACACGTGTACATTGCCCAGCCGCCGCTTTACCGCATTTCCAAAGGAAAAGAGGAATATTACGCCTACGATGAAGAAGAGCGTGAGGAAATCACCAAACGGATGGGACGCGATGGTGTCAATATCCAGCGCTACAAAGGCTTGGGTGAAATGAACCCGGAACAGCTTTGGAAAACGACCATGGACCCGGAACAGCGGTTGGTGCTTCAGGTCAACATCGAAGAGGCTTTTGAGGCCGATCGGATTTTCAGCACTCTCATGGGAGACAATGTGGCACCCCGTCGGGCGTTTATTGAGCAGAATGCTCGCTACGTACGCAATTTGGACGTGTAAATTGAGTCGAAACGAACAGAGGAATGTGATTTGAAATGGCTGTGAATAGAGAAAGAGTTATTCCTGTTTTAATTGAAGATGAAATGAAGGGCTCCTACCTGGATTATTCCATGTCGGTCATTGTGTCCAGAGCCCTGCCGGACGTGCGCGACGGGTTGAAACCGGTGCACCGCCGGGTTCTGTACGGAATGTACCAATTGGGTCTGTTGCCCAATCGGCCGTACAGAAAGAGCGCCCGTATTGTGGGAGATGTTTTGGGAAAATACCACCCACACGGCGATTCGGCCGTGTACGATGCTATGGTTCGCATGGTACAGGATTTTTCACTGCGGTACCCCCTGGTGGACGGGCAGGGAAATTTCGGCTCCATCGATGGCGATTCGCCTGCGGCCATGCGGTACACGGAAGCGCGCCTTGCCCCTATTGCGATGGAGTTGCTCCGTGACATTGACAAAAACACCGTAGATTTTGTCCCGAATTTTGACGAATCTCTTCAAGAACCCACGGTTTTGCCCGCTGTTTTGCCCAATTTAATGGTGAACGGCGCTTCTGGAATTGCTGTGGGAATGGCCACTAATATTCCGCCGCATAATTTGAGCGAAGTGGTGGACGGACTGGTAACCCTGATCGACAAGCCGGATGCCACCACGGCCGATCTCATGGAAAGTATTCACGGGCCCGATTTTCCGACAGGTGCCATTATTTACGGGGCTTCCGAGATTCCCACTATTTACGACACAGGACGCGGGAAATTAACGATTCGGGCACGCGCCAATATGGAGACGCAAAAAAACGGACGCGAGCGGATTGTGGTCACCGAAATTCCCTACCAGGTGAACAAAAACAATTTGTTGGAAAAAATGGGCGATCTGGTACGGGACAAGAAAATCGTGGGCATTTCGGACATTCGGGACGAATCCGACCGAGACGGCATGCGCATCGTCGTGGAATTGAAAAAGGACGCTCAGGCGGAAGTGGTGTTGAATCAGCTTTTTAAACACACCCAAATGCAAACCACCTTCGGTGTCATTATGCTGGCGCTGGTGGATGGTCAGCCGCGCGTCATGCCGCTGAAGGAAATGCTTCAGCATTTTATTGATTTTCGTCACGACGTAGTGGTACGGCGCACCCAATTCGATCTGGACAAAGCGGAAAAACGCGCCCATATTTTGGAAGGTTTGAAAATTGCTCTGGACAATTTGGATGCCATCATTCAGACCATTCGCAAGTCGCGCGACCCGAAAACCGCCAAACACAATTTAATGCGGAATTTTAAATTGTCCGAAATCCAAGCACAGGCCATTTTGGATATGCGGTTACAACGCCTTACCGGTCTGGAGCGGAAAAAGATCGAGGACGAATATCTGGCCACCATAAAATTAATCGCCGAATTGAAGGCGATTTTGGAAAGCCGCGCGCTGCGCATGCAGATCATCAAAGACGAACTTTTGGAACTGAAGAAAAAATACGGAGACGAACGCCGCACCGAAATCATTAAAAATGCGGAAGATTTTCAGATTGAGGATCTAATCGCCGAAGAAGATATGGTCATTACCATTTCTCACAACGGTTTTATTAAACGCTTTCCGGTTTCTGGCTACCGGCGACAAATGCGAGGCGGGCGCGGCTACACAGGAGCCTCGCCAACCAACGACGATTTCGTGGAACATCTGTTCATTGCCTCGACGCACCATTACATCCTGTTTTTCACGGACAAGGGCCGGTGCTACTGGTTGAAAGTGTACGAAATTCCGGAAGGCGGGCGGGCCGCGCGCGGGCGCTCGATTGTCAATCTGTTAGCGATTTCCAAAGACGAGAAAATTCGCGCCTTTCTGCCGGTGAAGGAATTTGACAGCGAGCACTTCATTGTCATGGCAACCGAAAAAGGGCTGGTTAAAAAAACCAACCTGGAGGCATTTAGTCGGCCCAGGCGGGGCGGAATTTTGGCCATTTCGATTAACGAGGGCGACCGCCTCATTGACGCCATGTTGACCAACGGATCGCAAGAGCTGCTCTTGGGTTCTCTTCAGGGGAAGGCGGTGCGGTTTAAGGAGTCGGAATTGCGCGAAATGGGCCGGACGGCCGCCGGAGTAAAGGGGATTACTTTGGGTCAGGATGACCGGGTAATCGGAATGGTTCCGGTTCAGCGTGGTTCAAGCCTTTTGGTGGTGACCGAGCAGGGTTACGGTAAACGCAGCAAGATCGAGGATTACCGCCTTACACACCGTGGAGGAAAAGGCATTGTTGCCCTGAAGATTACGGAACGGGTGGGGCGAATGATCGCCATGAAGGTGGTCATGGACACCGATGACATTATGATTATTACGGCAAAGGGTGTGATTATTCGGCAGCCCGTTAAGGGCATTTCCGTTCTCGGCCGAAATACCCAGGGGGTTCGCCTTATTCGCCTGGACGAGGGGGACCGCATCGCTGATGTGGCGCGCGTGGTTAAAGAAAATGGAAATAATAAGGAAAAAACCGACGCCGAAAAATAAAAAACAGGGAATGCTTATGCAAAAGACCAAAATAATCCGATTTGGTTTGCCGATTTTTGTAGTGGTTCTTTTTATCCCTTACCTGTTGTTGTCTCGGAATACAGAGGAGAAAGGGGTGGTAACCTACGTGGCCGGTCGGGTGAAGAAGAAGAATCCGAAATTGGAAAATTGGGTTACGGCTCACAAGAACACCCAGGTCACGAAGGGGGAAAGAGTGCGCACCTACCAGCGTTCCCGTGCCGAAATAAAATTGGCCGGTTTGGACGTGGTTCGATTGGCGCCGGAGACAACCATCGACATTGTTAAATTGTACGAAGAATCCAGAGACACCCAGATTAAAACAACCCAAATTGACGTGGAATCCGGCGACTTGTGGGCGTCGGTTTCCAAAAAGTCCAAAAAGGTGAAGTTCAAATTGGACACCCCCGTAGCCGGAGCAGCCATTACGGGAACCAAATTAGAGGTGAGTTTTAATCCCGATTCTTCTTCGGAGGTTCGGGTGTACAGGGGGGAAGTGAAGGTCTCCAATGCCAAAGAGGACATTGACAAGCTGAAAATCCAACCCAAGCTGATTAAACCGCACCAAATTCAAGGGCCCCACCAAATTCAGGGTCCGCATGAAGTGACGATGGAACGGTGGTTGTACATCGTGCGTGAAATGCAAATGTTAAAAATCGACAAAACAGGCAAGGTTCGCTACGCGGGCAGCTTTTCATTGAAAGATATGAAGAAAAAAGCAAATTGGGTTCAATGGAATATGCAGCGGGACAAGGCATTGGGTTTGAGATAAACGGTTGTGAGGTGTGGCTATGCTGAAGCAAATCCCTGTTCAAACACACACTCAAACAGAATTTGTTCTGATTGACCGCGAGGTGCAGCGGGCTGTGGAAGAGAGCGGCGTTCAAAACGGTCTCTGTGTGATTTTTGCCCCGCACACAACGGCAGCGATTACCATTAACGAGAACGCCGATCCGAATGTGGTGCGGGATATTCTCATGGAAACCTCAAAGGTGATTCCGTTTCAGGACGGCTACAGACATGCCGAGGGAAATTCAGCCGCTCACATCAAATCGAGCTTGTTCGGGGCATCCGAAACGGTAATTATTGAAAACGGCCATTTGAAATTGGGCACCTGGCAGTCGATCTATTTTTGTGAATTTGACGGCCCGCGGCATCGAAAAGTATGGGTTCAGATTGTGTCCGAGTGAGGCAAAAGAATCCCAATGAAAATATCCCGGCAACGGGATATTTTTTTAGGCGGCTGTTGGAAGCCCCACCCTTTTTTGCTCAAAATCGGTGCCTGTTTTAGCCAGAACGGACCTTTTATGAAAATTCTCATCGCCTTTTTCGTCCTGTTGCTAACGGTTCTCTTTGCCGGCCCCCTTGACCGCTACGGAAGGCGGCGTTTCGGATTTAGCCTGCGCACCGTGTCCGGTTTGGAATTTGTGCTGTTAGGCATTTTATTCAGTCAAGTGGGGCTGAATATTTTCACCGAAAAGGTGATTCTTCAACTTTTTCCGATTATTAGTTTTTCTCTCGGCTGGCTGGGCTTTTTGGTTACCATTGATTTTGACATCCGTATTTTGAGGAAAGTGGGCATCCGCTCCGTTCTTTTCGCCGTTATTTTGGCGTTTCTGATTTTTATTTCGGTGTCAGGGGGATTTTATCTTTTGAACCGGTGGTATCCCATTTTTACGCACTTGGAAATGCCGTGGCTTTTGGGGGTTTTGGCTGTTGCCACTTCTCCCCTTTTGCTCCGTCACATGGCACAAAAATTCCGTGTCCGCCCCGCGCAGATGGAAACGCTGCTTTTTCTCACGGCTTTTGGGGGTGTTTTGGGTATTTTTGTCTACGGGGCAATGGCCGATTTTTTAAAAATCACGCCGTGGTGGCGAAATCTCTTGTTAGACGCCTCTCTGGGACTGGGCTCGGGACTTCTTTTAAACGTGCTGGTTTCCGCCAGAAGAACCCACAACGAAATGCTCCTCTTCGTCTACGGAACGATTTTTCTCTCCAGTGGTTTGGCCGGCTTGTTGGGGCTTTCGCCCTTATTTGTAAATGCTATTGCTGGCGCAGTGGTTGCCAATTCCTCTGTCCGCCGCTATCGAATAGCCGCCATTTTGAGCGAAGCGGAGCAGCTTATTTTAGTGCTTATTTTGGTCACTTTCGGGGCACTTTGGTCTATTTCTCCCGGGGAATGGAAATCCTTGGCCGTCCCGATTGTTGGAATTGGCGTGGGATTTTTTTTACTGCGCTTGTTGGGGCGTTGGCTTGGGGCGAAAATGATCGGCGCACTTTTTAAAACCGACGTTACTTCACTTTCCGGTGCGCTCCTTTGTCAAGTATCCATTTTGGTGGCGCTGCTAATTGATTTTCGCCTTTTTTTTCCCTCTTTAATTGAATTGCACAAGCTGTTCGTGGGCCTGACGCTTGCTATGTTTCTTTCCGTCTGGCCCGCCTACCGTCTCATGGATCGGTATCTCAAAGAATTAACGTCCTGAACTCCAAAAGCGGAAAGGGCACAATAAAAGCGACATGTTTGATTTTTTAGGCTTCCTGATTATTTTTGGGGTGGGATTTTTCACTTACCGGAGTGTCCCGGCAGTCGGCGGAAACCTTGTAACATTCAGCGTGGGTTTTGTCCTGCTTAGCGGCTATCTTTTGGGAAAACTGTTATTCCGCCTGAAATTGCCGCGGCTGACAGGCTACATTTTCGCCGGAATTTTGTTTGGCCCCTACCTTTTTGCTTTCTTAACTCACGAAAGTGTGGAAAAATTGCGTTTGATCGACGATCTGGCTTTGAGTATAATTGCGCTTTCAGCGGGCGGCGAGCTGCGGCTGAGTCACCTGAAGGAGGATTCCAAGCCCCTTTTTTATATTACGGGGATTCAAACCCTTGGAATGTTTCTTTTGATTACCGGGCTCATTGTTGTCATGGCCCCCCTTTTTCCGTTCCTCGAGGGGCTCAGCCTGCTGCACCGTCTGGCCATTGCCATGATTTTCGGCATTGTGCTGGTAACCAAATCGCCCGCTACAACCATTGCCATGATTAGTGAATTGAAAGCCCGCGGCAAATTCACCGAAATTGTTTTAGGCATTACAATATTAAAAGACGTGGTGGTCATTCTCTTTTTCGCCCTGATTTTTTCTGTTACCAAAAAAATCCTGATGGCGGAAGGAAGCGAGAACGGGGCAGTTTTGCTGTATCTGTTTCTTGAGCTTTTCGGGTCGATTACAGTGGGCGCCGTCATAGGTGGGCTGCTGGCGTTTTACCTAAAAAAAGGACTTCCGTACATTTCGGTTTTTATTTTTGGGTTGATTTTCTTTGTTTCCAAATTTGCCCCTTTGATTCATCTGAATATTTTATTAATTTTTATTGCAGCCGGGTTTTTGGTGGAAAACGTCACCCCGCTGGGTCAAGCACTGCTTTCGGTCATTGACCGAAGTTCTTTGATTATTTACGTCCTTTTTTTCGGCGTCGCGGGGGCCAGTCTGAATTTGCAGGCTCTGAAACAAACCTGGTTTTTGGCGCTGGTTCTGGTTTTTGTTCGCCTGCTGGCCATTTGGGTGAGCACCTATTGGGGAAGTGTTCTGGCCAAAGCCCGAAAGTCTGTAAAAAAATATTCGTGGATGGGATTTGTTTCACAGGCAGGTGTGGGATTGGGGCTGGCAATTATGATCGAGCGAACCTTTCCGGCCTGGGGGAGTGAATTTAAGACGTTGATTTTGGCCGTAATTGCACTCAATCAAGTCATCGGGCCGATTTTGTTCAAATATGCCTTGGTGAAATCGGGAGATGCGCGCGTTCTATGAAAAAGCCGCGGATTTTAATCACTCTGGGGGATTTTAATGGAATTGGGCCGGAGGTGACACTGAAGGCGCTTCAGGACAATGCGCTGACCGAGCAATTTGTTCCCGTGATCGTCGGAGCGAAACGGATTTTGACCTTTTACCGGAACCAATTGAATCTTTCCGTTGACATGGGAAAATGGGAGATTGTGGATTGTCTGGAGGGTGAATCCGTTCCCATTAAACCGGGGCGGATTTCTCCTGAAGCCGGCCGAGCCAGCGGAAAATTTTTGGAACAAGCCGTGGAATGGGCGAAAGCGGGAAAGGGAGATGCCATTGTAACGGCACCCATCGCAAAGGAAGCGCTCTGGATGGCCGGTTACAGCCAATTTCCTGGCCAGACGGAATTTTTCGCCGCCCGTTTTGGGGTAAAACGTTTTGCAATGGTACTAATTGCCCGAAGGTTTCGGGTGGCCTTTGTGACAACCCACCATCCGATTCGGCAGGTGGCAGATCGGATTACCCCGCGAAAAATCGAGGACACGATTTTGGCGGTAACGGGAGATTTGAAAAAATATTTCGGGATTGCGTCGCCGAGGGTTGCCGTTAGCGCCCTCAACCCCCACGGGGGCGAGCACGGTCGACTGGGAGACGAAGAAGAAACAATTATTCGCCCCACCCTTGAGGTTCTGCGGAAAAAGGGGGTGGCCGTTTGGGGTCCCTTTCCTGCGGACACGCTTTTTGCCAATGTGGATGCCAAGGAGTTTGACGCCTACGTGGCCATGTACCACGATCAGGGAATGGTGGCGATTAAGATGTACGGGTTCGGCTCAGCCGTCAATTTTACTGCCGGGCTGCCGGTGCCACGGACTTCCCCCGACCACGGGACGGCATTTGACATAGCGGGACGTGGCATTGCCCGCGCCGAAAGCATGAAGGAGGCTCTTCGCCTTGCTGTACAATTGGCTGCACAGAAAAGTTAAGCGCGCTCAACCCTACGAAAAACTGGCGCAAATCTACGATTTCGTCATGCGGCACGTGGATTACGACATGTGGGCGGAGTACGTTCTGGATTTGTTGAAAATCGCAGATGTGCGACCCAACACCCTGTTGGATGTCTCCTGTGGAACGGGTAGCTTCCTGTCCCAATTGAGGGGGAAAATTGACTGTCTTTACGGATTCGACACCTCTTTTGCCATGGTGGCGGAGGCGCGCCAAAAGGAATCGCTTCAAGGAATGCCCCTTTGGGTCGGGGACATACGCCGCTTCGGTTTGCGCCGAAGAGTGGACGCCGCAGTGTGTCTGTACGACAGCATTAATTATTTGTTGAATTTGGAGGCGGTACAGTTGGCTTTGGAAAATCTTTACGAAGCAACCACACCTAAAGGGGTTTTGGTTTTCGACATCTGCACCATTCAAAATTCGGAGCTCAATTTTTCAAATTACTATGAAAACAAGAAAACCAAAACCTTTTCCTACACCCGTTGGAGCCATTTCGACCGAATTAGTCAGATTCAATTTACAGAGTTTCAAATTAAATTCAAGGGCGACGGGACAACTTACCACGAAGTCCACCGGCAGCGAATTTACCCGACGGAGCAAATTGTAGACGTGATTGACCAGACACCGTGGAAATTACAGGGGGCGTTCGACGGCTTTTCCCTGAGCCCAGCCGATCGCAATTCCAATCGCGTGCATTTTTTGTTAATAAAATAGGCCAAACGAATGATTCGATTTTTTAACGTTAGTTTTACTTACCCCCGCGGAGGCGGCGTGGAAAACATTCGTTTTTTCGTGCGAAACGGTGAGTTTGTTTTTCTGGTGGGGCCTTCGGGCGCGGGGAAAAGTACCATTCTCAAATTAATTTATTTGGAAGAATTCCCTCAACAAGGACATATTCTCTTAGACGGCTACAATACCGATGACATTCTACCCGGTGATATTCCCTACATTCGGCGAAAAATCGGCATGATTTTTCAGGATTTTAAGCTCTTGCAAGATCGAAATGTGTTCGACAATGTAGCTTTTGCGCTTGAGGTGACGGGGACCCGCCGGTCGAAAATCAACAAACGGGTATTGGAAGTGCTTCGTGACGTGGGGCTTTCCCACAAAAAAATGAAATTTCCGCGGGAACTTTCCGGCGGAGAACAGCAACGCGTGGCCATTGCTCGAGCGCTGGTGAACGAACCCTTTGTCATTTTGGCCGACGAACCGACGGGGAATTTGGACGAAGAAAATCGTGACGAAATCCTGCGTTTGTTGAAGAAAATCAATGAAAAGGGAACCTCCATTCTCATGGCTACGCACAATGCGGAACTGGCGCGGACATCGGGGTACAGAATTATTCAAATTCGGGACGGGAGGATTGTTTCGTGAGTGCTCGGTACGCCTTGCGCGAAGGATTTAAAAATTTAAGGCGTGCCAGAGGCGGCACGTGGCTATCGGTTTTTTCTATTGCCCTTTCTATTTGGTTGGTAGGACTGTTTCTGGTAGGCGCCTGGAACGGCTGGCAAATGCTGCAAAATCTGAAAAATCGTCTGGAAATGCAGGTGTTTTTGTTGGACACGGTCAACTTGGAGGAGGCCCACCAGCTTCGCAAACAGCTTTTGGCGATTCCGGGTGTAGATTCCGTGGCGTTCGTTTCCAAATACGATGCCATGCAGCAATTTCAAAAAGAATTTGGCGAAAATATTCTGGACGTTTTGGGGGACAACCCTCTTCCGGCATCTTTCAGGATTAAGTTAAAACCGGCTTACCATTCCAGTGAAAAAGTAAAGCAACTTGTAAGCAAAATTAAAGCCTACCCCGAGGTGGAGGATGTCACGTACCGCTACGATTTGTTAAAATTAATTCAAAAATATATGAAAATCTTTTTTGCAATCGGGGTTTTTCTCGGAGGAGTCATTGCCATTGTTTCGTTGGTTTTGATTTCGAATACCGTGCGAATGGCTATTTTGAGCCGCCGCGAAGAAATTCGAATCATGCGATTGGTGGGGGCTACGCCCGGGTTTGTTCGCCGCCCTTTTCTGGTACAGGGAGGCTACCTTGGATTTTTGGGAACGGCGCTGGCTCTGGTTTTTCTCGGAATGGTTTTGTGGGGGGTCAGGCATTTTACCGGAGTGACGATTCAAAATGTACGGGAGATTTTTGGATTGCTTTCCGTTTGGGGAATCGCATTGGGATTATTAGGAAGTTGGCGAGCGACAGGAAAATATCTTCGGGAAAAATAGAAAAACGGAACGGTTTGGCCCTGTGTTTAGTGGGGAGCGTAAGGAGAACAATGGAACGTAAAATCAGTAAACGAAGCGGCAGGGGCACGCTCTTACAAAGGGCGTTTCGCTAATTCTTTCCAACTCAATAATTTCCTAAACGAAAAAAGCATTTTTTAACTTGACAAGTGTGTGAAAAATTATTATTTTAGATTTTGAAAAACTTGAAATTAGGAAAAAGCTAACGTGTTAAAAATCAAACGGTTTCTGTTTTTCGGAAAGAAATTTTTTTTAGTGTGGCCGAAAAGTGAGCCGGTTGACGAATTTGGGTAGGTGATGTGACATGTTTCCGGAATTAACAGAGCGGGAAAAGCAGATTCTTCGGTTGGTCGTTCACGATTTTATTTTGACGGCGACGCCGGTCAGTTCTCGCTCCCTCTACAAAAATTATCGTTTGGGGTTTAGCCCGGCTACTATCCGAAATGTCATGATGGATTTGGAAGAAAAGGGCTTCCTCCAGCAGCCGCACATTTCGGCCGGGCGTGTGCCGACGAATTTAGGCTACCGATTTTACGTTGACAGCCTGATGAAGCCGGAGCGTTTAACGTCCCGTGAAAAGAAAATTATTTACGAGGATTTAAGCACCGTCAGCGCGGATATTGACCATATTTTGGAACGCGCTTCACAGGTGCTGGCCCGAATTTCGAAACAGCTCGGCGTTGTGCTGATTCCCCACTTTTATGAGGGAATTTTTGAAAAGTTGGAGTTGGTGCCCATTTCCGGCAATCGAACCCTAATGGTTCTTAAAATCAATTCGGGTTTGATCAAAACCATCATGATGGAATTGGATTTTGAGATTTCTCGTGAAAAATTAAACGCCACCGCACGGATTATTAACAAGCGGCTTTACGGATTAAAATTAGGGGAAATTAAGCGTACCATTGATCAGCGACTTCGGAATGTGTCCGGTGGCAATGAAAATATGATTCAGTATTTCATTCACCAGGCCGATGAATTGTTCAATTTCGAAGAGTGGGAAAACCTTTACTACGGCGGAACACGAAACATTGTGCACCAACCGGAATTTACGGACCAGCGGCGGCTGGAATCCCTCATGAGCCTTTTGGACGATCGCAAAAATGTAGCCCACACGTTGTTGCGTCTTTCTCGCGGGGAGGGCGTGACTGTGAAAATCGGAGATGAAAACCGCGATCTCAATATTCAACATTGCAGCTTGGTAACCACAACTTACCGTGTGGGCGAGGTGAGGGGCACTTTGGGAATTATTGGCCCCACGCGGATGCGGTATTCCAAAATTATTCCCATTGTTCATTACATGTCGCAGGTTTTAAGCAATGTGTTAACCAATTAGGGGGTGAATAGAAATATGACGAAACAAACCAAAACAAAAGAAGGGGTGGAAAAGGAGGCCGCGGAGAAGCCTGAGGAAAAGAAGGTCGCTGCCTCGAAAAAAACAACGCACCGGCGGCGAACCAAAACAAAAGAGCTGGAAGAACGAATCGCCCGGCTTGAGCAAGAACGCGATCAGTTAAAAGATCGTCTGTTGCGATTGGCGGCCGACTTTGAGAATTACAAAAAAATCACCTCGCGTGAAATCGAAAATCGGATTCGAAACGCCAACGAGGAACTCATTGTGAACCTGTTGCCCATTTTAGACGATTTGGAGCGTTCGCTGGAAGCGGGCAAAAAAAATCACAATTTTAAGAGCTTCTACGAAGGCGTGGAAATGATTTACAATAATTTCAAAAAGCAACTGGAACGCTTTGGCGTGGAACCCGTGGACTCCGTCGGAAAGCCGTTTGATGTGGATTTGCACGAAGCGCTGATGATGGTGGAGGACAAGGAAGCTCCTCCGAACACCGTGCTTCAAGAACATCAAAAAGCGTACCGTCTGAACGGAAAAGTAATTCGTCACGCAAAGGTTGTGATTTCGAAATAGGGTTCAAAGGAAAAGGAACGGCTTAACCATAAATGAAAAAGCGTGATTATTACGAAGTCCTTGGGGTGTCCCGCACGGCAACGATTGAGGAGATCAAAAAGGCCTACCGAAAACTGGCCATGCAGTACCACCCGGACCGCAATCCGGGCAGCCGGGAAGCGGAAGAAAAATTCAAAGATGCGGCGGAAGCCTACGAGGTTCTGAGCAACGAAGAAAAACGTCGGATTTACGATCAATACGGGCATGAAGGATTAAGCGGGGGATTTTCCGGGGGCGGTTTCACCGATTTCGACCTTTCTGACGCCCTTCGCACCTTTATGCAAGGGTTTGGCGGATTTGAGGATTTTTTCGGAATGGGACACGGGAGAGAGCGGGGCGCTCGGCGCGGTTCCGATCTTCAAATTCGTTTGAAATTGACGTTGGAAGAAATTGCAGCCGGAGTTGAAAAGAAGATTAAGGTTAAAAAATACGTCACCTGTCAGGCCTGCAAAGGAACCGGCGCTCGCGGCGGCACAGGTGTGAAAACCTGTCCCGTTTGCCACGGTACCGGTGAAGTTCGGCAGGTTTCACGTTCTATTTTCGGCCAATTTGTCAATATTACGGCTTGCCCCAATTGCCACGGCGAGGGGACGATTATTGAAGATCCCTGCCCCATCTGTAAGGGCGAGGGTCGTGTACGCGGCGAAGAGACCATTACGGTCAAAATTCCTGCCGGTGTTTCCACGGGCAACTACCTCACGCTTCGCGGCGAGGGAAATGTTGGGCCTCGTGGAGGTTCGGCCGGTGATTTAATCGTCATTATCGAAGAAAAAGGGCACGAATTTTTTGAGCGCCACGGGGACGATATTTTATTTCATCTCAACGTGGGTTTTTCGCAGCTTGTCTTGGGCACCGAGGTGGAAGTCCCTACCCTGACCGGAAAGGTTGTGCTTAAAATTCCCGCCGGAACCCAATCTGGGAAAATCTTTCGGCTAAAGGGAAAGGGTGTTCCCCATTTAAATCATTACGGTTCTGGAGACGAGCTGGTGCGTGTTCAGGTTGAAACGCCTTCGCAGCTTTCCAAAGAAGAAAAAGAGCTATACGGGCGTTTGGCCGAGTTGGAAAAGAAACGTTTTCAGAGCGAGAGAAAAAAGAAATCCAGAAAATTTATTTTTTAGATTAAAAAACAACTGCCTCAAGGCACAATCGGAGAGCAAACGTTGGGGTGAACGAATCGAGCCGAAAATTGCCGGAGGTCTTGCGATTTACTCGGAATGAAATCCGAATACTTGTTCTTTTAACACTTATTTTTCTCGTCAGTTTGGCCTTTCGGGAATGGCACACGCGGCGACTGGCGAAGCAGCCGGTTTCACCGGAAGAAAGAGCGTTTGAACAAGCGTTTCTTCGTCGGGCCAAAGCTGTACACGCCGTCCTACCCAGAAAGGTGCCGCCAACGCCTGCCGAGAAAATGGATTTGAACACCGCAACAATTGAGGAGCTGACTTCCCTTCCCGGAATCGGTCCCAAAACGGCTGCGGCCATTGTTGCCCTTCGAAAACGTCGGGGGAAATATCGGAGCATCGGGGAACTGCTTTTGGTGAAGGGGATCGGCAAGAAAAAACTGAAACGCCTGCAAGGGCGCGTGACGGTTGATGTGCAAAAGAAACCGTAAAATAGAGACGATCTCAAAAATCAGATTCTGAAAAACAGGAAACAGGAAAAAGATTTAGCATGTGCAATGGAAATTAGTCTAAACAGGAGGAAAAATGGCAGCCCCAATTCAGAAGCCTAAACCAAAGGGCAATATTTTTTATGAAATTTTAATCGTAATTTTGACCATCATTTTAATTCTTTCCGTCTGGTATCCCAAAACCGTTTGGCAAAAGCTGGATCGGGATCAAATGTTGTGCCGCGACCGAATGCACCGCGTTTACGATGCCGAGGTTCTGTTCAATTACAAATACAGAACCTATTCCGATACACTGGATTCCGTTATGAAATACGTAAAGAGCGACAATGTCTTCCGTACAGACACCGTCATGGCTGCCTTGCGAGACACGTTTTTCATCAAAATTTATCGGGATTATCTACGCGATTACGCGGATATGCCCACGAAAAAGGCGGAGGATTCGGCCTTTAAAGTCGTGGCAGACACCACCGACACGGCAAAATACAAAATTATCTACGCCATGTTGGATTCCATTACCCACTGTCCAACGGTCATGCGGCCCTACAAAATCACTGTTGTGGACACCTCGGCCGCAAAGGGGATTATTATTCAATGTCCCATTGACAGCGCGGACGTTGCAAAGAAAAATTCCGACTTTTTCTTCCATTTTCTTGGGGGTGCTACCCTTCACAATCATGGAAAGATCGAGAACGGTGAAATTAGTTGGGTTGAGATCAAGCGCAAGTAACAATAGATTCGCAAGGCGCGGGTAGCCTAAATCTACCCCCGCCTTTGTTTTTTTAGCACGTGTTTAAAATAACTGGGGTGATTTCCGATATTTTTAGGGAACAAAAAAGACGCGAAAGGATATTCGCATGAGTGAATCCGCGGTTGGGTTTTCGCTGTCGGAAAATTTGTTACGCGTGGCGCAGGTTGTTCGCCGCGACGGTTCAATTCGCATTGAAAAATTGAACCAAAAAAGGTGTCCCCATCCTTTCCGACTGCTGACTTTGGACAATCAGGAACGGTTCCAGACGCTTCTTTCGACACTTGAAGATGTCTTTGAGCAGGACAACTGGCCTGCTACAATGGGCGTTTCCATTCCGAATGAATTGGTGCTGATTAAAGAATTCCCTGTTGACGACGATTTGAGTCAGAATGAGCTTGAAAACCAGGTACATTGGGAAGCCTCCCAATTTTTGCCGGATGAACTTTCTGCAGAATATGTGTTGTCCTACCAACGCCTGAACTTTGAGCAAGTGTCGGTTCTTTTGGTCGCGTTTCGGGAGCTGGTTTTGCACCGGGTTCGGCAAGCCTTCGACACGATTGGGAGCAAACCGCGATTTTTGGGTGTGGACGTTTTTGCTGCCCTTTCCGCCGTAAACGCCCTTTACGAGTTGAACGAGGGGCTCTCGGCGCTGTTGGAAGTCGGCGAAAATCGGGCGCACCTAATGCTTCTGAAGGGAGGGGACTATCTGGTTTCGAAGAAACTGCCCTACGCGTTAGCGGAAGAAAAGGAAACGGCTCTTTTTGACAACCCGGAGGCACTGGCAGGATTTTTGAAAAAGGAGTCAAGAAAGTTGCTTCTCGACCGTAAGATTGACGAAGGTGAAATGCCCTTCTCCCAGCTCTTTGTTTACGGGGAAAAAGCCTCAGCCGAATTGATCACGGCGCTGGAAGATGGCCCGGCTGTGGAAGTCCTTTTGGTGGATCCCTTTCAGCCCGGTGGAGCAGACGAAGAGGTGGTGGAGGAAGAATGGCGCCAAAATCCTAGCGTTTGGGCACCTGCCGTTGGGGTTGCTTTGCAAGCTTTGGAATCCGACTGAAAAGTGCTTATTTGGGGCAAAAAGGCACAAAATGTGCCCCAGGGGATAAAAAATGACTCCACGATCCGGAGAAAAAACGATGATAAAACTCAATTTATTGGAAGCGAAACCCGTCCGTTTGTCAGGCGGGTTGGAAGAAATTAAAGAGTCTGATATTCTTTCCGACGAAACTTTTCTGAGACAGGAACAGGCAGAGCCCCAACCGGCTGTGGAAGAAATACCGGCTGAGGCACCCAAAGCAAAACCGACCTCCGAGCCGATCAAAAAAAGCGAGGAAAAGGCGCCGGAAGAATTCACCTTTGAAAAAAAATCGAAGATCCCTGTGGTTCCGATTTTGGTGGTGCTTCTCCTGGCTGCCATCGGTGTGGGGTATTTTTTATTGACTCAAAAATCGGGGGCTCCCCAAAAGCCGAAGGTTGCGGTAAAGAAAACGCCGACAAAAACCCAACCGGCTCCGTCGAAGACTCAAAAGCCGGTTTCTTCTCCTGCTGAAAAAGCGCCGCACACCCAAACCTCCCAGACACCAAAACCAGGCGGCACAGCGCCCGTTTCCGTACCACCCACCGTTCCTGTTGAAGCAAGGGCGCAGCGAAATGCCGGAATTCAGGCGGTGACAGTTTTCGGGAAGGTACTTTCCGGCGTTCCCGCCGGTGCGCAAATCGGATTCCTGAGTTTTGACGGACATTCCTTTACTTTGGAATTGTTTGCCAATCGTCCGACGAAATTGGAAAAATTTCTTCAAAATGCCCAAACCGCCATTTCGGGAGCTCATTACAAGGTTTTGGCCAAAGATCGCGATTATTTTCAGGGTCGCCGTTTGCCGCACCTGCTCCTTTCAGGGGAATTGAGCCCTTCGGGTTTCACCCAACCGGGTCTGACCTCATTAACCCTCAGCTCAATTGGCAAAAGCTTGCGGCAGTTAGCCGTCCGACACAAAGTGCGTGTAAGAGAGCTGCGTGTGGCAGCGCCTGCTCAAGAAAACGGACAGAGGCGGGTTCGGGTTACCCTAAAAGTGTCCGGAGCGCAAGCCGCCATCCAGGCTTTTCTGTCGGATTTATTAAAACAATACGCCAATCTTGGGGTGTCCCGGCTTTTTGTCAGCGCGTCTAAAACCGGTGCAGCGGGCCGATTGGATGTTGCGGCCGATTTAAACGTCTTTCTCCAGTAGGGATGCATGCGCGTCATTGCGGGACGCTGGCGGGGAACACGGTTGCTGTTTTGGGGGCAAAGGGGGGTTCGGCCGAGCACGGATCGTGTGAAGGAGACCCTGTTTAACATTCTTTCGCCCCAACTTACCGGAGCTCGGGTGTTGGATTTGTTTGCGGGAACAGGGGCCTGGGGCATTGAGGCATTGAGCCGGGGAAGTCGAGAGGTCGTTTTTGTGGAAAGGTCCCGGCGTATGGCGGCGAATATTCGAGAAAATCTGAGCAAGATCGGAAATCCCGACAATGCCGAACTTTTTGTAACAGATGCGCTGCGCTTTTTGGCACAATTGGCTCCGAACATGCCCCCATTTGATGTTATTCTGGCCGATCCGCCCTACTCCTCGCTGCTGGGAAGCGCCCTACTGAAGTTGCTCTCCGAGAAAAATATTCTGACTCAGGAGGGCATTTTTGTCTTGAAACATGGTTCCCGAGAAAATCTGGACATTCCCCGCTCCCTTGATGGCTTTCGCGAGAAAATGTTTGGCGAAACCAGGTTGTCATTTTTCTGTTACCGAAAGGACGAGCCGTGAAAATTGCCATTTATCCGGGCACATTCGACCCCATTACCAACGGTCACATTGACATTGCGGAAAGGGCCGTTACGCTTTTTGACAAAGTTATTATTACCATTGCAGTAAATTCCGCAAAAAAGCCGCTCTTTACCATAGAAGAACGCAAAGACATGATCCGCCAATCCGTGCAGCACCTGCCGCATGTGGAAATTGACGCTTTTGAGGGGCTACTCATGGAATATGCCAAGTTGCGAAAAGCAACGGCCGTTATTCGAGGACTGCGGGCGATTTCTGATTTTGAATACGAGCTTCAAATGGCTCTCATGAATCGGAAATTGGCCGAAGAAGTGGTTACCGTTTTTCTGATGCCCAATGTGAAGTACACCTATTTAAATTCTACCATTGTAAAAGAGGTAGCCAGCTTTGGTGGGGACATTACCGACTTGGTTCCGGAAATTGTGGCCCAAAAACTTCGGGAAAAATTTCAGAAAAACGGCAGTTTCGGTATTAAGAAATACTAAAATCTCTGGTTTGGTGGGGGCAGATTGCCCCTGGCTCCGGAGACGGTGAATTCTGAAAAGACGGTTTGAAATCAGCGGCGCAACAGCCGTTATTTTTTTTCTGCCGGTGAAAAAGTTTGAAATTGACCAAAAAAACCGCGATATTTTTACAAATTTCATTTGGCAACGATTTTTCTAATACTGTGTTTATTGGTTTTTTTTACAAAAAATAAAAGGAGCGATCGATGGATTTCATACAATCGATTCGAGATAAAGCACGCCAGCGGAAGCGCACCGTGGTGCTTCCGGAAGGAACAGAAGACCGTATGATTCGTGCGGCCGAATGGATTCGTAACGAAGAGATTGCCGATCTCATTTTATTGGGCGAACCGGACGTCATTGGAAAGAAAGCCAAAAGCCTTGGTGTGGAACTTGGTGACATTCCCATATTAGAGCCGACAAAAAGCCCGAATTTTGACGAGTACGCCGCCGAATACTACGAGTTGCGAAAAGAAAAAGGTATGACACCTGAAAAGGCGCGGGAAACCATGAAAAACCCGCTGTTTTTCGGGGCCATGTTGGTGCGCAAGCAGGTGGCGGACGGGAGTGTGGCGGGGTCCGTTCACACCACCGGGGACGTGCTTCGGGCCGGATTGCACATCATTGGGCTGGCGCCCGGTATTTCGGTCGTTTCCGGGGCGTTTGCCATGGTGATTCCCGGTTGGGACCGGGTGTTTACGTTTGCGGACAGCGCGGTGGTGCCGGATCCGACTCCGGAGCAATTGGCAGCCATTGCGCGCAGTTCCGCCAAAACACACGAAAGCCTGACGGGGGAAAAGCCCATTGTGGCGATGTTGTCTTTTTCCACCAAGGGGAGCGCCAAACACCCGCGCGTGGACAAAGTTTTGGAGGCTTTGAAATTGGCTCGGGAAGCGGACCCTTCTCTGGAAATTGACGGGGAACTTCAGGTGGATGCTGCAATCCTACCGGCTATTGGAGCGCGTAAAGCACCGGGCTCCACTGTGGCAGGGCGCGCCAACGTACTGATTTTCCCCGATCTGGATTCTGGAAACATTGGCTACAAATTGGTGAACCGGTTTGCCGGAGCGGCGGCCATCGGCCCGATTATTCAAGGGCTAAATCAACCGGCCAATGATCTGTCGCGCGGTTGCAGTGTGGAGGATATTGTGAATGTAGTGGCCATCTGCTCTCTGATGGCCAAATAAACTGCGGAGAAAAAATGAAATTCGCCAGGCGCGTCGAGCAGATTCAAAGCTCAAAAACCGTTTCCATTTCGAATACTGTATTACGCCTGAAAAATGAAGGACACGACGTGATTTCATTCGGCGCGGGGGAGCCCGACTTCCCCACGCCGGAATATATTCAGGAAGCCGCGATCCAAGCCATTCGTGAGGGACGCACCAAATATACACAGGTCATGGGCATTCGCCCGTTGCGGGAAGCCATTGCCAGGAAATTGCTGCGTGAAAACGGTGTTTCGTACGATCCGGATCAGATTACCGTCACAACAGGCGGCAAACAGGCCCTGTTCAATGCAGTGCTTGCACTTTGCGAAGAGGGGGACGAAGTTCTTATTCCGTCGCCTTACTGGGTGAGTTACCCTGAGCAGGTCCGTTTTGCAGGGGGTACGCCGGTTTTTGTCGAAGCTCGTCCGGAAAATGATTTTCGCATTCAGGCGGACGATCTGAGGGCTGCCCTGACGCCGCGCACCAAATTACTAATTTTTAATGATCCCGTTAATCCAACCGGGGCCGTGTACAATGTGGATACCCTTTCCAAAATAGCGGAAGTTTTGGCGGAAGCAGGTCTCTGGATTTTGACCGACGAAATTTACGAGAAAATTGTTTTTGACGGTCGAAAACACACCACATTGGCTTCTTTTCCGGAACTAAAAGAAAAGGTGATTTTGGTGAACGGCGTGTCCAAGGCCTATTCCATGACGGGCTGGCGAATTGGCTACGCGGCCGGAAACCGGGATGTGATTGCCGCCATGAATAAAATTATGGGCCACAGCACGTCCAATGCCAATACGGTGGCCCAATGGGCCAGTTTGGCCGCATTAAAAAGGGAATTCGATCGCCTGCAGTGGATGGTGGACGAATTTCAAACCCGCCGGGATTACATTTACCAAAGACTAAAAAACATGCCGGGTATTCGTCCCTGGAAATCTGCCGGCACCTTTTACATCTTTCCCGACATTCGAGACCTCCTCGGAAAAACCTGGAACGGAAAAATTCTGGAAAACTCGTTCGATCTGTGCCAATTTCTTTTGGAAGAACAAAAAATAGCTCTCATTCCCGGCGGGGCATTTGGCGCAGAAGGGTTTGTTCGCCTTTCATTTGCCACCTCAATGGAAGAAATTCAAGTCGGAATGGATCGGTTGGAGAAAGGACTTTCAAAATTGTACTCCGCCTGAAATGAACTAAAGAGAATGTTTGTGTAAGTCGATATTTATTAGGCTTCCATTCATTCTCAACCGTGGAACGATATTTGTACCAATTTGTTCAAACAAATATTGCGCGTTGGTTAGTGGTCAATATCAGCGCGCCCTGTTCCCCGGTGGTTCAATTTGAAACAAACCGGGATGGTAAGGAGAGTACAAATGAACACTGTGGGACTCAATGAGACTCTTTCCATTGGGCAGCGTACATTCTATTTTGAAACCGATTACCTGGATGAGGAAAAACGAATTGTCGCCTGCGCCTACGAAGGTGGCATGCTGCTTGTAACCGAAACAAAACCGGCACGTGAAGGGATTTCCGAATACGAGCGGCAACAGGATGTTAAAGACTTTCACCGTGAAATAGTGCGCTCTTTTGAACGGCTTTTCTATATTCAGCGAAAGGTCTGGATGAAGAAGCACGCGCCTTCGTACAATAAATTGGGGGCAGTTTTTCTTAAAAAGAACCTTTTCGACGACGCGATTCGCAATTTTCAGGAAGCCTTGGCCATTGACGACAATTTATCCGAAGCGCGGCGTAATTTGGCCGTGGCGTTCATCAAGAGTCAGCGATTTGATGAAGCCCTTGGCGCCCTGGACAGGGCCCTTCGGGAAAATGCTCATTTCCCGGATTTGCTCAATTTAAAGGGGATGGCTTTGCTGGGGAAGAAGAATTTTATGGATTCCATTCAAGCCTTTGAGCAAGCGCTTCGTGAAAACGAAAATTACGGGTTGGCCCATCTGAATTTGGGTCTTGCTTATTTAACCAGTTTGGTGGAGGCGAAAATTCATCCCCAACTTCGGCCACCGGAAGAGCGAAAAAGAAAATGCTTAAAACACCTTGCTCAAGCCAAATCAGTTCTGTCTGAGTCCCAAAGGCGCGAACTGACGCATGTTCTGGAAGAGATTGAAAACGCCGAAACCAGCGAAGCACTGGACAATTTGTTGGAAATCCATAAAGAAGTGGCGTTTCCGCTGAATGGGATTTTGGAACACGAATTTTACCTAAATTACATGTTCGGGGGACAAAATAAAGACGAATTGGCCATTGAACGCTACATTGAAGGGTTGAAGGCGGAAATTGCAGAACACCCGCGCTACCCGGATTTACACAACCATTTGGGGGTGGCCTATCTCATCCAATGTCGGAATCTTTTTTTGCGGGCGTTGGACGAGTTTCGGCGGGCCATTCGCCTAAATCCTCATTTTGCACGTGCGCAGAAAAATCTCAAATTGGCTGAAAACGAGGGTAAAGGACTTTTAATTTTGTTGCGAGCTTTGTTGAAATAAGAAGACTTTTTTAATAAATTAAATTACATTTTTGGAAGAACAGGCAGATTTGTTTGGGATTGCCCCCAAATATTGCGCAAAAAGGCGGGAGCTTTTTATGAAATATGCAAAAAAAATTCTTTGGATTGCGATTGGACTACTGGCGCTCGTAGCGAGCGCGGAAGCGGCTGTCCATTCTGTTTCGGTTCGGCCGCTTTCACCGGAAGCGGGCCGAGCTTCCGTGTACGAAGTCCGATTGACACTAACGCAGACGTTTCCCTCCGCCGGAAGCCTGACGCTGGAATTCCCCCAAGATTTCGATTTGTCTCAGGCCATTCTGGCGGGTTCGCCCAACGTGAAGGGCGGGTTTAAGGTTTTTGTGGACGGACGACGCGTCCGAATTCAGCGGAGCGGTTTGGGCCCGGCGGTTCCGGCGGGAACGGAAATGATTGTTCGATTGGCCAATGTGCGCAACCCGAAATCGACCGGACAATTTCGTGTAAAATTGGACGTACAGGCGGGAAAACAAATTTTGGGCACGGCGGACGGTGTGGCGTTTTCCATCTTGCCGAAGAAAAAAATTCAAAAGGCCATCCGATAAATTTGCTTGTTTTTTGGGCAAATAAAAAGAGGTTTTGATGATGAAAAAAACAAAATTCGTTTTCTGGAAGGATCAAGATAAATGGATTGGATATCTGGAAGAGTATCCGGACTATTGGACGGAGGGGGATACGCTTGAGGAGCTAAAGGAAAATCTTAAAGATATTTACAAAGATTTGACAGGCGGACACATTCCTTACGCAAGAAAAGTAGCTGAGCTTGAAGTGGCATGAAAAGGAATGCATTAATAAAAAAAAGAAATGAAATGGGATGTGTCCTGATTCGACATGGCAGCCGTCATGATTGGTACCAAAATCCAGTGACAAAAACATCGCAACCCGTTCCACGGCATAGAGAAATAAATGATATTTTGGCAAAACATATGATTAAGATGCTCAAAAACAATTAAAATAAGAAATTCAATAGAGTCCAAAAACACTTTTTAAATAATGGTTGCCCTATGAAGCGTTTTATTGCGGTTTTTAATTTGTCTTTTCTTTTTCTCCTTTTCGCGGGAAACAGTTTTGGCCAATCGGTTGACAACGTTACGCTCTCCAATTCCAAAGCTGGCGACAATGCGATTTACACGGTGAAGTTTACGCCGAATACCTCGCTGCCGGCAGACGGCAAAATCAAGATTACTTTTTCAAGCAACGATTTTGTTTTAAGTTCCGTGACGTTAGCGGCATCGAACAACGCCAATTTAGACGGCGGGCTTTCCATTGAATCGACTACAGCTCCTAACTTAGTCATTGTTAGAGACGGCACCGGAACGGCAACTACCGCTGGCAATCAGCTTGAGATTTCCTTTGCCAATGTGGGCAATAGCACGACCACCGGTTCCTTTAGTCTTGCCGTTGCGATTCAAAACAATGTAGGAACTGAGCTTGAAAACGAGGGAAGTAAATCTTTTACAATTGGGCCCAACGATTTAGACCATTTCGCTTTTGCTTCAATTACCAGCCAGACCGCCGGTACCAGTTTTACGGTTACGATTACCGCCCAGGATGCTTACAATAACACCGTAACCACGGCGAATCCGACGCTCACCCTTTCCGACCAAACCGGGACGTTAACGACGATTGATGCCGGAAATTGGTCGGCTGGGGTCATAAAAGATTCCGTCAGGATTACAAAGGCTTCAACCTCCGACAAAATTACCGCCGCCGGAAACAACATTTCATCAAGTTCCGGGAATTTTGCGGTGGATCCGGCGGGGGTCAGCAGTTTCGAGTTTTCCCCCATTGCGTCCCCCCAAACCGCTGGCATTGCTTTTCCCGACACCATTACCGCCAGAGACGCCTATGGTAATGTGGCCACAGGGTTTACGGGAACGGTTAACTTAAGCGTGAACAAGGGGGATATTTCACCGGCAA
>CAZOHG010000047.1:0-28311 GCA_964579725.1 uncultured Deferribacteres bacterium
CGTGGCAATCCCGCGGAATATTCTTCTCTGGGTGCCTTTTTTCTTTTTTCGGCCCGCTTTGCCCGTTAGTACCCCAGAGCGTAAAGGCCCAGGCCAATCAGAATCCCGTAAATCAGGTTGAAGATTTTCACACGAATCGAATCCTTCACCGAATAAGAGAGAAGGGGCAGCATACCGTGGCCATCCTGTACAACCGAGTTGGCAACCAAAACGGAGAGGGGTAGAATCCCATTGGCGAAAAGGGTAATAAAAATCAGGTTCGGGCCGGATTCGGGAATAATCCCCACCAATACGGCTACCGCTCCCACCCACATGACGTGGCTTTGGACAAACTGCTCCAGATTCCAATAATAAAGCCCCAGGTTGACCACCAACAGCGCACCGAACGTCCAGAAAAAAACCGAAATAATGTGTTTTCGGAAAATATGTTTCCAAATGTGAACCGTAAAGAAATGTTTAATCGAGTGTTCTTCCGGGTGGTAGGTTTGCAATTGGCACTTTTTGCAGGGTTCAAACCGAAAAAGCGCCACAAAAAAATCGGTTACCCACCCCAACAAAATGCCCAGTACAAAAAGAGCGCCAAAAAGCAAAAGAGCTTTCCCCGGAAACAAACTGAGCATGACAAAGGCTTCGTCACCGGAGGTGGCGACCATAGCGCCCGTCAAAGCTCCAAATGTAATGAGTCCGTGTACGTAGAGTGAAACATCCATAAATGCGCCCAGACAACCGGGCGTAGCCGCCAAAAATGAGGAAACCGAATATTGACGCCATTTGCGCCCTCGCACCATTTCCCGAAGATGCCCGTGTGTTTTTACGTTCAAGTAATCGATGAAAATCATCATGAGAAAAACAAAAAGAGAAATTTTCGCGGCGTGAATCAGGGTGTGAAGAACGATTTCCATAGCTTCGTTTTCCGGTTAAAATTCACATTCGTTGCCAACGTGAAGATCGAGAAACTGCTTCGGGAACGCTCGAAAAATAGCCGTACGCGCTCGAAATCCCGTACAATGCATGGGTGAAATGTATCGAAACGATATTTTTTTCAGTTCCGAAACCGTGCGTCGGATTCGGGTTTCCGATGCCTGGACCAAGTGAAATCCCCCAATGACGGCGTAAAAATAATCCAGGCCCAGTTCATGTTGAACGGCTTGCAGGGTGTTCACCAGGCCGGAATGTCCGCAACCCAGAAAAACAACCGGCCCCTTGGAGGTTTCCAAAACAAGAGCCTGATCGTCACGAATGGGATCGGGAACCAGCTTGCCCTCAGTTTGGACGGCAAACTCGGATTCCACCGTCTCAAAATTGGTTTTTCGCGGGATTTCTCCCGTGAGAAAAAGACCGGATTCGATTTCCCGCCATTTTGTGCCCAAGCGAAAATCAGCTCCCAAAGATTCGTACCTTTCTTGGGAAAGAGGCATGCCAATAAATCGCTCTTCTGCTTGCTTACGATGAACCTTTTTTTGAAAAATGTCCGGATGTGCAAAAATCGGGCACTTTCGGCGGCACGTTTGCAGTACCTTTTCCAAACCGCCCGTGTGGTCGTAGTGGCCGTGACTAAGTACGATAAAATCCAATGACGATAGGTCAAGATGAAGCCGAGCGGCGTTCCACTGTAAGGCCCACATCTGGCCGGTATCGAAAAGAAAGCGTTTGCCCCGAAATTCCAGATAAACCGAAAGGCCGTGCTCCGCCAACAAGCCTGCCCGTCGGACGGTTTCTTCTGCCAAAATGTGAAAGTGCAGTTCCATTGGGTACAATTCACTCTGTTCACAATTAGACGCTATTAATATAGGTTATTTTTCCAAAAAGATAAAGACAAAACTTCGGGAGAACCGACAATTGCGCAATTCTCTTATTGGAAACCGCTCCTTTCTGATGTGCTAAAATTCAGAGCGAATAAACAAGTTGAGAGGAGATTGACGGGATTTTTAATGGTTCCTTCACCCACCCGTGAACAGGTGAGCTTTCGACCAGCCCGGGTTCTTTGAACACGGAGGAAAAAATTCTGAAATCGAAAATCGTTATTCCTTGTTCGGAAATCAAAAACAAGACAAGAATCGGAGCAAGTGACTCCCCAAAATTTTCCCTATTTTTTCATTCTTCGTCGCTGTTAGGAGGCAGATTCTGAAAAGTGGAGAAAAAACCGGACTCCCTTTCCCGTGCAAATGTTAAAAGAACCTTGGAATTGGACTTCAGAGGCCGGGGTAAATTTTCCGGCTTCAAGCGTAGCTCCGACGAAAATGCTTTTTGTCATTTGCCTTTTTATTTCAAAACAATGGTTTTCTTCACTTTCCCGCCTTTTATGGCGTCGAATGTAATGGTTGCCGAGCCTTTGCCCTCCACAACCCATTGGAATGTGACCTGCGAAAGGCCGGGAATCCCCTTTCGGACCACAATGGGATTGACCCGTTTTTCAACGGGCTGTACACGATTCAGCCAGGGGTTCAGCACTTTCGCTGCGGAAAAAACGTGCAGATTTTTACCGGAAATCGACAGCAAATCGGGACGAAAAATGTGATTTTGAGCCGCTTGCGCTGAAATGGTCGGAATCGTGCCATCATTGGCAACCGCCACTCGAATGCGAAAGGTGTTTCTGCCCAATTTTTGGCGTTCGACCTTTTGAATGGAAATTTTCGGCATTTGTTCGGCATGAAACAGCGTGAAAGCCATATTCCGGTGGCACAGTTCCGGCAATGTGTACGGCGGATTAATTCGATTGGTCATTTTACGCCAGCCGCCCAATTCAATATTCCCGTAAGTTGGGTGTTTGAACGGCTTCCATTTCACAAAATAGGCGCCAAAATAGACCAAGTCTTCGTATTTTAGACGCTCCCTGCTGGTTGTGGCATACCAACTTCGGCGGGATTTTTCCGGCTGTTTGTCGAAGTACTGCCGGGAACTCCACAATTCATTTGTGAATGAAAAAATCCCCAGTGTCTCGTACGTAAACGTGACGAATCCTCCGCGCGCCGGGTACAAATCCTTGTAAATAATCATGTAGCGGTAAAATGGCAAAATTTCTTCCCCTGTTTTTCCGATGTAATCGTAGACACGGGCATCACTTCCCGGGTAGTGGACGGATTTGGAACCGGGGCCGCGCAAGATCATCCCGCCGGAATTGTGGAAGGATTGCACCCCGGCAATATTGGGATGTGCCAACAGAAATTGCGTAACCGCGTAGCTTTCGGGATTACTCAGGGGGAATTCCCCTGCTCCACGCTGGACGTAATTGGGTTGCCAATCCAGGCTGGGCCAATTGCGATTCGGATCGTAACCCCCCGGTGGGTCTTCATTGATCCGTCCGTCGCCGTCGTTGTCGATCCCTTCGTACCCCAAAAAAATGTAATCACCTTTCTCCCCCGGGCGAACCCGCACCATAATGCGCGGGTCCTGCGGGTCCTGCTTGAAATTTCCGTAGGGCACTTTTTTCCGCATCATCAGAATTTCCCCATCCCCGTCCAAATCGTCGTACCCGTCTTCGTCGACCAAACCGTCATTGTCGTCGTCCCAGGGGCGCTGAATGCTGCGGGAACTGTGCATGGTATTGGGGTGTTCAAACCACCAGGCGCGGCCATCCGGATTGACGGTCGGTAAGATATAAAATGCCCGCGTGTCCACCAAACGGGTAATTTTCTTATTTTTTCCGTAGTTTTCCATAAGAAATTGAATGGTGTACAAACAGACTTCTCCGCCTTGCACTTCATTTCCATGCACATTGGCTTCAATGTACATTGCCGGTTTGCTTAAATCAGGGCCGGTGTCCGGATTGTTAACAGTCATTTCCCAAATCTCTCTGCCCTGGTAGCTTTTCCCCACGGAATTCAGCGTCAGGAATTTGGGATAAGCGGCTGCCAGTGCTTTGAGGTCTTGTGTGAGTTCGGGGTAATCGGCATAATGGTCAAATTCCAAATGAATTTTTCCTCTGGCGCCCGCTTCTCCCACCAACCCGAAGAGAAAACCGGCCAACAGGAACCATTTAACCATTTGTATTTTTCGTCCGAGCATTTCCATTTCTCCTTATTTCGGCAGGTTGCGCCTTTCAAAAGACGCACCCTTTTTTATGTCATTTGAGTACAACCGTTCGGGTCAAGATTCCGGCGTTCTGGCTGACGATTTTCAGCGTGACCGTGCTCCCCTCGGGAGCCGTTAGCAGCCAATGCACCTTTTTGGTTCCGCCTGAACCCAAAAGGCGCGGGAGAAAAACGATTTTACTGCCCGTTAGCAAATGCCCTCGTTTAGAAAACAGCTTGACCAAAATCGGGCGACTTAGCCGGGTTTGGGCACCAAATTCCGTCGCCGTAGGGAATTTTCCTTCATTACAAATCGTCGCCGAAAGCGCAAACACACGGTCTCCCTTTTTTACAACGGACAACTTCTGGAGAACGAGTCTGGGAAGGCGGGCCAACAAATAGGTCCAAAAAGCCGTCTGTTTTCGAACCAGATCGGGGATTTCTTCGGCGGGAGGCGTGGTTCGAGCAAACGGGGCAAAGCCTCCGATTTCCACCTGCCCCAATTGGGGATGCCGAAAAGCTTTCCACGGAATGAAACCCGGCCGTTTGGCTGCCTGAAAATAGGTGAGCCATTTCCGATCCGTCGAGAGTTCGTCTTTTTGACCCTCAGCGGCCATTTTCCCCCTAAATTTGGAGCCGATTTTTGGCATCCGAGAACCAAGGGAGTCTTTTCTGCCGGACTGCGATTGTTTTACCTCGGGCACAACCATGAGTGACGTTACAAATGCCGGAACACCTGCCTGAAAATAAAGCCACTTTCCAAGGCTTCCCTTGCCGCCGTCTTTTGCCGTTACGGGTTCTGCCTTTTTCGACACCTGCATGATTTTTCGGTAAAAAGCCCCCACTGTTTGGAACAGCACCAAATCCCCTTTTGCCATTTCCCTGGCGGGACTTCGGAAATAGCTTTTGCGATGGCCTGTCGCCTTCGTGCCCTGCCGCCCAGTTGCGGCCCGTCTCATTTTCGGAGGGTGAACCAAATTATCGTGCAAACTGTACACGAGAGCCAGCGCAATATTTCGGTGCTTAAAAATAAATTTGGAAATGGCGCGCGTCTCGGGTTCGCTTTCCATGTACGCCCCCGCCCCCACACGGAATGCGGGGTAAAATTGAGGAAAATTCCAATTAATGTTCACCCCGCCAACACCATCCTCGTTGAAATTGCCATCCTGGTCATCATCTTTCCCCTCAATGTACATCTTGAAAATACCCACTTCGCCTTTGGAGGGATCTGCTTTACGCAATAATTCGGGATTTTTGGGGTCGGGAAGGTAGCTCCCTTCGGGGTCCCTAACGCGCATGAACGTAATCAGGTGATCGCCATTCAGGTCTTCAGGCCCGTCTTCGTCCGTAAGCCCGTCGTGATCGTCGTCGGTTGGGGTGTTGTTCCAGGGATGTTCCCATTTGGTTTCCTTGAAAAAATAAGCGGCTCCTTCAGGATTGAGGCGAGGAATGACGTAGAGAACGTGCGTGTCCAAAAGAGCCGTTGTGGAATCCGACCGGCCGTAGCGCTGCGCCAGATTCCGAACCACGCCCAGAGCAACCTCACTTCCGACCAAGTGATTTCCTTCCACGGAACCGACCACAAGAATGCCCGAACGGGAGTCCAGTGTTTTTGCGTCCCCTTTGCCCACTCGAACGAGAAGAATCGGCAAACCGCTGCGCGTTTTAGCCAGAGTGCTTACGTGAACAATCTCCGGAAAACGATTTTGCACATGCTCAAAAACCGCCTGCAGTCGGGCGTTGGTGTGGTACTGAACCTTGTTGGTTACAGCAAACAGGCTGGCCGTCAAAAACAGGGTCACGGAAAAAAGCAGGAAAAACTTGCCGTACATGCGTTTCATAAAAATTACCTCCGGCGTTTTGGCGAGAATGGTTGTTCTACAGGGTTGGCCTGTTCCAAATTTTTCTCTTTTTCGGCCAAGAACCTAACGGGGGCGGAACCCTTCCTTCAGCTTCGGGCACAGGGCTCTTTGACAACTCAAACAGCCGAAAAAAACGGCTCCCTAAAAACGGACATTCTTGAAAAGCGGATTCACCCAATTTCCCGCGTCTTTATTTTAATCGTGAATGACCACCATTCGAGGGTTGGTCATTTCTTCAATGGCGTATTTTAATCCCTCCCGTCCGAGTCCGCTCTGTTTATTGCCGCCGTAGGGCATTTGGTCCACCCGAAAAGTGGGGTAGTCGTTAATCATAACGCCGCCCACGTTGATTTTCCGAATGGCCAAAGTGGCGTGCGCCAGATCTTTTGTAAAGACCCCGGCTTGCAATCCGTAACGCGAATGATTCACCTCGGCAACGGCCTCCTCAAAATCCTCAAACGGAATCAGGGACACCACAGGCGCAAAAACCTCGTCTTGCATGACTTTCATATCGGGTTTCACATTCACCAAAACGGTGGGTTCGAACAAAGCACCCTTGCGTGTGCCTCCAACTAAAACCCTGGCGCCTGCGTCAACAGCCTCTTCTACCCAACTTTTAGCCCGTTCAGCTTCCAATTCGGAAATCATCGGCCCCACATCGGATTTCGGGTCAACGGGATCGCCAACAACTTGCTTTTTCGTAGCCTCCACAAATTTGTCGACGAATCGGTTCCACACTTTTCGGTGGACGTAAATTCGCTGCACGGAAATGCACACCTGCCCGGAATTGGCAAAAGCTCCCACGACGTTTCGGGCAACTGCCCAATCCAGATCCGCATTCTCGTCCACGATGGAGGCTGAATTTGACCCCAATTCCAGCGTCACCTTTTTGAAATCCGAGTGATTTTTAATCCATTTTCCCACGGGGGGGCTTCCGGTAAAGGTAATCATGGCCAAATCTGGGTGGGTCACCAACCAACTACCCACACTGGAGCCAGGTCCGAACACAATATTCAACGCCCCTGCGGGTAAACCGGCTTCGAGGAGCAATTCCCCCAATTTAATGGCCGTGAGGGGGGTGTAACTGGAAGGCTTTAGCACCACTGTATTGCCGGACGCAATGGCCGGTGCTACCTTGTGGGCGGCCAGATTAATGGGAAAATTGAAGGGCGGAATGGCCCCAATTACCCCGATGGGAAAACGCAAGAAGAATCCCAAACGTCCTTCCCCGCCCGTGCTGGCATCCATGGGCACCGTTTCGCCGTGGATTTGTTTGGCCTCTTCAGCCGCAAATTTGAAGGTTTCCGTTGCTCGATTGACCTCGCCCACTGCGTATTTCCAGGATTTCCCGGCCTCCTGAGCAATGGTGCGTGCAATGTCTTCCCGATTTTCTGCAATAAGGCGAGAAGTCTTTTCCAGAATTGCGGCGCGTTTGTGTGCCGGCATTTCAGCCATGACGCCAAAGGCCTTTTGCGCACTCTGCACCGCCCGATTCACGTCTTCGCGACCGGCTTTCGGTACCGTTCCCAGTAGTTCACCGTTGTACGGATTGGTGACGTCAAAACTCTCCGACGACGACACCCACTCGCCATCAATTAGCATGCCGTAGTCCCGTGCCATATTTCCTCCACCAATCTTCCTATGAAAAGTTGACCATTTGCAACAACCACAAGAAAATTTAATAAAAAATGTCAGAAAAACAACAAATTTTATGGGGCTGCCTTTTTGAGTTTGGTACACACGTCCGACCTCAAATATTTTTTAGCTGCCCGCAACCAATTGGTTTATTAGAGCGACCTGAAATTTTCTTGTAAGCAATCCGTTTTCGGAATTGGGGCGATCCGGCATTTTTTCTTTTCCGCGCGTCGCCTCTGCGGCAAAGAGGCAAAAACGCCGGGGACATTGCCGGCAATGACCGAAATTTCCGTCCAAATAGCAAAAAAAATACTTGACTTTTCAACAGTTACTGGTTAATATTGAAATGAAACCTCTTCGCATCTCAGCAGCCCGGTCAGAAAATTTCAATCTTCTTCATTCAGTACTACAAATTTTATGGGAGGGCATCATGCGAACAAAACATTCCTTGTTGCGTTTTCCGGCTATTTTGTTTGGGATTTTCTTCGCCCTTTGCTCCCCTGCTTTGCCGAGCCATTGGGGGCGGGTTACTGTTCCCGACACGCTGGTTATTCTTCACGTTAACGACAGCCATTCCCACCTGCTGCCCTTTGGCCCCAAAAATGCAAACGGCGTGCCCACGGTGGGCGGCTTGGCACGCGTAGCAACGCTGGTCAAGCAAACCCGCGCCCACGAAAAAAACGTGCTTTTTTTCCACGCGGGCGATTTGTTTGTGGGAGATTTCATGTGGGATCGGTACCACGGCGTTCCTGAATTTAAAATTTTGCACCAATTAGGATGTGACGCTTTCACGATTGGAAACCACGAATTCGAGATCGGCCCCGAGGTGTTAAAGGCGTCTCTAAAAAAGGCAGGATTGCCCGCACCCGATTTTGCCGTTCTTTCGGCCAATATTGACATGTCGCAAGACCCGGGTCTGGACAGTTTGGTGGTTCCGTACATTGTGAAAAAGGTTGGCCACTTGAAGGTCGGGATTTTCGGCCTGACAACACCGGAATCCAACGATTTTCAACACCCCAAACCGGACAGTGTCATCGGTTTCATTCAGCCTGCGCGGGCCTGTGTGGATTCCTTACGGAGTAAAGTCGATTTAATCATTGCGCTAACGCACCTTGGGGTTTACGCCGATTCTGTTCTGGCCGATTCCGTAGCCGGTATTGATCTTATTGTGGGCGGCCACTCACACACCAAAATTTCGCAGCCCATTGCGCTAACCAACCCGGAGGGAAAAATCACCTACATTGTTCAGGCCAAATCCAAATATCGGTATTTGGGCAAATTGAAAGCCTACGTGGACGGCAGCGGAATGCATATTCTGTCCTATGCTCTGATCCCGGTGAATGCGTCCGTTCCCAACGACCCTGAGATCGGGGCGGAAATCGATACCCTCAAAAATCTGATTGAAAATGACCCCCGATACGGCCGCGTGTATTCGGAAACCATCGCTCAAGCCGACACTTTTCTGAGTCGCGAATCCGGCTGGGGGTACAAAGACACCCCCATTGGCAATCTCATTACCGATGCCTACCGAGCCAAAACCGGAACCGATATTGCGATCGACGTCTACGGGTACATTAGCCAGGATCTGTGGCAAGGGCCTCTGACGGGGATGGACCTCTTTCAAATTGCCTACTACGGGTACAATCCCGCTACGGGTCTTGGCTTTGACCTCTGGACATTCAATCTGAAAGGGTACGAACTCAAAATGGGGCTCGAATACGTGGCAGACAAAATGGGAAGTACCAAGGATTTAACGGTTCAGGTTTCGGGAATGAGCTTTAAATACAATCCGACCAAACCGCCCATGTTAAAGGTCTCGGACATTAAAATTGGCGGTGAGCCGTATAGCATTACCAAAACCTACTCGATTACGTCCAATTACGGATTGTACAGCTTTTTGGGCGTGACGGGGTTACAAAATGCCAAAGGACAGGACACAGGCATTCCCGAGTATGTGGCTATTCGGGATTACGCCAGAGCTCATTCCCCGCTACACCCACGCGTTGAGGGGCGAATTGAAAATACATTCGAAACGCGTGTGTCGCCTCGCACAATCCGGCAAGCGGTGCGCACTTTTCAGCTTTTCCAAAGTTACCCCAATCCGGTTCAAGTAAAAAACGGCCCGTCGGGCGGAGTGCTGATTTCTTTTCAGCTCCTCCGGCGCGAACAGGTCACCCTTGCCGTTTACAACGCACTCGGACAGGAAATCAAGCGTTTATTTTCAGGAAACCGGGCTGCAGGCACCCACAAAATTGTCTGGGACGGCCGGGATGATGCTGGCCATCTGCTTCCGGAAGGCATTTATTTTTACAAATTGACGGCTGGTTCCGTCCAAAAAACACGGAAACTCATTCTAATGCGTCGGTAGCGAATTTTTTAAACCGGTTCCGGAAAAAGATCGGGCGGCTCGAGGTTTTTTTGCGCTCTCTCGGAGGAAAAGTCCGGCCTTTTGAGGTGAAAAACACAGCGACAGGGAAAACACTCTTTTGAGGACCATTGAGAGGAAGAGAGGGACGTTCCGCTTACTAAAAACCCCCGTCGGTTTTGCCGGCGGGGGTCGAAGGCACAAACGCCTTTACCCTATTCCGAATAGCGCACTTTTTTTTGCAATCGCTCCCAATTTTTGTCAACCGATTGCTGAATGTAGCGGATGTCGTCGTCCGTAAGCTTTCGAAATCGCCCTTGCGCTTTCAAATAATCCCGGACGGGAATATTGCGCGGTTCCACCGTAATACGATATTTTTCACCGTACTCCACTTCGTACAGGGGAAAGGCCTTGGAATTAATGGCCATTCGAGTAACCTTAATGGCTTGGTCGTCCGAAATTTTCCACCCCGGAGGACAGGGAGAAAGCAAATGAATAAACCGGGTCCCCCGGATGGTTTTGGCCTTTTGGAATTTCCGAATCATGTCTTCCGGGAAAGCGACCGAAGCCGTAGCTGCGTAGGGAATTTGGTGAGCAGCCAGGATTTCCATAATATTTTTTTTGGGGCGATCTTTTAAATGATGCTCCGGCGTTGTGGTGGTCCAGGCTCCGTAAGGGGTGGCGGAGCTTCGCTGAATCCCTGTGTTCATGTAGGCTTCGTTGTCGTAACACACGTAGAGGATGTTTTCATTGCGCTCGGCGGCGCCCGAAAGCGCCTGAAAACCGATGTCAAACGTACCGCCGTCTCCCGCCCAGGCCATAATGGTGATGTCATTACGCCCTTTTTGAGCCATGGCCGCCGCCATTCCCGAAGCCACGGAGGCCGCTGTTTCAAAAGCCGTGTGAAAAATCGGAACCTTCAGGGTGGAATAAGGGAAGGGCCCTGCAATAATTGACCAACAACAGGCCGGAATCACCACCATGGTTTTGGGCCCCAGGGCCTTCAAAGCGTAACGCATGGAAAGTGAGGCTCCGCACCCCGGGCAGGCCAAGTGGCCAGGCAAAATATATTCTTTCTCCGGAATTCTCGGTTTGGGAATCGTTACTTCCATGAAATATCCTTTCACATTCACGCAAATTCAGCCGATCGGCTTTTCAATCGTGCGTATTTTTTCCTTTTACAGGTTTCAACAAATACCGGACTAAATTTTCAATCCGATCCAGGTGGTGTCTTCGTCCGGCTCGTCGTGGCTGAGCATGTGTTCCATCATTTCACCCAAGTGCTGCATGGTGATGTCACGCCCGCCGAGCCCCATGATGTAGCCAAACACGGCCGGATTTCCGCTCTTTTTCTCTTTGTACAAAGCAGCTTTCAACTCCTGAAAGAAAATGCCCGTAGCGCCAAAGGAAATATTTCGATCCAACACACCCACTTTTTTCCGCCCTGCCAGCCATTCCCGAACCATTTCGGTCGGAAAAGGGCGAAACATTTTGATTTTCATAAGTCCGACTTTAACACCTTTTTCCCGGTAATTGTCGACCAAAACGCGCATCATACTGGTTGTTGCTCCGGCCGAAACCACTACGTACTCAGCATCGTCCAATTTGTAGGCCTCCAACACCCCGTAGTTCCGATCGAAAACCTCCTTAAATTCCAAGTCGGCCTGAACCGCCACCTCTTTCGCCTGGTTCATCGCCTCGTGAATTTTAAAACGCATTTCCATATAATTGTCCGGTGTAACCAAACCGCCAAAAGCGTGTGGGTCATCTACATCCATCTTAAATTTCGGTTTGTAGGGGGGTAAGTAGCTGTCCACCAATGATTGTTTGGGAATGTCGACGATTTCGTACGTGTGGGAGAGAATAAAGGCGTCGAGTACCACCATGACCGGTAGGGAAACCTGTTCCGCCACACGGTAGGCCAAAATAATGGTGTCCAACACTTCCTGATTGTTTTCACAATAAAATTGAAGCCAGCCGGTTTCGCGCTGCGCAAGGCTGTCCGTTTGTTCCGTCCAAATCGACCACCCCGGAGCAAGCGCTCGATTCACTTCAGCCATGACGATGGGCAAACGCGCCCCTGAGGCCCAGTGCAACACTTCGTGCATGAGCGCCAGTCCCTGCGAACTGGTGGCTGTAAACGATCGGGCACCCGCCGCTTCGGCTCCGATGCAGGCGGCCATCGCGGAATGTTCCGACTCCACTTTAATGAACTGGGCGTCCAATTCCCCATTGGCACACAGCTCGGACAATTCCTCCACAATGTGTGTTTGAGGGGTGATGGGGTAAGCGGCGATTACCTCCACGCGCGAAAGCCGCGCTCCGTGGGAAGCCGCGTGATTTCCAATCATAACCTTTTTCATAGATGAATCCCGTATCGTTTAATTTTTGCTGTCGATTGCCGTCCGATCGTCTCCAATTTCACCGTCCCTCCGGTTCCAGCGTCATGGCAAAGCGCGGACATTCCTGCACACAAATCCCGCAGCCCTTGCAATAATCGTAGTCGATGACGTACCGGTAGCCGTCTTCCCTGCGTTGAATCGCGGTGTCGGGGCAGTAAATCAAACAATTGTCACACATATTGCACACACCGCAATTGAAACAGCGTTTAGCTTCTTCAACGGCTGTCTCTTTGGTAAATCCAACCTTCACTTCGCTGAAATTCAGCACGCGTGTTTCCACCGGGAGCTCCGGAACGGGATGGCGTTCTTCGTGTTCAAAATGATCCAGATTGACGTGCTCAATGTGTACCACCTCCCGATTGTCCACTGGGTCGCGCGGCAGATCGCCCACGTACCGGCGAAACGAAAGACTTCCTTTAAATCCGATTTGAATTTGGGGGAAAATGTCTTCGAGATTTTTGTTTGTTAAGAAAGCGTCAATGGCCATCGCGGCCTTTTTCCCCGCTCCGATGGCGTGAACCACTGTGTGGGGCTGGGGAACAATATCTCCGCCGGCAAACACCTTTGGAATTGCCGTTTGTCCGATCCGATTAACCGGAATGACGCCGTTTTTCGGCTGAAGCTCAGGCGGCAGGAAGGAAAAATCCCCTACCTCGCCAATGGCAGTAATAATCGTATCAACGGGAACCTGATATTCCGACCCGGGAATGGGCACCGGGCGCCGCCGCCCCGACTCATCGGGTTCGCCCAATTCCATTTTAAGCAGTTCCAACCCGCGCACGCGGCCGTCATCCCCGATTATTTTTGAAGGCGAAACCAGAAACACCATGTCAATGCCTTCCAATTCGGTTTCGTCCACTTCGTCCCGAATGGCCGGCATCTCGGCACGGGTGCGGCGGTAAAAAATAGTCGGTTTCGAACCCAATCGCAACGCCGTTCGGGCAGCATCCATGGCGGTATTACCTCCGCCAATAATGGCGACGCGCTCACCAATCGGAACCTTTTCCCCGGCGTTCACCTTCCGCAGAAACTCCAAACCCGATTGTACCCCTTCCAGTTCCTCGCCCGGCACATTCAATTTGCGATTCTGGTGCACACCGGATGCCAAATACACCGCATCGTACGTCATTAAATCGTCCCAGGGGATGTCCCTGCCGACAGCAGTACTGGTTTCGATAACAACCCCCAGTTTTTCAATCCGATGGATTTCTTTGTCCAAAACATCCCGGGGAAGCCGGTACTCGGGAATTCCCACCCGCAGGACACCCCCCGGCTGAGAATACGCCTCAAAAACCGTTACATTGTACCCCAATCGAGCCAAGTGGTAAGCACAGGTCAGCCCCGAGGGGCCGGATCCTACCACCGCAACACGATGGGAATTCTGGCTTCGGACCCGTAGTTTTTCCACATCCAGATCCAGCCCGTGGTCGCCAATTACCCGCTCAATACCGTTGATTCCCAGCGAATCGTCATATTCACCGCGATTACAGGACATTTCGCACGGGTGGTAACACACCCTTCCGCAAACCGCAGGGAAAGGATTTTCCTTTAGAATAAGCTCCCAGGCCTCATCAAACTTACCCTGCGCCACCAGGTACATGTACCCTTCAACATCTTCTCCCGCAGGGCACCCCTCCACACAGGGGGCTGTTTTGTCATGGTACACAGGCCGCAAGTAGCGCCAGGATCCTGTTTTATTGTAAAGCGTTGTTTCAAAAGAAACAACCAGAGGCGGCATTTCCTTCACCGATTTAAATTCAATGACTTTGCTCAAAGCAACCTCCGATTTGGATTTTTCGATCAACGATCGGTACATCTCCTGCGTTTTTTTTCAATCAACTAAAATTGGACATTTTTGTACGCTTCTTCCGCCGCCTTGGCGTTATTTTCGGGCATCAGCGGCACATTTTCCACAATCGCTTCCACTGTCGCTTTCAGCGAAACAAAGCCCGTAACGCGGGCAAAAGCTCCTAAAATCCCCGTATTCACAATTGGGTGCGATTTGGAACCCAACATGTATTTCACTGCAATGCCACTGGCATCCACAGTGGCTATTTTAAATTGGCTTAAATTGGAAAATTCGGAAGGGGGGCGAATCGTATTAATGAGAATCCATCCACCCTTTTTCAGTCCTTTGGTGACATCGACGGACTCAATTAATGTGGGGTCTAAAACAATAATGTGGTCAGGTTCGTAAATTTGACTTCGGATTAAAACGGGTTTATCATCTACTCGAACGAAAGCCGCTACGGGGGCGCCGCGCCTTTCTACGCCGTAAGTGGGAAATGATTGAATATGTTTGCCTTCCTTAAAAAAAGCCCACGCCAAAAGCTTGGAGGCAATGACTGCCCCTTGCCCACCACGGCCGTGAATCCTAATCTCAATCATAGTATGTCCTTTTTTCATCAGTTGAGAATAGAACAGGGGAATCTCGAAAACAAAGAACACGCTCCTTTTGAACAGTCACAGTATACAAATTTTTGCATTATTTTGCAAGGTTTTTTTAGGGAGAAGTCGGAAGTACCCAAAATACCGGTGGAAAAACAAGACTTAATTGGTCAAGAAAAAAGCCGCCCGAGAGAGCGGCTCTTTTCTTTTTTTGCCTATTTCGATTCGAGGATGTTCAATTCCTTGCGATAGTAGGCAATGACATGGGTCAAAATCTGATCGAGAGAAAAACTGGGCTTGTAGCCAATATAATGGTGAATTTTGGTTAAATCGGGGATGCGGATTTTCATATCCTCGAACCCTTCTTCAAAAGCTTGTTCGTAGGGAATAATTTTGATTTCCGAGCGGCTGTTGGCCAATTTTTTAATCCGTTCGGCCAATTCCAAAATGGTGACGGGTTCATTGCCGCCCACATTGAATATTTCCCCCTCTGCTTCGGGCTTGGCCATTAATTTGGTAAGGGCATTCACCACGTCCGTTACGTAAGTAAAGCAGCGGATCTGAGAGCCGTCCCCGTAAACAAGCAGTGGCTCGTTTTTGAGAGCGCGCATGACCATTCGGGGAATGACCATCCCGTACTGACCGGTTTGACGAGGCCCAACGGTGTTGAACAGGCGGACAATGACGGTCGGCAGGCCGCGTTCTTTGTGGTAAGCCAGTGCCAGATATTCGTCAATTGCTTTTGAAGAAGAATAGCACCAGCGACTGCGAATGGTGGGACCCAAAAGTCGGTCATCGTCCTCGCGAAACGGAACCTTTTCGCTCTTGCCGTACACTTCCGAGGTCGAGACAATGAGCACCTTTTTCAAGTACCGATTGGCCAGTTTGAGCACCATTTCCGAGCCCATAATATTGGTTTCGATGGTGTGAACGGGATGTTGTACAATTAGCTCCACCCCAACAGCCGCAGCCAAATGGTAGATCATATCGGTTTCGCTGACCAATCGATCCATAACCGTTTCGTTCTGAATCGTGTCAATGGCTACTTTAAAATGAGGATTTTTCATTAAATGTTTAACGTTTTCCAGGCGCCCTGTGGAGAGGTCGTCAATAATCCAAACCGTATGCCCCTCTTTTAGCAGCTTTTCAGCCAAATGGGACCCGATAAAACCAGCGCCGCCGGTAATTAACACATTCATCCTTGAATCTCCTATTTTATGTGCATTAAAAATGTAATCAAACTCAAAATCAACACCGCCTGTGCCAGCAGAAGCCCGCTTTCCCAGGGCTCAGCCCCCGGAAGCAAAACAGCCGCGATTCCGATGGTCAGCGTTACCACGTAAATAAAAAAAACCGATTGCGTCTGCCGCATCCCAAGAGCCACCAATCGGTGGGAAAAATGCCGCTGGTCGCCCACAAAAAGAGGCCGATGTTCCCGCCAACGAATGTACAGAACCGAGAGAGTGTCGTAAATTGGGACACTCAAAATTAGCAAGGGAATGACCACAGGAATGGCCGTTGGGGTGTCAGGCGTCCGATAGGAACTTACTACCGTCAACGTACCAATCATGTAGCCCACAAAGAGGCTTCCGGCATCTCCCATAAAAATGCGGGACGGGTACCAATTGTACGGCAGAAAACCCAACAGGCTCCCGGCCAGCGCCGTAAAAATAAACGCCACAAAGATCTGTTGTTGCCGAAACACAACAGCCACAAACAGCAGGGACGCAATGGCCGCCACGCCCGCCGAAAGGCCGTCCATGTTGTCCAACAGATTAAAGGCATTGGCAATTCCCACAATCCACACTGCCGTCACCACGTAATCCAAGAAAGTTCCGGGCATGAATTGTGTGCGAACCCCCCCTGCGAACAAAATACCTATTGACAAAAATTGTACCAAGAATTTTATTCTGTAAGAAAAGGTCTCCCCCCGAATGTCGTCAATCAAACCTAAGAAAGCCATCAGGGAACTGGCGGTAGCAATACAGCCCAATTCCAGCAGTCGATTTTGAAGAATAGGGAACACATTTTCAAATGAATGTACCAACTCTGGTAACCAGCCGAAATGACGGGCGGCAAACAAACCGGCCAAATTCAGGTCAACGGTAAGGTAAAAAGCAAAAAAAATGGCCACTCCTCCCAAAAGGGGTTTGGGAGACCGGTGCACCTTTCGGTCGCTTGGTTTGTCCGTAATCCCGCTGACCAGCGCTAATTTGCGGAAAACGGGCACGAGCGCCAAAGAAAGCCCAAAGCTCATGCCGAAGAGGTAGAGCAACACCTGAAAACGCGACATTTTCGCCACCTAAATGTGAAATTTGCCATCCGAGCGATTTCGAAATCGCCGGACGGTTTTATTGGCCATTCAAGAAAATTGCCTCGGATTTTATTTCCGCACGACCCGTACACCTTCTAACATGGTGTACCGCAAGGTCAAAAGATGTGCCCCAAAGGCCCAACCCCCCCCTGCCTGTGTGACCTTGGCCAAAATTAAATTTCTTCCTTTTTTCAAACGAATCGGTACCTTGTCTTCCATTTCTCTGTAAGCGCGTAAAGTGGGGTTTTTGTGCACCAATTTGCCGTTTACCCACACGGCAACGGCATCATCGCTACCCAAGGCCAGTAAAGCGGCTGTATTGCGATCGGACTGTAAAATAGTCAGAGCGTACGCCACCGCATTTTCGTGCATCTGGGGAAAAAGCTTAAAAAAATCAAGTGAAAAGTCCTCAAAGGCGTCCGCATTTTGAACCTGCGGAGTCATTTCACGCCAGGTCATTTTTTCCCCAGTTCGAGTCACGATTGGTTTCTGCGGATCTAAGGTAACAGACGTTTCTTTAATAAATGGAATGTCTAAATTTTTAGGATTGGGGTTCGGAAAGGGTCCCAAAACCCACCAGTGCGTAATGGCCTGGTAGCCGGCTTTGCTGGCCGAAAGTTTCAGTGCCCGACCAGCAACGGTTGTTTCGAAAAGCGACTCAAATTCACCGGGGTCTTGCGCATGCTCCAATGAAATCTTCCGTTTTAGGTCAACAGGACCGTTAAGCAAACTTTCAATCGTCTTCGTTTTTGTCCCTTTTAATGTCCAGGCTCCCCGGGTGGTTAGTGAAATTTTTCCGGAAAACCGGCTGACCTTTTCAATCTCCCGCCAATCGGCGTCCGCCAATCCCACGCGCACTTTAGCAAGCAGCTCTTTGTGGTTTTCCCCGGTAGGAACGAGCGTGACGGTCTGGTAAAAACCAAACAGGTGCGCCAGAGCTTCCTGAAATTCTTTTTCATTGGGGTTCTGTTTCAACATATCGTGAACCACCTTGGGTAAATTGGACTCAAAAGCTCTCAACTCCGACAAAGCGGAGTCGGGGTGAATTTCCATTCGATTACCCGTTTGGATCGCCTTAATCAGGCTTTCCGGCCAGTCAATTCTCATGATCTTCTTCACAGCTTCGAGGCGTGCCAATTTGTTTGGAAATGCCTGAAGCAAATCATTTTCGCTCCCAAAATCCGTTAATTTAACCACAATCTCCTGCCGTTGTGATACGGAAAATTCCGGCAGCTGAATGACGGTCGTCACATGTTCACCGTCGTACCAATAGCCCGTTTGGTTTTTCCATTTCGCCTGTTTGAGGGCCTGGCCATTGACAAAAACCGATTGCGGAGGCCAGGTGTGCACCAAGCGAATTTCCACTTTTCGCCTGTCGGGCATTCCAGGGTACTTTCCCTCGGTTGGGCCGAACCAAATCTTCTGAACTCCGCCACGTGTTTCCTGCCGAATGGTGGTCCACGCACACACATTTTTCCGGTAATCCTGTGAATTACCCTGATCTTCGTACAGCCGGTAATGTCCCTTTTCACCCGGGAAAATCGTAACAATCAATCGATCTGGCCGCGTTCCGGTGTTCGGCACCGGGCTTTGCATCGGAACGATCGTACCGGCTTTGGCGTACACGGGAATTTGCTCCAAAGAAAAACCGTGCGAAACCACCTGTCCCCCTTTTAGAAGTCGCCCCGTGTCCCATTCGAACCAATCGGTTCCTGGAGGCAACCAAACCGATTCCACAGCAATTCCACTAACCGTGTCCACCGGCGCCGTAATAGGTGCCACCAGCAAATTTTCACCGAAAAAATATTGATTCTTAAATCGGTACGCTTCGTCCTTTTCGGGATATTCGTAATAGGTGGGGTGCAAAAAAGCAACGCCGGTGTCGAAGGTACGCCGCGCCTCCGTGTAAATGTAGGGCAGCAGTGCGTAACGCCGCAAAAATGCCTGGCGCATGAGCCGGTACGCATCGTAGGGGTACGCCCAAATGCGCCGTTCGTAACTGGGGTTGTCCGTCACGTGCGTGCGCAAAATGGGACTAAACGCCCCCCATTGAATCCAGCGGAGGTAAAGCTCCGGCGACAACTTATTCCCCCAGTGGCCGCCAATATCGTGACTCCAGTAGCCGTACCCCACATTTGCGGCGGTGCTGGTAAAATAGGGCTGAAATGCCAGCGAGGCCCAGGTTGAACGCACGTCCCCCGAAAAGCCGATTTGGTAGCGGTGATTTCCCAGACCGCCCCAGCGACTAAAAATCAGCGGGCGCCGATTCGGGTGGAATCTGGCCATGTCTGTAAAATGCAGGTAGTTCAGCCACCAAAGGGGATCCAGGCCGGGAATTTTGGTGTGCGTGCCTTGCTGCCAATCCAGCCACCAAAAATCCACACCGTCCTTTTCCAGGGGATGGTGCAGGTAGCGAAAATAGGCGTCCACAAATTTGGGGTCGGTGGGATCGAAAGGAATCGTCTGTTTGGTTTCGGGGTCGATTCCCATTGCCCTGGCCATTCTGCGGTAAGCCTTTTCGTGCGCTTTTACGCCAGAAGCCGGGTGCAAATTAAGGGTGAGTTTCAGTCCCTGACGGTGAACCCATTGGGCAAAACGTTTCGGGTCCGGAAAATACACGGGATTCCAGGTGTAACCCGTCCAACCTTTGAGGTGCCACCCCATATCGACAACCAAAACATCGACGGGAACCGTATGATTCTGAAACTGCCGAACCAAATCCTCCAATTCTTTGTCGGTGTACGACCAATAGCGCGACCACCAGGCACCGAAAGCAAACTTGGGCGGCATGGGAATTTTCCCGGCTATTTTTGTAAAATCGGAGAGTGCCTTTTTGTATTCGTGCCCGTAGCCGAAAAAGTACCAGTCCACGGCTTTGCTATTTGAGCGGGGTACCACCCAGGGCGGCGTGGTGGCCGTGAAGAGCGGCGTGTTTGAATCGTCTACCAACACCCAGCCCTGTCGTGAAAGGAGTCCCCGTTCCAGCGGGGTACTGCCCGAAATGGTGTCCAGCGTGCGAATGGTTCCGAAAAGATTACCCTCGTCGGGCGTTCCCGGTTTCCACACCACCCGTTTCCCCGCTACGGTTAACTCCACACGCAAATTGTCCGCTGAAAACCGCTCCCCACTTTTCTTGTAAAACAGCTTCAGTTTGCCGGTATTGATCACCAGCCAATCGCCTTCGGTGCTTACCCGAAACCGAGGAACGGGCTGATTACGGTGAATAAAGGCAAGCGAAGCGCGGTCTTCGAATTTTCCATTCGGCGCCCATTCCATTCGAATCATTTCAGGAAAAAGGACGGTGAAGCGAGCTTTGCCAACTGTGACAACCGCTTTTGGATTTGGCACGGGGTGGAGCTCCTCCGACTGAATCGGTTTGGGTCGGAAAAAAAATCCGGTCACGAAAAAAGCCGCCAAAAGAAACAACAACTCCATTGTAACACTCCTGTCAGACATGGTCATGAGTCCTCAATTCTTAAACGGGATTTTCAAATTAACCAACACCTGTTCCAATTTCAAGGCCAATTTTTCGCGTGAAAAATTCTCTTCCACAAACCGACGCCCCTTTTTCCCCATTTGAATCCGAAGCTCTGGATTTTGTTTAAGACGCAAAATGGCCTCTTTCATTTGAGGCAGATTTTCCGGTTCGACAAACATCCCCCCGCCGGAGCGGCGCAGCACTTCCGCCGCTTCACCTGCCACGCTAAGCAAGATCGGTCGTTCGCACGCCATGCTGTCGAACATCTTGGAAGGCAACGCCCCCTCAAAAAGGCGGTTTTTTTTGAGCGGCACAAGACTCACGTCGAAGGCCGAAATCACCTGTGCAATCTCCTGCCGCGGAACCTCGGCAAGCACAGTGAGATTGGTCAGGTTTTTCTCCTCTTTCCAATGGAGGACGTCCGGTTTTTTGGGGCCCTCCCCCACAAATAAAAAGTGAATGTCCGGATTGGTCTTCAGGGATTCAGCGACGTCGCACAAGAATTTCATTCCTTGCGCCAGACCGAAAATCCCTGCGTAACCCACCACAAATTTACCCTCCAAACCCAATTCTTTTTTAAAAGCCTGCCCGCGGTTTGAATAGATTTCAGTATTGCTGCCGTTTGGAATGAACACTAATTTTTGGGCGGAAACACCTCTTTCCAATAATTGGTTTAGAATGCCCTTTGTCACAACCACGATTTTTCGCGCCTTCCGGTAAAAAAGTTCTTCCAACCACCGGGCCCAGTGAATGAGAGGCCGATTGTGGAGTTCACCCAATTCAACGGCAGATTCAGGCCACAGGTCCCGCACTTCCAAAACAAAGGGGGCGTTTTTTACTCGACTCAAAAACAGTCCCGCCGCCCCCACAAACAACGGCGGAGAAGTGGCGTACACAACGTCGAACCGACCGGGGACAAGAAGGCCCGCCCAAGCAGCGGTTTTCATGAAGCTAAAATAAAAAAGGAGCCGCCGCAAGGCAGTTTTGCGGGGAGTGGCAAACACCCACGTACGAATGACCCGAAAGCCGTTCAATTTCTGCCGTTCCCAAAACCTGTGTTTGTAGCGCCGCGGCAAAACGCCGCTCGGATGGTTCGGGAATTCGGTTAACACTGTCACTCGATGTCCCCGCCGCGCTAAGAAATAGGCCATGTCGTAGGCTCGATTTTGCGTTGCACCTACTTCCGGGTAGAAATATTGGGACAAATACAGAATGTTTAACGGCCGAAATTGATGCTTTTCCATTTCTTTCGATACATCCATAAAAAATAGGTTATAATAATGATCGCAAATGTGGAAAATCCCAGGGACGATGCCTGAGCCGCCCCAATAATGCCGCGTTTTGGAATGAGCAGAATGCAAAAGGTCACATTTACAATTACACCGGTTAGCGGCGCTAAAATGGACACCAGCGGAAACCCGCGTCCCCACAAATTAATATTCAAAATAGACGCCATGCTCATCATTAAAATGCCCGGGAAGAGCCACATGAGGGCGTGGTAAGAGGGGCGGAAGGTTTCCTTGTAGAAAAAAACGATGAGCGGCTCCCCGAAAAAATAAAAAAATAACGCGAGCAAAAGCCCAATAATCAACGCCACGCCCATGACTCGCAGCGTCAGATTCATCTGGTAATTGTCGCGGCTTTCCGAAACTTTCGGGAAAAGAACCGTACCGGCTACGTTGGGCACCCGTTGAATGAGGTTGGCAATGTTCATAGCCACGGCAAACAAACCTGCTTGAGCCAAACCCGTTTTGTAATTGACAAGGTACAAATTGGACTGGAAAAGAAGGTAAATCATTAAATAAGCAAGGGTGGCTTTGGAGCTTACCGACAGGTTGGAAAAAAATTCCCGAAAATTCGGCCGAAAGGAAATCCGGTGCTCGGCCAGAAAAACAAGCAGGGAAATGAGAAACACAAAACTCATTGCCGAAAAGTAGCTCATTAAAACGGAAGTGGTGGTCATGTGGCGAATCAGCAGGAAAAAGATTGAATTGAGAAGGAAAAACACCAGCGTAGGGCCAATGTACGAAAGATTGTAATGCCAAAATTGCTGGAGCCCCAAAAAAATGCCTTGAATGCTTCGATTGAAAATAAAGAACATGGCAACGCCGATGCCGATTCGCACATACAACGGTCGTAATCCCGGAAAAACAAAGGCGTACAGTTTCCCCGGAAGGAAAAAGAAGATCGAAAACAGACCGATTACCAGCAACCAGTAAGCGGCCGAATTTGAAAAGAGATTGGAAATATTGCGGTCGCTTTTGTCCCGACTGGTAAGAAAGACATTGGCGCGGTGCACCCCTTCTCCGAACAAAACCAATAAAATGGTCGCCAAAAAAACCACCAGTCCGTACTCGCCGCGGCCCTGACGCCCCAAAGCCCGAGCAATCATCACGCCGTTAAAAAAGCCGGCGACAAAGACCATTCCCTGAGAAAAAAGAGTCACGGCAAAATTGCGGACAAATCCCATAAAAAATTCCCGAAAAGAAAAAATCCCTTAAAAGTCAAACAAACATCTTGAATTGAATTGTAAATATAGTAAAATTTTTCCAATTTTCCTATTGAAAATTTTAAGGTTATTCGATAAAAAACTTGATTTTGACGCTTTCATTGACGTACATTTTAGCGTTGTACGAACCGCAGACTCTTTTTAGGAGGCGACAAAATGGTACCGCCTTTTCAGGGACAAGAAAGACGCCGCTATTTGCGGGTTCACCCGGCTCAAACCAATCCCGTTCAGGTGACAGTGGCTTTGAACGACGGGGTCGTCCGTGCGGCAGCCGTCAGGGACGTCAGTTTGGGAGGTGTGGCCTTTCAATTTCCTCAAGACAGCAGTCTTCTTCCCGTTGGAGAGAAAATCACTCCCATTCAGTTGGAATTGCCGGAATTGGGTTTGGTCGAAGCCCAAGGCGTCGTACGGCGCTACGATCGCCCTTCGGAAGAAGCTCCCCCTATCTTGGCTGTGGAGTTCACACGTCTGCCCTATTCAGGAGAAAAAAAGCTCTTCAAGTACATTAACCAACGGCACAGAGAATTACACTATTTTGCCGGCGCCTAAGACGGAAAACTCTACTCAACACCACGGGCAAAACACATGTTGCGAATCGATTTTTTGAATGACACCTCAAGCGCACATGACCACGCGTCGTAAATACGCCGTCTTCATTTTCGCCGTTCTTTCCCTTGCAATTGCCGCCCTCAGCATTGCGGACATGTTTTCCAAAAAGCCTTACGACGGCATTACATCCCGCCCTCAGGGGAATCACCTTCTCATTTCCAACGTTGCCCCCAACAGTCCGGCCCAGCAGGCGGGTTTGCGGCCGGGTGACCTGATTTTGGGAATCGCTCACCAGATTGTCCAATACCCGGCGGACGCCGGAAACGTACTCATGCACCAAAAAATAGGTCGAACCATCCCGTATTTAATTAAACGGAACGAAAATATTTTCACCGTCTCTTTGACATTGGGCAAATACCGATTGGCCGGTGTGAGTTATTATTATTACGCCGCTATCGGGCTTATTTTCTTTTTGGTCGGCTTGCTGGTTTTTCTGTTTAAATCGGAAGATCCGTCGGCCATTTTGTTCTTTCTCATGAGCATCATGTTTTTCCTTTTTCTGGTGTGCAGCCTGCGCCCCCATTCCTACTACTGGGTCGATTGGTTTGTCCACACGGCCGGAACCTTTTCACTCTTTCTCATGCCGGCTTTTTTCCTTCATTTCTTCCTCATTTTTCCGCAGCCTGTTTCCATTCTTTCCCGCAAACGGGTCCTGCTGTGGGCTCTTTACCTGCTGCCCGCTGTCTTTTTCCTCCCGAATTTTCTGTCTCTTTTTTTACACGGAATACACGCACTAAGCTCCGTGGGAAACTGGCCAAGCTGGGCGCTTTTGGCTCTCTATTTTCTGGCAGGCCTGTTCATTTTCGCCCGTTCATTTATTAAATCGGACGATCCCCGGGGACGTCGCAAATTGCGGGTTATTTTGTGGGGGCTTTTTTTTGGGTTGGTGCCTTTCCTGATTTTCGGGGTCATTTTGGGCTCTTTTGTCGGCAACACCCGCTACCTTTTGGCGGGTGTGCTTCCCATGGTATTGGTTCCGATTTCCTTTGCCTACGCCATTATTCGATTCCAACTCATGGACATCGATATTTGGCTCAACAAAGGCGTTGTGTACTCAATTACAACCTTCGTTATCTCGCTGTTTTACGTGGTGTTGATTGCTTCTCTGGACGCTTTCACGGCCTCCACCAAATTGTCCCGTTCCCCTGTTCTGCCCTTTGTTTTAGCTTTGATTATTGTCTACCTGTTTAATCCCCTTCGCGACCGAATTCAGATTCTCGTCGATCGAACCTTTTTTAAGGAACACTACGACTACCGTAAAACCATGGCCGAATTGTCCGACGCCATTATTTCAATCCTGCGCTTAGACGAGCTTTTGCCCTTTCTGACCAAGCGCCTCCGGGACATTTTGGACGTTCCCCAGATTTCAATCGCTGTCAAAAAAGAGGGGAACAATCGTTTCCAAATTTTTCCCGAAACACATTTTAACGGAGGGGCAAATTTGACGGACTTTTCTCTGCTCATTTCTCGCTTACAGGAAACCGGAAAACCCATTGTGAAATCCGCTTTGGGCACTTCTCCCATTGAAAAACGGCTGTCCGAATCCCTTCGCAGCCTGGGCACGGAATTGGTGATCCCGCTTCTCTACGAAGGACACCTCAAGGGTGTACTGAATATCGGCCCGCGGCGAACGGGGGAAACCTTCACCGGTGAGGACCTTCAACTCCTGAAAACGTTGGCTAACCAAACCGCCATTGCGATTGAAAATGCCACTCTGCACCAACGGCTCACCCACCAGGCCGAGTTGACGCGCGATTTGCAGATTGCCTCGGACATGCAAAATCATCTTCTGCCCAAAAAATACCCCTCCGTTACCGGACTGGAAATTTTGAGTTCAACGCTACCGGCTCAAGAAGTAGGGGGTGATTTTTACGATTTTATTCCTATTCCCGGCCAGACCCACCAAATAGCCGTTTCCATCGGAGATGTTTCGGCAAAAAGCATTAGCGGCGCCATTGCCATGGTGGCCGCTAAAGAAATTATTCATTCTGAAGCAAGAGACCACGTCAAACCGGCTGATGTACTCAAAGAAAGCAGCCTTCGCCTCTTCGGGCTTTTAGAAAAGAACTCGTTTGTCACGCTTTTCTACGCCCTTTTGGACACTCGAACCGGCACCCTTTCGTACGCCTGCGCAGGCCACCCGCTTCCTATTCTCATTCGGAAAAACGGAACGGTGCTGCCGTTGGAAAAAACCCGGGTACGTTTTCCCCTCGGGCCCATTGGGCCACGCAGTTACGACGAAAAATCCGTCCGATTGGAACCGGGGGACGTTCTCTGTCTGTACACCGACGGTTTAATTGAATCCATGAACACGCGCAATCAGTGGTTTGGTGAGGAGGGGCTTCTCGAAACCCTTGCACAAGCACCGGCTGAAAATCTCGAAGAATTAAAAAGCTTCATTCTCAACCGGGTTTTTACTTTTCTCGGAAACGCTTCCCAAAACGATGACATTACTCTGGTTTTGATGAAAATGCGTGAACAAGAAGAGGGATTCAAGTGAAACACCAGGTGACTTTTCCTCGTAAATTGAGCAGAATTTGCGGAAAAAAGGGAAAAGATTTTTGAGTGAGAATTGTCTTTCATGTTTGAGTATTTCGGAAGGAAAATAAGAAGAACGTGAAAAAGATTCGTTACGGCCTTCTCGGCGCGATTTTTCTGACCGGGCTCTATTTCGCTTTTTTTCACCATCCCCGAACGGTGACCACCAGTTCCCGTCAGGCCTACGAAGAATTTCTGTTGGGTCGCCAGGCCGGAAACAAATTTTACAACACCGAAGCCATTCAGCATTTTGAAAAAGCCGTGGCGCTGGATTCAAATTTTGCCATGGCTTACCTGTATTTGGGGCGACTTTATCTGTTGCAGCCCAAAATGCAACAAAAGGGAGAAGCTTGTTTGAAACGTGCCCTGAGGTTGGCTCCCAAGGTTTCGGAGCGTGAGCGCTGGATCATTCACATGAGTTTGACACACTCACCGGAAAAACGACAGGCCTATTTGGACAGTCTGCTCCAAAAATACAACAAGACGTTGGAGCCCCATTTACTCAAAGCCCAATTAGCCATGGCCAAACGGGATTTCAAAACGGCCGAGCTGGAATATTTGCACATCTTGAGGATTGACCCCAATTACGCCATGGCGTACAATATGTTGGGTTACATTACGGCGCAGGAGGGACGCCGGGACGAAGCCATTGAATATTTTAAAAAGTACATTTTTATTGCCCCAAATGAACCTAATCCTCACGACAGTTTGGGGGAATTATTCCTTCTAATGGGACGTTACGACGAAGCCGTTCGGGAATTTCAAAAAGCTCTGGCCGTTCGCCCCGAACTTTTAACCAAGCCCTCGCTTTTGTCGGAAGCCATTCATTACCATCTGGCCAAGGCCTATTTTTACAAGGGACAATTTTCCAAGGCTCTCCAAAATGCCCGGTTTACCCAAAAATTCCACCAGACGGGCATTTTTTCTCAGGACATTGCTCTGCTGAAGGGGCTCATTTTCTACCAAAAGGGTGAGTACAACAGATCGTTGACTTTTGCCGATTCTCTGAAATCAAACAATCCAAATGCCTGGCTGATTCGAGCCCTCAATGCCGTACAACTGAATCGCCCCGATTTGTTGGATGCCTGCATTGAAAAGGCCAGAGCAGGTGCCCAAAAATTCTCCCATCGGCAACCTGAGTGGAAATTGATCCTCCATTTTTTTCTCGGACTAAAAGCCTTTCACCAAAAAGATTACTCCGCCGCCATTGTTCATCTCAAAAAAGTGGTGGATTCGACAAGCGACTCGCAATTCGCCGTGCGGGATCTGGCCTGGGCGTATTACCAAACCGGTCAATTGGATTCGGCGCGGGCTGTCATTAGGCGTACTTTGACCATGAATCCGCAAGCCTGGGGAGGATTGTTTGCGCAGGCTCAAATCGCTTTAGCCACTGGGGACACAGCTACGGCTCGCACCGCAATGGAACGCTACTTGCACCTCTACAAGGATCGCGACACGGACACGCCCGACATCCGATTGATCCAAAAAGAGCTTCAAAAAATAGCCGCCAGGCCTGCTGAGGAAAAACACAGAGTAAAATTTTAGGGAAAACGAATCCTGAACTGAACTCGAAATTTCCTCTCTCTGAAATTCCCTCACTTGCTTGTCTTTTTTGATTCTGTCTCGGTAAATTCTGTTCTGAAGAGAATGTCGAGGCCAACTTGGGGGTTCAAAAATCTAGCCACGCTTTTCTTAATCGTGTAAACGCAAACGGTTTGAAGAGGAAAAGGTGCTGGGGGGAATTTTTCAAAAATTCGGAGGCTGTTCGTTCCCCGACATCTGCGGCGTGGTTTTCGCCAAAATTTTCAGATTTTCTACCTCCAGTCTCCGAAGTTCCTTCGATTTCTTTTTCAATCGTTTCGCGTAGGCAGGCGGATTTTTCAGGGAAAAAAATGTACGGCAAAATTTCAGAGACCGGGCGTAGTTGTGACTAAAATAGGCGCTCTTTGCTACCTTGAATGCGCAAATCGCTGCATTGTAGTGATTGGACAGATTTTCCTTGAGGTACTGTTTCATGAGATTGGAAAAAACCCGATCCGCCGCTTGAAAGCGCCCCGCTTTAAAATAGGCTTCTCCTAATGGCCAGAGGAAAAAGCGACTCTCAGGGTATTCCCGCAGCCCTTGCCTTGCGTACGCAATGGCTTTCGCCCAATTCCGCCGATCCATTTCCACCCAAATAAGCTCATTCAGAGCCGCTGCGC
>CAZOHG010000048.1:0-27560 GCA_964579725.1 uncultured Deferribacteres bacterium
ATTTTTAAAAATAGAATTTTGAACACAACTTCAAGGCAATCCTCCAGAATTTTATTCCACCCTTTCAGGGTGGTTTTTGGTTTAGGTCACCCTCTTTTCCCAGGGCGTTGCCTTGGGCTGGTATCTGGCGCCCCGTTGGGGCTTAGTTTCGAGCGGCGAATTTCAATTTCACCCACCAATCTTTTCAACCCCGTATCCCGTAGGGATGCCTGAATCCCTGCCTACGCATTTATGAAGGGCAGAAGGCGTGATTTTTGCCTTTTACTTCCCCAATTCAATTTGAAATACAGCCTGGAAGGATATCCTCTCAGTCGTCCTAAATATTCCCAACTCGCTTTCCTATTCCCTCATACAGGGCCGGAATCACATTCAGGCTGAAAAAGATTCCTGTTACCATCCCGCCAATGAGCGTAATGGCAAAAGGTTGGTGAATTTTGGAGCCAATTCCCATTCCAATGGCGGCGGGAAGCAGCCCAAAAATGGTTGTGAGGCCGGTCATTAAAATGGGGCGTGTTCGGATGTGAACGGCCTCCAACAGCGCCTGCCGTGTAGCCATTTTGTCCGTTTCCCGCAATTTATTGGCCATGTCGATTAACACAATGGCATTGTTAACGGAAACGCCCACCAACGTCAATAATCCAATGGCCACCGAAAGATTGAGCGATTGACGCGTCAGCAGCAGTGCGAGAAAGACCCCGATAAAATCAAGGGGAATTTTTAGCAGAATCACAAACGGCTGCCAGAACGATTGAAACTGAAGATACAGCACCAGATAAACCAACAAAATAGCCGCCAGAATCACCCAGGCAAATTGTTGGACACTTTGAATCAGCGTCTGGTATTGCCCCCGAATTTGATAGGTGTATCCGGGGGGCAGGTGAACCCGTGCCAAATTTTTCTTCAATCGACGGACAATGCTGAAAATATTTCCCTTGACTTCAGCAACCAGCGTAATTTCCCGCTGTGAATTCAGGTGGGTAATCGACGGCAGTGTATTTCGATAGCTAATTTCCGTTAATTTTTCCAAGGGAATGGTCTGGCCTCCTTTGATCCGAATAGGAAGTGTTTTCAAATTCGTCAGATTTTTTCGCTCTTTCGGAGGCAGGCGCAAAAAGATGGCAATCGGTGCCTGTCCCTTAATAAAATACGAAACAATTTTGCCCCGAAAGGAGAGAGCCATCTGTTCGAGAACCTCTTCGGCCGTGACACCAAAACGCGCCAATTGGGGTCTTCTGGGAATCACTTCAATTTGAGGGACTTCAAATTTCGCATTATTGACCAGATCGTGAATACCGGGCACGGCACTCGCCACGTTCTCCATCTGCTTTGAAATCGCCACAAGGGAATCCAGATTTTCGCCCTGAACGGTCATGCCGAAAAATGCCGGAAGCCCGCTGAAGCTTTCGTCAATATTCTCCTGCGTGGGTTGGTGGAAGAGACAAACGATGCCCGGAATCTTCGAAAACTTTTTTCGGAATTGCTCAAGGAGCTCATTGGCGCTGTACCTGCGGTGGGCTTTGTCCCTTAATTTCATGCGCAATTCCCCGCGATTGACCCGTTCAATGTAATAGGTGTTTTCGGGGGAACCGATCTTCAGATAGATATTTTTTACATCCGGCACGGTGAGGGCTTCGCGACTCAGTTGTGCCCCCATTCGATAGGATTCCTTCAGAGAAACCCCCGGCCGCATGACATACTCAATCAGAAGCGTTCCTTCATCAATGGCCGGAAGAAATCCGACTGAATTCAACAAAAGAACCAAAAAAAGCAAACCTGCAAACACGGTCGCCAGACCCCCGAAAAGAAGCTTTTTCCGCTTCATCGCCACTCGAAAGAGCCCGTCATTCCAGTAAATAAAGCGTTTCAGCGGCCGCGGGATGTCCTTCTTTTTTACAACCTGCCGACGTCGCCATTGCATGAGCACGGGAATAATCGTAAGCGATAGAATAAGCGACGCTAAAAGCGTGAAACTGATGGTCATTCCGAAAGGCAACACAAGCTGACGCAAAAATCCGGTCAGGAAAAGCAGCGGCAGGAAAACAATTATGGTGGTCAGAGTGCCGCTCACATCCGGGCCGAGAATCTGGCGTGTGCCCTTCAGGACGGCCTGATTCAACGGGAGGCCGAGTTCCTGATGCTGTTCAATATTTTCCATGACAATAACGGAATCGTCCACGACCATTCCAATGGAAAGGGTCAGCGCCGCCAGCGTCATCATATTCAGGGAATAACCGGAAAAAAGCATGAGTACCGCAGCAGCCAACAGAGCCAGCGGAATGGTGAGCGAAACCACCACCGTTGGGTACCACCGGCGAAGAAAAACAAATAACACTAAAATGGCCAGAACCGCCCCCATCCACATTTCATTTTTCACGCCGGCCATCGACTCATTTAGGATTTCCGACTGGTCGTAAAATTTTCGGATTTGGGAACCGGGCGGAAGAATCGAGCGATACTGCCGGATTTTTTGGTCCACTCTGCGGGCAACGTTTGTGGCGCTGCTGCTAAGGGTCTTTTGAATCATAATGGCCACGGCCGGCCGATTGTTGCTGCGGATCAGGTAATGCTCGGGGATGTGGCCTTTGCGCACGGTCGCAATGTCCTTCAGAAAAACGGGAAGGTGACTCGGCTGTGAGCGTACCGGGAGAAAGCGCAGGTCGTCCAGAGATTGAACCTGGCCGTTTCCGCGAATCGGAATATCCAGATGATTTTCCTCCAGATACCGACCGCTGAGGGTCACATTATTGGCCAGAAGAATCTGTTTGAGATCGAGGATGCTCAATCTTAGTTGCTTCAGACGGGCAAGGCGTGGCTCCACGACAAAGGCGGGGCGCTCGCCCCCCATCACATCCACCCGGGAAATCCCCGGGATACCGCGCAACACCGGAACGAGCCGGTACTCTACGGCCTGACGGAGCTCTGTTTGCGGCACATGCGGATTCGCAATGGTATAGCCCACAATCTGCTGCATTCGGCTGCCTAAATTGTCAATGAGGGGGTGGGTCCCGGGAGGCAGCCGTCCGCTGAGACGGGAAAGGGCAGCCGAAATAAGCTGCCGCGCAGAGAGAAGATCGTAGCCCTGACCAAATTCCACCGTGACCTGCGAGACACCCATCGCCGAAATGGAGGAAGTCCGCCGAACGCCCCGAATGGTCTGCACAGCGCCTTCGATCGGCCGCGTGACCAGAAGCTCCACATCCTCCGACGATGCGCCGGGGTATTGCGTCACAATATTGACAAGCGGATAATTCAAACCGGGGAAAAATTCCACCGGCATTTTGAAGATCGCCCACACGCCCGCAAAGAGTAAGAGCACAATCAATGAAACCGTGTAGACCGGTTGTTTCAGAAATTTGTTGTACCAGGTCATTTTTAAAATTTCCTTGTCCAAAAAACAAAAGTCATTCGCGCATGCGCGGCTTTTTTGGGGGAGGTCGTCGGGGCATTCCCCTTTTCAAAGGGACAACATCCCCCCGCCCCTTCAAGGGGGAACCAAAAACATCCCCCCGCCCCTTCAAAGGGGGAATGGGTTGGGCCGGTTTTTTTCAAGTAAGCTTTAATTTGACGTATTTCTTTCTAATAGCAAATCAAAACATTATTTTCTACAATTCCCAAAAGTCCTCCCTCGAGGGGGGATTTAGGGGGATGTTTTATTTGTTCTTTAGCACAACTCTTCTAGATTTTCTGCAAAGTCTTTTGCCAAAACCGTGTCAGGAGAATCGGTGCACCAAAGATTTTTCTGGCGAATATGAAGAACATCCCCACGCCCCCTTCGAAGGGAAACCCCAGAGGGATGCGGTTTTTGGTTTACTTTTTACCTGAAAAATAGAATTTTAAACACAATCCCAACGTAATCCAACAAATTTTTATCTCACCCCTTCAGGGTGATTTTGGGCTAATGATTGTGTTAGTTCCCAGGACGTTGCCCTGGGCTGTTTTATTTTGCCCCTTTGGGGCTTAAGATTCAAGCAGCACTTTGGAATTGCCCGTCTCTAAATTGCCTGTCCCGTAGAGACGTTTGACCTGAAGCCCACCAATTCATTGGTGAGCCCGGCCAGATTTATTGGCCTGTCTTATTTTTGCCCCAAAATCGGTGCCCGTTTACGGTCTTTGTTCACCAGTGAGCTGAAGGGCAGGGAGGCATCCCGTATCCTGCGGACACGGAGGACAAAGTTCTGAAATCCGCCTGTCTCCTTTGAAGGAGAACAGCAGGGGGATGTCCTCTATTCAGTCTTTCACTCCCATCTTTTTCCCCAGATTCCTGTAGAAATATTCAAACACGCCGGTGGTTACCACGCGTGTTCCCAAAGGGGGACCCTTGAGTAATTCCCGCAGCGTCCCGTTTTGCCTTCCAATTGTAACCGGTTGATTCTTAAAAACACCCTTTTTTTGCACCACCACAAAATAGCGGCTCTCCTCTCTAACCAGCGCCCCCTCCGGTACAGCCGGCGCACGCCGCGGGTCAAACTGGAGTTGAAATTTCACAACCGTTTCGGGAAACAAATCGCCCTTCAATGAATCCAGTTCAATCCAGATCGAGTGTCCGCCCGTTGTAGATGAAACAGCCCCGGATTTGTAAACAATGCGCCCCGTGGTGCGCAGGGAATCGTTCAGTAAAATCCTTAGAGAGCGGTTCCTGCGCAAAAGAGCCTGATCTCCAAAATAACGGGCAATTAGCTTCACTGGAGACGCCGAGAGAAATTTCGCTACACGCGTTCCGGCCTGAACATAATCCCCCTGAGAAATGGCCAGATCGGTCAAAATCCCGGCGTAAGGTGCGCGGTACTGCGTCATAGTTTTGAAAAAATCCCAGTCGCTTTTTGCCTTTTGAAGAGATTGCTTGGCCAGGGCAAGTTCTGCCTGCAGTTGCTGCCAATTTTCTGCAGACAACAAGTTCTGCTTTTGCAAAGCCTTCCCGCGCTCATATTTTTTTTGGAGGACGCCCACCTGAACCACAGCCGCTTGTAGATTGACCTGTAAATCCATTCTTTTTTGTTGAATATCGGGCCCCGAAAGCGAATAAATCACGTCACCGCTTTTGTAAAACGCGTTTTTTCTCAGAGTCAAATGAATCACGCCGTCAAATCGGGCAACCAGGTCCCGTGTTTGCCAGGCAGTAATGGTGCCGTAGCCTGTGTACGTGTGGTAAAATTCGGCTTGTGTGACGCGGGCCGTTTGAATTGAAAGCGTTGTTTTTGTTTCAGCCGGTTGTTTTTCACTACAGTTTAGAAGAAGTCCCCCGAAAACGAAAACAAGCATTGGAAAAAATCGCATGTTTTGGCCTCCAATTTGCTGGCGTATTCCCAGGCGATTGGGAATGCTGTTTGAAACAGGAATCAAGGGAAAAAGTGCTTCTGCGGACTGTTGCCTTCTCTTTCCCCCAAAAATATAAAAAATGAAAATGAAGATTTAATGAAGACGTGTTTTTTGGAACCGAAAATTGGCGGGCCTTCGATTCGAAGAGGAAAATTTCCGGAAATGCCGGTATGATCCGGAGCATCCGCGCCCAGCATGAATCTGTGGCGGAATTAAAGCGTTTTGTAAAGGAAAAGGAAAAAACCGAGTGCAAACGACGCAGGCGATTGTGTCCCAACAGGGGAAACTCACTGCTCATTTTCAAGGCAGCGGGACTTCCCCTTCTTTTCTCAGGTGGAACCCGGCAGGGAGTTCGGTTTGGCGGCAGGATCGGGTGCATTCGAAGGCAAAAGGACGTCGAAGCGACTGCCTTTTCCCGGTTCACTGATTACGGTAATCGTCCCGCCGTGGATGGTGGCAATCAGTTTGCAAATAGCCAGGCCAAGCCCGCTGCCACCGGTTTCCCGGGAACGGTCTTTTTTCACCCGGTAAAAGCGTTCGAACAAATGGGGCAGATCTTCAGCGGGAATGCCAGGCCCGTTATCCACTACAGAAATGTAAAAAAGCCCGTTTCTGTTCTGAGTGGTCATGTGAATAAATCCCCCTGAAGGCGTGTACTTAATGGCATTTTCCACAAGATTGAAAATCATTTCGTACAGGCGATCCCGATCACCCCAAATCTTGCCGGCGGCGGAATTGTCAAATCGGAGGGTTTGATCCTTGGCCTCTGCCAGAACGGCGGCATCCGAGGCAACTTCTTCCGCGAGCTTTTGCATGTCCACGGGCTCAAACGAAAAATTGGTTGACGTTCTTTCGGTTCTTGACAAAAAAAGCAGCCGATTAATCAAATGGTTTAGTCGGGACAAAATGGCCACGTCGCGGACGAATTTTTCCCTGAGGTCGGGTGGCAACCGCCGGTTGTTTAATTCCTCTTCCCAATGGGCTCGCAGTACCGCCAGCGGTGTTTTCAGTTCATGAGCGGCATCCGCCAGAAACTGTTGCTGACTTTCAAAGGCTTTGTTCAATCGGTCTAAAAGACCGTTTAGCGTTCGGGCCAGGGCACCCAATTCGTCATGCGATTCCACCCCCTGAATCCGCTCATTTAAATTCGTGTGCCGAATCCGGTCGGCTTTACGAATAATCAAATTGATTGGCGAAAGGACGCGTTTGGTGAGAAAGTAGGAGCCGAGACCGATCAGAAGGACAGTCCCAAAAATAGCGAGAGAAAACACAATGGCCAATTTGTTTAAGGCTTCGTCCACGCTTTCTATGGGCCGAGCAATGGTGACCCACCCGATCGGGTGATTTTGAGAATAGATTCTCCGGTTAAAGGCCCGAAACGTAATCTCACCGCCTCGATCAGGATGTACCCATTGCACCGCCTCTTTTACCGTAATCCGAGTGGTGAATCCCTCTGTGGAATTTTCGGGGCTGAGGGGAATTGTCAGACGAATTTTTTGCGCAATGGGGGATTTGTAAACCGGTTTTCCGTCTCTATCGTAGATGACCAAATAATATTCCAAAAACGGGTCGGCCTTTTCGGAGGCTTCTTTTAAAAAACCGAACGCCTTTTGGGAAGGATTGTAATTGTTCTCAATGGAACGGACGACGAAATGCAAGTTTTCGTCCAGTGTGGTGAGGAGAATCCGCTGCATGCCCCAATATACACTGAGGCTGAAAATCAGAAGGATCACCAATGTGACCGCAAAGTAAAGACCGGCAAAACGGTATCCGATTTTCATGTGTTTTCGTCCCGAATGGTGTAGCCGATTCCTCTCACCGTGCGAATGAGCCGATGTTCGGGGAGGTCTCCGATTTTTTTGCGCAGATTTTTGATGTGAACGTCCACAAAATTGGTCATGGTAAAGGGGTCAAAGTGGTCACCCCAAACGTGCTCGGCGATGGACAATCGGGACACCACCCGATTTTTGTTGTAGAGCAAAAATTCCAGAATGGCAAATTCTCGGGCAGTGAGAGCAATGGCCTGGCCGCGGTGCCGTACCTCGCGTGTTCTGGTGTCCAGTGTGAGTTCTTCCGCCTGCAGCAGCGCCTGTTTTTCCCCGATTCTTCGGCGAAGCAAGGCGCGCACGCGAGCCAGAAGTTCCGGAACGGCAAAAGGTTTGGTAAGATAGTCGTCCGCTCCGGCATCCAGCCCCTTTACTTTATCTTCCACATTGTTTTTGGCCGTGAGGATCAAGACGGGGAAATCCAGTCCCGCTGAACGGATTTCCTGCAGAACCCCGAGGCCATCCAATTCGGGCAGGAGAATGTCCAACACCGCCAGATCGTATTCAGTCGTCAGGGCCTGTTCCAATCCGTTGGCGCCGTCGAACGCCACGTCCACCGTGTAGCCGCTGTTTTCGAGAATATCTCGGATCTGCCCGGCAAGAGATTTTTCGTCCTCGACGATGAGTATTCGCATGTACCGGTGTCCCGTTCAATTGTTTCGGTCAGGCTTCACCCTTTTGGGAAAAGCGGGGGAGTTTCTTTTTTCCCCAGACGAAGGGAGAGTCAGGCTCGGTTCAAACCGGACCGGCTTGCTGGAAATCGATTTGAACCCTTTTCTGTTTCTCAAAGATGCCCTTTTGAATCTTCACCGTTTTTCATTCCGATAAAATAATAGGTGATTTTGTTCCGAAATACAAGAACAAAGTGCGCCGAACGCGGGAAAGCGGTTTCTTCTAAAAATGGCTTGACCGTTCGCTGACTTTTTCGTACCTTATTTCGTGTGAAAACCGGCGGCGTTCACTGAAAGCACAACAACGAGCGGCAGCACAATGGGACTCAATCGCAGAGAATTTCTCACCTCTTCCTTGATTTTTTCCTTTCCTCTCATTTCATTTGTGCCGGACGAGCCCGCAAAGGGAGAGTCCGATCGGCTCACATTTGACCCGTCTGAAAAAGGGAAGTTTACGCTCAAAAAAATGCAGACGGACCTTTTGGTGGCGGGAGGCGGAATGGCGGGCGTGTGCGCGGCGCTGGCAGCCGCGCGAAACGGGGCGCGGGTCATTTTGGTGCAGGATCGTTCCCGTCTCGGGGGGAATGCCAGCAGTGAAATTCGAATGCACATTGTGGGCGCCAACAGCCCCGAAAAATTGCGGCTCTGGCGCGAAACGGGAATCATCGAAGAATTGAAATTGACCGAGGCCGCCACCAATCCCCAGCACTCTTTTGAGGTGTGGGATTTAATTCTGTACGACAAAGTGGTCTCCGAAAAAAATATTACTCTTTTGCTGGATACGGCGGTAATTGACGCGCAGGTGGAGCAGGGGAAGGTGACGCAGGTGACGGCCATCAGTCCCCTGCTTGAAGAATGGTACCGCATTGAAGCGCCCTATTTTGTTGACGCCACCGGAGACGCCAAATTGGCAGCCGTTTCGGGGGCACGCACCATGCGCGGCCGAGAGGGACGAGCCGTGTTCGGGGAATCCCTGGCTCCGCCGAAAAGCGATTTAAAAACCATGGGAAGCAGTATTTTGTTCTCCGCCCGGGAATTTGACCGTCCGATGCCCTTTCGGGCGCCGGCCTGGGCGCGAAAATTTACGGCGGCAGATTTTGCGCATCGGCACATTCAGTCCTGGGAGTTCGGCTACTGGTGGCTGGAATGGGGAGGGGAACTGGACACAATTAAAGACAACCGGAAAATCAGACACGAGTTGTTGCGGATTGTGTTAGGGGTGTGGGACTACATTAAAAATAGCGGACAATTTCCCGCTTCCGAAAATTGGGCGCTGGTCTGGACGGGAATGATCCCCGGAAAGCGCGAGAGTCGGCGAATTGTGGGCGACCACGTTTTGATTCAACCCGAATTGGAACGAGCCGAGCGGTACCCCGACCGCGTGGCTTACGGCGGCTGGCCCATGGACGACCACCCGCCCGGCGGCATTGACAGTCGGGGGGAACAGCCCGCCCGACAAATCTTTTTTGCGCAACCCTACCACATCCCCCTGCGGTCGCTTTACAGTACCAATCGCCCCAATTTAATGATGGCCGGGCGCGACATCAGTGCGTCCCACGTGGCGTTCTCTTCCACCCGCGTCATGGCAACCTGCTCAGCCATGGGACAGGCGGTGGGCACAGCGGCCGCGTTTTGCAAAAAACACCGCTGTTTGCCCCGTGACATCGTCCAAGCGCCCGATTTGTTGCACCGATTTCAGCAGCAGTTGCTGCGCGACGATCAGGCCGTTTTAGACATTCGCAACGAGGATGAAGCCGATCTGGCACGTCGTGCCACGGCAACGGCCTCGCGGGAAACGGCGGACGGAGCCGCTGCCAACGTCATTGACGGTGTCAATCGGGACATCGGTGACGGCGGAACCCACCAGTGGCGGGCGCCGCTCACGCCGACAGCTCCGTGGATTCAATTGCAGTGGGAACGCCCCCAAAAGATCGGAATGCTGCAGATCACATTTGACTCGGGGCTGGCACGGCGTCTTTTTCTAACCGGCGAAGTCCGACACCGAAAATACCAAATTCGCGGCCCTCAGCCGGAGACCGTGGCCGACTACCGTGTGGAAGCCGAAAGCGGCGGCCGATTCCAGACGGTTGCCACGGTGACCGGGAATTTCCTACGCCTGCGGCGGCATTCGTTCGCCTCGCTGAAAACCCGCGCCATTCGCATCCACGTGTTGCGGACAAACGGAGACCCCTTGGCGCGCATTTTTGAAATTCGCTGCTATTCCGAAGCCTGATTTTTTCCCTCGAAAAATAGGAGCAACAGGGGGGATTTTCAGGGCGATTCGATCTGGCAGCCGCGCGGCTTTCACACCTTTTTCAGTCGCACCAGCACCACGCCGTGGGGCCTCACCGTCGCCTGGAAGGACTGGTCGAATGTACCGAGATTTTTCTGCCGCCACACATCCCGCACGCGGAACCGCCCCGAAAGTCCCAAGTCCTTCCACCGGAGCACGACCGGGTGTTTTTGCAGCGTTCGGTTGAACAGGCCCACGGCAAAATCACCGTTGTGCAAGGATTTTGCCCAAATTTCCAGCCCGTCTTTCCGAAAAACGGGGCGGGCTTGCTGCCCGAGTTCGTCCTGATCGATGGACAGCACCTCGTCGTTGGTGAGAAGATTCAACGTAAAGGCATCCAACTGGGCCAAATCGCAGCCGATTAAAAGCGGTGCCGAAAGAAGCGACCACAAACTGATGTGGGTGTACTGCTCGTCCGGCGTCAGACGAGTGGGCCTCAGGGTGGGCCCCCAGCCGACCTGTCCCACAACCAACATGTCCGGGTCGTTCCAATGGCCGGGGCGCGCGTATTTGTAGAGGGTGTCCTGACTGAATCCAATGCCGCTCATGCTTTCCCAGGTGTCCTCAATATCGTCGGTGGTACGCCACAAATTGCCGCCTACCTCTGCGCCCCACGTCCAAACGTGTCCCATTCCGTACTGGCAAAGGCTGTACACGATGTCCCGATTAACCTTGTCCAACGCTTTTCGCATGAGGATGTAAGGCTTCTTCAATTCCGGAAGGGAATGGTCGCGGGCGATTTCCCGATAATAGCACCAATCGTATTTCAAGTAATCGATCCCCCAATCGGCATAGGTTTGCGCGTCCTGAAATTCGTGCCGGTAGCTTCCGGTGTACCGTTCACAGGTGAGAGGCCCCGGGGAGGAATAAATCCCCAATTTGAGGCCCTGTTTGTGTACGTAACGGGCGAGAGCTTTCATGTCCGGGAATTTTTTGTTGGTTAAAATCCGGCCCTTTGCGTCCCGTCCGTCTTCCCACGCGTCGTCAATATTGATGTAGGACCAGCCGTGTTGAATGAGCCCGGTGGTGCGCATGAAATCAGCTGCCGCACGCACTTTTTGATCGTCCACGCTGGGGCCCCAGCAGTTCCAGCTATTCCAGCCCAAAGGGGGCGTGAGGCAAATTTCATCGCCGATCACAATATGAAATTGCAGGGAATCACTTCCCAGATGGTTGTGGGCGACGAGCAGGACGTCGTGCCGACCGGTATCCGCCGTTTCTCCGGAAATAATGCCGGTTTGCGCATCCAATTGGAGTCCCGTCGGGAGGCCGTGCGCTTCGTAATGAATCGGCGGCTCGCCCGTAGCCGGAATTTTGTACAAAAAAGGGTGATTGGGCCGGGCTCCGAAAACAGTGGGCCCGTTAATTCTCGGGGATTTCGGTACAGGGGGCGTCAAAATGTAGGGCAGCCAATCGGTCTTAGTCAATTCCTCCCCGGTTGACGTTTCTTTGAGGACAAAAGTTGCTTTGTGCGGAACGGCCCAATCGCCCGAAAAATCGAAGGTTATTTTTTGCTGTGCCCCGGCAGGAAGGGACAACGGCTCGGTTTTCTGAAACACCTGTTTATTGGCATCGTCGTCAAAAACGGTCATGACCAATTCCCCGTGGAAATCCCAGGAGGAGTGGCGGTTTTTAACAAGCACTGTTTTGAGAAAATGATTCCGCCGGTTCATTTGAAACGGCTGGCGGTGCGGATCCAACTCCATGTACTCTTTCCAATCTCGCATGGCTACCCTTCGTGTTAATTTTCCGTACAGGCCACCCAGGCCGCCGGAATCGACCACCCGAATGGCAATCACATTGTCTGCATCCCATCTAAGCCGCGGGTCGTTCACCGAAACGACGTAAATTCGGGGGAGATTGTAAGCGGAATGCCTGTGGGTAAAATCGGAGGGAGGCGGCGTGCCCGGGGAGAAGGTTTTCCCGTTCTGCCCTAAAAATTGACCGTTTAAAAACACCTGATCGTAATCGTCGATTTTTCCCAAAACAAACTGGAGGCTGTCTTTCAAAAGAGCTTGTTTTTTCATTTGCGACGGCAAGAAAAAATGCGTGCGATACCAGGCAAACCCATTGTAGGAAGCCGCTCCCTGCTGCTCCCAATTTTTTGAAACGTTGATTTTTTGCCAGAGAGAATCGTTGAAACTTGGGTCGGCCCAGGTCAGGTTGTCGCCGGTCGTGAACCGCCACCCCCGGTTTAGGGAGAGGGCCGAGGAACGTGCGTTTTCGGCCGAGCGGTTGTGCGTGCACGACCACCCAAGCAGGAGAAGAACCAAAGAAGCAAGCATCCAATATTTCGGAAATTTCATGGTGTTTTTCCCTTTGCTATTGAGGGGATTCAAAAGTTTTGGTTTGAATTACGGGAACTGTCAATCAGCCGTCAAAATCGCCGTAGATTTTTTGCCCCCATTTCCAGGTTTCTAAAAATACAAATCGGACGGGAAAGAAGCAAGTCCAAAAATAGTTTTTCCTGTAAAATCCCCATCGGTCAAGTCTGGCAAGCCGATTGGAAGGTCAGCCTTCCACAGTGAGTGGACGATCTTCGGTTGAAACCCCAGGAAAACGGGTGCTTTTCGGGTTCGCGGAAAAAAATAAAAAGCCCCCTGCCAGTGGTTTAGACAGGGGGCCGGTTTTGAGCCACCGAGCGGGCTCGAACCGCTGACCTGCTGATTACGAATCAGCTGCTCTACCAGACTGAGCTACGGTGGCAAATGCAAAATTTTCGATTCAAAAATATAATAAAATCTCCCCTGTTTTTCAAGCAAATTTTCAGGCAGCCTTAAATCTTTCGGACCTCCGTGCCGGCGATTTTTTCCAAAAATTGCACAAGAGCGCCGTGGTCCAAATCCCCCTTCCCATCGGCGACAAGGGCGGTGAACATTTGCTGAACAAGCGCCGTGAGCGGCAAGGGTACCTGAATCCGTCTCGCCGTTTCCAACACGTTTTTCAGGTCTTTTTGGTGCAAGCGGATTTTAAATCCCGGCTCAAATTGGCGAGCCGAAATGCGCGGGGCTTTGGCGTCCAAAACACGACTGCCGGCCAGGCCGTCTTTAATCGCTTCGTACAACCTTTGCGGGTCGAGTCCCGCTTTTTGAGCCAGCACAAAGGCTTCACCAACCGCCGCAATGTTCAGCGCGACAATGATTTGGTTGGCCAGCTTGGCGTAATTCCCGGCCCCTACTTCACCTACCCAGGTAACCGATCGTCCCATTGCCTGCAAAACGGGGCGGACGCGCTCAAAAAGGGCGCGTTTGCCGCCCACCATAATGGCCAGAGTGGCGGCCCTGGCGCCCGTTTCTCCGCCGCTTACGGGGGCGTCCAGAAAGGCAATGTTGTGGGATTCCAGCTCACGAGCCACCTTCTGGCTGGTCAGGGGGGAAATCGAACTCAAGTCGACCACAATGGAGCCCGGCTTTGCCGAGAGAGCAACGCTGCCCTCGCCTAAGAGGACGGCCTCCACCTCCGGCGAGTCAGGCAGCATGGTAAAAATGAGTTCGCTGCGAGCGGCGCAGTCCGAAACCGATCGGGCCGCGTGGGCCCCGGCTTCGACGAGGGACTGCATTTTGCCCGGAGTGCGATTAAAAACCGTCAGCGAGTAGCCTGCTTTTAGCAAATTAGCTGCCATGGGTTTGCCCATGATGCCCAGACCAATAAATCCGATTCGAGGAGAATGTGCTGCCATGGATCCTGTCCCGAATTAAAAGATCAAGTGAAAAAAATGGAGAAAACGGCCCGTTTTGAGGGAATAAAAAAACGGCCCGCCCATCAAATGGCGGACTGTACCTTTGAAGCTTGACTGTCCCTCTTCCCTAAAAAGGCTGAAGCCAGCGCTGCCAATTGGGGTCCTGTAATTCGTTTCGGGCGGTGGAATGCACCAATTGGTAATCGCCGAATCCCCGCACGTCTACAAAATAGAATTGAATGCCGCCCTGAATGTGGTAATAATGCCAGACCTGGTAGGCTTTGGTTTCGCTGCTGCTCGGATTCCGTTCGATTTCGTCCGGCTTGCCGTAAAGCAAGTACACCCGTCCGCGGTCGGAACGCCAACCGGGTTTACCCGACCCAAAATGGGCGTTCACGTAGGCCAGGCGCTCAAGGTAATCCTGACGAAATTCGTTTTTCAATGTGGTCGGGTCCTGGTCGCGGCGAATCCAGAATTTTTTCATGAATTCCCGCTTTCCCTTTAAATCGAGGCTTTTGAAAACCTTTTTCTCCTGGCTTGTGGCAATATAGGAGGCGCCGTTGAATTCGGCCTCGAGAGCCTTTTCGCTCATTTGATCGTACGCCTGATATTCAGGGCTGTTGAGCAAGACGGCCAGTTTCGACATTTTCGAGCGCTCTTTCCGCTCCTGTTTCTTGAAATCGGCCTGGCGATAAACGTAGAACTTTTTAACGGCAGCGGCCTCTTTGCCCGAATCGAAATCGTGTACAAGCAAACGGAAAAAGTAGGAACCGGAGGGAAGCGTAATGATATTCACCCCGGCCGATTCCACGGCCGACCGGCCCGGCTTTTTGCGGGTAATGGAATCAAATTGCCGAACCACGTCCCCATTGCCGTTGACCACCTGGTAGTTGACCCGATAGCTGTCGGCCTGAGCCGCTTGCGCCATGTTGTAAATTTCCGCGTAAAAATAAAGCACCGGCGCCCCCTGTCCGTAAAGTGCGCCGGGATTCGGAATGACCTGGTAGCCGTTTTTGGTGAACACATCTTTCCCCTTGTTCATGCGAATAAGCGAAGCCAATTCCAAATTGCTGACCTGCAGAGAATCCTTTGAAAAATCCGCCACTCGAATAGGGTAGTCCACGGTGCCGAAGCGTTTGCTGTTGCGGTCGGTTACCTTGACGCGCAGTGTGTACTGCCCGGGCCGGATAAACAATCGGGTAATGTCGGGGAGGCGTTGTGTGGGCTTCACCGCACTTAGACTGTCTGCGTACGTAACCTTGTTGAGCTGGGTGCGGTACATGACGGAATCGCCTTCCAAGATATTGGTTTGAATGGTGTAATTAGCCCGAAAACCACGGGCACTGTCCGGCACAAATTTCAATTGAGCGCGGTACAGGGTGTAATAAATCTCCAGGTAGGAAAATCCCTTGGAAGCGCGAAATGCGGCGTAGTTGAGTTCAAAAGGGAATTTTTTCTCGTTCATAATTTGAGTTTGGGCCTGAACGTCAACCGCAAAAACCGCAAAGATTAGAAAAAGCAATACCACCCATTTTTTCATAGGAGCTTAACCCTCACTTCGTTAGACTGTCATTTCATTTGATTGAACGCTTAACGGCGCAAAAGTTTCCGTTCGATCGTAAAAATAGCCCCCTTCCGCAAAACCGGCCGAAAAAAATCTTGCCCGGCCTTTTTTCTTCGGGTGCGCTCCCCTTTTTCGCCAACGGACGTTTTTTTTGTCGTTAAAAATAAACCGGTACCACTTTTGGCCGGTTACTCGGCAATTTCCAGCGCTGCGGAGTCCTTTTGCTTGGCAAATCGCACCGAAACCAATTGAGAAACCCCCTCGTCCGCCATGGTCACACCGTAAATGTTGTCGGAAGCTTCCATGGTTACCTTGTTGTGAGTGACTAAAATAAATTGAATGGTGTCCGAGAAATCGCGCACCACCTTCAAAAATCGCCGCAGATTTTCGTCATCCAGAGGGGCATCCACTTCGTCCAACACGCAAAAGGGACTGGGTTTAACCTGGTAAATCGAAAACAGCAGGGCGATGGCCGTCAGGGCTTTTTCGCCTGCGGAAAGCAAATCCATGGAAGAAATCTGTTTTCCTCTGGGCTTGGCCTTAATCGTAATGTCGGCTTCGAGGGGATCGTCCGGGTCGAAGCGAATCTGAAGGTCCCCTTCGCCGCCGTCAAAAAAGGCTTTGAAATTAGCACGAAAATTTGTGCGGATTTTTTGGAAAATGTCGTAAAAGCGGTCGTGCGCCGTCTTGTTAATGACCGAGATGGTTTCGAGCAGGGTTTTCCGGGCGTCCAACAGATCGTCCCGCTGTTTTTCCAAAAATTCCAGCCGCCGGGATTCCTTTTCGTACTCTTCCAACGACAACAAATTGACCGGTCCGAAGTTTTGCAAACGGCGGCGCAACAGCTCCAGCCGCTCGGAAATTTGGGTTAATTCGTCCGAATGGCTGGGAGTTGCCGGTTCCACCTGCACAGCGTATTTTTCGTTCATGTTGTTTTTAATGTTTTCCTGCCGCAATTCCAATTCGGAAATTTGGAGCTTCAAATGACGTAATTGGTCGGACGAGCTTTCGCCTGCCTCCCGCGCCTGTTTCACTTCGGCCTCTTTGGCCTGAAGTTTTTCTTTGGTTTCTTCCAGCATTTGGCGCACATCGTTGCGCTCGCGCACCAGCGTTTCTCGGCGCTCGTACAGGCGGGCCAGTTCGGTGTGGCTTTTTTCAATGACCTCTTCAAAATGCTCAATGTCCGTTTCCGCTTCCCCGATTTCCCGGTCCCGCTGACTTAGGGTGCGGGTCAACTCCTTGAGCGTCCGCTCCAGACGCTCGATTTCGGAGGTGACATTGTTCAGTTCTCCGGTGGTTCGCACCTGACTCAAATGGAGCTCGTGAACTTCCTCCGCCAGTTGGTTCCGTTCCTTTTCCAATTCCTGCACTTTTTTCAGGTATTTTTGGGAATCCCGCTCGTAGCGTTCCCGTTGTTTGGAAAGCTGTTCAATGACCGGCATTAGCCGCGTAATTTCCGCGTGGATTTCCTCAATGGAACGGTCGGTGGCCTGAAGCTCTTTCCGCAATTGCTTTAGGTGAGCGCGATTTTTCTGGGCGGCGTCCCGGTCTTTTGCCAGACGCACCTGCTTTTCAAAATGGGTTTTCTCGAAATTTTTGAGGGCGGCTTTTCTTTTTTCTACTTCTGTCCGGCGGGATTCCAGCGTGTTGTTTTGCCCCGTTAGTTGCTGCTGCAAGCGAATTTGTTCGGCTTCCAACCCTTCAATTTCCGCCGCAATCTGTTCCAATTGAGATTTCCTGCCCACATTGGAGGTGCGGGAGCCCTGAGCGTAGGAGCCTGAACGCAGCACACCCTCACTGGAACTGAGCTCACCGGAAAGGGTGACGGTACTCACCCCGTGCCGGTCAAAAATCCGGCGCCGCGTGTCTTCATTTTCCACAATCACATAATTGCCGAGAAGCCAGCGCACCAAATCGCGGTAGGCGCTTCCGGTGGACACCAGTTCGTCTGCCCAGCCGAGAACGCCGCTCCCCTCAACGTGGGGCCTGGGGCTCCTTTTCTTGTTAAACCATTCCAACACCACAAAGGTGACCTGCCCCATTTTGTTTTTTCGAAGCCGCTCGATGGCCCGATAGGCCTGACTGGCTTTTTCAACGACCAAATAGGAGGCCATTTCCGCCAAAATGGCTTCCACCGCCCGACGGTATTTTTCGGGCACGTTGAGCAAATCTCCCACGGGGCCCAAAAGGCCGGGAAGCTCGTTTTGGTGTTCGAGCAAAAATTGAACCCCCTCCGGAAAACCCTCGTTTACCTCAATGACGTGTTGGAAGAAATTCCGCTGCTGATGTTTGCCGGCCAGCGTGGTTTTCAGTTGAAGGAGGGCTTCTCGGGTTTCCTGAACGGCTGCCGCGGCCTCCTGGAAAGCCGTTTCCGCCCGCGCCAGCTCCGCCTGCAAATTCCGGTGCAGCTCTTCACTGGCCGAATCGTCTTTGTTCTGCTCGGCCAAAAGGTGTTCCAACCGCTTCGCCTCTTTCTCGGCTTCCTGCAATTCTTTTTCCAATTGCTCTTTTCTTCCCGAAAGCAAAAGGCTCTGCGACTCGTGACGGTTTTTCTCTTTTTCGGTTTTGTCCAATTCTTTGAGCAGTTCCACCAGCTTTTTACGGTTTTCATTGGCTTCTAACCGGCGGCGGTTCAGGATTTTCTCAAATCCGTTTAATTCCTCTTTTTTCAGCCGAAATTTGAGTTTGTACCCGTCCGAAATTTCACGAAGCTCCTGCAATTTGGGGCGCGTTTCCTCCAGGCGTTTGATGAGAAATTGCTGCCGTTTTTTCATTTGCTCCTTTTCAGCCTTGTACCGCGCAATTTTCTCTTTGAGAGAGCGAATGCGTTCCTTGGCCACCGTGAGTTCGTTCTCACGGGTGTGGATTTCCTGAACAACCTTGTCCAGATCGCTTTGAACGGTGGAGAGCCGGTCTTCAAACCCAATCATTTCCGCCCGCATTTTTTCTAAAATGGCCTCGTCCTTGCTCAATCGCGAGCGCCCGGTCTGAAATACCTGCTGTTGCTGTTCCAACTGTTGCTTCAACGGTTTGAGGCGTCGGAGGATGTTCCCCAATTCCAGTGCGGCGTGCCGTAGATCCAATTCTTCGATTTCTTTGGAGATTTGCTGGTACCGCTCGGCTTTTTTAACCTGCCGTTTCAGCGAGTTGACCGTCCTTTCCACTTCCGAAATAATATCGTTCACGCGATTCAAATCGTCCTGCGTGGCATTGAGTTTTCGAAGGGCGGCCGAGCGCCGGTGTTTGTATTTGTTAATTCCGGCGGCCTCTTCAAAAAGGCGCAATTTGTCTTCGGTTTTGGAGCTTAAAATGGATTCCACCATTTTCAATTCGATGACCGAGTAGCTGTCTGGTCCCATGCCGGTGTCCAAAAAGAGATCGGTAATGTCCTTGAGTCGGCAGGGACGTTTGTTCAACAGATATTCGCTTTCGCCTGAGCGGTACAGACGCCGGGTCACCACAACTTCGGTGTATTCCGAGGGGAGGACCGACCGGTCGTTTTGAATGGTCATGGAAACCTCGGCCATTCCGAGGGGTTTCTGGTTGGTGCTGCCTGCGAAAATGACCTTGTCCATTTTGTCGCTGCGGAGCACTCCGGCACGCTGTTCGCCCAAAACCCAGCGGATGGCATCTACAATATTGGTTTTGCCGCTGCCATTGGGTCCTACAATACAGGTAAGCCCCGAATTGAAAACCAGTTCGGTTTTTTTGGCGAAGGATTTAAACCCTCGCAACTCCAATTTTGAAAGGTACATCTAAATCCTCAAATCAGTCCGTGTGTATTCGAATTTCAATGCCAGATCGGGCAATTCTCCCTCCGGAAATCCTCCTGAGTAGAAGAAATTCGGGAGATTTTTGGTTCACCGATTGTGTATTTTTCAAGGTTCCCAACTAAATTCCCCATCGCCACACGTGAATAAGATAGCTCACATAGGGGAAAAAGAAAACGTGGCTTTCGTAAATCCACGCAAGAACGCCGAAAAACAAAGCGGCAAACAACAGAGCAATGAGCAGAGTGCCCCCAATGGAAAAATGTAAAATAACCTTCATGCCCAGCAAGATTCGGTGAACAAACCAGGAAAAAAAGAGCAAAATTAGCGCTCCAATGCTCCACCGGAACCCCGACCATTTCCAAATGCGAGCCACAATCATTGCAACGGGGGCTAAAAAAATAAACACGCCGCTTAGCCAGTAGACAAGCGTTAAGGCGTTACGCAGACTGAGGGACCTGCCGGCAACGAAGGTGGCCATTTGAATGAATAAAGCCACTGTTGAAAAAGCCAGGAAGAAAAACAGGGTCAGCACCGGTACGAAAACAGCAGGGTTCCAGACAAGCGGGACAAAAGCCTGCTTTAAAACGGAAAAATAGAGTAGCTTTGAGGCGAAAAAATCGAAGAGAAAAGATTCCCGATAATAGAAAGCAATTCCCGCTACTATCAAAGCCAGCGTGGCGGAGGCGCTGAAATTAATAATGAGCGAATGACCCCAGGCAATTCGGCGCTCCGATTCCAATTCCTGGTAAAAACCGTGGGGGCGCGAAAATACTCGGGCGAAATTCCCGGACACCCGGCGATTGCCTTTCAAAAAGTAAAGGAAAAAAATAATGACGGCAAAGCCCCACAAAATAAAGGAGACATCCCGCGGGTCGGACTTCTCCGCCCACTCGGCAGGTGCCGTGTCCGTGTTGTGGAAGAGGTCTCGAGTGACCTTCCAGGCCACGCGGGGCGTGCCCTCTTGGGGATCGAACAGTCCCAGCGGGAAGCGGGTGGTCTCCTGAGAATTAACAGTCAGGAGCGAAGGGTACGCTCCGGTGAAATCGCGGTCAGTCAGAACAAAGCAGCCGTCCACCAACGGGGAACGAAGCGCGGAACGCAAGGTTTTGGCCAGATAAAAGGCCTGTCGCTGTTCAAAAAAAAGGCGGTCTTCGGGGTGATTGTACAAATGTACCAGCGGCGCCGAAATTTGAGTCAGTAAGATAGGCGTCTCCGGGTATTCAGCTCGGATTTTTTTCACCGCATTTTGCCAATCCGGGTTTTTGAAGGTGGTCAAATCCAGCCCCAGCCAATTGAGAGCCATTTGGGGTTGGCCCGGGGCTGTGCTCCGAAATGTGACCCCTGAGGAAAAAGAACGGAATCCGGAGCGGCGGGAGAGTTTGGCGAGGAAAGAGGCAAAGGGAGCACTTCCCATTTCCAGCCCGTTTCCCCAGACGAAGCCTGCCAGAGACGGGTGGGCGGAAAAAAGCTCCACGAAGTGTTTCTGAAATTGAGCTACCGTTTCGGTGAACACCCGATTTTTCCAGACCCTCGCGGGAGGATTCCACAGGGGGGCTCCCGCAAAAATCAAAATGCCCAGAGAATCCGCCACGTCGAAAAATGCGGGCGTCGGAGGGTAAATGAAATGAAGGGCATTGCCTCCCAGCCGTTTGAGCAATTCCCCCAATTCTTGCGGCGTTTGGCCGGGCGGTTCCGTGAGAAGCGACAACCCCCGAAAATGAAAGCGTTTCCCGTTCAAAAAAAAGTGGCCGGATGAACGCGCCAACCGGCGAAACCCGATTTCTTCCTGCCATTCGTCCAAAATTGCGCCGCTGGGGCCCTGCAATGTGAGACGGAGCCGGTACACAGTGGGGTGAGCGGGGGCCCAGGCCTGCGCCGAAGAAATTGGAAAAATTCCGGAAAAGCCACCGTTTTTCAAGGGCAGGTTTTGGGAAAACAGAAGGGTTCCTCGTACACTTAGCAGACGAACCGTCACTGCCCCGGCGGAAAAGGGGGAAAAGGTCAAAGTGTTCGAGTCAACCGAAGCCGCGGTGCCCTGCAGAGAAAGCCTGGCCCCGGAAGCCGTCCAGTCCGTTTGCAGATGCACCGTGGCTAAAAACTTCGGCGGCAAACTCTCCAAAAAAACGGGACGAAAAATCCCGGCGGGCAGGTCGGGTTCGAGAAAACCGCCCGTAGGCGGAAGCGAATCGTCGAAATGCTGTCGGGTGTCCACCTCCAGCGAAATGAGATTCTTCCCGGGGTGCAGCACGCCTGGGTCAACAGGAAAAATGAGCGACTGGAATCCGGCCGGAACGTCCCCAACGTACTGGTTGTTGATTTTGACGGCGGCTTTGAAATTAATGCCCGTAACGAAAAGTCGGAAAACGCGGTTTGCCTCCTGTGAAGGGAGCACAAACTGACGGCGAAAAAAATAAATTTTCCCCGACGGAATGCGACCGGGCACCGGAACGGTTGTCCATGTTTTTTCCCCCTTGGACTGAATTTGCCACGAGCCGTTGAGAGGGATTCGGTGGCGGGTGGCTGTGGCGGTTCCCCAACCGGCCTGTGCCGGCAACGATTGCCAAATCAACAAAAGAAGAAAGGCCCAAAAAAACGGCACCCCCTTCCTATCTCTATGAAAAATAAGAATCATTTTGATCGGTTTCTTTTGTGAGTTGCCGAGAAGCTGGATTTACAAGTATTCAAATTTAATAAATCGTGTGTCAAATTACAACCATTTTTTGGAAAGAAAGCTCCTGATTTTTTCATCGAACAGAAAGGGAAGTGCTTCGAAAAACGGCGCGGTTGCCGGTTTGCGCTTTTCGCCAAAAAGAGGGGGCGCGTCTTTTGGATTTTGTCTGCGGGGCAAGTGAACACAGGCACCGCCTGGCCCGAGCCCGCTCGGTGGAAAAATCCACTTGCATTTGTAAATCTTTTTTCTATTTTTTTAATCATTCAAACGACGCAAGAAAGGGCAAAAAGTGAAGCTAATCTCCTGGAATGTCAACGGAATTCGGGCGGTTTTAAAGAAAGGCTTTTGGAATTTTGTGGAAGAACACCAACCGGACATTTTGGGTGTTCAGGAGACCAAAATTCAGGAAGACCAGCTTTTGGACGAACTACTGGAGGTGGAGGGGTACCACGTTTTCTGGCATTCGGCCAGGCGAAAAGGGTACAGCGGGGTGGCCACTTTCTCAAAACCGGAGCCCCTTCGGACGCAGTACGGATTGGGAATCGAACGCTTTGACGACGAGGGGCGGGTACTCATAACGGAGTACCCTGAATTTCTGCTTTTCAATATCTATTTTCCCAACGGGCAGCGCGACCAGGGCCGTTTGGACTACAAATTGGATTTTTACGCGGAGCTGTTGGACTATCTGGATGCCCTCAAGGCGCAGGGGAAACGCCTGGTCATTTGCGGCGACTACAACACCGCCCACAAAGAAATCGATTTGAAAAATCCCAAGCAGAATGAAAAAACCTCCGGTTTTTTGCCCGTCGAACGAGAGTGGATCGATCGGTACGTGGAACACGGCTACGTGGACACGTTTCGATTGTTTCACCCGGACGAACCGGAGCAGTACACCTGGTGGACCTACCGTTTTGGCGCCCGATCCCGAAACATTGGGTGGCGAATCGACTATTTTTTCGTTTCGGAGAATATGGTTCCGTTTGTCAAAGGAGCGGCCATTTTGCCGGAGGTCATGGGTTCCGACCATTGCCCCATTGTGTTGGAAGTGGATTTTTAGGAAAATTACCGGATGCCAAAAATGCGACCAATCGCCGTTGTCAAAAGCGTTCCCGTCTGGCTGGTACTTCTTTTTCTCACTGCCGGGGCACAGGCCCAGCCCTCTTCTCAAGCTTCCTTTTCGTTGGAACTGCCCGCCTTTGCTGTGTCCAAAATCCCCTTTACGCTCAAGGTAACGGCTCGCAAAGCGGACGGCAGCATCGATTCGTCTTTCAAAGAGCAGGCATTTTTCGAAAATCTCTACGTGGAGCGGAACGACAAAATTCAGGTTCTGACGCAGGCCCCTGCTTTTCAAAATGGCTCGGTCACCATTCGAAAAGCGGTTTTGCCCAAAAGTGGCCGGCAGGTTCTTCGGATTCGGAGCGAATCACGCCGCGGTCAGGCCGTGCTGCGGGTCATTCCGGGGCTTTTGACGATTCTGCCGCCTCTCCTGGCGATTTTTCTCGCCTTGATTTTTCGGCAAGTGGTGATTTCGCTTTTCTCAGGCGTCTGGCTGGGAGCTATTTTTATTTACAACAACAACATTCTCACCGGTTATTTGAAGGCGTTGGACACGTACATTATTAATGCGTTGGTGGATCATTCCCACGCGTCCATCGTTATTTTTAGTCTCGGGTTGGGCGGCATGGTGGGCATTATTTCCAAAGCGGGCGGTACGGCAGGCATTGTGGAAGCCATTTCCAAATTTGCCAAAAAACCGCGCGGCGGACAATTGGCCGCCTGGGCCATGGGACTTTTTATCTTCTTCGACGATTACGCCAATACCCTGATTGTAGGGAACACCATGCGACCGTTTACGGACAAACTCCGCATTTCGCGGGAAAAACTCTCTTACATTGTGGATTCTACGGCCGCTCCCGTGGTCAGCGTGGCGATTATTTCCACCTGGGTGGGATTTCAGGTGGGGCTGATTCAATCGGCTTTTGAAAGCATTGGCCTTCACAAAGACGCCTATTTTGTTTTTCTTCAAACCATCCCCTATTCCTACTACAGTTGGGTGACCATTGCCTTTGTGTTTTTTGTGGCGGTTCTGCTTCGGGATTTCGGCCCGATGTACCGCGCCGAAAAACGAAGTCTCACCACCGGAGCTGTCATCGGTGAAAAGGCCCAGCCTCTGGCGGACAGCCAATCCTTTGACCTTTTGGAAGATTCCAAATCGATTCCCCTGCGCTGGTACAATGCCATTCTTCCCATCCTTTTGTTAATCGGAATCACGTTTGTGGGAATGTATTTTACCGGGATTCAGGCTCTTGGGGAAAAAGCCGCCACGGCCCGCCTGGGTGAAATTATCGGTAGCGCCGATTCCTTTGCGGCTCTCACCTGGGGAACATTTACGGCGGTTTTTGTGGCCGGTGCCCTGGCCGTAGGCCAGAAAATCCTGACCTTGCAGGAAACCTTCACGGCCTGGTTGGGCGGGGTCAAAGCGATGGTTTTGGCCATGATTATTTTGGTTTTGGCCTGGGCAATCGGTCAAATTAGCGCCGATCTCCACACGGCTGATTACGTTATTCAAATGACGCGCGGACTCTTTTCACCGCGTTTGCTTCCGGCCATTACATTTACCATTGCGGCTTTTATTAGCTTTGCCACCGGAACTTCCTGGGCCACCATGGCTATTTTGACCCCGATCGTCATTCCCATTGCATACAAAATGACAGCGGCGGCTCAGTTCAGCCCCGATCTGGCGCACACGATCATGTTGGGAACCATCGGTGCCGTGTTGTCGGGGTCGATTTTCGGCGATCATTGTTCCCCGATTTCGGACACGACAATTATGTCGTCAATGGCGTCGGCCTCCGACCACATTGACCACGTGCGAACCCAACTCCCGTACGCCCTAACAGCCGCCGGAATTGCCCTTGTTTTCGGCTACCTGCCAGCCGGTTGGGATGTGCACCCGCTCATAACGATTCCAATGGGTATCGTGGTCATTGTCCTGTTGCTCCTAACCGTGGGCAAAAGCCCGGACAGGCCAACCGCGTAAAAAACAATCGGCGGGTGGGGCTTCATCCGCTTTGGGCCCGGCAGCCCGTGTGTAAAAACAGCCCGGAAAATTATTTTGCCCCCAAGGACGTTTTCTATCCAATACTCTCTTAATTTTTGAACCGCCATTTTGTGTGGATTCCGCGCCTCAAATTGCGTATTTTTAAAACGAAAGCCGCTTCTTGCGTGATTTTCCCCCGGCGGGACACGGCTGTTTGGTAACCGCTCCAATCGTCCTTACCGAAAGGATTTTGCAATGGACAAGATCTGGTACCTGAAGAAAATCAATATTTTTAAGGGGTTAAGCGAAGAAGAAATGCACTACATTGACCACGTGTCCACCATGAAACACTACGCCAAAAAAGAGCCTATTTTTTTGCCCGCCGACCCCGGAGACCGCGTGTACCTTTTAAAAAAAGGCCGGGTGAAGATTGCCCGGCTTTCCGAGGAGGGGAAGGAATTGATTCTGGCCGTTTTAAACACCGGCGAAATTTTTGGCGAAGCGGCTATTTTTGACACCGACGCCCGCAGCAACATGGCCGAAACGCTGGAAGATGCCTACATATGCGAAATCAGCAAAAAGGATTTTGAGGAGCTGCTGGCGAAAAAACCTGAGTTGGCCCTGCGCCTTACGAAATTGGTCGGCTTGCGGCGTCAGCAATTGGAAATGAAAATTGAAGACCTCATTTTCAGAAATGTTCAGGGACGGCTGGTACATTTGCTCCTGAATTTAATGCGTTCCTACGGCGTGAAAAAAGACACCGGAATTCTCATTGACATTAAGTTAACCCACGCCCAAATAGCCAATCTCATCGGAGCCACACGCGAAACAACTACGCTTTATTTAAATCAGCTCAAAACACAGGGACTCCTTGATTTCGAAAAACGAAAAATTCTGGTGCTCAAACCGCAATTGCTGGCAAAAGCCCTGGAAGAACCGCCTTCCGAATAGGCTTCCAAAAGCTCTGCCGAAATAAAATGCCCTTTCGGGGTACCCCACAATGGGGTTTTCAAAGCCCCGCCTGTCACTTTTCTCGCTAAAACCTCTTTTTTCCCGAAAAATCTCATTTTTGTAAGCCACCTCACAGATTTCCCGGCCTCTTTTGTCTATCTTAATACCGTCACTTGGAAAAAGTTCAACTGATTTTTTTTGTACGGTGATTTAAGAAAACACAAAATGAGGCTACAATGTGGAAGACAATCTCAAAACAGGCGCACTGGCTGCTCAGAATCGCGCTGGCCAGCGTCTTTCTGTACCACGGAATCGGTAAATTCCCCCATTTACAAAATCTGGCAGCCATGATGAAAATGCCGGTGGCCCTGATTTTTCTGTTGGCGGTCATGGAAGTTTCCGGCGCTCTTTTGGTTTTAGTGGGCGGCTTCCGGAAAGAGTGGGCGACACGGCTGGGCACGCTTTTTCTCATGCCGGTCATGTTAGGGGCAATTGCCATGGTACACTGGCCGCAGTGGTCGTTTGTGGCCAGTAAAACGCACCCTATGGGCGGAATGGAGTTTCAGGTCACGCTTTTATTGGTTCAATTGTATCTGTTTGTCAGGGGAAATCAGGCTTAATCCAAAAATCGATCTTTGAAAAGAATACAAACCCTAAAAACACAAAAGGAGGTGATTGGCATGACCCTTACGATTCGACCGTCAGACCCCTGCCCGTGTGGCTCCGGAAAACCGTACGAACAGTGCTGCGGACGCGACGCACAGGAAGAATCCCGAACCCGAGAGCAGGAAAAACATCCCCACAAGCACGAAAACCCTACCTGCGGCTGCGGGCAGTAAGAAAATGAACAGTGGTTTCCTGCAAAAAGGAAAATCACCCCAAAAAAGGAGAGAGTTATGATCAGTAAAAAATCAATGCAGAATTGGATGGTAATGGGCTTGTTGGCGTTGTTTGCCTCTGGTCTGGTCGGAGCAAAAAGCGCCAACGCTCAAGATTGGACGCTGCAACAGGTTCGTTCCGCGGCCAATTACGCCCAAACGGTGGCAAAAGTGAAAAAACTGGTTGCCAAAAGCGGCATGATGATTTTAGGGGAAGTCAACCAAGGGAAAATCCTATCCATGACAGGATTGAAGTTAAAGGCCGTTTCGCTTTTTATCGGAAATCCAACCATGGGAAAGAAAATCTTTTCCGCTAATCCGGGCGTCGGGATTGCAATCCCTGTGCGGGTTAATATTTTCGAAGGCAAAGACGGTCGAGTGTACGTGAATTACTACAAACCCTCCGCCCAGTTGGCCGCTTTTGAAAGCAAGCCCGTGACGATGGCAGCCAAAATGCTGGATCAAAAGCTGGCAAAATTGACGTCAATGGTGGCACAGTAATCGTTCCGAGCAGGGAACAGAAGTCGGGTGCGGAGAGATTGACTGGCCGCACCCGCTGCTTCTCTGCGTTTTGACAGGAGGAAAAAATGGACAAGAAATTTTCGGTCAAAAAACTGATTTTAAGCCTGTTTGCCCTGTTGTTTGCAGGGGTGAGCCCCAATTTGTTGGTTGCGGCTCAGGCGGGGTACGCCCAACTTTCGACCCTCATTGTGCGGGTGCTTTTCCCTGCCATTTTTCTGTTGGGGGCAGTGCTTTGGGTAGCCGCCAAAAAAGGCGAATCGGTGCTTTTCAAAACCATTTGGGTGGGGGCTGTTGCCGGAATGGTGGGTACAGTAGGACTTGAAATCGTGCGGGAAGCGGGATTTCTTTTGGGCGGCATGCCCGGTGAGATGCCCAA
>CAZOHG010000049.1:0-13556 GCA_964579725.1 uncultured Deferribacteres bacterium
TAAAGCCGGACTGAAAGGAAATGGCCGCCTCTACATTTTTGAATTTGGCTAATTTTTCTTCCAAAATCCTGTGCAGTGTCATGGTACCCGCAATCGTTCGGACGGCGGCAGGCCCCACACCGTAGTCATCGATGGCCTTTTGGGCGGCTTTTTTGAGCCGGCCATCATTGGCAAAACCCAAATAATTGTTGGAACACATATTGAGAACCTTTTTCCCGTCCACCACAATCCAACCGCCCTGAGGGCTTTCAATGGTGCGGATGGTAATGTACATCCCGCTCTTTCGGAGATCCTCCAATTCCTGCGTAATAAAATCCAATTTGGCCATGGTCGTTTCTCCTTAATTTTTAAAATTCTTTTTCGTTCCACCCTTATTTTTGTAAATCCAACGAGATAAACCCTATTTCGGAGAAAATAGAAATCGATTGAGCGGAGATGGATTTTGACGCTTCACGTGCAAAGTTCCTTAGAAAAAATACCGGTTCAAGACACAAACCTCGGTTTTAATTTGCCAAATATTTGGTTGAATATCAAGTGAAATCTTGCGGGCTGAAAGAAAAAGGGGGAAGAAACAAAGCCAGTTTTGAGGAAAAGAGAACCCGGTGCTGAAAATCTCTGGCCGGGCAGCGTGACTTTTGTGGCTTAAGCCCTTCCGGCCTCAAAAAGGGACGACCTATTTTCAAAAGCATTTTTCCAACGACTGCCGAGCAAAACAAGCGTTAGAAAAAAGTCAGCCAAGCCGATTCCCTATTTTTCGTCCAAGATATGACGTATTTTTTGCGCGACTTGTTCAATGGAAAAGGGTTTGTTAATGAAATGAATTCCTTTGTCCAAAATGCCCCTGTGCGCGATGTGGTTGTCCGTGTACCCCGAAGCAAAAAGCACTTTGACATGCGGCATTCTGTCGGTAACCACATCGGCCAATTCGCGGCCATCCATTTGAGGCATGATGACATCGGTAAACAACAAATCGATCGGTTCCGATTGGGCATCTAAAAGAACCAGTGCTTCCTTGCCATTGGCTGCCGGCAGTACTTTGTAGCCTAACCGCTTCAAGCCGCGCTGGATGAAAGTCCGAATTTCGTCCTCGTCTTCCGCAACCAAAATGGTTTCACTGCCTCGAAGAGCCTCTTCATCCACTTGCTTTTCTTTTTCGTGCATTTCTTCTTCGGTGGCTGCCGGCCACAAGATTTTGAAAGTTGTTCCCTTTTCGGGTTCGCTGTACACATAAATACTGCCCCCGTTCTGCTTCACAATCCCGTAAATGGTGGCCAGACCAAGCCCCGTTCCGCGGGACAGCCCCTTTGTTGTGAAAAAGGGCTCAAAAATGTGAGAAAGAACATCTTCGTCCATTCCTTTGCCGGTGTCGCTTACGGCCAACATGACGAACTGCCCGGGTCGGGCTCCGGCGTGTTCCGCGACGTACTGTTCGTCCAGAGTAAAATTGGCCGTTTCAATGGTGATTTTCATTTCGGAGGCGCGTGTCCGAGCCTCTTCAATGGCGTCTCGAGCATTCACAATTAGATTAATGAGAATTTGTTCAAACTGGCTTCTGTCGGCTTTAATGGTCCACACCTCAGGACTCAATTGCAGTTGCAAATTCATGTTTTCACCAATGAGGCGGCGCAACATACCCATCGATTCGTGAATTTGGGCATTGACATTGAGAACCTCGGGATGAATGACCTGCTTGCGCCCAAAAGCCAACAACTGGCGCGTGAGGCGCGCAGCTCGATTGCCGGCTTTCAGGATTTCCTCCACATCGCCCCGGCGGGGATCTTCAGGCTCCAAATCCATGAGAAGCATTTCCGAATACCCATTAATGGCGGTTAAAATATTGTTGAAATCGTGGGCTATGCCTCCGGCCAATTGTCCCACCGCTTCCAATTTTTGGGATTGGCGAAGCTGCTCTTCCAAATGTCGTTCTTTGGTAATGTCTCGCTTCACCGCCGCATAGGCGATCATTTCCCCGGCCGGATTTTTAATCGGGAAAATGGTGGCATCTTCCCAAAAAAGTTCCCCGTTCTTCTTTTGATTCATAAAGGTACCGTGCCACGGCTTTCCGGATTTGATTGTTTTCCACAACGTCTGGTAAAATTCCCGACCGTGCTTGCCGCTTTTCAAAATTCGCGGATTTTTTCCAACCGCTTCCTCCGCCGTATACCCTGTGAGTCGTTCGAAAGCGGGATTAACATATTGAATTTTGGCATTAAGGTCGGTAATGACCACGGCTTCGTGGGCCTGTTGCACAACTTCCGCCAAACGATTAATCTGTTCTTCCGCCTGCTTGACTTCTGTAATGTCGCGGGCCAGTGAAATGACACAGGGAATGCCTCCCAAATCAATTCGACGCGCGGAAATCGACCCGATCCGAATGGCTCCACTTTTCACCCGAAAACGAGCCTTAAAATTCTGCACCTCTCCTTTTTGCCAAAGTTCCTTTAAAAAATCTGCTTGTCTCTCACGGTCAGCCCAGAGGTGAACGTCCGTTACACTTTTCCCAATGATTTCCTCTCGAGCGTATCCGACCAATTCCGTAAAGCGATCGTTGATTTCCAAATAGACGCCGTCCTCGATTCGATTAATACTAATGGCGTCGGGGCCTGTTTGAAAAATCGTGCGAAAACGCTGCTCCTTCTCCCGGAGTAAAATTTCCTGCTGCTTTCGCTCGGTAATGTCCTGGAGGATGCCTAAAGTGGCGACGACCTGCCCCGTTTGGGCATCTCGAATGGGAACGGCAGAATCGTTTACCCAGCGCGTCACGCCATCCGGTGTCAAAATTCGCATGTCCATGGAGTAATGTTTCAACTTTCCGTTGCGGGACAGCCGTCCGTATTCTTCCACACTGGCGGTAGTGCTGGAATCGGCGACGCGCAATTCCTGTACCAATTCCTTCATTTTGGTCGCCGTCATTTCTTCGGGTCGCACACCGAAAAGATCCTTGATTTCCCGGCCCACAAAATCGTATTCGCCCGTGAGCAAATTCAGGCGGTACGGAACGCCGTGGGCGCTTTCAATGGCCTGACGGTAAATGGCGTGCACGTCAGACAAACGTTTTTCGACCAGTTTTTCTCGGGTCACATCCAACGCAAAAGCCACCACCACATCTTGACCAAAATAATTTCCCTTGCTCAAACGGACAATTTTCGGAAAGATTTCGCCGTTTTTGCGCCGTCCCCAAAATTCGAATTGCTGGGGTTCACCGGCAAAGGCCTTTTCCACCATTTGAGCCACGGCCTTCAAATCATTTTTGTCCGGTGCCGACACAAATTCCGGCGTTCGACCCAAAAATTCTTCTCGGGAGTATCCGTACATTTTTTCCGCAGCGCGATTAACGGCCAAAAATCGCCCCTCTCGATCCTGAATGTAAATAGCATCGATGGCATTGTCAAAAATGCTGCGATAGGTTTGTTCGGAACGTTCCAACGACTCAAGGATTTGTTTCTTTTCGGAAATGTCGCGTTCCACCGAAAAAAGAAATTTTTTACCATCTAACTTTAACAAGCGGGCGTGGACGTCAACTTCAAAATGGGTCCCGTCCTTACGAACGTGCGTTGTCTCAAATGAAATACTCCCCTTCTCCAACAATCTTTTCGCTCTTTCGCCGATTTTATTTCGGTTTGCTTCGTCGTCCAAAACGTCGAAAGTTTGCCCCACCAATTCTTCCCGAGAATATCCGGTTTTTTCCAAAGCCAAGTGATTGACATCCACAATGATCGGAAACCCTTTTTCATCTATTTCTGACAGAAAAATCATGTCCCCGGCTTCTTCAAAAAGGGCGTGGTATTTGGCTTCCTTTTCTTCCCTATCGCGCTCAGATTGTTCTTTTTCTTTGGCCAATTTAAGCGAAAAAAGCGCGAATCCGAGGTCGCGAGCCACCTCGTCTAAAAGGTCGATTTCCTCTTTTTCAAACGCATTCACACGGTCGGAATAGACATTGAGCACCCCGTAGATTTTTTTTTCGTATATCATTGGAAAGGCGGCAGAAGATTTGTACCCTTGCTTTAAGGCCTCCGGGCGCCAGTGAGCAAAGGCAGGGTCGGTTAAAATGTCCCGCATGAAAACCGATTTGGCGGTACGAAAAGCTGTGCCCGTCGGCCCTTTTCCGGTGGGAGTGTTGTCCCATGTAATGACAATATTTTTTAAATAGTCTTTTTCAAAACCCGATTGCGCTACGGGCACCACACGCCCGGTGGCATGGTTTTGTTTCCCGATCCACACAAATCGGTATTGATTAATTTGACTCAACAAATCGCAAGCTTTTTGCAGGAGTTTTTTCTCATCCTTTTCCAAAACGATGAGTTGATTAATATCCCGAATCGAGCGCAGCAAGCGATTGAGAAAGCGAATGTTTTCCTCTTTTTTTCGACTTTCGCTGACATCGCGAAAAATCAGGACGACCCCTTCAATTTTTCCGCTGTCGTCACACAGGGGAGCACCGCTGTGCGCAATAGGAATTTTCTTGCCTTCCCGCGAGATCAAAACAATTTGGTTGCCCAGTTCCACTGACCGGCGTTTTTTCAGCACGATTTCCACCGGATTTTCAGCCTGTTCCGATGTAATTTCATGCTCAATGTGAAAAACTTTTTCAATGGGCTTTCCCACGGCTTCGTTTTTCGGCCAGCCCGTTAAGCGTTCCGCCACCGGGTTCAAAAAGATGATTTCGCCTTTCCGATTGGTGGCAATAACGGCGTCATTAATACCGGTTAAAATACTGGTCAACCATTTTTCGCTTTTGCGCAAGCGTTTTTCCATTTGGTGCTGGTAGAGAGCCATCTCAATGGCGGAGAGCAAATCGCGGTCGGTGAAGGGCTTCACCAAATAGCCGGAAGGGGACGTTCTTTTCGCCCGGTTCACCATGGCTTCGTCCCCGTAGGCGGTCACGAAAATAATAGGAACGTCCGAGAATTTACGGATTCTTCCGGCGGCGGCAATGCCGTCCATCGTACCTTTGAGCACAATGTCCATTAGAATCAAATCGGGGGTCAGGTCGCGAGCCGCCTTAACGGCCTCTTTACCCGTCGCCATAATCCCGACAGGCTGGTAATTGAGGCGACGCAAAATGGCGTCCATATCCTCCGCAATGATTCGCTCATCCTCGACAATTAGTATCCGTGGTTTAGCCATGGGTTTTTTCCTTCTTAAATCGAACAACAAAATGGGTGCCGGAATTCGAATGCATCGTTACCGTACCCTGCAATTGGTCTTCCGCCAAAATTTTGACCAACCGAAGGCCGAGCGCCGTCGGACGATTCCAATCGAAATCCGGCGGCATTCCCACACCGTTATCCGAAATACTCAGTTGGTAGGTCTTTCCTGCCAATTTGTTTAACCGCACGGAAATTTCAGGCGTCCGGTTTTTCGCGCGGAAAAATGTCTCGGGGAAGGCATATTTAATGGAATTTGTAACAAGTTCGTTTAAAATGAGTCCACAGGCAATGGCCTGCGAAACATTCAGGGCGATTTTCCCGCCTTCAACCGAAAAACGGATTTTTCGCAATCCGATCTGGTAAGCCCGAGAAATTTCTTCCACAAGCGAGCGGGCGTATTCCGTAAAGCGAATACGCGCCAAATCGGTTGAGCGGTACAATTTTTCGTGAATCAGGCCCATTGTTCGGATGCGATTCTGGCTTTCCAACAAAATTTGCGCCGTCCTGGCTTGTGAGACACCATTGGCCTGAAGCCGGAGCAAACTGGACACAATTTGGAGGTTGTTTTTGACCCGATGGTGGATTTCTCTGAGCAGCAGTTCCTTTTCTTCCAGCGAATGCTGCAAGGCTTGTTTGGCTTTAATGCGCTCGGTGACATCCCGAATAATGGCGGCTAAAATCATTCCCTTTTTGGTGGGAATAGAAAACGCCAGCGATTCGATGGTTTTGTACGCGCCGTTTTGGAGTTGGATTTTGGTTTCGTATTTCCGATTGAGCCAGGGCGCTTTCCCAAATTGAAAGAAATCGTCCAGACGTGTTCTCACGGCCTGGCGGAGTTCCGGTGTGAGGGCTGCCTCGGGAGTAGCTTTCAATTGAATTTCATATAGAGGTTCTCCCACGACTTCCTCCTCTAACAAGCCGAAAATCTGTTCCGCGCCTCGATTCCAATGGGTTACCCGCCCCTGCTCGTCCGTCACAACAATCCCGTCCAGCGAATTTTCCACAACACCTCGAAATTTCGATTCGCTCTCCCGCAAGGCCTGTTCCATCCGCACACGGTGCGAAATGTCGGTAATGGAGACCAAAACATATGCCCAATCCTCGCGGTTTTCTTCCGGAATTCGAACCCCGATTTGAATGTGCAGCTTCTCCCCGGAGGATTTGTACGTGGTGGCCTCAGCCTGGAATTCCATTTTTCCCTCAAAAAGCGACACCAATTCGTCCCGAAAAACAGCGTAGGTTTCCGGGCCAAAGGTTTGAATGAGGCCTTTCACTAACGCTGCCTTGCTTGGATAGCCGTACAGATTCAACGTAAATGGGTTGACGTCCAGTACCCGCACCTTTCTGACGCAGGCCTTTAAATCCTCCGGATGCTCGATGAAATACCGTCTGAAATCGGCAACTCCCCGTTTTTTCAAATCATTGAGAAAAGTCCGAACGTCCGAAAAATCCTCCACCCAAACCGAAATGGGTACGTGCTCAAACAAAAATCCATAGCGGGGCTCGCTTCGGGCAGCCGGATTTCCAAATGAGCCGTGTTTTTCTTCACCTTTTCCGGAATTTTGTTTTTGCCCTTTGGCCGCTCTTTTCCTCCGAACAGTCGCCAAACCGAAACCAAAAGACAAAGCCAAAAACACGGACACAGCCGTTAATTTTGAGGAGCAAATCGGTACGGCCGAGAAGCCGATTGTCGTTCCCCCAACCATTGAAACCAATTTGGAAAAAACCAATCCGTTGAGCATGGGCGCTGGCCGTCCCAGTGGTACAAATAGGCGCACCGCTTTCCCCAATTTCCCGATGATTTTTTCGGGAGGAAAACGGAAAAACGCAGCCAAATCTGTCGGGCTCCCCCGATGTTTGGAATTCCTTTTCATTCGGTTTTCACCCAGCAAAGAATTTTTGGGAATAAAAAAACAGATGTCCCCTGGACTGACAAAAAACGATCCCGGAAGAAATTTGGAGATAAGTGGATCCGTACAAAAACGGACAAAATCCCTGTAATAAATCGGCAGGAATGTACTTTAAATTAATGCATATTCCGCCATTTGTCAACATTTTTTTAAGAGTTTGCAGAATTTTAATTTTTTTGGCCTCCGGCCCGGGCATTTAGACTCAACAGCGCCATCTCTTTGGCGCTTCGAAAGCCTTTTCCCGCAAATCGATTTCACCTTGCTTTTCACAAAAACTTGTCTTAAATTCTTGAGATGCCGGGAGCGGCAACAGTGGGCTTCTAAATTTTGGGGGAAATTCCCGCTGTTTGGCAACAATGAAGTCGGGAAGTGCTCATTTTTCGGCGCCAGCGGCGTTCGCCTGTAAAAAACTCCCCCGAATTTCCAAAGGGATGGAATCAAAACCAGCAGATTTTTTGAGTCAATGAAAAAGGCCTATTTTTTTTCCGATGTTCATATCGGATCACACGACCGTGAAAGTGAGCTTTTAAAAGAGAATTATTTGCAGTCGTTTTTTAATTTTCTTGCAGGTGAAAAAGATTTTTCTCTTTACATTGTGGGCGATTTATTTGACTTTTGGTTCGAATACAAACACGCCATCCCGATTCATTACCAGCACATTCTCTCCAAATTAATGCACCTACGCGAACGCGGGGTGCCCATTACTTTTATTTCGGGAAACCACGATTTTTGGATGCGGAACTTTTTTCAAGAACAAATGGGCATCCCCACTTTTCACGGGGTTCACGAGGAAAAGATCTTGGGAAAATCCTTTCATTTTTTCCACGGGGATGGCATTGTGGAGAAGGACGTCGGGTATCGAACATTAAAAAAAATCCTGCAAAATCCACTTGTCATCCGGCTCTACCAGTGGATTCACCCCGATATCGGGATTCCGATCGCCCGGTACGCCTCCCATTTGAGTCGTAACCACTACGTACTGGAACCCGAGGAGGCCGCTGCCGAAGACCTTGAATATCTGGCGTACGCGCGTCGTCAATTTCAGGCCGGGGCGGACGTAGTCATTATGGGGCACACGCACCGTCCGGTTTTTCATCAGGAAAACGGGAAAACCTACATAAATTTGGGCGATTGGCTGGTACACTTTACGTACGCCGTTTTTGACGGGGAAAATTTTGAGCTGAAGACCTGGCAACTGAAGTGAAATGGCACTACCAGGAAGGCCCGGGGTTGCGCTTCCGTCGGAAGAAATTTTCCAGGAACAGAGCAGCCCCGTTAGAAGGAACTCCCTGCCTTTTCTTGCGTTTACACTCAAGACCCGGGGCGTTTTACCAATTTTAAGAGAGACTCCTCGGCAAACAACGGGAAAAATTGTGACTGAAAATTTGGAAGGGAATTGGGTATTTTTTTATGAAAAGACGTCTGCGATTTGAAAAACCTTCCCACATTGCGTCTAAATTGAACGGAACCTTTTGGGGAGAAAAACGGTGGACTTGGATTGCCCTTGCGCTGGGGGCCATTTTCCTCGCTTTGTTCATTGGTTACGGCCTTTACATCGTCAAAGGACTGCCGCCTCTCACCAAATTGGAACACTACGAACCCCAATTGGCCACGAAAATTTATTCAGCCAACGGAGTTGTGATTAAAGAATTGTACACGCAAAAACGAGATATCGTCCCTCTGCGCGAAATGCCGCAAAATTTGCGGTTGGCTCTCATTGACACCGAAGACCGGAAATTTTGGGACCATTGGGGATTTGATCTGAAACGCACTCTGAAAGCGATCTTTGTGGACGTCATTCACCTGTCCAAACGACAGGGAGCCAGTACCATTACCCAGCAATTGGCACGGGAGCTTTACTTAAACAAGAAGAAGCAGTGGACCCGCAAAATTCGCGAAATGATTACGGCCATTGAAATCGAACGCCATTATTCCAAACCTGAAATTTTAGAAATGTACTTGAATCACGTTTATTTCGGGCACGGGGCTTACGGCGTTAAAGCGGCTGCGGAATTCTATTTTAACAAAAAGGTCAAAGACCTCACCCCCGACGAAAGTGCCTTGTTAGTAGGACTTCTCCGTTCCCCCGCCCGCTATTCTCCCATTAATCACATGGACAGAGCCATTCGGCGCCGAAATTTGGTCCTTTACATGATGCTCACCAACGGTGACCTCTCAAAAGAAGAGTACCAAAGGCTGATTCGCAAGCCAATTGTACTGGCCAGCGGTGGCCGGCAAACGGAAAAAGACATCGCCCCGTACTTTACGGAATGGCTTCGTCAAAAACTCGAAGCCAAATTTGGAATGGGATTGTACACAGGCGGCTACAAAATTTACACCACCCTGGACACCCGGGTTCAAAAAGCGGCTGAGGATGCCGTTAAAAAACAACTGCCCAAACTTCAGGCCAGGGTGATTCACGACATTGTGTTTCACAAAGAGGCCAAAGAAATTTTAGCGCAACATATTTCGGATCCCGATTCCGTCCGACGAGCCTTGCTCAATCCGGCGCTTCGGGATTCCCTGCTAAATCGATTTGTCCCCGTTCAGGTGGCTTTGGTGGCGCTTGAAACCGACAACGGCCACGTGTTGGCCATGATCGGCGGAAGAGATTTCAATGAGTCCAAATTTAACCGCGCCGTACAAATGAAACGACAACCCGGTTCAGCTTTTAAGCCTTTTATTTACACGGCTGCCATTGACAACGGCTACCCGCCCACCTACGAAGTGTTGAACCAACCGGTGGTGCTTTTCATGCCCGACGGTTCGCGGTGGATCCCCCACAATTACGACCACTCTCAGGGCGGCCCCACCACTTTGCGCGAGGCCCTGCGCCGTTCCCTTAATTTGGTCAGTGCCCGCCTGCTGCAGGAAGTGGTTAAGCCGTCTATTGTGGTACAGTACGCGCACCGAATGGGTATTACGACACCGCTTCAAGCTGTGGACGCTTTGGCCTTGGGCACCTCCGAAGTGAAACCCATTGACATTGCGTCGGCTTACAGCGTTTTCCCCGATCTCGGTGTTCACGTGGAACCAATGGCTATTACCAAAATTGAAAATAAAAACGGCGAAATCATTCAGGAAAACACCCCGACCAGTCGGGAAGTGCTCTCGGCAACCACGTCTTTTATCATGACCACCATGTTGGAAACGGTCATCAACCACGGAACCGGGGTTTCCGCTCGGACGGTTTACAATTTTAAAAGACCCGCAGGCGGCAAAACAGGCACCACAGACAATTTTACCGACGCGTGGTTCGTGGGCTTTACCAAACAGATTGCTACAGCGGTTTGGGTGGGAATTGACGACCCGTCGCGTTCGTTGGGCCGAGGACAATCCGGCGCAAAAGCGGCCCTACCTATCTGGGCGCGTTTTATGAAAACGGCTCACGACACACTAAATTTGCCGGTGGAAGATTTCCAAATGCCGCCGGGAGTGGTGAAGGTGAAAATTTGCACCGAAAGCCACAAATTGGCAACGGAATTTTGTCCGCACACCATGGAAGAATATTTCCCGAAGAATTTGGCGCCCACGGAACCCTGCCCCTTGCACACGGGGCGCGTGAACACAAAACGGAAAGAGAATCGCCCCAAGAAACGCGTCATCTTTTAGCGGGGGCATTTTGCGGAATTTTAATTTTTCCCGCAAGAGCGGTCGTTTCTTTTTCCACAATTGATTTTGAATTTGGCGTTCTTTCCGAAAAAACTTATTCCAACAACAAAAGTTTTCGCGTCAGGACCCTGTTGCCAATGCGCATGCGATAAAAATACACCCCGCTCGGAAAACGCCCTGCCTGCCATTGAACACGGTAATGTCCGGCCTGCCTTTCCCCGTTTACCAGCGTTTGAACGAGTCGGCCACGCACATCGTAAATAGCCAAATGAACACGGGATCTGCGGGGCACCTGAAATTGAATCTCGGTCGCCGAATTAAAGGGATTCGGATAGTTTTGAAACAAGGCGAAAGCGAGGGGCCCGGTCGTGCGAGTGACAACCGAGGTAGACAGGGGCACGACAGGAAGAAGAACGCGGGAAGGCGTCCGGTTTCCCATAAAAAGAGTGTTGTGAGCCACCAGTGTGTCGGGATCATTCCACAGGGGGCCGCCGGTGTTGGTGTTCACGTCGAAACGGGGGTAATTGCTGGACGAAACGGCTACCATGAGGCGGTGGCCGGAGTTAAACACAATCGCCGTAGGAGGCAATTTAATTTCAACGGAATCCATTTGTCCGGGAACCAAAAAAGCCATCTCCTCTTTTCGATCGCCGTGACGGAAGCGGGCGCGAATAATCCCGTCGGTCACCAGCATCTGACGACCGTCCGGGTACACGTCAATTAATTTGAGTGTAAAATCGGTGTCTTTTCGATTGCTTTCGATGTACAATTTCGCCGTCACGTAGCCTTCCACCCAGAGGGGATTGGGGAGAGGAGCGGTCTCAAACAAAAGCACATCGGAACGGTCAGTCACCGTCCGCTGGTCGCGGGGGCCAGCCGGAATCGTCAAATTGTTTCCGCCCACGGTGGGAACGGGATGCCGCGGATCAAAATCGTACCCCAGGCTGTCCTCGTTCGCGTCCACCTGTTTCGCAAGTTCACCGTCGGCTTTCAAAAATAAGGAAAGCGGAAGCGCATCGGGGTCGGGCCATTTATCCTTGGTAATCCAGGAGCAACCCGCCTCGTCGGGGCGATCCGGGTCCCCCATTAAATAGTATTGTACCTTTGGGGTGGCAAGCACCCCGTTTTCCCGTCCCTGAAGCCAGTAATCCAGCCAATTGAAAAGAAAAAACAGGTTGGAATAGGCTGCGGCCGGGTAGGTTAACTCGCCCACGGGGTCAGCCGTGGTGGTCGTTTGATGAATCCACGGACCCATGACGAGATATTGGGGCCCGGCCTGCGGCTGTTTGCTTAGATCATTGAATTCCGCCACGGTTCCTTCGGAGAAGCAATCGTACCAACCTCCGATGTGCAGAATGGGCGTGGTAATCAGATGGGAGCGGGTGTGCAGGTTCATGAAATCCCAGAGGGCATCGTAAAAACGGTGGCTGCCGAAAAAATCGATCATGTAATTAGACCCCTGACTGTGAATCCAATTTTCCACCAGCGATTTCCGAAATTCTCCCCCGGGAAAAACTACTTCGTGGTAAAAATCGGACGGCGCCACAATGGCAATTGCACATTTCACGGCAGGGTGCAGGGACGCCACGCCCCAGTAAGTGGTAATTCCAATGGCCGAGGCGCCCAACATGCCGACCTTGCCGTTGCTCCAGGGCTGCTTCACAATCCAGTCGATGGTGTCGTACCCGTCCTGTAGGGGCCCCCAGCCGTCGGTAAGAAAGGTGGAATCGACTCCCTGCGAGGCAAAGCGACCGCGCGTATCCTGATCCACAAAAACGTAGCCTTTTCCCACCCAGAAATTGAGGAGATTTTTGTCGAATTTATCCCGGTCTTTGTTGTACGGCGTTCGGTACAACAAAACGGGGTGCGGCAGTGTGTCGTCCGGGGCGTAAATGTCGGTAGCCAGAAGTACCCCGTCGCGCATGGGAACCATGACCGTCGTTTTGCCCGCTCGAAGAGTGGGAACAAGCATTCCGAATAAAATCAAGAAGATGAAGGAGCGTTTCATTTTTTCGTTCCTCGAATGAGTGATGAAAGGCACGCCCTCTGCGGGGCGCAATTTGGGATTTCGGGTTTATTGCGCCCTTTCAGGGCTTTTTAATTTTTTGATTTCTTCTGGAACCCGGGGCGGTGCCCCGGGCTAAATTTTGTCACCCCGTTGGGGTGAATAAGAGAACTTCAATTGACAAAAATTCTGGAAGCCGACCAAGGATTCATTTTTCTGCCTTTTATGGCAGAAACTTGTTTTCTGTTGTTTTTGTCTGAAAGCCGTGCCTCTGGTTAAATTATTTCACCCCGTTGGGGTAAATAAAGATTTAATTGGCGCAAATATTGGAAACTGGCCAGGGATTTATTTTTCTGTCTTTTCTGGTAGAAGCTTACTTTCTATTGTTTTTCCTGAAAGCCGCTTGTTTAACTAAATCATTCCGCCTCGTTTGGGTGAAAAATGACCCCAATCGTTTTAAAAGAGTCTTTTTTTTACCCCTCTCGATGACACCGGACTCCAACGAAAATGCTTCAGAAAAACTGTTTTTCAATTGAATTCCCGGGCGGCTTCTTTGAGGTAGGCAGGAATTCCCTCCGTCCACTGGAATTTCGAAATGTCTCTGAAGGAAATCCACGCCACTTCCCCGGCGTCGCTTGCGGCACGCGGCGTACCAGAATCTACCCGACACAGAAAATTGACAATGACATAGTGGTACTTCACGGCATTTTCAGGAGTTTTAAAAATGCGATCAAAAACACCCCGAATTTTAATAATCTTCACATGGAGGCCGGTCTCTTCGCGAACTTCCCGGACCAGGGCGTCTCGAATCGTTTCACCCAATTTGACGGCGCCCCCCGGCAGGCTCCACTGCCCCTTCCCCGGAGCTTTGTTTCGTTT
>CAZOHG010000049.1:13656-21200 GCA_964579725.1 uncultured Deferribacteres bacterium
GTCATCGCTTGCACCGGACAATTGGCCACACAGATTCCGCAGCCGGTACATTTGGCGGGGTCGGCTGCGGGACGCGACCAGAGAAATTTTCCGGCCCATTTGAGAATGGATTCCGGAATAGTACTGAAAATTCTATTGGACGGCAATTTGAAATCGGAAATTCGCAAAGAAGCCGGCGCGGGGCCTGCTACGGAAACATCTTCGACACGAGCCGTGCCCAAACCACGCTTTTTGGCCTCTCGCAGGATAGGTATTTTTTCCGGTTGAAATCCCATCAGGAAGGAGGCCACCGTGTCCAGAGCCACGGCGTCCGGGCTGGCGAGCAGAAGCCCAACAGGGCGCGCGGAACCCGCCGCAGGGCCGTTGCCTTCCATTCCCACAACAGCATCCAGAATGGAAAGCGTGGGCGGAAGAGACTCGAAGACGTCGAGCAGAATCTCTGAAAACCTGGCGGGATTGGGCGCCACACGGTGAAAATCCCGTTTCTGGAGGCCCGGCAGCGTTCCGTACATATTCTTTACTGCGCCTGTAAACAGAACCAAATTGTGTGTTTTGAATTTGGGGAGATTAATAACCACGTCGGCCTCGCGGAGCACCTGCGGGAAGAAATAGCGGCGGCCGTTTTTGCGCACCTCAAAGAAAGGGCCGGATTCAAAGGTCACCAAACGCGCCCCAAGGCGCTCTGCAACCCCCTCAAGCCCCGCAAGACGCCAAAAACGCCGAATAGTGGAAACGGCACCAGCCGGACTGTCGCCGATCCACACATCGCCACCCGACTCGCGAACCAATCGCGCCACGGCTTCCACCACAACGGGGTGCGTTGTAACTGCCTTTTCAGGTGTGTGAGCCGCCAAAAGATTCGGTTTAAGAAGAACCCGATCGCCGGGTCGGACAAAGGCTGCCATTCCCCCGAAGGGCTCCAGAAGGCGCCCGACGGTTTCCTGGAGCGTCGCCAATTCGTACTGGGCACACCTTTGAATCGAGACACGCGAATCAAGTGATTTCACGGCACCTTTTCCATTTGAAAGCCAAACACCATCATTTTGGGGGGAAATAGTCCCTGATTTTTTCTAAAATTGCCCCTGTTTTTTCAAAATCAGGGGCAGAATTTTCAGCCTTTTGCGGCCGAAACCTCTCCTTTGCACCGAGGAAGCAGTACGCCACCTGGCCAATCTCCCTAAAATTAAAACGCCCGAGACGCACAGGTTCGGGCGGACAATGGGAACACGGACCCATTTGGGGGCGCTGTTTTCCATTTAACGAGCCGGCGGTTTGAATCGTCTTTTCACGTAAAGCGTCCAGGGAATGGCTTTTTCGAACCGTTTCTGGAAATCCCATTTTTTGGGGTTTTTGCCTTTTAAATAATCGCGAATGCGGTTCAGTTGGGTTTCTTCTTTCGCCTTTACGGTCAGAATTTCTCCGCCCGTGCGATCCTTTTTCAGATTTGTGGCCAGCTCAAGGGCTTTATCTAAAACGGCTTCAATATTTTCTTCGTCGCGAATATCCAGAGTCGCCATGAATCATTTCTCCTTTTTCACTTCAACTTCTCGTAAAACAAAGGATTTAGTGGGACATTTGGCCACAGCCGTTTCGTAATCCGGCCAATTGACAGGAATAACCGGCAAATTGATTTCCCGATCCATTTTTACCAGCCCGGACGGCGTAAATTTGGGATTGGCACACAATCCACACCCTGTACATCCCACCGAACACACCGACGTGACCGCTTTTCCACGGTCGTGAGACACACACGCCACGTACACTTTTTGACTTTTGGGAATCAGCTGCATGATACCTTTAGGGCAGGCTTCCACACACAAACCGCAGCCGGTGCATTTTTCGTCGAACACCACAGGGAGCCCATTGTCATTCATGGCCATGGCATCGTAAGGGCAGGCTTCCACACAGGAGCCCAACCCGAGGCAGCCGTATTCACAGGCTTTGTCACCGCCGCCTAACTGGGCCGCCACATTGCAATCCTTAATCCCCTCGTAAATGTACTTGCGTTTCGCCTCCTCGTAACCACCTCCGCATTTTACGACGGCAATTTTCTCTTCCACCTTTTCCGCCTGAACACCCAAAATACTGGCCACCCTTTCGGCAACGGGCTGGCCGCCCACCACACAAAGGTTTGGGGGCGCATCACCTTTGACCACGGCTTCGGCGTAGGCCGAGCAACTCGGGTAACCACACCCCCCGCAATTCGCTTGCGGCAGTATTTCATCTATTTCTTCAACGCGCGGATCGACCTCGACGGCAAATTTTTTCGAGGCATACGCCAGGGTAGCCCCAAAAAACAACCCTAATCCGCCCAAACCAATAATTGACGCAATAATAATGGGGTTCATCTTGTTCCTCCACTGTGCCCTGCAAATCGCTTGAACGCTCACCCGCCCTGTTCGGCACTTTAGACCAAAAGCGAGCCCTACACTTCCAAATAAAATCGGCTTAAATGTACAATTTTTCAATGAATAATTCAAGATGAAAATAAAAAAAGCGCCCGCAAGCGCCATAATTTTTTTGCCAAAATCCGACTTGAAAAATCCTGTTTAAACCAATTGGAAGCGGCGTTTTCAAACCATCCAGTAATTGGAGTGTCCGATTTCCAGATGTTCCATTCCGATGCCGTCAATGGGAGCCCCACAGCGGGGGCAGGTACCGTTTACCATGTGATTTTCCACCACTTCGAAGCCGTAACGGCGAATGAGCAATTTTCCGCATTTGTAGCAGTAGGTGTTTTCCCCTTCGTCTCCGGGAACGTTGCCGCTGTACACGTACCGCAAGCCTTCCTCCAATCCGATCTGCCGCGCCTTCTTTAAAACCGGAATGGGTGTGGGCGCCACATCCTTCATTTTGTAATGTGGAAAAAATCGGCTGATGTGCCACGGGGTTTCCGGCCCAAGTTCATCCCGAATAAATTGGGCGATGCGATGGAAATTGGCCTCGTCGTCATCGTAGCCGGGCACCACCAGAGTCGTAACCTCCAGCCAAACGCCGAATTCCTTGTACCATTTGAGCGACTGCAGCAATTTGTCCAGCCGGGCTCCGATCTTTCTGGTGTAAAACTTTGGGTTGAAACCTTTTAAATCCACATTCGCGGCGTCCAAATAGGGAGAAATGTGCTCCAAGGCCTCTTTTGTAATGTAACCGTTGGTAATAAAAAGATTTAACAACCCTCTTTCGTGGGCAATTTTGGCCGTTTCGTAGGCGTATTCGTAAAAAATCGTGGGTTCCGTGTACGTGTAAGCGATGGATTTACAACTGTAATTCTCGGCCAAATTGACAATTTTCTGAGCGGGCAAATATTCACCCGGAAAATCCGACGGCTTAATTTCGTGTGCCGACTTCAAAAACGTGCTCATCTGGGAAATGTCCCAGTTCTGGCAAAATTCACAGTGAAAATTGCAACCCACCGTGGCAACGGAAAAAGCGCGTGAGCCGGGAAACACATGAAAAAGGGGTTTTTTCTCAATGGGGTCCACGTGAACAGCGACGGCCTTTTCAAAAACAAAGGTGTACAAACGACCGTTTATATTGCCACGAACTCCGCACACGCCCATTCGACCTTCAGGAATCCGACACCGGTGCTGACACAAATTGCAGCGAACCACCTTTTTACCAATCGGATTCCAGAACATGGCCATCCGTTTGCCATTGTGGCTCGAATACATGTTCCGGCACTCCTTTCTTTTGTAGGTTTTTTAAATATAAGAAATTTTATGGGTTAAATCAAGATTTGAGTCAGGCAAAAAAATTTTTTGGCAAGATTTTTGAAAGGGAACTTGGTAAATCAGAAACGAACATCCCCGCCCGGCCGAAAAATCAAGCGGGTGGCGGCGTACCGAATAGATGAGAAAGAAGGTCACAGGTCAAAGACTGCCGCCAACGGCTGGTTTTCTATTTCGTAGGAGGAAATACCCCCAAAGGAGGCCGGCCAAAATGAGAACCAGACTGATGATTTGAGCCATGCTCATCCAGCCCCAAAGAATTTTGGGGGTTCGCCGCCAGAATTCCGTCACAAAACGCTCGATGCCGTAAAAAACGAGCATTCCGCTCACCATGAAACCCGGCGGGTGTGCCCTCTTGCGCCATTTCCACAAAATGGCGAATAAAATCAGCGAGAGAATGGTGTCGTAGAGGGGCGTGGGGTGTACCCGCACCGTGGTGGGCACCAGTCCGTGCGGAAATGCCATGCCCCAGGGCAGGTTGGTGGGCGGGCCGTAATCGCCGTCCCCGGAAAGGAAACAACCAATGCGGCCGATTGCGTAACCTAACAGCAAAAGCGGAGCAACGAGGTCGGCCAGCACCAGCGTAGGAGCGGGCAGTTTCCAGAGCACCCAAATCGCGGCCGCAAAGCCCGCCAAAAATCCACCGTACCAGGTTAAGCCGGATCCGGAAAAAATCATGCCCCAGGGGTCGACGCGAAATTCCGGCAAGTGCTCGAAAATGAAATAGATTCGGGCTCCGGCAATGCCCGCCAAAGCCGTCACAAACACAATTGTGTACGACCAATCGGGATTGTACCCATTTTGCACAAATTCACGTTTTAACAGCCACCAAACGGTTAAAAATGCCGTGGCCATCATGACGCCGTAGCTTCCGATGGTCAACGGGCCGATTCGTACCAAAACAGGAATCAAATAAAATCACCTACGCGTTTATTTAAAGGTTCACCGCCAATCCCCTCACTCAAATGCTTCATTCAGCCGAAAGGAATTGGCCTGTTTGTTTGGCTTCACATTACCTATTTTACCTCGTCCTCGGCTTCTTGTTCCGCAAACTCGGCCGGGTAAGGCGTGTCGTAGCCTTTGACGGAATACCAAATCATCTGGTTGAGAATGTCATCGTTGTTCTCGTCGTCCAAATCCAGTGTGAGCCGATTGACTGCTACGTCCGCCCAGTAGCGTGCCCGGCCGTTCAGGGCCTCCCGGCGAGGATTCATTTCATTCAGCGGAATCCGATTGGAAACGGCTTTGTACGGGGTGAAATCCGGCGTCGCGGAGAAGCAGTCGCGCATAATGGGCGCCGCCAGCACCAAATAATTCAAGGGGGGCACTCCCAAAATTTGCTGCATAGTGTGAATCATCGACAACTGGTCGTAGTGCGTGTGAACGGTCTTCTTTAATCTGGAGTAGGCACTGAAAACAAACCCGGTGGTTCGATAAGCCGACACGTGGTCCCAGCCATTCTGGGAATCGTCTTCCGTCACAAAAACAACGGTATTTTTCCAAAATTTGCTTTTGGAAAGCGCCTCGATGATCTGCCCGAGCGCCAAATCGTTGTCCGCCACCATGGCCCGCGGCGTGGGATAATCGGGACGCACGCCGGTGGTGTGGTCGGCGGGGAGAATCATGATCATAAATTCAGGGAATCCCCCTTCTTTTTCGTAGCGGTGCAATTCCTTCACGAAAGCCCTGGCTCGCAGGACGTCCGGGATTTTGTGGTGGTCATACCCGGGGAAAATTTTGGAGGCATGGTTCACCATGGCTCGGATCGTCCCGTAATTCTTGAAAGACGGCATCGGTTGTCCCGTTTGGTAGGCGTTGTAAAAATCGGCCCAACTCACAGAGGAATTGTTGTCCGGTTCACAAGCCAGCGTTTCCCCGAAATTTCGAAAGCTTTTACCCGCCAGCAAAACCGAATCCCAGATGTAACCGGATTTTGGGGCCACCATGGCATCCAAAATAATGTGGTAGTACCCGCGGAACCACGCACGCACGTGCCGTTCCACAAAATCCGTCACAAAGCCGGCATCCGCCCACGGATGCCCCTCCCCTGAGCATTTACCGTCTACATAAAAATTGTCCATGAGAAGAAATTCGCGCGCCAATTGGTGTTCGTTGGGGGTGATTTTTTCTCCGAAAACCGTCAGGCTGGAATCCCCGTTGCCTTCAGGCATGTCGCCAAAAACCTGGTCGTAGCTGCGATTTTCTTTCAAAATGTAGAGCACGTGTTTGAAAACAGAGGGCTCACCCAACCGTTCGGGGACGGGCACCGGCTCGACATTTTTCCGAGGCGGCTGCGCAGTTGTTTTAAGATTTTGAACGGCCAATCGGTAGCCGATGCCGGCTTCCGTGCGCGCCGTGTAGGCTTTGAGCGTTTTCGCGCCCGGCACAGGAATCATGGAAATGGCCCCCAATTCCCTATGCGCAGTAAAATTGCCCGCGGCGGAAGGCTTTTTGCCCTGTGCATTCGGATGGAAAAGATGAAAATGGCTGTCATTTGGGTCACTGGTCGTGGCATGCGAAAAAATGCCTTCAATATTCGCCACAAAAAGAGTACGTCCGTTTTTGGAGACAGCCAAGCCGCCCGGAAAAGCGCCGGTGGGAATAAAGCCCAGCGTACGGCTCCTTTTTTGTTCCACCTTGGCCTCGGGCGCCGCTATTTTCCCCAGTTTGACGACGGCTACGGCATTCATGGCCGAAGCGGCGACAAACAACTCGTTTCCGTCTCGTGAAAGGGCCAGCGCATCCGGCGAGGTACCCAGCGGCAGTCCTCCTTCCAAAATAATCGGAATGGTTTCCACAACGCGGTTGGTGTGCGTGTCAATGACCGAGACATTGTCGTCGTTGGCATTGGCCACGAAAAGACGTGATCCGTTCCGATTGGCCACAATGGCGTTGGGATGCAAACCCACCGGAATTTCGGCGATTTTCTTCCAGGCTTTGAGATCGACCACGGTAACCGTTCCCGAAGCCGAAGCCCCCGTTTTGGGGTCTCCGACGATTCGCTCGTTTTTAAGCGGGTGGTTCCAACCGGAGGAAACGGTGTAATCGGAGGCAGTGGGAACGCGTCCGCCCCAATTGGTGACGTACGCCCGGTCTCCTACCACGGCCACACCGTAGGGGAATTTCCCCACCGGAATGGTTTTGAGGGATTTACCGAGCAGGTCAATCGCTCCTAATGCATTGAGGCCGCTCAAGACCACCAACATGGTTTTGCCGTCGGGGACAAAAACGATCTGGTTGGGAATGACACGCTTCCCTCTGGGGGCTTGTTTGAATTGGTACCATTCTTTGAGTAAAAATTTCCCGTCCGCGCCGCGAACCGCCACGCGAATACGGTCCACGCTGCCGCCCTTTTTGTCACCGGTTGTGCTCCAGAAAACCTGTGAGCCGTCCCTTGACCATGTGAGTCCGCTGTACGTGGAAACCTCCCGGCCCTGAATGGGCAGTGTCTGCAAAAGCTCCCCGGATTTGGCATCGACCAAAACGAGATTAGCTCGCCCTTCCACCGCCAGAATTTTACCGTCGGGAGAAAGGGCGCAATCCATGGCGTGCTGTTCGGAATCCACGGTGCCGTAAAAAATCAATTTTCCTGCGGGACTCAACATTCCGTAGGGAATGGCGTAGCCCTTTTCTTTCTCCGGCCGTTGCGATTTTTGAAAAAGTCCCGAACAACCGATTAGACTTAGAAACAAAACAACCGAAGCTACTCGGGCAACCCGACCAGATTTGCGTGTTTTCATCTTTGCCTCCAGATTTCGCGCAGAAATAGTTTTCATTTTTTGGTGTGACAGCTTTTTTAGAAAAATGGATTCGCCA
>CAZOHG010000049.1:21300-26337 GCA_964579725.1 uncultured Deferribacteres bacterium
CAAATCCACGGCACATTTGGTTTGGAAAGCCCTCCACACATCCGAAAAATAAACAGACAAATGGTTTTCTTCGGGGGGAAAGCCTCAATTCCAACAAAGGTTTCCTTTTAATTTAGAGAAAAATTTTTTTTAATCAAGAAAATTCTGACAATTCGGCCCGACACGGTCATTTTTTACGTTTGAACGCACTAAAGGAAAATGATTGATTTAATTATTGAAAAGCAGAGCGACCCTTTGTGAAAAGCCTTTGTTTTTTATCTTATTAATAATCAGGCAGTTCCAATTCCTTCCTCGAAGAACATTTTCTATTCAACGGAACATAAACAAAATTATTAATAATAATATTGATTTTTATTCACATTATTATTATTTTAGTTAAGACAAAGAACGAAACAAAAAACCAAAAATGAGGAGAGTAACAAGATGAGTGTTTTAGTCACAAAAGAAGCGCCGGATTTTACAGCTACGGCCGTCATGGGTGACGGCTCTTTTAAAGAAGACTTCAAATTGTCCGATTACCGAGGAAAGTACGTGGTGTTCTTCTTTTATCCCCTGGATTTCACCTTTGTTTGCCCAACGGAGATTATTGCCTTTGACCATCGCCTGGAAGAGTTCAAAAAGCGCCATTGCGAGGTGATTGGCGCCTCTGTGGACAGCGCCTATTCACATTACGCCTGGCGCAACACGCCGGTGGAAGCGGGCGGCATCGGACAAATTCACTACCCATTGGTGTCGGATTTAACCAAGGAGATTTCCCGGGCGTACGACGTGCTGCTGCCCGACGGCGTCGCTTTGCGGGGCTTGTTTCTCATTGACAAAACAGGTGTGGTCCGGCACCAGATTGTCAATGATCTGCCCCTGGGTCGTAACATTGACGAAGCGCTGCGGATGTTGGAGGCGTTGGAATTTTACGAAACCCACGGGGAGGTTTGTCCTGCCAATTGGGAAGAAGGCAAAGAGGGCATGAAAGCCGACTCCGAAGGGGTGGCCGTTTATTTGAAGACCCACGCCGCCGAACTGTAGCCGTCAGTCGATTCCTCGAAAGCCTGTCCTTGCTGGACAGGCTTTCTTCTTTTGAACAAAACAGACGCCGTTTTTTCAATCCATCCCCATCTTCTTTAGATTTTCCAGACTTATTTTAACGGAATCAAAGGGGTCTCGCGCACAAATGTCCTGTTCGACAATGAACCAGCGAGTCCCGGCTGCTTTGGCGGCGTCCAAAATTTTGGGGAAATTTAAGTTGCCTTCCCCCACTTCGGCAAACGTAGGTTGACCGTCTACGATGGCGTAATCCTTCAAATGAATAAGCGGCAGACGGTTTTTCATCTTTTCAATCCAATCGCAGGTGACGCCCCCGCCGTAGTGAACCCAGTAGGTGTCAATTTCCGATTGAAGCGTGGTGGAATTTTCAAAAATAATGTCCAATGCCAATTGGCCGTCAAATTTCTGGAATTCGTGGGCGTGGTTGTGGTAGGCTAATGTGAGGCCGTGTTTTTTGAAAAGCCGTGCCCACTTGTCAGCGCGGCCGGCCAATTCCACGTACCCGGCGGCGCTGTCCGCCCGCATGTGTGAAATGGCTGAAAACTGACACCCCAAAATCTGGTGTTCCTCAATGCTTTTCAGGGCGTCGGTCTCGCTCTGGAAAAGGCCCACATGGCGCGCGCAGCACGTCATGCCAAAGTCGTCCAACAATTGGCGAAATTCTTTGGCTCCCAGGTAGCTGAGTGAGCCGATCTGGACGTGATCGTAACCGATTTTTTTCAAACGCTGCAACGTCTTTCGAATGGCGGAGCGAGATTTAATGAAATCCCTTACCGTGAACAGATTAAGTGCAATTTGTGACATACATCCTCCTTTAATTTTGATTCAAACCCAAAGTTACCACAGACCGATTGACTCCAAAAATCAAAACTCAACGAAAAATCACGCTTGGACATTCGGCGATTGTTGGGACGTCACAATCTGGCGGAATTCACCTCCCGTACGGGGGCCAAATTGCAGGAAGGTCAAAATCGCTCCCAGAAAAATGAGGAGGTAAGCGTGAAAAAAGCGCCACACAAAAACCGCGATGGCCACCATCTCCTTCGGTAAAAAAAGGGCGAACAAACCGGCGTAAGTCAATTCGTCCACTCCGCTCCCTCCAGGGGTGGGAGCGTATTGAACAACAATCTTCAAAAAAAATTGGAAAAAAAATAGTTGTGCGAAAGGTACCGAAAAGCCCAACAACCAAAGAGCGCAGGGCGCAACCAAAAACTCAAAAAGAAAGGAAACAACGATATACAGAAGCGAAAGAACAAGCGTACCGGGACGATTTTTCACGTAGTCCTGAAAAAGTCGGCTGATTTTCCACACGGAGTCCCGTGTAATTTGGTTCCACTTTTCGTAACGTTTGAGATTGAAAAGGCGAATTTTCAGAAGAAGACGGTAAATCCATTCGAAAAAAGCCGCCAATTGACGCGGAAAGAGCAAAAAGGCAAGAATGAGCACCACAATTCCGGCCACGGAGAGAGCGGTAATTTGAAGAATGTGGTGCAAAAAACGGACATCTCCAAAAGGAAGTTGAACGAAAAAAGATAGAGGAATGAGGAAAATGAAAAAGGCGGTGGGCAAAACGGTTCGAAGGGTAATCAGCCCGAGGCTCTCGGCGTACCCCAATCCGTACTGCGAGAGCAGGTAAGCCTGAAAATAGACGTGCGAGCTGGAAATGGGAACCGCGACGGCAAAATAAATGCCCATGAGCCGAATTTTAATGGCCTCGGAAAGCGAGAGAGTCACGGATTTGGGGACCAACACCTGCAAGCCCAGCCCGTCAAAAATAATCCGCAAAAAAATGACGAGCAACAGCGGCGCCAGGTACGCCCACCGGAGATGCAGAAAAACCCGAAGTTCCCGACTGCTGGAGGTTGTAAAAAAAAGGGTGAGCAGCACTACCAAACTGAGGAAAATGTAAACAAGAAATCCTTTTCGCAGCCAGGACGACTTTTTTTGAACGGAAGTAGTTGCCACCTGTACCTCTTGCCGTGGAAAGTGCTTAGCGGAAGATGTGTTTCAAGGTACAAAATTCAGGAAGAAATTACAAGTACAAAATGGGGAAGTTTAAGAGGGAAAAAGAAAAACCAAACAAAAAAACGGCTCCGTTGTTTTTCATTTTTCAACTTACTCTCACGCAAAACCGTGTCTTTGGCCAACGGAGGTACCCAAAATTGCGGATTTCTCCGCTTATTTTGCTTCGCTTCGTCTCACGTGGTACACGCCTCGTGCCTCGGCGACCACTCGCCTGTTCTCCCCCTGGTAGGCCACCATGTGGGTGAAAAGAATGCGGCTTCCGCTGCGAACCAATCTCCCTTCAGCGAGGAGGTCTTCCGGCTCTCCGGGCTGCAAGTAATCGACGCGCAGGTCAATGGTCGCCAGGTAGTCTCGGGTCGACTGCAGCGTGGTCATGCCGGCGGCTCCTCCAACGGCGTCCAAAATGGTGGCCAAAACGCCGCCGTGAAGCGCGGGTTTCCGGGGGTCGCCAATGAGCTCCGGTTTGTAGGGCATTTTGACAACCACAAATCCCTCCCGCGCCTCTACCAATTTCAAGCCTAAAAAACGATTAAACGGAACGCGATTTTCCAAAACATCCCGGAAAAAATCCACATTCAAAGGGACACTCATGTCAAACTCCAGCTTCTCGTAACCACTTCCCGCGCGTTTTCGAGCCTAATCGGCCCATTTTTCACTGGCCATTTCACAAAATCGATCGTGTTCTTCCGGCGACATTTTTTCAAAATGGACCAGGCAATCGACGTAAGGATGAGCGCTCTTACAGGCCGCTACGACTCCTTCGGCCAGTTTGTGCCGAACGTCCTTTGAAATTTCTTCCAACGGCAAGGCCACGTGAATGGTCACTTCCTGCCCGTGAATTTCCACCGTGTGAATCATGCCCAGATTCACCACATTGTCAGCAATCTCAGGGTGTCTGACCGTAGTCAAAACTTTACGGATGGAATCCGGTGTTAGGATTGTGTTCATGGCGGGCTTCCTTAAATTTTTGGGTCGATTTTTCCCTCACGTACATCTTTTGTTTAAATCTACGAAAATTTTGTAAAAGAGTCAATAAACATCAGTCCATTGTGGCGATTGTCAGAAATTTTTTGTTCATCCGACGAAAACTTTCGTTTTGTTGAACCCAAAAGGCCAGGACTGGGGGGCAGAATTGTTTTTTCCTACCCTTTCAGAGCTTGAAGTAAAAACGACATTTGTTCCACAGGGCCCTGCCCCGAGCGGATTGATTCAACCCCTTCGGGGTTATTTCCCCCATTTTTATTTTCGCTTGTCGGAAAAAATGCCTGACTTTCCAAAAAATTCATCAAAGTTTGTCTTCCTTTTTTCACTCTGTTTAACATCTCGGGATGGCTTCGGCTATTTGTAAAAAAGACCCAAAATAATAGACTATTTCCGCACAAATCTCATTTTTCACCCCAACGGGGTGGAATATTGCAGCCCAAGGCAACGCCTTGGGAGCAAGGCAAAACGCCCAAATAAAAACCAGCCCTGAAGGGTGAAATAAAATGCACCAGTGTTAAAACCCAATGATTCGATTTTCCGGTGAAATTTATTTCCAAAACACCTCCGGGTACCTTTCAATTTTCCCATCGATTTTTCTTGCAATCCTTCCGATTTTGTCCTATTTTTGAAATTTCGCAAAGGAAACACGAACCTTTAACGAGGATTGTAACACATGAAAAATATTGAAAGTCACGAAGAACTACAGGAAATCCTTCAAAGTCATACCAATGTGCTGGCGTATTTTTCCACGCCCACTTGCAATGTGTGCAAGGTGCTTCTGCCCAAGGTTAAAAATCTGGGTGCTGATTTCCCAAACACCCGATTTGTGTATATTAACACGGAAAAAATCACGCAGGCGGCCGGGCAACATTTGGTTTTTGCCGTCCCGACCATTTTAATCTTCAATGAGGGGAAGGAAGTCACCCGCTTTAGCCGGCACTTCGGGATGGAGGACCTGGTGCGCATTTTAGAAATCATGAATAATTA
>CAZOHG010000050.1:0-16635 GCA_964579725.1 uncultured Deferribacteres bacterium
CATAAAATTCGGGAAAACTGTCTTAGTTTGTGTCCCAAATCCAATCTTGAAACGGAAAAAATTTTTTTTTGGTGTGTTTTCGATTGACGAACAAGAAACGCAGATTTTTGATTTTAGAAGTCCTTCCCGTTTCCACACATGGTCTAAAACCGAACCCGCCCCTTTCCTGGCGGCTGGCACAGGCTCGGCAGGCAAAATTGTCACCTTTCCAACACAATTTTTTTAACGCTGCGGGAATGCCCCTGTTGCAGCAAACAAAAATAGAGGCCGGAGGGGAGTTGGTCCTTCCAATCGCTTTTTCCGTGCCAAATCACCTTCCCGGCTCCGGGAGGCTGCACGCCCGAGAGGAGGGTGCGTACCTTTTGGCCAAGCAGGTTGAAAATTTCCAAACGAACCGGTTGCCCAGAGGCACGGTTCCAAAAGCGAACGGTCAGTCCGGCCAAATCTACTTCTGGTTTGAACGGGTTGGGAAATGGCTCTTCCAGTCCGAAGGCGGATTTGGGGTACGTTTCGGAATAATCAATCAGTTTTTTCAAAATAAAATCTTCCGGGTCGAAAATAACGCGTTGGGGAACCTGTGAAAACCGAAAAGACGAATCGGTTTTGGTTTGTTCAACCCAAAGAACGCGGTCGATCGTGGAATCATCGAAAACAAATCGCAGGGTGACGGGCATTTTAAAAAGCGGCGCCAGGGTTTGGATTTGACGGACGGTGACGGTAACCTTTACCTCTCCGTCTGAAAGCGGAAACGGTTTCCATTGAAAGGTGTACGTCGGGTAACCCGCTTCAAAAAGCCACTGGTGAAAAAACCAATCCAGCGGTTTCCCGAAAAGTTCTTCTGCCACCGATTGGAAATCAACGGTTGTGGCGTTGCCGTAAGCGTACCTCTGGTGGTAGGTTTGCAAAATCCTGAAAAAGCGTGCCGTTCCCACCACACCGCGTAACATGTGCAGAACCCACGCACCCTTTTCGTACACCGTGTGTCCCCACATTTTAAGGGGATTGAGAACGGGAAATCGCCCCACCTGCTCGTCTTCCCGAAAATACAGAAAGGCTGCCTTGTCCATTCTTTCACGAAAGGCTTTTTCGCCGTAGGCGTGTTCAGTGTACAGCATGTCCGAATAGGTGGCAAATCCCTCGTTTAACCAGATTTCGCCCCAATCGGTGAGGGTGACACAATCTCCCCACCACTGGTGTGCCAATTCGTGGGCGTACACGCCCTCGTAACGACGGTCTCCGGTGAAGAGGCGGTCGCTGATTGTCGTCAAGGTCTGGTGTTCCATGGCGCCCTGCATGGGAGCTTCCAGCATGCCGTACTTTTTGAAAGGATACGGGCCGAATTTTTCGGAGAAAAAGCGCAACATGTCCGGGAGATTGTGAACGTCGTTTCGGACGTTTGTGCTGTCTGAAGGGTACACGAAATATTCAAGGGGAATGGAATCGCCCTGAGCCGGCAGAAAAACCTGCCGAAAACGGGCAAAATGGGAAGCGCCTACCGACATCAAATAGGTGGCAATGGGGAATTTCTCTTCCCAATCGACTTCTTTGAGGGTGGAAGTTAGCAGAGTGGTTTTTTGCAAAAGGCCATTGGAACCCACTGAAATCGCGGCAGGGACGCGAACCCGAAGGGTCAGGGTCGCTTTGTCCGAAGGCCGGTCAACACAGGGCATCCAGTAGCGGGTCATGGAAGGGGGGGAGGTGTACAATCCTTCCCCGACGGTAAAAACGATTTTGGGTGAAGAAAAATAGCCCCCGAATCCGTCATTTTGGGGGAACCCGCTGTAGTCAATTTGAACCGAAAGGGTGTCCGTTCCGGCAAAATCAGGAGGAAGGGAAATAATAAGGATACCGCTTTTTTGAGTCTTTTCCGCAGCGAGAGTTCCCAGCCGAACCGAATCAACCTGCAAATTTTTGAGATTGAAATAAAGGCGATTGTGAGGAAGTGTGCCCTTCAATTTCAGAAGAATACGACAACTTCCCTGAAGGAAACCGGTTTCAAAATTCGGTTCGATCTGCACATCGTAGTGCAGTACATCGAAATGCCACCCGGCGCTGTCCCCCGGCGTCTCCTTGAAGTGTTTCTCTGAAAGTTGGGGCTTTTCCAACTCAGAAACGGAGACAAATTCCTGTGCCCAATTGGGAATCGGCAGTTCCCACCCAAAGAGGACAAAAAAAATCAGGTAGAGGGAAAATCTATTCACGAAGTTTCGGGTCCTTGAAGGTTACAATTACCAGCGTTCCGATGCCGGAGAGCCCCAAATAAAGGAGTACAACCACAATATCCGGCGGATTGTGAAGAAACAATTCCACGGCGACGCCTACAAGTCCAAGTGTTCCGGCAATGACGCCTCGAATGGCAAATCGGTCTTTTTTCTTCAGGCGTTCGAGAAGCTTCACAGCGAGAATTCCTTTCGTCCTGTGCAACCCGTTTCGGCAAAATCGTTGTTTGAAACGGCCCCGGAAGAAAGTTAGGGTATTTCCAAAAAGAGGTGCGTTTGGGTGTCACCACCTTTGACGAGCAGAATGAGCACATCTCCCTTGTGCGCTTTTTTCAAAACAGCATTAAAATCGTGCTTGGTCTTGACAGGCTGGTGGTTGACGGCCAAAATTAAATAGCCGGGGCGCAGGTGAGCGTAGAACGCTTTGCTGAAGGGTTCCACCGAATCCACCACCACACCCCTTTTCTCGGAGATTCCGTATTCCCTTCGTGCTTTTCCATCCAAATTTTTGACGGTCAGCCCGAGAGAGGGTTTGATTTTAGGGGGCGATTTTTCGCTTTGTGCCGCCATTTGCGTGGTTTGGCGCTGCCCCAATTTGACCGGAATCTCGAGCGTTTTGCCGTTGCGGAAGACGCGCAGGTGTACGACGTCACCCGGACGCCGAAGAGCAATGAAGCTTTGAACATGGTTGGGGGAATTGACCTTCTCCTGGTCAATGGCAAGAATGATGTCCTCGGAGCGAATTCCCGCCTTTCTGGCGGGTCCGTCGTCCAGCAGATCGTCCACGTACACGCCTACCGGCCGCTTTAATCCGTACGCTCTGGCTTTGATTTCGTCCACAGGCTGCATGGCGATGCCCAGGTAAGCACGCACGACTTTCCCTGTTGTAATCAAATCCTTAGCCACCACTTTGGCCAGATTAATGGGAATCGCAAAACCGTACCCTGCGTAGTAGCCGGTTTTGGACGCAATGGCTGTGTTGATTCCAATCACTTCCCCCCGCAGATTGACCAGCGCCCCTCCGCTGTTGCCGGGATTAATAACGGCATCGGTTTGAATAAAATTCTCAATGCCAAAATTATCCTCAATAATACGCATCTGACGTCCGATTGCACTAACAATGCCCGCGGTCACGGTAAACTTCAGTTCCAGCGGATTCCCAAAAGCCAAAACCCACTGGCCAACCTGGACGCGGTCCGAATTTCCCAAAACAGCCGGACGGAGGCTGTCCGCAGAAATTTTAATGACGGCCACTTCGGTGAGGGGATCGTAACCGACAATTTGTGCCGGCACCGTTCGATTGTCAAATAGGGTGACTTGAATTTCGTCTGCGCCCTCCACGACGTGTGTGTTGGTTAAAATGTAGCCCTCTTTGGAAAGAATAATTCCCGACCCGGCGTAATCCTGCCGAAAATTTTTTGGAAATTTTTTCTTGAAAAATTTCTTGTTGAAGAATTCCCAGAAGTCCTTATTTTTTCCGTGAAATTCCTCCAATTCTTTCATTGAAATCGTTTTGGCAATGTTAATGCTCACAACCGAAGGTTTGACCCGTCGGGCAATTGAAATGAACAGGTCTTCCAGTCCGCCCAATCGGGAAGTAACAGAAATCGGGTGGGAGCGGGATTTTTGAAAGCGAAAGTTCGGGTTCAGGGGCGGTTTTGTTTCCGTGGCTGTTGTGCGCTCGGTCCAATTGGTTCGGAGCGAAAGGGTCAGCCCAATGAGTACGCCGATAAGAATAAGGAAAATCGCCGGGATGAAATGTTTGGTGGTTACTTTCATGGGAAATCTCACTTTCTGTGCAAGCCGAGGCGTTTAATCACGCTGACTCCGCAAAATGAGCAATCGAATCAGCGTCATGGCTGAAACCGTCGCCGCAGCTACGTAGGTTAGGGCAGCGGCGGAGAGAACCTTTTTGGCGCCGGCCAATTCCTCAGGCGATAGGAAGTGTCCTGATTCCAGTTGTTTGAGGGCTCTGGACGACGCATTGAATTCCACCGGCAGGGTAATCAATTGGAACAACACCACTGCCGAAAAAAGAAGAATCCCAAAATTCATTAAAAGAGGCGAGCTGACAATGAGACCGATGAAAAAGATCGGAATGGACAGGGAATTCCCGAAATTCACGGCAGGAAGAATTTGGTGCCGCCAGACAAGCGGCGCGTAGCTGACGTGGTGTTGAATGGCGTGTCCGGTTTCGTGTGCTGCCACGCTCACTGCCGCAATGGACGACTCATTGTAATTGTGGGGCGAAAGATTGACTGTTTTGTCCCGTGGGTCGTAATGGTCCGATAGGACCCCCGCCACTTCTTTAATTTCCACGTCGTGAATTCCATTTCGGTGCAAAATGGCTTCGGAAATCATTCGGCCGGGCTTTCCCCACGACACGGCAGGAATTTTGCTGTATTTGTCGTAGGTGGATTTTACCTTTGCCTGAGCGTAAAAAGCCAAAATAAGGGCCGGAATTAGCAACAACATGGTTTGGTCAAAAAACATACGAAACTCCCGGAATTTTCTTTCAACCTACTGTTTTTCATAATATACGAGCAGGAAAGAGAAATTTCAAGAAATCTTTGATTTGAGGCGATGGTTTTTTTCTCAACTTGCCCCTATTTATTCTATTTCATTGGATTTCACGGCCTCTCGGAAGCATTGCGCCATTTTTTTGTTTTTGTCTACCAGGAAGACTTTTTGCACGGTTTTTGGCGCGAAGGCTCGAATTGTCGACACAATGGCCTCGGCGGCCTTTTCAGGCGGCACCTTTCCCACACCGGTTCCCATTCCCGGAAAAGCCAGCGTTTTGAGTCTTAGGGCGTCGGCTGTGCGCAGCGCTGCCTCCACGGCCCTTTTGACCTTTTCGACGGTCGTCCGCTGGGTTGGTTTTTCCATTGTCGGGGCGTGAAGAACGTACCGGGCTGGCAAACGGCCTGCCGTGGTTGCGACGGCTTCTCCGACAGGAATGGGTGCTTTTGCGACGGCTTCCTGTTCAATTTCCCGGCCGCCTGCCCGCTTAATGGCACCGGCCACGCCGCCACCCATTTTCCCGAAAGAATTGGCGGGGTTGACAATGGCATCCACCGCCATTTGCGTTAAATCGCCCTCGAGGACTTCTATTTTAATTTGGCTCATTTTCATTTTCTCCAAACGGTTCATTTGGTGAATAAAATGTAGGAGCGAACGCCCTCTTGAATCAACGGACGAAAGAGTTTCTCAAATTTTGTGACGTGTCCCCAAAAATAGAAAAAATTGGAAAGCTTTTCAAACACATTTTGATTCCAGGATTCCAGTTTTCGGCTTTTGAAAAAAGCTCGGTTTATTCCCCGAACGGTCCACAAAAGGAGTACCGGAATTTTGGTGGCGTATTTGATTTCCCATTCCAGCGTACCGGCCTGTAGCACGTGAAGACCCGCCTTTTCCGCCATTGTTCTTAATTCTTCTGGGCGGTAGGCCGTGTGAAAATACTCCTCACCCTGAATTGCGTAATTTTTCAGTTCGCCGGTTGCAATCCACCGCGGCCTGGATTTTTGGTAGTTTGGGGTGGTAAGCAGAGCCTTTCCGCCGGGCCGCAAAACGTGGGCAAAACCGTCGAAAACTTTTTGGGGGTGAAAAAGATGTTCCAAAACCTCCGAACAAATCAGCGAATCGATGGATTCTTGCTTCAAAAAGAAGAGGTTCTCAGCGCTCCCCAAAACAAAGTAAGTTCGGTCCTTCGCTGAATTAGGTAAGCTTTGCCGCGCCTTTTTAAGAACGGAAAGCGCCAAATCCACACCGACCGCTGGCCCGTTTTGGTACTCGCGAATGTACACACCCGTGTTGCACCCAACGTCCAAAAAACGTCCCTGAGCCTGGCGAACGAATTTCAGAACAAATTCTCTGCGCAACTTGCCCCGAAGCGTGCGGTACACCACTTCTTCTTCGGGGTATTTTTCACCCACCTCCTCGTAAAAAGTCCGGAGCTGTTTTTCTTCAATTCGACTCAGATTTTTCAATCCAACTTCCCTATTTTCTTGAAAAAACACGTTTCAGGGCTCTGTTTTCTTCGCGCGTAAAAAAGCCTTGTAGTGCCAGAAGGACAGGAAACAGCCCTAAGACGAAAATCTTGACCCACGCCCCGGAAAGTGCGGGAGCCCACCTTGGTAGAAAGAACACCACCGTCGCCGCCAGAACGATTTTAGCCAATCGGGCCCATTCGTACGAAATAAAATAAGCCTTTTGGGCAATCCAGTAAAGGAGTACAGCCATGGTAAAATAAGCCCCGAATGTGGCCCAGGCCGATCCCATCATCCCGAGTAGAGGAATCAGGAGTAAATTCAGGCCAATGTTGACAATCGCGCCCGAACCCGTGACGAACGGCAGGTAACTGGTTTTCTTTTTCAGGTAAATACCCACAAGAAAATTTACGTACACCCCGTAGAGCAAATACGAAAGCATGATTACAGGAACAATGACTGTGCTCGACCAATATTGTTCGCCGAAAATCGGTTTGCCCAAGATGCGAACCCGAACCAAGTCTTGAATGTAAAGAGAGATCGTCAAAAAAACCAGTGCCCCGCCCGCTGAAAAGTAGGTCAGGACTTTGGAAAAGACTGCCTTGGCGTTTTCCTGTTTGGACGTGGACAGAAAGAACGGGTGCCAGGCAAAACGAAAAGCCGCCACAAAAAGCGCCATGATCATGCCCAATTTGTAACCGGCGGAATAAATACCGGTTACCGCGTCGCCTAATTTTCGATCCAAAAGGACCCGGTCGATTAAATCCATAATAATGACGGCCAGGCCCGAGGGCACGTAAGGCAATCCGAATTGCAGCAGCATTTTTTCCAAAGCAGGTACAAAGGAGAAGCGAAAATTCCGGATCAAAATGGGAGTAATGGTTAGAAAAGTAAAGAATGACGTGAGCACTTGCGCGAGGAAAATACCTTCCACCCCTTTTTTAAAGTGGACGATCAAAATAATATTGGCCGTCAAATTCACCACCACGTTGAGCAGCTTTAATGCCGTAAATTGAACGGATTTTTCCAGCGCCCGCAGGAGAATAAAGGGAATAGCGGACAGGGCATCGAAAAGCAAAATACCACCGGACAAAATAATGAGAGTGGGAAATGACCGCCCGCCGAACACAAGTCCAGAAATAGCGTTTGGAAAAAGTTCAATCAGAGCTGTCCACAGAAGGGCAACAGCAGACACCGAAAGGTAGGCCGTGGAGAAAAACCGTCGGCGTTCCCGTTCATCTTCCTGCAAAACGTAATGGCGCAAAAACGCCACGTCCATTCCGTAGGTGTAAAACACATTCATAAAGGCAAGAAAGGTGAAAACCAGGGCGGCTCGTCCGTATTCCTCTGCGGGAAGGTAGTTGGTGTAAAGCGGCAAAAGAAGAAAACCCAGCGAGCGCGTGACAATGTGACCGATTCCGTACACCACCGAATGTTTGGCCAGACGCTTGAGGCTCCCGAAAAGCGAGGTTTCCATTACGATAGAACCTCAAGAATTTCGTCCAAGGCTTTGAGGAGAGCAGCCCTTTCGATTCCCGATTGAACGCCGGCCTTGCCGATTCCGCGCAGTAAAACCCACTTGGAGGGCCATTCCGATTCCTCTGTTTTGGCCAGTCGCGCAGCCCAATCTCGAACCAGGGCGGGGGAGATGCCCTTCAAAAGACCAAGATTGGAAAAAACGGTTTGAATGCGTTTCCATTCGACCACCGCACTCGGTTCAAGCGTCTGACTCAATTTCAGGCGCAGGAGGAAATCCACCTGCCATAGGGCCGTGTGGGGGTATTTTTTCTTAGAGGGAAGCAACGGCCACAGGGTAGTCGGCAGCGAGTGCACGTACCAATTTTCCAAAAGAGTGTGAAATTCCGTAGGTAACAGCACGTCTGTTTTGATTTTGTAAACCTTGAACAGGGTTTGTAGAAATAAGTCGGGTTCTCTTGTCAAAAGACGAGAGGCTTTTTCTTCAAGGAATAAAAAAAGCTGCCGGTCAAAAAGTGAGGCCAGGCGGAGCAACGACAAAAGTCCCAATTGGAAGGTTGCCTCGGGCAGCGAACGTAGCACCGCGACCGGCAGCCACACCAGTTCCCGGTGGAGCCCTTCGGTTTGAAAAGCACAGGCATGTGTAGAAGAAGCCGCAAAGGCGCGATTCCAGAAGGGAAATTCCGCCTGTGCCCCCAAAGTGGTGGGCACGTGGACCAGGTGGGCCGGGTTCCGGAGAAGACCAAGAACAAAATCGACTGCATTTAAAAACCGAGCACCTCCCAATAAAAAAACCGTTTGTTCAACATTTTTCGCCCCAAAAGGCAGCGCTTCTGTCAAGGCACCAATTTCCGCCAGTTGCGGTTTTTGGGAAAGCGGGAGACGAAACACTCTGGGCACCGTGCCGCGCTGTTCCAACGCCATTTTTAAGTCTGAAAAAACAGATTCGGGCAAGGATTCAGGAAGTATGAGAAGGCTGTCCGATGGAAAAGCAAAAAGCTCACACAATTCCACCAACTGTTCCCAATTGGAATCGGTTAAAAACCCGGGGTAGAACTTTTCACCGTATTTCAGCCGTAATTTAATCATCGAGGTTTTTTCTGTTTTTAAAAGAGGGAAGTCTCTTTCTGAATGGCTTTAAAATACAAAAATTTGGTGTAAGATTCAAGCACAAGTTTACAGGGAGGTGCGCTCGGCTCTTCGCCACCGGTTGCGTCCTTCCGTAGGAATCCGGTTCAAAGTCTGTCGCGTTCTGGCAGAATCAGAAAAGATTCCTTCTGAATGACAAATCGCAACGCAAAGCCATGAATCTTAAAACAAAATCAAAGTTTGTGGAAATGCGGACACAATTTTATTAAATTTGATTTCATTTTTGCTATGAAACCATATTCGAAAGGAAAAAGATGCGGACATTTTTTGGACGCTGATTTTTTCTGTTGTTGAGGGGTTCACCGGCGACCAAAAGTTCAAATATTGGCTGATCAACGATTTGCCCGGGGTATACGCCCGAATTCTTCGGGAACAAATCGATCCTTTTGGAAAACTCGATTACACCCTGTCCGAATTGGAAGAGATAACCTACCGGTAATTTTTTACGACTTGCCTGCTAAAAGCAGGCGAGTTAATTATACGTTTTTTTGTTGCAGCGCGTTTCCTAAGTGAGGGGATTGAATTTCTTTTTCGGAAACATTCAAAATGAAAAACCCCGGCCTTTGAATTTTAACTGAGTGGCTCCTTATGCGTTTTCGATGTGGAACAAACACTTTTCGGGAAAGCAAATGAAACTTACCTATTTTTTTCTGCCGCTTATTAGTGCGCTGATCGGCTGGGCAACCAATTGGCTGGCCATTCGGATGCTGTTCCGCCCCAATCGCCCCAAACGCTTTTTGGGCTTTAAAATTCAAGGACTGGTTCCTGCACGCCAGGCGGAAATTGCCGACAAATTGGGCGATTTGGTTGAAAAGGAACTTTTGACACCTGACGATATTTCTCTGGCATTGGAGAGCTTGCATCTTGAGGAAAAACTGGGTTCGCAAGTGGACAAGCTCATTGACGAAAAAGTGGCCAACGCAACCTACCTGATTATTCCATTGAACAAAATGCCCTTCCTGCGCACACCGGTCCATATGCTGGTGAACGAACTGAAGAAAACGATTCGCGCCTACATTCGGCGGGAGATTCCTCAAATGGCCAGCGACATCGCGCGAGAAATGGCTGAGAATATTGAAATTAAAGAAATCGTGCGCCAAAAGATCGAGGCCTTTGAACTCAGCTATTTGGAGGAAATCGTAATACAACTTTCCAAACGAGAACTCAAAGCCATCGAATATTTGGGCGGGGCATTGGGATTTGTCATCGGCCTTGTGCAATTGGGGCTGATTTTGATTTTCTAAACAGACCTCGCTTCTTTTTTGCTTTTGAGGGAATCGCCGCTTTGTAAGCTGCTCTTCGGAAACAAAAACCTGCTTGGGGCAAAGCTTGCCGAAAGCGGACTTTCACTTGCTCCAAAATCTTCTAAATGCTCGAAAAATTTCCTTTCTTCTTTTCCTAAAAAAATGACCTTGTGCTATTTTTTTTATTTTCTACTGGTTTTTTGAAAGTCAATTCCTTACATTTTGAAAAAATGAAAAGTCGTACGCGTACCTATTCACACCTGAGTCACGATTATTGAACACAGTCGCAATTCTTTTCCTTTTGGATGGCAAACACAATAGTCCGATTAAATTTGGAGAAGTCAAATGTCGGAAAATACACCGAAAAATAGACCGAATCCCGAACGCGACAAAAAAAGCTGGCTTCCGGAAGTAGAGGAAATGAAGGCCCGCCGCTCTCTATCTCAACAAATGGGGGGCGAAAAAAACATCCGGCGTCAGCACGACGAAGGAAAATGGACGGTTCGTGAACGCATTGACGCCCTAATCGACGCAGGCTCTTTTCAAGAAACCGGTGTGCTGGCGGGTGTTTCCAAGTATGAAAAAAACAAGTTAGTGGATTTTGTTCCGTGCCCGATTGTCATGGGATTGGCCAAACTGAACGGGCGCCGTATTGCCCTGCACGGGGACGATTTCACAATCAAGGGCGCTTCGGTGGGTCGTTTGTACAAATCGAAGCTGGCGTACATTACGAAAATGGCGCACGAACTGCGTCTTCCTGTGGTGCGTCTTTTAGACGGCGCAGGGGGAACCATTAAGGAGATCGCCGAAATCGGTTACACAGAACTTCCAACCGTTAACGATGTGGCCGCCCAGCAAATGGCCGAGCTGCTTTCCATGGTGCCGGTTGTTTCTGTGGGACTGGGGCCGGTTTCGGGTATCGGGGCACTTTTAATGGTCAATTCCCATTTTTCGGTCATGGTAAAGGAAAAAAGTCAGGTTTTCGTTGGAGGACCTCCGCTGGTCAAATGGGCTTTTGGAGAAACCGTTTCCAAAGAGGAATTGGGCGGCTATCGCATTCATGCCCGAGGCAGCGGTGTAGTGGACAACGAAGCCGAGTCCGAGGAAGAAGCCTTTGAGCAGGTGCGTCGTTTCCTTAGTTTTTTTCCTCAGAATGTGTGGGAATTGCCCAAACGGGAAGAAATGACAAACGATTCCTGTGACAGGAAGGAAGAAGAACTGCTTTCAGTTGTGCCAAAAGACAGCAAAAAATCCTACGACATGCGCAAAGTTATTGAAATGATTTTCGACCGGGGATCGGTTTTTGAGACGGGGAAATTTCAGGGGCGTTCCCAGATTACGGCTCTGGCGCGATTAAATGGGTACCCCGTGGGTGTTTTGGCCAATGATCCTCGATTCCGTGCCGGATCGTTTGCCTGGGATGTGGGAGAAAAATTTCAGCGCTTTGTGGATATGTGCGACACGTTTCACATTCCGATCGTCAATTTGGTGGATCAGCCGGGATTTTTCATTGGGAGAGAAGCGGAGCTCAACGGCACCATTCGAAAGGGCGTCCGCGCCAGTTTTGCCGTGTTACAGGCAACCATTCCGTGGGCAACGGTCTACATTCGAAAATGCTTTGGTGTGGCGGGCGCAGCACAATCAAATCCGAACACACTGAACTGGCGCTACGCCTGGCCCTCGGCGCTGTGGGGCAATATTCCGGTTGAGGGGGGTGTTTACGCCGCCCACCGAAGGGAAATTGAAGCGGCACCCAATCCCATGGCCAAAGTGAATGAACTCATGGAAATGTACCGGGGCTTTGCCTCGCCTTTTCGTACGGCCGAGGCGTTCGGGATTCAAGATATTATTGACCCGCGAGACACACGTCAACTTTTGTGCGAGTGGATCGACATGGTTTACCCGTTGCAAAAAACCAACCTGGGGATCAAAACCCGTGGAATGCGGTGCTGACCTTTATTGGAACCTAAATTCGAACAGTCGGAGGAAAGATGCAGGAAGAAATGAGCGTAACGGCTCCCATGCCGGGTTTCATTCGAGAAATTTTAAAAAAGGTTGGCGACAGGGTGGAGGAGGATGATGCCCTTATGATCATAGAAGCCATGAAAATGGAAAATCCCATTTTGGCCCCAAAATCCGGTATGGTGAAAGAAATCCGGGTGAAATCCGGCGACCAAGTGGACACCACAACCATTTTAGCCGTAATCCGATAACAGGGAGAAGGTTTTGGGGGAAGGAACGGCAGTCTGGCTTGAACCGTAACCGATTATTTTCGGCATAGAAAGACAAGTAAAACAAATTCGAAGAAAAGAAAGGAGGTGCTTTTTAGAGGGGAAGCAATCGGGCAAATTTATTTTTCCCAAAAATGGAGGATGAACCTATGGAAAAGTACTTCGCCGAAGTGGTTGAAAATCATGCCAGGCGGATGCCGAATCATGCCGCCTACATTTTTATGGATCACACCATTACCTACGCGCAACTACACGAGAGCATTCTACGAATGGCCAATGCTTTCTTGCAACTCGGATTAAAAAAGGGCGATAAAATTGCCACGATTTTACCGCAATCACCTGCTTTTGTGACCCTTTACATGGCAGCGTCCACACTGGGATTGGTTGTTGTTCCGCTTGATCCCCGCTTCAAACCGGCGGAGATGATTGCCCTCAGCAAACGAACCCAACCCAAGCTTTTGGTAGCTTTGGCCAATCCGGAACCCATTAAACAAACGGCCGAGGCTCTCGTTTCAGAATACCATTTTGACCATGTTTTTTCCTATTTCGGCGCGTTGAATGTCGAAAATGCCAAGCCGTACGAATTCTTGCTCCAGGCTCCGGCCAACCCAATTCCCGAAGCCCTTCACCCGCAACCTGACGACCCCCTGATTATTATTTTTACCAGCGGAACAACAGGCAAACCGAAGGGGGCCGTTCTTACCCAAAAAATCACCGACACCATGGCCAAGGCCACCGTCGAGGCGTGGGAACTCGAATCGGACGACAAGGCTATTATTAATCTTCCCACCAGCCACGTGGGAGGAACCCACGATCTACTGGCCGTGCAGCTTTACGCCGGGGCCACGGGAGTGCTCATGCCGACTTTTGATCCCAGGCAAATGCTTGAATTTATTGAAAAATATAAAATCACTTATTTTGGCGGTGTGCCGACCATGTTCCGATTGCTATTCAAAATGGTTGATGTTCGGAATTACAAGGTGGATTCCGTTAAATTGATTATTGTGAGCGGAGAGCCCTCCCAGCCCGAACTAATCCAGAGAATCAAGGAAAGTTTTCCATCCGCCAACCTGGCTTCCAGCTGGGGAATGAGCGAAACCGCAGGCTTTTTTACCTTCACCAAACCGTCCGATTCATTGGAAACGGTGGCTAAAACGGAGGGGGCTCCCTGGAAGGGTTTTGAGCTTAAAATCAAAAAGACAACCGGGGATTGGGCACAGACCGGCGAAGTGGGTGAACTTTTGGTCAAAGGCGACAGCGTGATTCAAACCTACATGGATCCGGAAGATAATACGGGAACTTTCGAAGACGGCTGGTTAAAAACCGGCGATTTGGGTTATCTGGATGAACAGAACTACCTTCATTTTGTGGGACGCCTTAAGGAAATGTACATCAGCGGGGGGTACAATGTGTACCCGCTTGAAATTGAATCCTACTTGAACGCACACCCTAAAATCAATACGTCCTGTATTATTGAAATGCCGGACGAAATTTTCGGTGAAATGGGAGTGGCCTTTGTGGTGCCGGAAGAAGGGACGGACTTGACCGCGGAGGAAATTGCGCGCTATTGCGAAGAAGGATTGGCCGACTACAAACGTCCGAAAAGAATCATTATTCGCAAAGACTTACCCAAAACGCTGATTGGGAAATTGGCCAAACAGGAAATTCGAAAAAACCTAAACCACTATCTTTCGGAATAGAAAACGGCACTCCGCAGAGCCGGTCGGCTCTGCGGGGCGCTTTTTGGGAGAAAGAACAGATGCCTCTCACGATTGATTCGCACCTTTTGCAGGCTCGCTTCAAAGACTACACCACCACTGTAAGCGAAAGAGCCACCAAGAATTTTGCGGCGGCCCTCCACGATGCCAATTCCGTTTATTTTGACGATTTGCGACCGGATAAAATTGTCGCCCCTCCTACTTTTCCCGTGGCGCTGACCTGGCCGATTATTGCGCATTTGAACGATTTTCTTGAGGGCGTATCTTTTCCGCAGAATGTTTTGCCCACAATAGTTCATACCGGCGAACAGCTGATTTTGCACCATCCGGTTTCCCCGGGTACCAGCCTTTTGATTCGAACAAAGATTGTTGCTCTCTTGCCCCACAAAAATGGAACACAGCTTTTTCTACGATTTGAGGCGTTCGACAAGGAAAATATGCCTGTTTTTACAGAAATCACTGGCGCCCTGTTGCGAAATGTCTCCTGCACAGGTCCCTGCGGCGGGAAGGAAAATCTTCCGGCACCGCCCGTAATGCCGCCCGAACCGTCCCTTTTGTGGAAAAAGGCCCTTTTTATTGATCCGCTCTTGCCCTACGTATACGACGGTTGCACGGACATTGTTTTTCCGATTCACACTTCCCGCAGATTTGCTCGTCAGGTGGGATTGCCCGACATTTTGTTACAGGGTACTGCTACGCTGGGATTGGTCGTGCGGGAAATCGTTTCGACCGAGCTGAAGTCTCGCCCACAGGCGGTTCAAGTCATTCAAGCACGTTTTTCAGGGATGATTTTCCCGGGCACCGAAATTCGATTACATCTGTTTCGGGGGAAGGAAAAACAGGCTTTAAGGGATTTTCATTTTATCGTATTGGACGGAGACAATCAGGCAGTGATCAAGGAGGGCTTTTTAAGGGCAGGGGGGTAAAAAGCTAAAATAACCGGGGAAAATATGTGAGCCCTGTATTTTTAAAATGAATTTTCGAGATAGTTGGGTTGTTTGGAACAGGAGTAAAACATCCATTATTTTATTCCAAAGCTTTTCATCTTTTTCCACAAATGGCTGCGCTGGATGCCAAGGGCTTGAGCGGTTTCCTGGATTTTACCGTCGTGGGCGGCGAGGGTTCGGATGATGAACTCCCGCTCAAATTGCAGGCGGGCGTCGCGAAGGGTTTGCTCCTTGGGTAAAATGCTTTTTCCTGATTTAAGAGAGCCGATGGCTTGAAGAATAATGGGGACTTCGATTAAATCCCCTGGCGTCAGAATCGCGGCCTGCTCAATGACATTTTTCAGCTCCCGAATATTGCCCGGCCATTTGTATTCCATTAAGACAGGCCAGACGTTTTGTGCAAAGGTTTTCCGCGGTAAGCCTTCAGCCGAGCAGACTTCTTCGAGAAAGGCGGTAGCAAGCGGCCGAATATCCCCGCGGCGTTCCCGAAGCGGGGGCAGATGAATGGTGATTACGTTCAGGCGGTAGAGCAGATCGCGTCGAAAATTCCCCTTTTCTACTTCGTCGTACAGGTTTTTGTTGGTGGCGGCAATAATGCGTACATCTACCTGAATGGAACTTCGGGCGCCTACCGGTTCCACAACATTGTCCTCAATTACGCGGAGAATTTTTGCCTGGGTCATCAGACTCATGTCCCCGATTTCGTCCAGGAAAAGCGTGCCCTTGTGTGCTTGCTGAAATTTGCCAATTTTGTCGGCGGTGGCTCCGGTAAAAGCGCCCCTGACGTGCCCGAAAAGTTCGCTTTCAATTAAATTCTCGGGAATGGCGGCACAATTGACGGGAATAAACGGGAATCCCGCCCGTGGGCCGTTCAGCGGGATGGCGCGCGCCACCAATTCTTTGCCGGTTCCCGGTTCCCCCGTGATCAGTACCCTGCTCGAAACCTTGGATGCCCGGTCAATGAAAGCGTACACCTCTTTCATTTTGGGATCGTTGCCAATCATTCGGTAGCGTGTTTTAGCCTCGGTTAGTAAGGTATCCCGCTGGAGTTGGAGAGTATGTTTTTGGAGCGCGTTGCGCACGGTAATGAGGGTGCGATCGGCTTCCAACGGCTTCTCCAAAAAATCGAAAGCGCCCAATTTGGTGGCTTCGACGGCCAATTGGATGGTACCCTGCCCGCTAATGATGACGATAGGAACGTTCGGTTGGAGCGCCATGCTTTGTTTGAGTACATCCATTCCGTTCAAACGGGGAAGCTTTAAATCCAACAAAACAAGGTCGAGGGAAAAATTTTGTACGATTTGAAGAGCTTCCAGGCCATCTTTGGCCAGAAGGCAACGGTAGCCTTCAAATCCCAGAATATCCTCAAGACTCTCACGGATGTAGGGATCGTCATCGACGATGAGAATTGAAGCAGGTTGCTGAGATTCTGTTTTTTGAGAAGAATTTTTCATAGCATTTGGAAAAAATAATGAATAAAAAAGAACCGATTAACTGAGCAACCAACAGAAGACATCCCCCTGCCCCCTTCAAAGGGGGAAGGGTAAGTCCCGCCTATTTGAGATTAACATTCGTTAGAAGTGCTTCCCCTATGAAAGCACTTCAAAACACTGATTCAGGAACCGTCAAAAGTCCCCCCTCGAGGGGGGATTTAGGGGGATGTTT
>CAZOHG010000050.1:16735-19447 GCA_964579725.1 uncultured Deferribacteres bacterium
CTGATTCAGGAACCGTCAAAAGTCCCCCCTCGAGGGGGGATTTAGGGGGATGTTTTGTTGGTGAATTCGCACATCTTCCCTGAATGTTTAAAAGCCTCTCTTTCAAAACCGTGTTGGCTTGGCCAGAGCACCGACGGGTTTTACGAATTTGAGAACATCCCCCTTACCCCCTTCAAAGGGGGAAGAGTAAGTCCCGTCTATTTGAGATTAGCATTCATTAGAAGTGCTTCCCTTATGAAAGCACTTCAAAACACTGATTCAGGAACCGTCAAAAGTCCCCCCTCGAGGGGGGATTTAGGGGGATGTTTCATTGGTACCATTCTCAAAATTTTCAATCCATGCTTCAATTGTATGCAAGACATCTTCAATATGTTTTCTAACTTCTGTTTCAGAAAACCGAAGAAAATGAACGCCTAATTTTTCAAGGCGGATTTGCCGTTTTTGATCTTCTTCAACTTTGTACATGTGACTATTGCCGTCAATCTCAATGGCCAGCCTGAGTTCGTGACAATAAAAATCAACGATAAATTTGTCAATTGGCACCTGTCTATGAAACTCATATCCCTTAATTTGCCGGGCGCGTATTCGTTTCCACAGCAGAACCTCTGCGAGAGTACCATGTTTGCGAAGTTCTCGTGCTAAAAATTTTGACTTCGGATCATATGGAATTATGGTATTGCGTGCCATTTATTCATTAGTATTTACAGTAATTACATCCCCCTGCCCCCCTTCAAAGGGGGAAGGGTAAGTCCCGCCTATTTGAGATTAGCATTCATTAGAAGTGCTTCCCCTATGAAAGCACTTCAAAACACTGATTCAGGAACCGTCAAAAGTCCCCCCTTGAGGGGGGATTGAGGGGGATGTTGCTTTTGTGCTTTGGTGCAACTGCCCCGAATTTTCCAAAATGTCTCTTCCAAAAACCGTGTTGAATAAATCAGGGCACCGACGGTTTTAAACGAATTAGAAAACATCCCCCTGCCCCCCTTCGAAAAGGGAAGGGGGTGGTCATGCCTACTCAAGATTACCCATAAATTTGGGTTCATTTTTAATGGGTAGCAAAGGACGTTGCTTTCACCAATACTCAAAAATGCCTCCTCAACGGGCAAGGAGTTGGTTGCTAATGGAATCAGAGAACGCGTGAACAGAGAAACCGAATAACCGAGCAACCGATGAACATCTGCTATGTTTCATTTACGCAACGGGCAGGTACACAATAACAGACGTACCAACCCCCACTTCCGACTCAATTTCAATGTGTCCCCGGTGATCATCCACGATTTTTTTCACAATCGTGAGTCCCAATCCCGTGCCTAAGTGCGTGTTTGTCGTGAAAGGACGGAAAATTTTCTCCTTTAAGGAAGCTTCAATCCCTTTTCCCGTGTCCAAAATTTCTAACACCACAAAATCCATTGGAGAATGCTTTGAGGGATGCCATTGCAAATCGGGTGCCAGATTTGTGGAAATGGTAATGACGCCCCCGTTTTTCATGGCATTAATTGCATTGCTAAATAGATTTTCCAGAAGGGTCTGCATTTGTTCTTGATCAATTAGCACAGGAGGAAGGTCGGGCTGGAAGTCGTTTTTCACGTAAATATCTGCGGGCCATTCCATAAAATCGGAGGCAAGAAAATCTCGAACAAAGGCGTTGAGGTCGGTGGGTTGCGGATTGATTTTTTCCACATTGACAAATTTCATAAATTCACGCGTCATGCGACGAAGAGCCTCAATGCGATTCAAGATTCGTTCGGTGTAGGGTTCGTACAAATGGGCGTGCTTTGGGTCCCGTTTTTTGTATTCCCGCTGGAGACGCTGTTGAGTCAGCAAAATGCTGGTCAGAGGATTTTTAATATCGTGCGCAATTCGCTGAGCCATGGCGGACCAGGCCTTGGCACTTTGCAGCTCGGTTTCCGCCGAAATATCCAAAATAAAGACAACCCAAAAGGAACGCCGTTTTCCGGGGAAAACAACGGGTTCCGCCACGGCCCGGAAACGCTTCCGTGTCTCTTTTGTTTCGAATTGGGTTTCCTGGCGAATGGGTTCTTCATTGGGCAGATTGCGCAGAAATTGTGTAAGTGCTCCCCAGGATTCTGAAAGCGTTTCAACAGCAATAGGAAGCCGAGCGTTACTCAAGCCCAACACCTGTTGGGCATTAAAATTCATTTGAGTGATTTGATTTCGGTGATTGAGGATCAGAACGGGATTGCGGCGAAAACCGATTTCCTTTTCCAATAGCATTTGGCCAAAACGGCGCTTTCGATCAAGCTGGACGATTACCATAAACAAGCCGATAAAAAACAGCCCAACGACACTCCAAATGATTTTTTTACCATACTTGACATAAAAATAATTGGGATTCCGAACGATTCGTACCAATCGGGCGTTGCCGTTTTTAGAAAAGCTGGTTAAAAGAGGTGGTTGGTCATGCCTGTGGTAAACCTGGGGGTGATCGATAAACCTCATTTGCGGTAAGATAGAAAGCGGGGTTTTCCCCCGAAGCCGAAGGTCGCTACCCAGCCAATAATACTGACCATTGGATTGCACGAAGATTTCGTCCCGCCCGTCCCCGTTTAGATCCTCGCAGGTGAAAATATCGGAGACGGAAAAATCGAATTGGGCCTTTCTAATCTTTTCAAAACGGTGGTTCAGAATCATCAGTTCGCCGGTTTGACTGGAAAGAACACATTCTTCGCCCGGTTTCAGATCAAATTGCCC
>CAZOHG010000050.1:19547-25896 GCA_964579725.1 uncultured Deferribacteres bacterium
CGGGCCCATTAGGTACTTCCATTTCAGGTGTAGGGTGCGTCCGTCGTACACAAAAACGCCGCGGGGGGAACGAGCATATCCCTCTGCCGGGAAAACGATCACTTCCTTCTTTCCATTACCATCCAAATCAGTGTAATCGATGGCCTTTATCGTACCAACCCAAGGATGCGAAGCGGATTTGCTAATTAAAGGCTTACCTGAAAAAAGAAAACTTTCCTTTAAGATGTGGCATTTGGCGTCCACCAGCCTGAGAAAGGAGCTGTCATGGCGGGTGTAGGCCACGGCGATTTCGTCCGTTCCGTCACCGTTCCAATCGAAATGGGTGGCAAATTGGATTTTCCCGGTGAAATTTACTTGATCTACAATTTCAAAATCATTGTTTTGAAGGATAAATTGAGAATGATTATTAGACGGATCCTCGCCGAAGTTCAAATATTCGTCGCGTCCGTCATGATTTAAATCGAAAAAAACTCCGTCGGTATCGATCTCTCGAACCGTTTGAAATTGGTACGGAAAAATAGGGGCTGTTTGCCGATTGGATTGGGGTGTACAGGCCAAGAAAAAAAGGCTGGCCAAGAGCAGCGACTCGAATCCGATACGAAATGAGAATTTCGTTGACCTCGTTCGATGAGAAATAGGTAGTCTGAGTTTCACAGGTCAGTCCCTCAAAGGGGAAGGGCAAATGAGCGTGACCATCACCTGTCTCCCCTAACCCAGGAAATTTCAAAAGCAATGGTTTGTGGAAGGGGAAAGAGCCCCTCAAAATTAATCCAGCCAGTACAAGATGCGTCCGCAGTTTTCGCAGGTGAAAACTTCCACATTCTCCTTACCACGGGTGGTCAGCGAGGTGGGAAGTTTCACGAAACAACCCAGACAGGTGTTGTCCTGAACGGGGACGACGGCGCGTTTGTAGTGCTGACGCAGCCTTTCGTAGCGCCGCAAGAGGGGAAGTTTGATCTTTTGGGCTAGTTCTTCGCGCATTTCTTTCAGTTTCTCAATGCCTTCGGTTTTGAACCCCAGCTTTTCCTCCTGCTCGCGTTCTTGAATCATGATGTCTATGTCCTGAAGCGCTACCAGACAGCGCAGTTGTTTTTCATCCATCTAAAAACCTCCTGCTAAAATATCGATGAATTGGTCAAAATTTTCGCAGCGCGTCAATTGTTCGCGATAGCTTTCCTCCCGCAAAATCTCCACGAGTTTGCCTAAAAAAGGCAAATAATCCTGGTTTTGCTCGTGGGGCGGCGCGATAATCATAAAAATCAAATGGACGGGTTCCCCGTCAATGGCGTCAAAAGGAATTCCCTCGGTAGAGCGCCCGAAAATGGCGAACATTCGACTGACGCTGAGTGTCCGTCCGTGGGGAATAGCTACCCCGTGACCGATTCCGGTACTGCCCAAATTTTCACGGCGGGTAAGCATCTGCAGGATTAGGTTCTTGTCTTTTAGGTCTTTGTTCTTGGCCAAAACGTCCACCATTTCCGTCAGTGCCTCTTCGCGTGTGCGGGCTTTTAATTCCGGAACAAATAAATTGGGGTCAAAATGACCGACAAATTCTTGAAAATCCATAAAATAAACTCCTCAAATTAATGTCCCAAATAGTCGCGCAGTACCGGTCGAATAAAAATGTCTTCTAAGTCCAAATGTGTCAATTCCTCCCGAAAAATCTGCAGTTTTTGTTCCAAAGGCAGGTTTTTATTCAAAATGAAAAGCCGTTCCTCGTTAACCCGACAAAGACCGCCCTTAAAATTTCCCTTTTCATAGCGAAGTGGAATGGAGAGTTGGGCCAGCAGGTTTTCGATTTCCTGAATCAAATGTTCGTTCCTGGAGTTCTTTTTCCGTGCCATTACAGGTACTCTTTCATTTTTTTTCGCTTTAACAGCTCGACCAATTCTTTTACATCCTGGGCGCGACTTTTGGGACAAACCAGGATGGCGTTGTCGGCGTGAATAATCACAAAATCCTTTACGCCAATGGCCGCTACCAAATTTTCCGGTGAATAAATCAAACAGCCCTTCGAATCTTTTAGCAAGGCTTTTCCTACGACGGCATTCCGGGATTTGTCTTTCGGAAGCAGATTGTACACTTCCTCCCAACTTCCCACATCACTCCAATCGAAATCGCTTTTAATCACACAAACCTTTCGGGATTTTTCCAAAATGGCATAATCAATGGAAATGCTTCGGATTTCCCGGTAGCCGGTTTCAAGGGCTTCCTGGTAGGTTTCTTTGCCGATTGCCTGATCGATTCGCTTGAAGCTGTCGTGAACTTCCGGAAGCAAGTCCTCGATTTCCTGAAGAATGGTTTCCGTTTTCCAAATAAACATCCCGGAATTCCAGAGAAAATCTCCGCTCATTAAAAATTTTCGGGCGGTTTCAAGGTTCGGCTTTTCAGCAAAGGTTTTGACGCGGTACGCCGTTACCCCATCCTGGCTGCAAATCTCACCGTTGTACTGAATGTACCCGTACCCGGTTGCCGGGTAGGTCGGCGTAATCCCAATGGTCATGAGACAACTTTCCTTTTCCAGAATTTCCCCAGCAACCCGCAGGGTTCTCAAAAATTTGTTATTGTCCTGAATCAGGTGATCGGCCGGCAGAACGGCCATAATCGAGTTGGGATTTTTATGGCGAATGTGTAAAGCGGCCAGTGCGATACACGGGGCGGTGTTTTTGCCGAACGGTTCCGTAATAAGATTAGCCTCGGGTACAAATGGGAGTTGATTTTTAAGTTCTTGTTTTTGCTTCTCGTTAATGACAAAAAAAATATTTTCGGAAGGAATAAGCGGAAGTAGGCGTTCGTAGGTTTGTTGAATCATGGTCGTTTCGCCGAAGATTTTCAAAAATTGCTTGGGTTTTGCGGTTCGACTTCTGGGCCAGAAGCGAGTACCCACGCCACCGGCCATGATGACAGCGAAAAGTTCAGGCATAGGCGGTTCGATTTCCTTTCTTTTCGTTGAATTTCGGGAGAAAAATCTGTTGAAACTTGCGGCAGTTTACGGAAAGATCGACGGAATTTTGCCGCGAAGCAAAACGGAGTGGGGCGATGTCTGTACCGTGAAACAAAAGTGTTCGCATTCAAAAGAAACCGGTTTAAGGGAAAAACAATCGCACAAAACCTTTTTAATTTATGAAAAAGCGAACCTAAAATCAAGAATTTTAAGAAGAAACCTTGAAAAAAGAAATCTTTTTTAAAAAGGGGGGTGACAGGTCAATTTTTTAGAGAAAAAGCCCTTTCCCCAAACTAAAAGTGATTTTTTTAAAGATCCTTTGGTGGGAACCGGCCCACGCTTCATTTCTCAAAAAATGATTGTTTTTAGAAAATTTCTTACGATTTTTTAGTTACAGGGAGGATTTGAACCTCGTGCTTTAGAGTTCGTTTTTTTCGTTTGCCTACAAGTCCGGCTAAATTTTCTTGAAGAGGTTTTTAATCACGTATCCGGCGACCTTGGGGTTTTCCTTCATTCGCCGAAGGGAGTAGGCAAACCATTGTTCGCCGAACGGAACATAAACGCGCAGGCGGTGCCCCATTCGGACCAATTCCAGTCGGTATTCCTCGCCAACGCCGAGCAGCATTTGGAATTCGTACTGATCTTGGGGAATGCCGTTCACCTGAATGCGCTCCAACGCTTTTTCAATGAGAAAACGGTCGTGGGTAGCGATGCCCACGTAGGCATTATGCTCGAACATAATGTCCAAAAGGCGGAGATAATTTTGCCGAATGGCGTCTCTGTCTTTGTAGGCAATTTCGGGTGGTTCCTTGTAGATACCTTTGCAAATCCGTACATTGACGCCCTGGCGCGCCAACTCTAAAATGTCGGCTTCACTTCGTTTGAGGTAAGCCTGAATGACCGCGCCCACATTGGCGTGTTCTTTTCGAACACGGTACAAAATATCCAGGGTGTCGTCCGTGCAGGAGGAATCCTCCATGTCAATACGAACAAAATTGTGGTACTGATCCGCGTAGGCCACGATTTCTCGGACATTTTCGGTGCAAAAGGCTTTGTCCAATTTCAGGCCAAGTTGAGTCAATTTAATGGAAATATTGGCATTCAGTTTTTCCCTGTCAATGGTGTCGAGAATGCGAAACCACATCTCTTTATCTCGAGTGGCTTCCTCCTGCTGTGTAATATTTTCGCCCAACAGGTCAATGGTAGCCAGAATATTTTGCCTGTTCAAATTTCGAATGGTTTCTACGGCATCTTCGAGATGTTCTCCTGCAATGTAGCGGTTGGAGAACAGTGCCACAAAGGATCGAGGCAAAATCGGAAGGACCGCAACCACAGCTCTATTTAAAAGATTCATAAACCCTCCGTATTTGGAAACCCCGTTTCACCTCCTGGGGTCAATTGAAACAATCGCTCTGTCGATTTCGCGCAGCCGGAAAGTCCCGAGAAAATGCAAAATCAGTGTCTTGTAAATTTATTTCTTTGGTTGATTTTCTGGCAATGGTGCCATTTTTAAAAAAATCACCGTTGGAACGTATTCGCAAGAAATTCTGTTTCGGAATAGTGGGTTCAGGCAGTTCTTCAAATAAAAAAGGCCGGATGTAGAAATCCAGCCTTTCATTTTTATGAAATTTGGCGAGAGAGAACCTCAACAGGGTGTGGCTCACAAAAAACGAGGGGTGTTTCATAAATTCTCCCAAACCGCCAGCGATTTTTTGCGTTTCAAGTTAGAATCGGTTCAAAAAACAAAAAGGAACGCAGCTAAATATAGAAAATTCTCGTCATTTTTGCAAGATGAAACTAAAGCATCGGGAAATTTCAAAGAGGAAAAAGAACCGAATTCTCATGCCATTCGCTCCAGCCCTCAAGGGCGCACTGGTTCCAGCCGATAAATAGAACAGACGTTTTACAGGGATGTGGAAGGAGCAAAGTCTGATGAAGAGTAAAATTCCCGTAGCGGGATTTATTTTGGCCCTGGTCTTGACAGGGTGTGCGCATCAAAAAGCGGTGCCAAATTATTGGCCCATTACAAAGGAAGAACCCCCGACCGTTCAGCAGCCAGAAACGCCGCCGGTGGTGCCGCTAAATCCACGGAAAATTCAGGCCGAACTTTGGATTTCTTTTTCACACATTCGGGTTTTGAAAGGAAAGGCCCTGCAAGATGACAATCGCCGACGCGGTATTCCTGCCAACGTGAAGCCTCAGCTCCATGTGTGGTCATCGGGGATTATTCCGCGTCCGAGCCAGCATGTGCTGGATCTAAAACTGAGCGGTCCGCTGCCGCGCGATATTTTTCAGGACAAAGAGAATGGAAATCGCATTATTTATTGGAATTTAACGCCCTTGTTGGGAAAACAGGACAGTATTGTCATTCGGCGGCGAGTAGCCATCGAATCCTACCAACTTTTGGCTGTTTTTGATTCAACAGATATAGGAGAGTACGACACAACCGGTCACATTTACCGATTTTATACAAAATCGGAGCCGTTTCTGGAATTGACGCCGGAACTGCGTGCCAAAGCGGCCGAAATTGTTGGCAACGAGACAAACCCTTACTCAAAGGCGCGAAAGATTTTTGACTGGGTAAATCGAAATATGGTGTATGATTATCCGCCGCCAAAACGCGGAGCGCAGGCGGCCTTGCAATTTTTAAAGGGGGATTGTGGCCAATTTGCCGATCTGTTTGTGGCGCTTTGTCGTGCTGTGGGTGTACCGGCTCGATTTGTGGCTGGATTTCAAGCCAATAAAAAACCTAACTTGGGCTACCACGCCTGGGCGGAGTTCTATTTGCCCGGCGTGGGCTGGGTGCCCGCGGATGCCACCCACAAAGGGCGATCTCAATTTACACGTCTGAATAATCGCCGACTCATTGCATCCGTCGGATCGAATATCGTCTTGAAGCACGCGCCTCCCTGGGCTACCTACACCAACAGCGACGTGGAAAGGGGTCGGACGGATTTCATGCAAGTGGCCACGGTGGCGTACGCGGGTATTCGGGTAAAAATCAACACCGGGATTCGGACGATTGAATTTGAGAAGCAAAACGGGGATCCGCAAACGCCGTAGGGGTGGAAAATGGATTAAGACCGTTGTTGATTTGGAGCTGTGTGCCTTCACCCGCCAGCGAAGGCGGGGCGGCTTTAGACCGTTTTTGTGGAAACGGGAAAAACTTCTGAAATCGAAAATCGACAATCCTTGTTCTGAAATCAAAAACGCGGCAAAAAAATTTTCTTCCTGTTCAAAATTGGATTTGGGACGCAAATTAAGATAGTTTTTCCGAATTTTATGCCACCCCTTCAGGGTGGGTTTTGATTCCTGTTTGGCCTTTTCCCCAGGGCGTTGCCCTGGGCTGAGCTATTTCGCCCCGTTGGGGCTCAGATTCCGGAAATCATTTTTAATTTCGGGAAT
>CAZOHG010000051.1:0-25351 GCA_964579725.1 uncultured Deferribacteres bacterium
TTCCGAAATCAAAGAAGAGGTTCCCGATTATCCCAATTAAAGGTGGCTGTGCACTTCACGTCGATTGTTAAAATTAAGCCAAATCCCGCCCAATCGCAAGTTTTTTGTTTTTAATTGCACCGTTTCTTCAAAAGGTAGGACTTGATTTTTTCCGAAAAGACCCGTATTTTTAAAAGGGTTTTTTGCTTTTGGTGGGCCGGTTTTTTTTGTTCGGTTCCCCCAGCTCGTTTTCAACCGGTAGATTTGAAGGGAACGGGAAGCAGGCAAAATAAAAGCCGTTTCAAAAACGGTCAGAAATAGAACCCTTTTTAAAGAATTGTCAGGAGAATTTCATGCGCTTTGGAAAATCGCCTCTTTTTTCTGTTTTTGGGATTTTGGGATTGACTCTTTTGGTTTCGTGTGCGGGGATGCATGTCAGAGTGGAAGAAGCGCCGACCTCCGTCCACTCCCTTTCTCTGCTTCGGACAAAAATCGATTCGCTGCTATCTTCGCCGCTCTTTCGACAAACCCAAACAGGCATTGAAATTTATTCGCTCAATTGGAATCGCGTGCTCTACGCACGCAACAGCCACATTTTGTTCAATCCGGCTTCCAACATGAAACTGCTCACAACGGCTTTGGCTTTAAAAACCCTGGGGCCCGATTTCCGTTTCAAAACCCTGCTTTTGGCCGATTCTGCAACCGTCCGGGATTCCAGCGTTACGGGCAACCTGTACCTCAAGGGAGGCGCCGATCCCGATCTCATTTCGGAAGACCTCCAGGATTTAATCGACCAACTTGAATTTAGGGGAATTCGAGAAATTGACGGCAATCTTATTGCGGACGCCACTTTTTTGGACAGCCTGCCTCGCGGCAAAGGCTGGATGTGGGATGACGATCCCGACGATTACGCCGCCCATCTCAGCGCTCTTTCCCTGAATGACAACTGTGTAGACGTTCTGGCTCGGCCAGGAAACCGGGTAATGGACTCCGTTTTTGTTTTCATTCTTCCTGAAACCCACTATGTTCAATTGGACAATCGGGGCGTCACCGGCGATTCCACACAACTGCTAAGCCTGAAAATTAGCCGCCGTTGGCTGACGTGTGACAACACAATTACGGTTCGAGACACGTTGCCCATTTCCGTCCCCAAGTACGAAATTCACCTGAACATTGAAAAGCCTTCTTTGTACGCTGCAACGGTTTTTGCCGAAATGCTCGGGAAAAACGGTATTCGTTTCCACGGACAGATTTTTCGAGGGACGGCTCCGACTGCCGCCGAAACACTGGCCGTTCACAGCTCCCACCCTTTGCGCGAAGTCATTGAAAACACCAACAAAATTAGCGACAATCTTTCCGCTGAATTGCTTTTGAAAACCGTGGGGGCCGTGAAAAGCGGTTTGCCAGGCACCAGTGCCAAAGGAATTCAGGCGCTCAAAGATTTTCTGCAGCAAGTCGGAATAGATTCCAGCAGCTTTTACGTCACAGATGGGTCGGGGGTGTCCCGCTACGACGTCATTTACGCGGATTTGCTGGTCAAGCTCCTTGCGTTCATGTACCGAGATTTTGCCGTGGGGCACGAGTACCTTGCTTCCCTTCCCATTGCGGGAGTGGACGGTACCATTCAAAATCGGATGCGGGGCACAGCGGCACAGGGCATTCTGCGAGCCAAAACAGGATCGCTCCGAGGGGTTTCGTCCCTCTCGGGGTACGTGCCCACAAGTGACGGCGACGTTCTGGCTTTTTCGATTCTCATGCAAAATTTCATCGGATCGGCTGCCCCCTACCGGGCGGCGCAGGATTCTATTGGCGTGTGGCTGGCCAAATTTCGGTGGAAGTAAAATTGCACGGAACTTGCCTGCGATTTTGTGCTAAACGGCCAGGCCTTTGCTTGCTCGACCTTCTAAAAATAAAAATAGGGTGGCCTTTTCTGGAATTTGGGGTCCATTTATTTTAGATTAGAAAAAAAGGACACAAAAAAGCGGTGGTTTAATCATTCAACGATCATGAAAATTGCAGTCATTGACGGTCAGGGTGGCGGTTTGGGAAGCGCCATTATTCAAAAATTGCGGGAAAATCTTTCGTCCGAAGACGAAATTTTGGCACTCGGCACGAATGCCATTGCCACTTCCCAGATGATGAAATCGGGCGCCACGCGCGGAGCCACAGGTGAAAACGCTTTTTTGGTCAACACACGCCGCGTGGACGTCATTTTAGGGCCGCTGGGCATTTTACTGGCCAATGCCATGTTGGGTGAAATTACCCCTAAAATGGCCGAGGCCGTTGCCGCTTCACCGGCCCGCAAAATTGTTTTGCCCATTACCACCTGCAATGTGGAGGTGGCTGGTCAAAGTGAACAGGCCTCTCTGCCGGATTTGATTGAGCAGCTTGTACGTTCCTTGGTAGCGTACAAAGCCCAACGAAATTAATCGGACTTTTCCATTCAACGTCACGAGGTTCTCGAAGAACCTTCCTTTGCCCCCGAAGGGGTTTTGCTTGAAAGAAACACCGTTCTCATTTTAAAAGCGAAAGGAGGGTTTTTATGAACCGAGTGAAAGGCTTTTTTTTCGGGGTGATTTTTCTGGCGTCGCTTTCCAACGGGTGGACGCAAACTGCAAAGACCGATTCCGCGTATCAGAAAAACGTACCGTACACCTTTCCCCCCGTCGTGGTTACTGCCACTAAAATTCCTCAGTCCGTCAAGGATTTGTCCATTAGCGTGGAAGCCATTCCGGCGAAAGAAATCCATTTGGAATTGGTTCACAATGTGGGACAAATCATCGACGAGGTACCGGGCGTTACGGCCATTCAATTCGGGGCGCTGGGCTCGGTGAGCCAAAGCGGGCCGGCCGGTTCGAAGAATCTGAGTGGCCCTAAAATCTTAATTCGCGGTACCAATGCCGTCACCATGATCGACGGACGTCCGACCATGATGGGTATTTTTGACCACCCGATCGGCAATGCCTTAAATCCTTTTCTGGTGCAGTCCATTGAAATCGTGCGCGGGCCTGCGTCCGTTTTGTACGGCTCAAACGCCACCGGAGGCGTCCTCAATTTTCTCACACCCAACGTCCTCAACCGCCGCCGCGCCCATTTTTCGTTGAGTGCCGGCTCCTTCCACAGCTCGAATTACAGTCTCGCCACCCTCTGGGGAACCCCAAAAGCGGGAATCGGTATTTTCTGGAGCGGGTACGCCAACGATGGCAATCGACCCAATGGCGGCTACCACGCGCACGACTTTTTTGCCAAAGCCCAATGGGCAGTGACGACTCACTGGCAACTTCAGGCCTCCGTAAAGCGGTTTCGAGGCAGGTGGCTGGACCCGGGCCCCGTCAATCACCCTTTAAAAAACAATTGGTTTGATTTCACGCGTCGCGGGGCTGATTTCAGGCTTCGCGGAAAAAGTCGTCTCGGGCGAACGGAAGTACTTTTTTACAGGACGGACGGCCACCACGCCATTTACGACGGCTATTTGTCCGATGATTGGACCAACGGCGTTAAAATCAGTCAAACGGTACGCCCGTGGAAAGGAAGTGAGTGGGTGGCCGGTGCCGATTTTCGAAATTACGGGGGAAAAGATTTACGATCGGAGAAAAGCTGGCACGTAGCCGAATGGGCTCCTTATTTCTTGGCTCAACAAATTGTCGCCAGCAAGTGGATTGCTTCACTCGGCTACCGTTTGAATCACCACGATGTGTACGGCTACACATCCGTTCCGTCGGTGGGATTGGTTTTCCAGGCTACGCCGGCGCTTGCCTTTCGCGGGAACCTCAGTCGCGGCTTTCGCTCGCCTTCCGTCATGCAATTATTTCTTTACCCACCGTCCAATCCCCATTTAAAGCCCGAAAAAACCGAAAACCGAGAAGTGGGACTTCACTACTCGGTAAAGAAATTTGCCTTTGACATCGTAGCCTACCGTCTAAACGGAACGAATCTCATTCAGTTTTATTTTCCCACCAAAAAATTCCAAAATGTGGGTAAATTTGCCTTTAAGGGAATTGAAACGTCTCTCCGCTGGCACCCCCTTTCGGGGCTCTCGGACAAACTCGTTTTCACTCACCAGGATGTGGGCTCCGTCACGGGTTACAATCCACAACACCGATTCATAAACAATCTTTGGGTGCACAGAGGGCCCCTCACGGCTCTTTTCAAAACGACCTGGGTGCACAATTTGTACAGCGAAAATTTTCACCGTCAGAAGTTGCCCGACTTTTTTCTTTTGGATGCTTTCTTGTCGCTTCGTCTGCAGCGCTTTTTGTCGCTTCGATTGGCGGCCCGCAATTTGACGGACACGTCTTACCAAATGGAGTACGGCTACCCAATGCCGGGAAGAAATGTTGAGGCGGCGCTGCAGATAGATTGGCGGTAGTTTGTTTGTAAAAAAGCTGGTTGTAAAAAAGGGGCGATTTTTTCAATCGCCCCTGAAATAAAAAGGACCGGTTTAGGGGCCAATTGAGTGGCAGTCGTAAAACAAAAACGCCGGGCGACTTCTCTCCATTGGGTTGGTTTTGCGTTTTCTGGGCGCAAATCACGTCCCTTTTCCGCCTTGAAGCAGGCCGTATTTTTTCATTTTGCGCCAGAGCGTCACTTTACTCAGACCCAATTGGCGTGCTGTTTTTATCCGACTCCCCCAATTTTCGGCCAGTGTTTTTTCAATCAATTCTTTTTCATAATCTTCCAAGAGTTGGTGAGACTCGCGTGAAACAAGGGCCGGGGCTCCCAATTTCTGCCGGAAATCCAGCGGCAAATGTGAGGCTTCAATGAGTGAGCCCTTGCATTGAATAAATGTAAATTCCAAGAGATTTTCCAACTCCCGTACGTTGCCAGGCCAATCGTAATTCATGAGCAGACGCAAAGCCTGGGGCGAAATACCTTGAATTTTCTTCCCCATTTTTCGGTTGAACTTCTCGATAAAATGGTTGACCAAAAGGGGGATGTCCTCTTTTCGCTCGCGCAACGGAGGCAAATAAATGGGAACAACCTTCAGACGGTAGTACAAATCTTCTCTAAATCGCCTGGCCTCGACTTCCTTTTGAAGATTTCGATTGGTAGCGGCTACAATTCGCACATTGACGGGAATGGATTTCAATCCCCCTACACGTTCGATGACATGTTGGTCCAAAACGCGAAGCAATTTGGCTTGAAGCGGGAAACTGAGTTCCCCGATTTCGTCTAAAAAAAGCGTACCGCCGTCGGCCAATTCAAAACGCCCGGGTTTGGAATGAACGGCTCCCGTAAAAGCACCCTTTTCGTAGCCAAAGAGTTCGCTTTCCAAAAGGGCTTCCGGCAAAGCGGCACAATTCACACTCACAAAGGGGCCGTTTCGGCGCGGACTGTTGAAATGAATGGCTTTCACCACTAACTCTTTCCCCGTCCCGCTTTCGCCTTCCACCAAAACGGTGGCGTCGGTCGCCGCTACGTCCGAAAGCAACTCGTACAAAGCTTGCATGGGTTTGCTTTTTCCGATGATCTGGTCGAAACGGTAGCGGTCTTCCAACTCGGTTCTGAGCTGTTTGAGGAAAGACAGGTCGCGGAAGGTTTCGACCGCCCCCACGGCCTCTCCGTTTTCATTGAGCAAGAGAGAGGTGGTCACTTTGACGGGAATAACACGGCCGTCTTTGGAAAGAATTTCCACTTCAAGGTCGTAAATGGGTTCCCCGGATTTCAGCGTGCGCCGCATCGGACAATCGGAACCGCATTTCCCTCCACGAAGAACGTCACCGCAAAATTTCCCCAAAACCTCGTCGGTGGAATAGCCGGTAATTTTTTGTGCCGCTTGGTTGAACGAGGTGATTTTCCAGTTGGTGTCGATGGTAAAAACGCCGTCCGTAATGCTGTTTAAAATGGCCGTTAGTTTGTTTCGTTCCCGAACCAATTGGCGGTTGCTGGCCAGAAGTGCCCGAGCCAGACGATCCATTTCGGCCAAATCGCGGAACGTCATGACCGCTCCTGCGATGGTTCCGTTCGCGCCCATTAGGGGGGAAATATTGGTCACGACTTCAATGGTTTCGCCCTCGGCATTGACAAACTGAGCGTTCAGGTTGGAAAAAATCCCGCCGCCCCGGATTACCTCCGAAGCCAACTGACCGGCTTTACAAATGGAAAAGCGCAGCACTTGGTAACAGTCTTTTCCAACCACCTGCTCGCTACGAAAGCCCGAGATTCGCTCTGCGGCTTCACTGAAGCTAATAATTAGCAAATGGCGATCGACCGCAAAAACCCCGTCAACGGCTAACCGAAAGTCCAGGTAATCTTCTTCTGTGGGGAAGTGATTTTCCGCCCAAATGAGATTGGCGGATTTTTCCCGTTGTGTCATTCGTTGTCCCCCCGCTTTTGAATGTGCAGTGCGAGAAAGGCACCGAAAGGACTGCCCACTGAGGTGAGCGCGCGGTCGGCTGTGCGGAAAATCCCCTCAAAAAGCGGAACAAAAATCGGGAAAAAATGCAGAGTGGTTCGCCAGTGGAATGTCCAGTTTGGGGACGTAAAACCGGCTCTCTGGCATAATTTTTTTAGAGAAAAAGGCGAATAAAATTGCGCCGCACGAAAAAGATTTCGTGAAAAATAACTTTTCAAACGCCGCCACTGCGACGAAATGCTCCAGCTATTTAAAACGGCAAACAGGTACTCCGAAGCATTCAGCCGCTTCATTTCGGCTACAGCTTTCAAGGGGTCTTGAAAAAATTCCAGGGCCGTCACGCTTGTAATTTTACTAAAGGCGCCGCTTTTAAAGGGCAGGGCTTCGGCCCTTGCTTGAATCAAAAAGATTGAAGCGTCCGGTTGGTGTCGAATCTTCTCACGCGCCAGGGACAGCATTTCGGCCGAAACATCCACACCGACCCCAAAAGTCATGCCTTTTTGTCGAAAAAGCAAAAGCTGATTGGCCGTCCCGCAGCCTACGTCCAAAATGCGGCTGTTTTGCCGGACGGGAGAAAGACGAAGCAACCATTCATGCTCGCGTGCCATGGCGTAGCGACCCGAGGGCATCTCAAACCAGGCATCGTAGCGGTTGGCGGCTTGGCCGGAAAAAACCGGTCTATTTTCGTTTTTCTTCCACCGCACGGATTTTTCCGTCCATGGTCATTTCTTCGTCCCGCCGGTCGTCAATCACCAGGGTCGTTACCACGCGCTGCACCCCCATTTTGAAGGGCTCGGCGTGCATTTCCTTGACGGCTTCCAAAATTCGGTCCAATTGGCCTTGAATCACGGTTTCATTGGGGGTGAGCTGGTAAGACAAATCAGGGTAACGGTCGAGAACGTCCAAACAGCGTGCCACGAATTCACTGACGTGAGGACTGCCAGTCCCCAAGGGGACAATTTTAACGCCGGCCACAACCATTTTTCCCTCCGGATTTTTGCTGAGATTTAAAAAGAAAAAGGGATTCCAACGGCCTTGTGAAGGAATCCCTTTTCATTTTGAAAAAACAAGAACTTAGTCAAAATTCTGATCGGGATGAAGTTTTTTGACTTTTTCCAGAAGCGTGTCATGGTCTTCCTGATTGTTCGGATCCGGCACGCAGGCATCCACGGGACAAACTGAGGCGCATTGCGGCTCATCGTAAAAACCCACGCACTCCGTACATTTTTCGGGCACTATATAATAAATATCATCAGATAATGGGTCGTGCGTCTCGCCATTTAATTCCCATTCCACCCCGCCTTCGTAAATGGCTTCGTTGGGGCATTCCGGTTCACAAGCACCGCAATTAATGCACTCTTCCGTAATCATTAACGCCATTTTGGAATTCCTCCTAATTTGTCAAAGGTTAAAACTTACTTTTTCTTGGCCGTGCTAATTTTAACTATCGAATACAATGCGCAAAATCTAAATAGTCCCGTAAAAAGAGCAATGATTCCCAAAATAACTAAAATCCATTTGGCCGTTACGCTCATGCTTACCGCAAAAGCGAGAATCAAAAAAACAACACCCAAAATAATCCGAATTGCTCGGTCTGCACTTCCAACATTTGCAGCCATTTTTCTTCCTCCACAATTGGTTTTTAATTTACAATCATTTTTCCTAAAATGCAAGATTAAAGTTCATTTGTCCCTACGTGGGTGAATTTTCTTTTTCGGATTCGCTTTTGGAATTACCCGTGTCCCACACAAGGATCAGTCCGGCTACCGCTCCGAATCCGATTCCGACCCAAGGATTGTGAGAAAGCGGACAAGTTCCGCCCGCACATCGAAAAGCGTACGTCACGCCGTAGCCCGCAGCCGCCCCGATGAGAATACCCAGAAAATGCTTGGTTTTAAAAATTTTCACTTTTTCTGCAGCTCCAATTTATTGATTTTGACCTGATTGAAAATAGTAAGAATCTATCTCAAAATCAAGGCGGGTTTCCATTTTGACCCGAGATTCACCCCATTCTTATAAAAAACAAGGGATTACGATTCATAAAAAAAGCCCCACGATTGCGTGGGGCTTGGCAAACCAAAAGACCTTCTTACTCCCGCGGCTCCTGCAGCGATTCTATTTCGTCGGCAGAATAGCCCAATTGCTTGAAATTTAGAATGCTGTCTTTGGAATGACACTCCTTGCAGGATCGACCTTTGGCCTTAATACTGTGATCTAACATTAAATAGCCGTCGGAACGCATGTCCGTCCAAAAATAGCGGTCGTTTTTGGGACGCTTGTAGTAGGAATTGTCCCAGGTTTTGTAACCGAGGTCGTACGCCAATTGATTCATAAACATGAATTTCATGGGCAGTCCGTAAAACATGCGCATGTAGGGATTGTCCTGGGCCACGTCAATGGCCTTTTCGGGATTTCCTTCTTCCATGTAGGTAACAGGGTCAAAAGAAAGAATCCAACCTTGCTGGTCGGGTTTGGCATTGTGGGAATCCTCGGCCATCATGGCATTAAAAATCTTAAAGGGCGTGATTTTAGATTTCGGGTCCTTTCGATCGCCATTGGGCGTGGCCATGAGTCCTCCCGTACCGTTAAACCATTTAAAGGCGATAACGCCCTTCGTTCCACCCTTGATTGTCGGTTTCGGGACGTAAAAGCCATCTTCAAACACGGGGTGCTTCCAGTCGTTGTAGCGAATATTATTGTCAGGCAACCCTGTGACGTGGCAGGCGGTACACGAAAGTTTTTCGGTGTGCATATTGAGAATATCCGCAACATCCTCATTTTTTTTGTGGGGCTGGGCGGTGTGACACTGTTCACATGTCACATCCACATTCGGTAAATCGTTGGCGACCAGATCACATGTTTTTTTACCTTTTGCAATAAAATGCCCGTAGGTTTTGTGGCAGTCCAAACAGTTCATCCCGGCTGCGGCATGGACATCTTCTTCCGGTGTGTAGGGACTTCCGCGTTTGACATATTGGTGTACAATGGAGCGCGTACCGGCCGCCGTTTTCACATTGCCTTTGCCGTTGTCCCCGACGAAATTGTGGTCGTGGCAAAGACGGCAGTTCCACGTAGTCGGCTTGCCCACACTCACAGCCGCTTTCAGACTGCGATCTTCGGCCCAGCGAAGTCCGTTTTTGTCTTTGACTACGATTTTCTTACTGATGTCGTATTCTTTCGCATGGCAAATCAGGCAATCCACCGATTCTTTCTCGTTTTTGGTAATTTTGCCCATGGGAGACACTTCCCGCATCATTCGGTAGACGGGCGGGCCGTAGGTTCCACCAATGTGGCATTGTCCGCAGCCTTCAAAATAAATTTTTCCATCTTTTTGATTTTTAATTTGCAAAGCCCAGGCCACCCCAGCTTGAGCGCCTGGAATACCACACGCCCGGTCAATCATGCCCATGGGCAATTTTTCTTTTTCTCCGTGCACATTGTACGTGTAGGCCGGAATGGAATACCATTTCATGTGAACGGATTCGGTCACATTTTCCATGGTATTGACATCTTCCCACTTTCCGGTTTCCGGATTTTTGACCCGAATGGTTTTGTGGCATTGGAGGCAGGTTTTGGGGCCTTCGTATTTCGTAATGCCATATTTTTCAAATCGAAAGGCATGATCGTACCCCTTTTTTTCGCCTTCCAAAATGATCTTTCGGGCGTTTACCTTTTCCTGTTTGTATTCGGGTTTCCGGTACGTGACCCGAACCGCTTTGGGGGCACACCCCACAAATGCCGTCAGCACCACGGCCAGGATGAACCAAATCCCGGTTTTTCTCGTTTGTGACATTCTTGCTCTCCTTTTTTTATTTATGACGGTTCTGCCACCAATTTTTGGTTTATTTCGCGCAAAAATGGTTTCATTTCTTCACAATGAAGGGCGTGGGAATACACTGGGCAATTCCGGCAGATATCTCGTTCTTCCGGATGCGTTTCCATTTTTATCATCCAGCACGGCTTGGCGCTATTTTTGTAAGCTGGACAATTCTTTCGTTTGTTTTCGGGACAGCCGGTCAATTTCCAACACGGCATAAGCGCTAACAGACGGCGAATTCCTTCCAAATTCATGCCGTTTTGTGTGATCATTCGGCGAATACAATCGATCCACATCATGTCATTATTGGAATAAATGCGCCGACCGGTAGATGTTCGGTGGGGCAAAATGAGTCCTTCCCGTTCGTACATGCGCAACGTGGGCACAGCCACGTTCATTTTTCGGGCAGCGATCCCAATGGTGTAAATGGGTTCGTTTTCTTCAGCTAACACCTTCATCCTTTTGCCCTTTCTTTACTAAAACCAACGGCAAATGTGCAGAAATTGTGTCTTGTAGAATGTAGATTACAATTACCGTGCCCTAAATGTTTGTTGTATTGAATGGATTATTTATAAAGGAGTTATGTGATTTTATGACAAGAGAGATCACGGGGTTTTGAAGGGGGAATTCTCAAATATGGGAAATTGCACCGATAGAATTCCTATTTTTCGGAATACAGGTCTTCGCGGCAAAGATTTAACCGTAGAAAAAGGAAGTACGTCGTTCAGGTAAAAATTGCCCCACAGGGATGGACAAAAATCAGAGAATTGTTCAACAATTAGCCCAGCGGGAACTGGGTGTGCGCTGGGAGCAAAGGAAGAACCGCCGGGGATGTTCTAAAACCGGGGTCGGTAAAAAAGGGCTTGAGGCTAAAATTCTTCGGTGCGTACACGGCGGATGTCCGCTCCCAAAGCCTGGAGTTTTTTCTCAATGGCTTCGTACCCCCTGTCAATATGATAGATGCGCAACACATCCGTTCTTCCTTTTGCAACCAATCCGGCCAAAATCAACGACGCGCTGGCACGTAAATCGGTGGACATAACGGTCGCTCCCTGAAGTTCTGCCACTCCGTGAACCGTCGCCACATTGGCATCCAAATGAATGTTGGCCCCCAGACGGGCCAGTTCCGGCACGTGTGCGAAGCGATCGAGGTAGATGGTGTCCGTAATCACACTGGTGCCCTCCGCCACGCTCATTAGAGCCATCCATTGCGCCTGCATGTCCGTTGGAAAGCCCGGGTAGACGGCGGTGGACACATTTACAGCTTTTGCCCGCGTATCGGCGACAAGCCGAATCGTGTCCCCTTTTATCTCGACGGCGAAACCGGCGTCCTCAAGCTTGGACAAAATAGCCGTTACATGTTCGGGCCGTACCTGTTCAACACACACATCTCCCTGAGTAATGGCTCCCGCTACCAAAAAAGTTCCGGCTTCAATTCGGTCGGGAATGACCGTTCCGTTCGCGGGAGAAAGGTTACGCACGCCTTCAATGCACAGCCGATTGGTCCCGATTCCCGAAATACGGGCACCCATTGCATTGAGAAATTCGGCCAAATTAGCAATTTCCGGTTCCATGGCCGCATTTTCGATAATGGTTTGTCCTTCGGCCAGGGTCGCTGCCATCATGAGATTGCCGGTTGCTCCCACGCTTGGAATGTCAAAGGTAATGGTTGCCCCCTTTAACCGCTTTGCTCGTGCCTCAATGTAACCTTGCGTGAGCGTTAGCGTCGCACCCATTTTTCGCAGCCCGTCCAAATGAAAATTTACAGGCCTGGGGCCCCAGGCACATCCCCCGGGAAGTGAGACTTTAGCATATCCATTTTGTGCTAAGAGCGGTCCCAACACGTAAATGGAGGCTCGCATTTTCTTGACCAACTCGTAAGGAGCTTCAAGCTCGCCGTAATCGGTCGAATCGATTCGCATTCGGTGATTTTCAAAATTGACTTGAACCCCAATAGATTCAAGCAATTGTTTCATCGTATTGATGTCCCGTAAAACCGGAATATTTTCGATTGTGTAGTGACCGCGGGCAAGTAGCGTAGCCGCCATTAGGGGAAGCGTGGCGTTTTTACTTCCGCTAATGCTCACACGCCCGCTTAATTTTTTGCCGCCATGCAGAACCAGTTTAAACACGCCACTGTTCCTTTAAATTCGATTAATTTCGATTAGCATTAAAATCTTTTAACAATTCTTCAGCACTTCTTAAATTGACGTCCGTAACATGCTCACCTCCAATAAGTTTAGCTATTTCAACAATACGCTCACCTGCCGAAAGCGGGCGTACCGAAGTGCTGGTCAGGCCTCTTTCAATGAATTTTTCAACAGCAAAATGAGCGTTTCCGGCACTGGCAATTTGAGGCAGATGGGTAACACAAATAATTTGGTGGGATTGGGAGAGATCTACCAATTGTTTTCCAACAGTTTGGGCCACACGGCCGGAAATCCCGTTGTCAATTTCATCGAAAACAAGAACCGGTATGGCATCCTTTTCGGAAAGAACGGACTTAATGGCTAACATGACCCGCGAAATTTCTCCCCCGGAAGCGACCTTCTGGAGTTCTTTGGGTGGTTCGCCCGGATTGGCGGAAATGAGAAAGGTGACCCTGTCAATTCCTTTGGGCGAGGCCATAAAACGGCGGCCATTTTGACCTATGACCCAGCCCTGTGGGTCAATCACAGGTTCAACCTTCACAAAAAACACGGCCTTTTCCATGCCCAAACGAGCCAAAACCGCTTCGATCGATGTTTTAAGGCGCCCCGCAGCGATTTTCCGCTTTTGGGAAAGCACTTCGGCCAATTGGGAATAACGTCTTTTTTCGGCGTCCAATTCCTGGCGGACGGCCTCAATTTCGGAGTCGATGTTTTCCAAAAGACTCAACTCCGATTCGATTTTCTGTTTCTTTTCCAACACCGCCGAAATGTTTGGCCCGTATTTTTTTTCCAATCGCCTGAGAGCACTCAAACGACTCCGAATTTCTTCCAATCTTTCCGGATTAAATTCAAACGTAGACGTGTAGTTTTGAAGGAATTTGGCTACTTCGTCCAAATTGATTTTTGATTCGGAAGTCAGCCGGGCGTATTCGCCAAATTGGTCGTCAATGTCCTGAAGCTCCGTGAGAAGCGTTTCCACACGAGTCAACAGGGAATAAATGGCTTGATCCTCTTCATATAAAATACGGTAGGCCTCGGCACTCAGCGAAAACAGACGTTCGCTATTGGCAAGAATGCGCTCTTCTCTCTCCAATTCCTCTTCTTCGTCAGGCTGCGGATTGACTGAGACGATTTCACGAAGCTGAAATTGAAGATAATCGCGCTTTTCTTCAAGCATTCGTGCCCGGGCATCTAATTCGGCCAATCGATTTTTGAAGGAGCGAATTTTTTGAAAACTTTCGCGCACAGCAGCAGCCTCTTCCTCCACACCCGCATAGGCATCTAAATAGACAATATGTCGGTCATTTTTAAGAAGAGATTGGTGATCGTGCTGGCCGTGTAGGTCTACCAACGCATCGCCGAATTTTCGGAGAATGTCAAGCGTTACAGGTGTGTCATTGACAAAAGCACGTGAACGACCCGACGCATTCACTTCCCGGCGCAGTCGAAGCTCATCTTCCAGAATGTCCAAATTATTTTGGCGCAAAAGCTGAAGAATCTCCTCAGATAAATTGTTGAACACGCCTTCTACTATGGCTTTTGGAGCATCTTTTCGAAGAACAGTCAGGTCACTGCGGTCTCCCAAAAGAAGATTTAAGGCATCCACAATGAGAGATTTCCCGGCGCCTGTTTCACCCGTAATAATATTTAACCCCTTTTGGAATGTCAGGTGTACTTCATCAAAAAGGGCGAAATTTTTAATGTACAATGAAATTAGCATAATTCTTTCGGTCGAATTGAACTATTCTTTAATTTGTCGAATGACACAACTTGTTCCGAATTAAATCGATTACGGCAATGAGAAGATTCAATCCACTTTCCAATTTATAGTTTTACCTTCGAATCACGGCCAATTTGGTTGCCTTTGAAGCGCCATCTTCGGTCGCTGCCACCACAATGTAGATACCGCTTGCAACAGGTATTCCGTTTTCCGTCCGTCCGTCCCAGGAAACGCGCGCTCCCAACACCTCTTCCTTGGGAAAATTCCGAATTTTGCGCCCGGATTCGGTAAAAATCGTCACACTGCTTTGTCTGGCCAAACCATCGATAACCACACGGCCCCCATTCCCATCTAAAATAAACGGATTGGGGTAGGCGCGCAGCCCGGACAAATCATTTTTGGGTTCAATGTACGGAGTTTGAAATCGCGACAACCCCCGGGTTGTTCCGATAAAAACCTCCCCTGTTTTTCGATTAAAAACCACACTTTGCACACTATTACTGGCAATGGGACTGTTATCTGTGGTGTAGTGGGTCCAGCGGTAGCCATCCGGGTCCAAAACGCTCATTCCCGCACTGGTTCCAATCCATTTGTTATTGCGAGGGTCAATGGCCATGCAGGTAATATCGGTACTAATTAATCCGTAACGAGGTTGTACTTGTCCATCCAGATAAAAATCCACCCCCTCTTTGGTTCCGATCCAAATGGCTCCGAAATCGTCTTCAGCCATTGCGGCAATCGAATTGCTCTCCAGTCCGTCGGCTGTTGTGAGCGTTCCCATTTGTTGATCGTCGGATTTGTCCAATGGCGTTCCGTTGTCATTGAACACCGCGATCCCACTGTTTTCGGTTCCGATCCACTTCCAACCGCGGTGGTCAATGAGCAGTGTCTTGACCTTATCGGAATTAAGGCCCAACTCACTGCTTGTAAAGTAGACCCATTGGGAATCAGGCGTCACGCCAACCAAAACTTTTTGATTGTAGGGATAGTAATTTAAAAACCACACTGTGCCGGCAGCATCCACTTGGATATCGGTTACGACGGCATAATTCAAATCCGTTGGGATGCCGGAAAAGCGCCCGTTGCGCGCCGAATAAAATCCCAGCGTCCCGTCAGGCCGCACAACATACACCCCTCCTCCCCACGTACCCAACCAAACATTATTGGCATGATCGACAGCCACACACTCCACGTTGTCAGAAGGTAGACCATTTTTGGCGCGATTAAATACCGTCCAGGTCGCCCCGTCAAATTTGGCAAATCCCCATCCGTAAATGGAAGCCGACCCCACCCAAAGATTGTTCTGAGCGTCAATGGCCATTCCTTTAAAATTATTTCCCCCGGGGCCATTGGGGATAATTTGACGCCCTTCGTTTTTGTTTAAATCATACCGAAAAATGCCGTTACCGTCTGTACCCACCCAAAAAACATTGTCAGGCTGAATAAAAAGATCCGTGCCCTTTTGAAAACTCGCAAATAGCCGCTTCCACGTCCATGTTTTTAAATCAAGTTTAAAAACAGCATTCCGGGCAAGACCGAAAATCTCGCCGTCTTGCCAATAGAAGGTTACGATTTTTGTTTGTCCCAGGCCGTCGTTTGCGGTTACCCAGCGCTTGTTTTCAAAGTGAACGACGCCAAGATCCGTACTTGCCAAAACCACATCGCCCCGAGCCAAAATCGCTTGCACTGTGTTAGAAGGAAGCCCCTGATTCAAAGTGAAATTTTGCCAGCTTTGCGGCGCTTTTAAATTCACCTGCCGCAAATCGGCGCGAGCAATTCCTTTGTCGGTACCCACCCAAATATACGGATATTGGACGGCCACACAATTCACCGGAATTTCGATGGGAAAACTTCCGAGATTCTTGTAGGTCTCCTTTACTTCCATGCGGTCGAGTAAAAAAAGGCTGACGCCGATATTCAACCCGATGAAAATGCTATCCCCAACGGGCACAATGCTTCGAATGTCATTTCGGGAAAAATCGTCTACAATTTGAAGCGAGTTAGTCTCGGGCGAAAAAATATTGATCATTCCGTTGGCCATTCCGAACCACAAGTGGCCGTGCCAGTCTTCCGAAAGCTGGGTGACATTGTTAAAACTTAAGCCGTCCGTATTGGTAAGCGTTGAAGCCTCAGAACCATCTTCCTGAAAAGCAATAATGCCGCCATTGGTTGCACACCAAATTTTCCCGTGCGAAAAAACCATTTGGTGAATGGACGACTTATTGGTAAACGTTGTCCATTGCCCCAGGGCAGAAGAGAAATTCGCCGCAACGAAAAATGGACTTACCAAAAAGGAAATCCCTACAAATTTAAAGAGAATTTTTAAATTGGAAAATGGAATCTTTTGTGATTCAATGAATTTATCTACTGCCTTTCTGAAAATCACAGCTACTTTCCTTCTATTTTCGGAAGGAGATTAACCATCTCAATGGCAGTAAGGGCGGCGTCCCAGCCCTTGTTGCCCATTTTGGTCCCGGCCCGTTCCAGGGCCTGCTCCAGTGTGTCCGCGGTAATAATACCGTAAACCGTGGGAATACCGGTTTGCAAGTTCACCTGAGCGATTCCCTTGGTTACCTCTGCGGCGATATATTCAAAATGAGGGGTTGCCCCCCGGATCACAGCCCCAAGACAAATAACGGCATTGTACTTTCCTGAAACCGCCATGCGTTGAGCTGTCAGAGGAATTTCAAAGGAACCCGGCACCCAGGCCAGTTCAAGATTTTCAGGAGCCCCACCGTGCCGAAGAATACAATCTTCTGCCCCCTCAACTAATTTCCGAACCACCAATTCATTAAAGCGGGACGCAATCAAACCGAAACGCTTTCCCTTTGCATTTAATTGACCCTCAATGAGTTTCACTGCTTGGCCTCCTATTGATTATCCATAAAAATACTGTGCAGCCTTTATTCCACCGGCCTCTCCCTGTCATTCAATGTAATTTGAATCCGCCAAAAAATCAAGGGGATTTCCTACAGCTCTTTTTAATTGATGCTATTTATCTTTTTCGAATTCAGCTTTCTTTCCAAATTCTTCGTTATTCAAAATGAGATGCCCCATTTTATCTCGTTTGGTCTGTAAATATTTTAGATTAATGGGATTAGGCGTAGCTTCAATAGGAACGCGTTCCACAACTTCCAGCCCGTAGCCCTTAAGGCCCACAATTTTCTTGGGATTGTTGGTCATTAAGCGAATTTTTCGCACGCCGAGATCAGCCAAGATTTGCGCCCCAATGCCGTAATCCCGCAAATCAGGCTTAAAGCCAAGAGCCTCATTGGCTTCCACGGTATCTTTACCGTGTTCCTGCAGGTGGTAGGCTTTGATTTTGTTGGCCAGTCCAATCCCACGTCCCTCCTGCCTCATGTAAAGGAGCACCCCTTCGCCTTCTTGCTCAATCATCTGGAGGGCCTTTTCCAACTGGTCGCCGCAATCGCACCGCAGGGAGTGAAAAACATCTCCGGTGAGGCACTGCGAATGCACCCGAACCAAAATGGGTTTGTCGGGGCTAATTTCCCCTTTGACCAAAGCCACGTGATCGCTTGGATCGATATCGCTCTCGTAGATATGAATTCTGAATTCACCGAAACGCGTGGGCAAATTGGCCGTCGCCACCCGGTGCACAAGATGCTCTTTCCGGCGCCGGTATTCAATTAAATCTTTGATCGTAATGATTTTAAGGTGAAATTTTCGGGCAATTTCCAGTAATTTCGGCACACGCGCCATGGTACCATCTTCATCCATGATTTCACACAAGACGCCGGCCGGATACAATCCGGCCAACCGCGCCAGGTCTACAACCGCTTCCGTGTGTCCGGCGCGCCGTAAAACGCCCCCTTTTCGGGCACGCAGCGGGAAAATGTGCCCCGGGCGCGCCAAATCCTGGGGTTTGGTTTGAGGTTGAATAAGCACTTGAATGGTTTTTGCCCTGTCCTGCGCCGAAATTCCGGTGGTCACTCCCTGTTTGGCATCTACTGAAACCGTAAACGCCGTTCCTAAGTGGGCGGTATTTTCAGTTACCATCGGCTGGAGATCCAATTCCTCAAGTCGTTCGGGGGTCATCGGGACGCAAATGAGGCCCCTTCCGTGGGTAGCCATAAAATTAATGGCTTGCGGGGTAACCTTTTCCGCCGCCATAATGAAATCCCCCTCATTTTCCCGATCTTCATCATCCACGACAATAATAATCTCACCTTTTTTAATGGCCTCAATGGCATCTTCTATTTTGTTAAACGGATTCATGAAATTTTGTCCCATTTTGATTGTTTGCTAATCGATAAATTCATACTTCAAAAATCGAAAACGTACTACGCCAAATTAAAATCCTGCTCGGCGCAGCCATTCTTCGGTAATGGAGGTTGACTGTGTTTGCTGATTTTTTAGAAAACTAAACACATACTTCCCCAATAAATCCATTTCCACATTTACGTGGTCGCCCCTCTTTTTCCACTGGAAAGTGGTGTGTTGAACCGTAAAGGGAATCAGTGCCACCTCAACTCCAAAGCTCAGCTGTTTGGCCACGGTTAAACTCACTCCGTCAATGGCAATAGAGCCTTTTTCCACAGCCAACGGACGTAATTCTTCTGGAAGGTGGACGGACAAACGAAAATTGCCGTCATTTTCCCTTGAAAAGAATTCAATGGTACCTACACCGTCCACATGGCCTTGAACAAAATGGCCTCCCAAGCGATCGAGTGCCCGCAGCGATCGTTCCAAATTCACCCGATTCCCGATAGAAAGTTCCTTTAAAGTTGTTCTCGAAAGGGTTTCCTGAACAACTTCTACTTCAAAGGAATCTTTACTTTTTAGAACAACCGTGAGGCAGGCGCCGCTCACCGAAATGCTTTCACCCAATTCCAATTGACCGGCTATTTCGGGCGCCAAAATTCGCAGGCGTTTCCCTGAACCGAAAGTTCGAATGGATTCAACAGTGCCCACAACCTCAACAAGACCCGTAAACATTGAAAAACTCTTTCTATTTTTAAATCAACCGCTTTCCTACGTACTAATCCAAATATTTTTTCCTTGGGTCGCCTATTTTTTCCGCGACAGAAATCATTGGTTCAGCCGCAATTTAAACTGCTTCTTGCGGTTCAAATTCGAAGAGCCAATCCTCACCCACGCGACGCTTGTGAAAAAGACGTAGCGGAAGTGCCTCGTCCATTCGTTCAATTGATATGTCGTCAAAGGGGCCGATTCCCGCACCGGCAATTTTGGGCGCCACAAATACGGCCACTCTGTCAAACGCTCGTTGCTTCAAAAAAGCGGAAAAAACCCCCCGCCCGCCTTCTACGAGAATGGACAAAATATTCTTTTGTGCAACTGCAGCGAGTAGTTCCGTCACGTCAAAGAGTTCGTCTCGGTTTTGTGGTACGAAAAGAACCTCTGCTCCCTTTTCTTGAATGAAGGCGGTCTTCTTTCGATTTTCTTCTCCCGTAACCACAATAGTTTTTGATGAATCGGGAAGATTCAATATTTTGGCTGTTTCCGGAATTCTCAAATGGGGATCCAAAACAAAGCGAATCGGATTTCGCCCCCTTACCATTCGAACGGTCAATTGGGGGTCGTCTTGTAGCACAGTTCCGATTCCCACCAGAACAGCATCCATTTGGAAACGCCAGCGGTGTACCAGCCGCCGAGAGGCTTTTCCGCTGATCCAGCGGGAGTCTCCCGAAGGCGTTGCAATTTTTCCGTCTATTGTTTGAGCGATTTTCAGCGTTACAAAAGGCAATCCCGTTCGGACAAATTTAAAAAAGGGCGCATTCAAAGCTTTGGCTTTGTCCGCTTCCACCCCAATCGTGACTTCGATTCCGGCTTTCCGCAATTTGGCTATTCCCTTACCATTGACTAAAGGATTCGGGTCAGGGGTAGCCACAACCACGCGCTTGAGACCGGCTTCGATGATTCGATCCGCGCAGGGAGGTGTTTTTCCGTAATGGGAACAGGGTTCTAACGTCACGTAAAGAGTGGCATTTCGGGCTTCTGTACCCGCCTCCTGCAGAGCGAAAACTTCCGCGTGCGGGCCGCCGAATTTCCGGTGAAAACCCTTTCCAATAACACGTCCATTTTTTACTACAATCGCCCCGACATTCGGATTCGGCGAGGTCCATCCCATCCCTTTTTTGGCCAGCCGAAGGGCCAGTCGCATCCATTTTTGGTCTTCAGTCAACACTTTGCTCACTTCCCCTTTCGGAAAGCAAAAAGCCCCGGATTAAATCGGGGCTCACTTAGGTGAAATAGACAACACCTTTTGTATCTTCTCCCATCCGGACTGTAACCGTCGGCTTCGGAATTTCACCGAATCTGTCGCCGCAGCGACTCGCGGGCTTTCACCGCCGGTCAGGATTTTCACCTGGCCCCGAAGATACTCAAATTTTATTTAATTTATAACAATCTCAATTTAAAAACAAGAAAAATTAAGCTATTCCAAATGAAAGAACTTTTTTCAAAGCTTAAAAAATCTTTCTCATTCCGTTTATCTCAATATCTTCTTGGTTACAATGGTTCCTGTTGCGCAAAAATTCGTTATTTTCAACTTTAGATATTCCAGACGTCGCAGTCGCGAAGGGCTCGTTTTTAGCCGAAAAAAGAACGGTACGTCAAACAAATACACCCCCAAACGGGGAATGGACAAGGGATTCCTGAATTGATTTCCGGGAGCCAATGTAAACCCAAGATGGTACCCCAATTTCGCAGCCTGCTTATGAATGCTCTCCGAATGGCGTCCAAAAGGGTAAGAAAGTGATTGAACAGACTGCCCCAATTTGTTTTCTAAAATGGATTTAGATAGTTTTAATTCACTTAAAACCTGAGACGAATCTACAGCCCTCAGGTTTTTGTGGGTGTGGGTGTGAGAACCAAAAGAAATGCCGTACCGCTGCATTTCCAGAATTTCCGACCAATTCAAATGCGTCGGCTTCCGGCTGAAAAAATTGACATCCCAGGCGCTGAATTGGCCGACGTACCCCGTTACAATAAAGACGAGCGCTGGTATTTTGTACATTTGTAAAATCGGAAAGGCATGTCGGTACAGGCAAGCAAACCCATCGTCAAAGGTGAGCATGACCTTTTTTCTTTTCTCGGGTACCCTTTCGGGATTCAGCAAATCCATTTCAGACAAAAAAAGCACATCCTCACCCAAAAGGGTGCGAATGTGCTTTTCAAACTGACGGGTTGTGACGCGGGCAGCAGTTGGCAACCACTCGTCACAAACGTGGTGATACGTTAAAATGTAAACATTTTTCAAGCTTGGTTTCGTCTCAAATAACTTCATCTGCCGGAACAAAAGGCAGGTCAAACGCCTCTGCCACATTTTTGTACGTGATTTTGCCCTTGAATATATTCAATCCCTTTTTCAAGGCAGCATCTTCCCGAAGGGCATCTAAACCTTTGTCGGCAAGCTTAATGGCGTAGGGCAATGTGGCATTGGTCAACGCAATGGTCGATGTTCTGGGGACTGCTCCTGGCATATTGGCCACGCTGTAATGAATCACATCATCCACAATGTAAATCGGATCGTGGTGGGTGGTCGGGTGAACGGTTTCAATACACCCACCCTGATCAACGGCCACATCCACAATAACCGATCGAGGCTTCATCAATTTAATCATGTCCCTGGTAACCAATTTGGGGGCTTTGGCGCCGGGAATTAAAACAGCTCCTACCAACAAATCGGCTCGGGAAATCGCATCGCGAATATTGTAAGCATTGGAAGCCAAAGTGGTGACATTTTTGGGCATCACATCGTCCAAATAGCGTAAGCGCTCCAAATTCACATCCAAAATCATGACATTGGCCCCCAAGCCGGCTGCCATTTTGGCTGCGTTCGTTCCCACAATTCCACCGCCGATTATCACCACGGTTGCCGGTTCCACGCCCGGGACACCCGCCAACAGCACGCCCCTGCCGCCCATTCGCTTTTCCAGATATTTGGCTCCCTCCTGAATGGACATGCGTCCGGCTACTTCGCTCATTGGAATGAGAAGCGGCAAAGCATGGTTTTCGGTTTCAACCGTCTCGTAGGCAACGGCAATGGCACCCGATTTCACAATCGCTTTGGTTAACTCTTCAGAAGCGGCGAAATGAAAATAGGTAAAAAGAATCTGGCCGTCACGAATCAAATCATATTCCTGCGGAAGCGGCTCCTTAACCTTTACAATCATGTCCGCTCTTTTGTAAATTTCCGCCGCCGTTTCAACGATTTCTGCCCCGGCCTCACGATAATCCTGATCGGAAAAACCGCTTCCCTCCCCCGCTGATTTTTCAACCAGAACAGTGTGGCCTTTCTTTTTCAAACTGTGAACGCCAACCGGTAGCATGGAAACACGATATTCATCCGGTTTAATTTCCTTTAATACGCCAACGATCATTTTTTAATCCCTTCTACATTTAGGTTCATGTTTTCGGTTTTAAAATGGTTTCTACCATTCGCTCTTCACTAAAAAACTCCTCCGTAACCGACAAAATCTGCTCCAAGGTTACCTTCTCAATGTCGTGAATGACGTCATCTAACGTATTAAATTTATTTAAATAAATTTCCATTTTAGCCAATCGGCTCATTCGATTCGATGTAGATTCCAATCCGAGAAGCAAATTTCCCTTTAGCTCGGATTTCTTTTTTTCCAGCTCAGTGGGATTCATCTTCTTCCGACGCAAATCCTGAAACGTGCTGTGAATCAGCTTTAGGGCAGCGTCGATTTTCGAATCGTCTGTACCAATGTACACACCAAAAACACCCGTGTCAAGATAAAAATCGGCAAAGGAAAAAACGGAATAGGCCAGCGCGTATTGTTCCCGAAGTAATTGAAAAAGACGAGAACTCATTCCGCTTCCCAGAATTGTGTGCAAAAGCAACAAGGCATGCCGTTTAGGGTGATTGTAGGGAATGACCGGGCAGCCCAGGCAAATATGGGTTTGTTGCGCAGTGCTTTCCCAGAAATACCGCCCCGCCCTTAGTTCCGGCAGATTCCCCAAATGCCGCTGGCTTTGACCGGACAAATGGGAGAAATATTTATCCGCCAACTCAACGATTTGCTCGTGTTCCACATTACCAGCTGCGGCAAGAACAATCCGATTGGGTGTGTAGTGATTTTGAAGAAAATTGAGCAAATCTTGCCGTGTCAGTTTAGCAACGATTTCCTTTTTCCCAAGGGTGGACAGACTCAAGGGGTGCGGACGAAACAAGTCCTGAAAAAAATACTCAAAAATGAGGTCGTCCGGAGTGTCCTCCATATCCCGGATTTCCTCAATAACGACATTCTTTTCCTTTTCAATTTCAGCCCGATCGAAAAGCGGGTGCAGAATCAAATCCGAAAGGACGTCCAGGGCAATGCCGACGTGTTCATCCAACACGTGGGCATAAAATGAGGTCAATTCTTTGCTGGTAAACGCATTGAGGTTTCCACCGAGGGACTCTAACGCGTCAGCAATTTCAAAGGCATTGCGATTTTCTGTTCCCTTGAAAACCATGTGTTCCAGAAAGTGCGCAATGCCGTTTTGCTCGGGTAATTCGTCGCGGGTCCCGGCTTCAATCCACAAGCCGATCGAAACGGAGCGTACGTAAGGGATTTTTTCCGTTACAATGCGCAATCCGTTTGAAAGAACCGTTTTTTGGTAGAGTGAACTTTCGTTCACATTTTGATTGGATGCCAAGGGAATTAGCGTCTTCGATTATTTCGGTTGCGATCCTCACCTCTTCCGTCGCGGCGTCCTCTGCCGTGGCTGCTGCTGCTCCGATCCCGGGGCGGGGGCTCAACGTAACCCTCCGGTTTTTCCAACAAAGCCTTTCGACTCAATTCCAACTTTCCGTCACGTTCCACTTTCAGAAGTTTTACTTCAACTTCATCACCCACGTGCAGGATGTCTTCAACTTTGTTCACGCGGTGGTACTCCAATTCTGAAATGTGAAGCAGCCCCTCTTTACCTGGAAGAATTTCGACAAAAGCACCGAAATTCATAATTTTCTTGACTTTTCCTCGGTACACCTTTCCTTCTTCCGGTACGGCGGAATAGGCCTCAACAATTCGCTTGGCTTCTTCAGCCGCCTCGACATCCGGAGAGGCAATGGTCACGGTACCGTCGTCTTCGATATCGATAGTCGCGCCGGTTTTGTCAATGATTTCGCGAATATTTTTGCCGCCGGGGCCGATAATGGCTCCGATGGTGTCCACCGGCACCTGAACGGACATGATCCGCGGAGCGTATTGGGAAATGTCCGACCTGGGTTTGTCAATGGTTTGGTTCATGATTTCGAGAATTTTCAGACGCGCCTCTCGAGCCTGTTGAAGAGCTTGACGCATAATCTCGAAGGAAATCCCCGTAATTTTAATGTCCATTTGAAAGGCCGTAATTCCATCGGCGGTACCGGCTACTTTGAAATCCATGTCGCCCATGTGATCTTCGTCGCCTAAAATGTCGGTTAGAATGGCTACATTCTCTCCTTCCTTAATGAGTCCCATGGCAATTCCCGCGACGGCGTCTTTAACGGGCACACCGGCATCCATGAGTGACAGCGACCCCGCGCACACGGTAGCCATGGAAGAAGAACCGTTGGATTCCAAAATATCGGAAACAATCCGAATTGTGTACGGAAATTCCGAATCATCCGGAATAACGGGTTTTAGAGCCCGTTCGGCCAACTGGCCGTGTCCAATTTCCCGACGGCCGGGGCCACGCATGGGTTTGACCTCGCCTACCGAAAAGGGCGGAAAATTGTAATGGAGCATATAGCGCTTCCAGGAACCGCCTTCCAGACCCTCGATTTTCTGTTCGTCCATTTTGGTGCCCAATGTGGCTGCCGAAAGGCTCTGGGTTTGGCCGCGCGTGAACAAAGCAGACCCGTGCGCCCGTGGCAGAACTCCGATTTCACATGTAATCGGTCGAATTTCCGTCAGGGAACGCCCATCCAAGCGGTGTCCCTTCTCCAAAATATTGCGGCGCATTTTTGCCTTTTCAATTTCTCCCACCACCGAGGCGATCATTCCCTTTGCGTCGGGGAATTCCTCCTCCAGGGCTTCTGCAATAGACGTGACCAATTCTTTCAATGCCGTGCTGCGTTTTTTCTTGTCCGCGATATTGACGATCTCTTCCATTCGCTCGTCAGCGCGTTTTTGAACCTCTTCTTTCAATTCGGCCGGAATCTCCACCGGTTCGTAGACTCGTTTGGGCTTCCCCACCTCTGCTACGAGCTCTTCTTGAAGTTGCACGATTTTTCTGATCTCATTGTGCCCAAATTCCAGTGCATTCACCATATCATCTTCGCTGATTTCTTTAGACCAGCCTTCGACCATGGCAACGGAATCCGCGGAACCGGCAATGACTACGTCCATATCGCTTTC
>CAZOHG010000052.1:0-25349 GCA_964579725.1 uncultured Deferribacteres bacterium
GTTTGAGCTATAAGATGCTGGATGAGGATGTGGTTGCCGCCAGTCCATCCTCGGTTGGCCGACTGGTGGATCGGTGTAAAGGGTGGTGAAACAGCATTATTTTTGATGAGCGCAGATGAAAGGGGAAAAATAAAAGGCGAAGTGAAAAATTGGAGCCCCCGATTCACAGCGGTGTGATAAAAAAATGCCAAGGCAAAAGCGGTTAAAGAAATTGTCAGCAAAAGCGGCCTTACGGGACCAGCGAGGGAATTGGCAAAGAAGTTGGGAATTAAATTGATTAGCAAAAAGAAATAGGTTAAAAAAAATATGGGCCAAAAACCTTTCATACCGGTTAAATTACCACCAAAGAATATTAATTGGCAGAATTTAATTCCTTTGATTGGAAAGGCGCATGCTGCCATTGCACGTTACGATGGTCTGCTTCAAAGCCTGATCAATCCTGCGGTACTGCTTTCGCCTTTGACGACGAATGAGGCAGTCCTATCCTCCCGAATTGAAGGAACGCAAGCCTCTCTGGAAGAAGTTTTGGGAATGGAAGCCGGTTTGGAGAAAGAAAAACCGGAATCGATCAAACAAGATATTCAAGAAATTATTAATTACAGAAAAGCGCTTCTGACCGCCGAAGATGAACTGAAACACCGCAACATTTCTTTAAATTTCATTAAACAAATTCATGCTATCCTATTAAATAGCGTGCGGGGAAAAAACAAAAATCCGGGCGAATTTCGCAATGATCAAAACTGGATTGGTAGACCTGGTACGCCGATTGAAAAAGCAAGATTTATTCCCCCGAATCCAATGATTATACAAGAATATATGGAAGACCTTGAACAATTTATTCATTCAAACTTTCTTGATACACTGGTTCAATTAGCAATTATTCACGCCCAGTTTGAAATTATTCATCCGTTTAAAGATGGTAACGGGAGAATAGGAAGGCTGCTTATTCCCTTATTTCTGTATGCAAAAAAACTATTGAGTCGTCCAATGTTTTATATGAGTGAATATTTAGAAACACATCGACAGAAATATTACGATCATTTGCTTTTTATAACAGAACGTAATGACTGGCAAGGATGGATCGAGTTCTTTTTGACAGCGGTAGTTCAACAATCTAAAACGAATATTGAAAAAGCAAAAAAGATTCTGAATTTGTATGAACAACTAAAACCGGCTTTTATACAAATCACGCACTCACAATTTGCGATTCCCTTGCTTGACGCTTTTTTTCAAAAGCCAATTCTCGATTCCACTACTGCTTTAAAATTAGCTAACATAAAAAATAGAGTTACCGGTAGTTCCTTATTGAAAAAGCTGGAAAGTAACAAAAAGATCTTATTATTGGTAAAAGGACAGGGCAGGAATCCCAATGTTTACGCTTTACATGAATTAATCACTATTGTTGAAGGGGAAAATATATTCTAATTGTGTTCAGTAAAATAGCGTATAAGGATTTTGCGTTAGTTATATCTATATTCGCTTAACACAAATAAGTTTGTGGTTATTCTACTTAACGCAAACTGGAAAATGGCAATTACATGAACACATCCATAATATTTCAGGAAGGGCTTGACAGGGTCATCCTGAAAAAGTCATAACCGCTTAATAATAATATTATTAGGTCACTCGTGTCGCGTTTAAATATTGGACTGTTTAGATAACTATCGGAATATTAATAAGATACAAGAACAAAATTATTTTTTGATTTGAAATGAAATAATCCGTTTATTCATATATCACTTACATAAAAAGGAGAGTGGATATATGAATACGGGTCGCACTATTTTTTCTCAGATCATGGATTTTGTTCCAAAATACGAATTTAATAAAGCCGTTGCCAAATACAAAGGCAATGACCGTGTTCAAAGATTCAGCTGTTGAGATCAATTTAGCGCCATGAGTTTTGCTCAATTGAGTTACCGTGAGAGTTTGCGCGATATCGAAGCTTGTTTGAATGCTCAACCGAACAAACTATACCATTTAGGTATAAAGGGTCATGTGAGCATCTCCAATCTTTCTCGGGCTAATGAAAAAAGAGATTGGCGTATCTACGCTGACTTTGCTCAAACGCTTATTTCAGAGGCTCAACCTCTTTACAAAGATGATCCCGATTTTAGTCTTCAGCTTGACCATTTGGTCTATGCCCTGGATTCAACTACCATTGATCTGTGTTTGAGTCTGTTCCCCTGAGCTAAATTCCGAAAGAAAAAGGGCGCTATTAAGTTACATACTTTATTGGATTTAAGGGGTTCCATCCCCACCTTTATTGAGATTACCAATGCCTTGGTGCATGATATCAATATCCTGGACATTCTCGTTGTGCAACCCACTGCTTTTTATATCATGGACAGAGGGTATCTTGATTTCAAACGCCTCTTTCAATTAAATCAACAAGGAGCCTATTTTATTCTTCGAGCCAAGAAAAATCTTACATTCAAAAGGATTTATTCACATAAAATCGATAAAAGCTCCGGCTTGCGCTGCGACCAAACAATCCGTCTCACGCTGGATAATTCCCTGAAACATTATCCTCAAAAATTGCGCAGAGTAAAATTCTACGACTCAACTTCCAGGAAACGATTGGTTTTTTTGACCAACAACTTTGATATTTCTGCTTTGACCATCACAAAATTATATCGCTATCGCTGGAAAATTGAACTCTTCTTTAAATGGATAAAACAACTTCTGAAAATAAAAGCCTTCTTTGGGACATCTGAAAATGCTGTGAAAACTCAAATTTGGATCGCTATTTCAACCTATATCCTAATCGCTATTATCAAAATACGTCTTAGATTAGACCAATCTCTTTACACAATTCTACAAATTTTGAGTGTTTCCTTATTCGAAAAAGTCCCTATTTATCAATTACTTACAGAATCAGAACCCTTAACAATTATCGGTGAAAATCCTAACCAATTGAATTTATTTGATTTTAACGCGACACTAGTGTCTCAATATATTTAATACCTTATGGGGTTTTTCAGGGACAACTATTTCCAACCTTTGAATGCAAAATTTGGGTGAAAATTGAGGAAATTTCAATCCTGTTCCAAAAAATCATAACCAGTTAATAATAATAATATTAGATGTTGCTTTTTCCCTCCAATGTGGCTATATTTCAATAGAAGGGAGCCAAACACCCGAAGCGACTAAACTCAGGGTTCCGGCTATGTTTTTTGTTAGGAAGGGGCAAATTAGCCGCATGTTGATTAATTTCCCTCTTTATACTACATCCTGTATGTGTTTTCAATCGGTTTTGTTCACAAGAATCGATTTTCGGTACAGGTTCAGAGTTAATTTAGTTTAATATGAGAGAATTGAACCTTTTCAGGAAACCTTAAATTGCAGCTATGCAGTTTACGTACCAATTTTTAAAAAACTGCACCGATTTTATTCGGGAAAAAGCTCTTCTTTCGCCTGGCGACCATGTGTGGGTGGCCGTTTCAGGCGGTATCGATTCCATTGTGCTGTTGGACGTCCTGCTGCAGATTCGGGAAGACTGGCAGCTCACTTTAGGAGTTTTGCACCTGAACCACGGAATTCGCGGAACGGAGTCCGACGCGGATGAGGCCTTTGTGCGCCGTTTGGCCCATGCACACGGGCTCAAACTTCACAGCGAAAAACGGGATGTTCCCCGTTTTGCTCGACGCCACCAATTGGGACTGGAAGAGGCTGCCCGAAAACAGCGCTACGTCTTTTTCGAAACCGCCCTCGCCCATTCCGATTTTAATAAGGTAGCGTTGGGACACCAGAAGAACGATCAGGCCGAAACGATTTTGGAAAACCTGCTTCGAGGAGCCGGGCTCACGGGTTTGAGGGGAATCCCCGTGCGGCGGGGTCCCTTTGTGCGGCCTCTCCTGTGGGCTAATCGCTCAGATATTCACCGCTACGCCGAGGCACAGGGATTAAAATTTCGGGACGATTCTTCCAATGTGGATGTGCGATTTCGCCGCAATCGCCTTCGCCACGAGCTTTTGCCATACCTTGAAAAGCATTTTAATCCCGAAATTGTAAAGTCACTCAACCAACTGGGGGAAGTAGCGGCTGAAACCGAAAATTTTCTCGTAGCGGAAGCGGAACGCGCCGTTCGAGATTGCATTTTGGTCCGAGAGACCACCAAAATTATTCTTGATATTCACAAATTTTCCGATTATTTTAATAGTGTACAGAAATATATTTTTAAGCATTTGTTGCTGCAAATGGGGGCTAAGCAGTCCGATTTGACGTTCGGGAAATACCGGGCTCTTTTGGATTTGGTGCAAAATCGGCAAAAGGGCAAGCGGGTGGTTATTTCAGCCGATTTGGATGTGCTATTAGACCACGCCGGACTTGTCATTGAAAAGAGACAAACGAAATCTCCGATTAGTTACACCGTGCGCATCGGGGAAAGCATTTTTCTGCCTGAATTGGGTGTCCTCTTTCAAATCAAGCGTAGCCCTAAAATAGAAAAATCCGACTTATTTCAACAAGATTCGTCACAAGAATGGGTGGATTTTAGCAAGTTAGAGGGCAAAACGTTACACATTCGCACCTGGCGGGCGGGAGACAGATTCATCCCTCTTGGAATGAAAAATTTTAAAAAGGTGTCCGATTTTTTGACGGACGAAAAGGTTCCCCTGCACAATCGTGGAAGGGTGCTGGTTTTGACAGCAGATGGCCACATTGTTTGGTTGGTGGGATTCCGGTTGGACGATCGATTTAAAGTAACCCGAAAAACAAAGGAAATGATTCACCTAAAAATTCAAAAAATGCAGGAAAATCCATGAGAACGGAACAAAATCTTCTTCAGGAAGTCTTGAAAAAAGAGGAATTTGAAGTTTACATTTCAGAGGAAGAAATCAAACAGCGCACCAAGGAATTGGGGCGCCGGATTGCGGAGGATTACCACGACCGTGTGCCCATTTTCGTCGGCGTGCTGAACGGCAGTTTTATTTTTTTGGCTGATTTGATTCGCGAGGTGCCCATTGATTGTGAGATTGACTTCCTGAAAATTTCCAGTTACGGAGATGAAAAAATCTCCAGCGGGAAGGTTTCGTTGCTCAAAGCACTCGATTGCGAAATTGAGGGCCGGGACCTCATTGTTGTGGAAGATATTGTGGATTCGGGGCTTTCCATTCAGTACATGCGTAAAATGATTCAAGCCATGAAGCCCCGTTCTTTGAAATTCGTCACACTTTTATTGAAAAAGCGGGACAACTCCATCGCCGCCCCAATTGACTATGTGGGATTTGAGATTCCCGACAAATTTGTAATTGGGTACGGGTTGGATTACAAACAGAAACTGCGCAATTTGCGCGCCATTTACATTGAAAAAGAAAAGAGTTTGGAGTGAAAATAGATGCTTAATCTGAGAAATTTCGACCTACGTTCCAATAAAACCGGCGAAAATCGTACGCCGCGGCGGCGCCCGCCCAAAAGAGAAATGGGCCCCCCGAACGGCAAGAAACCCCAAAAGGACGACAATGGTTCGTGGAAACGCTATTCCCGTTCCATTACGATTTGGATTCTTATTATTCTGGGATCCATTTTATTTGCTCAAGCTTTCAGCAATCTGGGACGGAAAAGCGAACAGGAAATTAGCTTCAGTGAATACCAACGGCTGCTTCAGTCCAACGAAATTGAACGCGCCGTCATTCAAGACCACGAGTTCCACGGCGTTTTAAAGCACGAAAGCGCCGTCAAAATCAACGGCCGTGTGGTGAATTTTAAGCGCTTCAAGGTTACCCTGCCGTACATTGAAAAAGACATGTTGGAGCAGTGGAATAAAGCCGGAATTAAGTACGATTTTAGAAAAAAATCACTGGACTGGGTGGGGTATTTGCTCAATCTTTTGCCGTGGATTTTGTTGGCCGTGGTGTGGTTTTACCTCCTCAAGCGCATGCAGGGAGGCGGAAGCAAGGGGATTTTTTCTTTCGGAAAATCCCGTGCCAAACTCATGATGCAGGACAAATTGCGGGTCACCTTTGACGACGTCGCCGGAGCCGACGAGGCCAAACAGGAGTTGCGGGAAATAATTGATTTCCTGAAAGAACCGGCCAAATTTCAACGGTTAGGCGGGCGGATCCCCAAAGGAGCTCTGTTGCTGGGGCCTCCGGGAACAGGTAAAACCCTGCTGGCCAAAGCGGTTGCCGGTGAAGCGGGCGTCCCCTTTTTCAGTATTAGCGGTGCCGATTTTGTGGAGATGTTTGTGGGGGTTGGGGCCTCACGGGTGCGCGACCTGTTTGAGCAGGGTAAAAAAAATGCCCCGTGTATTATTTTTATTGATGAAATCGACGCGGTGGGACGACACCGCGGAGCAGGTTTGGGTGGAGGCCACGACGAGCGCGAACAAACGCTAAATCAGCTTTTAGTGGAAATGGACGGTTTCGATTCCAATGAAGGCGTCATTCTCATTGCCGCTACCAATCGCCCGGACGTACTGGACCAGGCTCTGCTTCGTCCGGGACGTTTCGACCGGCAGATCGTGGTTGACCGCCCCGACGTGCGTGGGCGCGAAGGCATTCTGCGCGTCCACACCCGAAAAATCCCTCTGGACAAAGATGTGGATTTAGAGGTCATTGCCAAGGGTACGCCCGGTTTTTCGGGTGCCGATTTGGCTAATTTGGTGAACGAAGCTGCTCTCATGGCGGCGCGCAAAAATAAAAACCGCGTCCAAATGGAGGATTTTGAAGAGGCTAAGGACAAAGTTCTGATGGGCGTGGAGCGCAAAAGCATGATTATTAGCGACGACGAAAAGCGCAGCACTGCCTACCACGAGTCCGGGCACGTTTTGGTGGCCAAATTGACGCCCGGTTCTGACCCCGTGCACAAGGTCACCATTATTCCTCGCGGGCGCGCCCTGGGCATTACATCCTATTTACCCATTGACGAACGGCACAGCTATTCCAAAGAATATCTGGAAACGCGGTTGGTTCATCTGTTGGGCGGGCGTGCGGCGGAAAAGATCGTCCTGAATCACTTTACCACAGGAGCCGGAAACGACATTGAGCGAGCCACGGAAATTGCCCGAAAAATGGTGTGTGAGTGGGGCATGAGCGAAAAACTGGGGCCGGTCACTTTCGGAAAGAAGGATGAGGAGATTTTTCTGGGTCGTGAGATTGCCCAACATCGGGACTACAGCGAAGAAACCGCCAAACTAATTGATCGGGAAATAAAGCGCATTGTTCAGGAAGCGGCTGACAAAGCCGAACAACTTCTGCGCGACAATATCGACCTTTTGCACCGGCTGGCTGAGGCTCTGCTTAAATTCGAGATCTTGGACGGCCACCAAATTGACCAGATTATTGCGGGCGAACCGGTTACACCGAAGAAGAAATCCATGCGGGGGAAACCCAAAACCCGACGGCCCCGCAAAAAGGTTGAAAAGCCCGAGCCAAGCGTGGTGGAGGATCCCGAAAAACCGAAAGAAGAAGGTGAACAAGGGGTTTGAGTGTACTAAAATCAGGACGGTAATCGAATGATCAGGCACCTCTTCGAGCTTTTGTCGGCAAACGTTTCCGGAGGAATCTGGCTCTGGATCGCCATGGTTGCCGTCGGCTCGTTTGTGGCCTGGTTTGTGTACCGCATTTCCGAGGTTGTGGACAGACGAAAAGTGCGCTTGTGGACGGCGGGGATTTTCGTTCTGTCCACGCTCATTTACGGCCTTCTGTGGCTGAAATTTCCGCCTGCACCCGCGCGGGAGCGTCTAACCATTGTTCCCACGCAAGCTTTTCATTTTACCCCGCATTCGGCTGAAACCTACGCCCTCCAGTACCGCACATTTTTAGCTTTGTCCCGGTGGCTCCCCCCCAAACACTTTATTGTGGCCAACCCGGACTGGATTTACGCCGTCATTCCGCGTTCAGTGGCGGCCAATCCGGATTCCCTGCCTTCCTTTTTTAGAAAAATGCACACGGACCGTCTCATTTGGGTTACGTGGAACGGCTCCTCCCACACACTCATCTTGTGGCCGCAAGACCTCCACGGAAAGGGCTTTGGCCAACGTCTTCAGGTGCAGGGCAAAGATTTGGGGGCGGCGCTCAGAAAAAGTTTACCCCGATTTTACCGGTCGAAAAATCCAGCTCGTCAAGAAAAGCGGTTGAAACACGTTTCCTTTGTTTTTGAGAAAGAGGAGTGGCGAGATTTTGCACGCGCCAAGTTGTTGTCTTTTCAGAACGATAGTCTTGCGCAGCAGGCGTTTGAAGCTCTTCTGAAGCGTGCTCCGCACTCCCTGCTGGCCAATGCCGGATTGGCGCAAATCGACTTAAAAATTGCCTTTGAAAAACGCGCTGTAGGCGCTTACACCGGAGATTTGCTGCCGCTCATTTTCCCGCTGATTTCACGCGCAAAGAAAATCGCCCCCAAATGGTCGTTTCCCTATCTACTGGCGGGGAAATATTTTATAGCTTTGGAAATCTGGAGCAAAGCGCAGGAGAATTTGTTCAAGAGTTTGCGCCTTTACCCGAACAGCGACGAACTTTTTGTGCTGTTGTCGCGTTTGCATCCGTCCCGCCTGCGAAAGATCGGTTTTTTTTCGTCCGAAAAGGCGCTTGAAGAAGCCGTTCGGATAAATCCGGCGTCCATTCCCGGGCACCTCTTTTTGGCCGACGCACTGTACCGGCAACACGATTTAAAGGCTGCGGAAACGGTGTACTCGGATTTGCTGAACCTGAACCCCCATCTGCGGGAAGCGCAATTGGCGGCAGCAAAGTTTTACATTGACGCAGCTCGGTTTGAAAAGGCACAGAAGCTTTTGACCCAAATTGTTCAGCGGGATTCTGCAAACGGCGAAGCTCTCTACGATTTGGGGATGATTGCTTATTTGGAAGGACACCGCGATCGCGCCAAGGCTTTTTTTCAAAGGGCGCTTCGGTTCGGTCACTACCGAAATGCGTACCTCTATTTGGCCAAAATTGCCGAGGATCGAGGCGATTTAGAAACGGCCATCGCGTACCTCCGTAAGCGAATTCACGTAAAAACAGGCCCAAACGATTCCTTTGCTGAACAGGCACGGCGGCACCTCCGCATTTTGCTGAAAAAAAGGGGGGAGCTGTGATTCGCGTATACGGATTTTCCCTTGAGTCGGATTGGCGCTTTTTTGAAACGGAAACCGGCTTTCTAAATCGGAAACAGTGGCCGCTTGTAGGCATGGAAATCTGGCTTCCTCTAACAGCGGATCGGGTAAAAATTGAGCAATTTTTGCGGCGGGAACACATTCCGATTTTGGATTTGGTGGCCCGGCCGGAGCAGCGTGTTCGTCTTGCCGTCACGCCCGAAACTTGCGGAATTTTGTCCCAGAGCGATGTTTTTTCGCCCGAAATAATCGAGAACATTAAGAAATTTTGCGCCGTTTATTTTGAGGGAAAATCCTCGCGGGTTTTTGAAATGGGCGGGCGCCGGTGGGATTTGGCGAAGCGCACATTGATCATGGGAATTGTCAATGTCACGCCCGACTCATTTTACGACGGGGGGTTGTTTTTGGAGGCTGATGACGCGCTTTTTCACGCGGAAGAATTGTTGGAAGCCGGTGCCGACATTGTGGACGTGGGAGCGGAATCCACCCGCCCCGGCGCACGGACATTGAGCGAAGCGGAAGAATTGGACCGAATTTTGCCGACTCTGGAAATCTTAAAAGATCAATTAGCGGTACCCCTTTCGGTGGACACCTCCAAGGCTTCCGTGGCGCGGGAGGCCATTCGGGCGGGGGCAAACGCCGTAAACGACATTAGCGGATTACGGTTCGATCCGGAAATGGCAGGTGTGGTGGCTGAGGCGGGGGTCCCGATTTTTCTCATGCACATTCGAGGAACGCCGCGCACCATGCAGAAGAATCCCGTTTACAAAAATTTAATGGGGGAAATTCTGAACGATCTGGACGAAAGCAAAAAATGTGCGCTTCAGGCCGGTATTTTGCCAGAAAGAATTGTTGTGGACCCGGGCATTGGTTTTGGCAAACAATGGTACCAGAATTACCAAATTTTGGGCGAATTGGCGGCTCTCAAAATGCTGGAAGCGCCCATTTTAGTGGGGCACTCCCGAAAATCCTTTTTGGGGAAGGTGTTGAAACTTCCGCCGGCCGAGCGACTTGAGGGAAGTTTGGTCGCCGGAGCCGTGGCCATTTTAAACGGCGCCGACATTTTGCGGGTGCACGATGCTCAGGAGGCGCGCCGCGCCGCCCAAATCGCGGATTTTTTTGCCGGAAAGGGTTCGTGGCCCGTTGTGTGAAAATTTGAGACAGACCGAAAAAATGGCGTGTGGGACAGAAAAAGCCGCACACGTACACAATTTTGCGGAGCAGGAATTGGCGAAATGAATCAAAGCAGCCTCACTCTTTTCCGATTTGATTTTTTGCAGTTCACCATTTTTGATCTGTTGGACATTCTGGCAATGGCGTACATTCTGTACCGCCTGTACCTGCTCATTCGCGGGACGCGGGCGATTCAGATTATTGCCGGTTGGCTGCTCATTTTGTTAACGTCCATTGTAGCCAAAACGTTGAACATGAAGGGCCTTTCCTGGATTTTTGACAGTCTGGGCACAATCTGGTTAGTGGCTTTCGTTATTGTTTTTCAACCGGAATTGCGCCGTATTTTGCTCTACTTGGGCAATTTGCCGCTCATTCGGCGCTTCGTCAGGGTTCGAGGGAACAAGGCCATTAACGAGGTTGTCAAAGCAGCCCTCGAGTTGTCCAATTTAGGGTTTGGGGGATTAATTGTCATGGGGCGCGAAATGGGGCTTCGCGGCATTATTGAGACGGGCATTTCGCTTCAGGCTGAAGTGACTGCGCCGCTGATTGTGGCTATTTTCAATCCTTTGTCCCCTTTGCACGACGGGGCTATTATTATTCAAAACGATGTTTTGGAAGCGGCTAAGTGCATTTTACCTCTCTCTCAAAGTGAAGAATTGGAGCCGTGGTACGGTACCCGTCACCGGGCGGCACTCGGGCTTTCGGAGGAATCGGACGCCGTAGTCATTGTGGTTTCGGAAGAAACACGCTACATTTCGGTGGCTCTGGATGGCAAAATGAAGAAAAACCTTTCGGAAGAAGAACTGCGCCAATTGCTGGAAGAGAGTTTTCGAATCGGCGCGTGAGCAGTTCCGAACCCCCTTTTCCCCATTCCCGAAGCCGAAGCCCCGTGACCGCAAGGCGCACATGGTGACCCCGAAGGTCGTGCGCAAAAGATCTCTGCTGTAAAAACGCCCTGTTTTCTCTCGACAGAGTTTTATTTGTCAGGCTAAACGGCAAGAGTACCCTTGCTGTGCAGCCAGGAGTGCCCAAAAAGCAAAGAGTTGCAATACACTTCCTTTCCAACAATTTCCGGCGCTGCGATGAAAAAAAGTCCGAAATGGGGGCCGATTTTCGGCTTGTTTTTGCTTTTTCCCGTGGCAGTTGGGGCTGTCGGCGGCTCAGCCTTACGGGTAACCCACCAAATCCTCGCCCAAGATGCTGTGTCCTTCACTGTAAGAATTGAATTTTCGACCTTGCAAAGAGACGGGCAACATTGGTTCAAGGAGGCCGTAGCCCACCAATTTCTGGCAACGGATGACAGCCTTTGGGCTCTTCCTGCCGCCGAATTGCCTTTTGTGTGTTTTCGGAAACCCCGTATTCGGTTGATTCGCGCCCACAGCCGTGTTCTACGCTTTGACGCTCCGATCCGGTTCCCCCAGGAAATTATTTTAGACAGCACATCCTCCGGGCAGGAAAAAATCCCCCTTTCTGCGCAGCTCCCACCGCGTAACGCTTTGATTCAACTGCGAAAAATAGGCTCTTTTCGAGATTTTCCTCTCTGGGCGCTGCAACTCTTCCCCGTCCAAATCGGGGCGTCGGGTCAAACGGTTCGTCTTACGGACACAGTAATTGTGCGGGTTGATTTCGGTGCCCGAGCACTCCAAAAAACTTGGCACGAGGGGATCGAAAATCCCGACGTACTGGCCCAATTAAAAACGTTGGTGGTTAATCCTCAAGCTGTAGCGAATGTTCGTCCGGCCCGAAGACGTTACCGGTTTCGGAAAACAAAATCGCTCCCGCCGCTTCAGCGAAAAATGGTGGGATTCAAATTATTTGTTTCCCGAAAGGGTTGGTACAAAGTGACGGAGTCTTTTCTGAAGAAACAAAACATCCCACTTGGTGAAGTTAATTGGAGAAAGGTAGCGATTAGCCTGAAGGGTAAGCCCGTGGCTTTTGTGAGCCACGGGTTGGAGGACGGGCATTTTGACCCGGGCGACTGTTTTGAATTCTGGGGGCATCCCAATTACAACACCCTTTACCCAAAAGCAGGCGATATGTATTTTGATCCCTACGCCCTTTCGTCGGCTTATTTTGTGACGTGGGACGGAACACTCGGGCATCCGTATGGCACCCAAAGAGGGGACTTTTTCCGGACGGACACCACAACGGCGTACAGACCCAGAAGTTTCATGAGCACTGTGCACGCGGAAAGGGACAGGCAATACAGCCGTCTCAGTCGGGTGACGCCCGGGGTTCAACGCGACCATTGGTTCTGGGCCACTTTAGGCGCCGGGGAAATCCAGAATTTCCCGGTAACACTTCCGGCCCCCGACCTCAATTCAAACCGAGTGGTGAAAGTGAAAATCATGCTTCACGGCGTGACATACGGTCACCACAAGGTGCGGGCGTTTCTTTCCAATCACCGTGTTTTGGAAGGCGATTGGTACGATCAGACCAAATTTTCTTTGAAAACAAAACCCACGGAGGGTATTGCAGGTTCTCAATTGGACGACCAGGAAAACGCCCTTACATTGGTGAATGATTCTGACGATCCGTTAGATTTTTTCCTTTTGAATTGGTTTGAAGTGACCTACCCGCGCCTGTACAAGGCAACGAACGATTTTATTCAATTTTCACGTCCGGACGATTGGCCAAACGGACGCTACCAATTTTCGATTGAGGGATTTAGCCGTCCCGATGTGGAAGTTTACAGAATCGGGCAGAGCCAGATTTTTGGCGGCGAAGTTAAAGAGGTAACGGATTCACTGGAAGAAAAATCCTACCGCCTGACCTTTGAAACTACGGTTTCCTCGCCGAAAGCCGACTACGTTGCCCTTACGCCAGGCGCCAAATTGCAGCCCCAATCCGCCCGGGGGGTTTACGCTTCCACTTTAAAAGACACCACCAATCAGGCGGACTACCTGGTCATTACCGCCCCCTATTTTTCCGACAACAAGGGGCTGCGGGATTTAATCGCTTTGCGGGAAAACCAGGGGCTCACCGTTAAAATAGCATTGACCGACGAAATTTACGATCTGTTTTCGAACGGTGAAAAGAGTCCGGTTGGAATTAAAAATTTTCTCACCTACGCCTACCACCGGTGGAAAAAGCCCGCGCCCACGTACGTAATTCTGGTGGGCGACGGAAATTACGCTGTCCGCAGCGAAAAGGCTCAAGCGGTCAATTTTGTGCCGGTGTACCACTACCAAACAATTAAATTTGGCGCTTCCGTCAGTGACACCTGGTACGCTTTGGTTTCGGGGGAAGACCTCGTCCCCGATTATTTTATTGGGCGCTTACCGGCCCGAACCAACCAAGAACTGAACGCAATCTGTGAAAAAATCGTGGCCTACGAAACGACTGCTCCCAACGGAGCGTGGCGCAATCGCCTTCTGATGATTGCCGGACGCGACCAATTTTTTCACGATCAGAATGCGGAATTGGTCAAGCGGATTTTGCCACAGGATTTTCTCGTGCGGAAGTTTACCGCCTTTCCTCCGAACGACCCTTTTTACGGGGATCGCAATCAATTGCTGAACTATTTGAATCAAGGGGTTAGCTACGTCAATTACATGGGACACGGTGGAGGAGCGGTGTGGGCGGACAATCTTCTTTTTCGCTTTGACGACGTCCGCTTGCTTCAAAATGGGCCCCGGTACCCCGTTGTGACCAGCATGACGTGTTTTACAGCCGCTTTCGATTCGCCCAGCGAGGTTTCCTGTTTGGGAGAGGAGATGCTGACCCTGCCTCACCAGGGTGTGGTGGCCTTTTTGGGCTCTTCCGGCGTGGGCTGGGTTTGGAATGATTATTATTTTCTAAAGCAGATTCTGCACCACCTTTTTCTTGCGCAGGCTCCGACCGTGGGCGCCGCAATTGCGCTGGCAAAGATCGACTACCAGGCACAATATTTCACGCCTCAGCGCGAATCCATGGTACACCAGTACAATCTTCTCGGCGATCCCGCTCTTCGTCCGATTTTCCCTCAAGATTCTTTGGCCCTTCAGCCGCCGCCTCTGCCCGTGAAAGCCGGCGATTCCCTGAAAATTCAAGTGACGTCCTCACTGGGAAACGGGCGATTTACGGGAGCAATTGTCGACTCGCTCGGGAAAATTGGCCCGCATTTTTCCCAGATGTACGCAGGGCAAGACCACCTCAGCATTCAGATTCCCCAAACATTTCGCCCCGGGCTCTACCATATTCCACTTGATTTTTATCCCGTGGAGGGACAGGCCAATTTTCACGGGGTCGTGCATTTCGCCGTAGGACAGAGCGGTTTGCTGCGTACTGCGCACCGGCCGAAAAGTGTGTGCGCGGGCGATTCGGTGTGGATCAGCGCCAAATTTGTCGGTTTGGGGGAACACACGCAGGTGTGGTGCGCATTCGAAGCGCCGCGACCGGAATCCTTTCCAATGGTTTGGAAACCGGCAAAACAGCTTTTCGAGACCGCTCAGGCCGTGCAAATGGACTCCGTGGGGCTGGCAAAATATGCCGTTTTTTGGCAGGAGGGAGCAACAACCCGGCATTCGCCCTCCTTCCAGTTTCGGGTAAATCAACTTCCCGACCTTCGGGTTGTTCCGGGTTCCATTTCGTTCGGCGTGCAGGACAGTCTCGTTTTGCAGGCCGAAATCCAAAATGCCGGTGCAATTCCTCTGAAAAATGTACCGGTTGTTTTTTTCCAAATAGGCCAAACCGATTCTCAAAAAATCGGTCTGAAAAGGGTGAATTTCAAGGCGTTTGAGACGAAAAAAGTTTCGATTCAAGCGTCCCTTCCTTCCGGTGAAAATCGGATTCGCGTTGTTGTAGACCCTGCCGGAAAAATCAAAGATCGAAAAAGAGAAAACAATTCAGCGGAAAAAAGATTGGTCCCGTCCGCCTTTCGATTTGTTCCGGGGAAAGGATTCTTGGCGGGGAGAACGCGGGTCGATTCACTCTGCCGGTGGGAAAATAGCGGAATTTCTGCACCGGCACGAAAAATGGCTCGGCCGTTTTTGATCCAATTTGAAAACCGACCTTGGGATGAATTTCGGACAGAGCAGGAATTTACCCCTTTTCGTCTTTCAAACGGAGGGAAATCGGTTCTGTTCTTGACCCTGACCCCTGAAACCGCCACTTTTGAGGATTCGGTGCGATTTTTCGTTGTGGCAGATCGCCCGTTACTGGCCGTGTGGAATCGCTCGGTTTTTCTGTTCCACTATTTTTCTGAAAGAAGACTTTGGGCTCGGGTACAACGTGTCAGTGTTCGGGACTCGATTTTGTCGGCACAAATTTCGGCGAGCGGTGCCTACGCCTTTTTAAAGACAACTGATCGTGTTCCACCGAAGGTGGAGATTTCAATTGGGAAACGGGGTTTTTACGAGGGCGGCTACGTGGCACGGGACGCCGCAATCAGTGTGGAAACCAGCGATGAAAACGGGGTGTTCCCCTCGATTCAGGCGCAAAAATTTCTTTTGGACGGCACGCCCGTCAATTTCCGAAAAATAATCGCCAATTTTTCGGGAAAAAGTGTGGCATTTCTTTATTCTCCCGAGTTAAAGCCGGGAGAACACCAATTTGCAGTTCAGGTCCGGGATTGTGCCGGAAATGTTTCCGAGCAAACGTCCGTTACTTTCCGGGTGGCGGCTCAATTTCAGGTGCATTTTTTGGGGAATTACCCCAACCCGTTCCGAGACAAAACCGTTTTCGCCTACGAACTGACAGCACCCGCCTCCGAATTGGACCTGAGGATTTTTACAGTGTCGGGGCGTCTGGTGCGGAAAATCGAAGCATTGGACATCTTGAATGACCCGGATCCCCTGGAAGCGGGCTACCATGAAATTGAGTGGGACGGCACGGACGACGACGGAGAGGAAATTGCAAACGGCGTCTATTATTTCAAATTGACAGCCAAAAACGAAACAAAATCCGTGAGAAAAATCGGAAAACTGGCGCGAATAAAATGAAAACACACCTATTTTTCGTGATTTTTTTGTGGCTGGCAGGCGTTGAGTCCGTTTTTGCCGGAAAGTACGCGGCGGAATTTTTGAAAATTGGGGTCAGCCCCCGTGCAGCGGGATTGGCAGGGGCATTTGTGGCCATTCCGAAAGAAGGCACGGGCTTTTTGTGGAATCCCGCTGCTGTTGCCGGAGCCGGCAAAGAAGGGCATCTCTTTTCCGCCGCCCAATTCGGCGGATTTTCCGACCCTCTGGGGCGGTTGGACCACTTTGGGGTGACGTTGCCAATCAGACAAGCGGCGCTGGCTTTCAATTACATCCGCTTCGGCGTGGACGACATTCCGATTTACCCGGAATTGCGCGGTGAGAATATTGCTCAGCGCCTACGAGACCCTGCCCTGCGTCCCGACGGAAAGCCAAGCGGCTATTTCGGAGACGTAGAGCAGGCATTTGTGGTGACGTTTGCCAAAAACACCCGCAGCCATTTGGATTTGGGCTGGTTGTACAAGCAAATCGCGGTGGAAATTCCGTGGGGGGTCAATTTGAAAATCCTGCGAAGTCGTTTGGGGCAGGTAACGGCTTCCGGCTTGGGGTTGGACGCGGGATTTCAAATCAGAGTGGGGCTGGCCGAGTTTTTCGATTTGGCCCAATTGGGAAAACTGAGCTTTGGTTTTACGTGGAAAAATCTTACGCAGAGCAGTCTGACGTGGTCCACCCACCATTCCGACGTCATTGGGGGCGAAATTCTGTGGGGGATGGCTTACGTCCAGCCTCTTGAGGTGTGGAGAAGTCAATTGTGCGTGACGTTTCAGCACAGTTCAACTGAAAAACCAGCCGTCGGACTGGAATGGAGTGTGAAAAATCGACTCCGGCTGCGACTGGGGAGTCGGGACAAACACCTGACCCTTGGAGCGGGACTGGCCTTTTGGCGAATAGAAGTGGGGTATGCCCTGGAAACCGGCCAGTTGAACCCGTCGCACCGTGTGGGAATTTCCTATTATTTTCGGGAGGCAAAATGAAAAAAATCCGCCTGAAATTCATTTTCTTGTTGATATTGTCTCCAATTTTTCTTACCTTTCACTGCAAATCAAAGGTGTCTGACCCGGTGGTCCAAAAACCGAATCCGCCGATCCTGGTTCCCAAAACATCCGAAATCGCTGGTGAAGAAAAAGGAATTGACGCCATTCCGGAAAAGGACGCCATTTTCGTGGAGTGGTTTTCCACAAAGAACCAAACGGCGGAAAAGTGGAGGCTTTTTCGAGAGGTTTCAGGAGAAGACTTCCGTTTGGTTGCGGAGTTGGCTGCAAGTGACACCTTTTATGTGGACAAAGACATTTTTCTGGGGAAGCGGTACTTTTATTTTTTAACGGCAGTGGACGCAAGGGGGCGAGAAAGCGCGCCGTCGGACACGGTGTCGTACAAATTGTTGCCAAAAGCCGTTCATTTGGGTAACACGCTCACACCACACCCGGAGTTTGAGTGGGGTTTTACGGAAATCCCACCGGTTTTGTACGTGTTGCGACTGTTTCGAAATCCTGACGGGGAGTTGATTTGGCTCAGTAAAATAACGCCACGCTACGGTTCTGTGGAACGAACCCAGTTTAATTGGGACAAAACCGCTGAGGTGGATTCTTTGGAGCGGGGTGTTTCCTATTTTTGGCGCGTCGATGAAATTGGGGCCGAGGAAAACGCCGGTTCCGAGTCGAATTGGAAAATATTTACTCTACCCTGATTGAAAATCGGAAGATAGATTTTTTTCGGTTTTGAGAGTCAGATTAGGTGAAAAGGTGAATTAGCCGACACAACGACGATTAGTTTGGGAGACGGGAATGAAAGTGAAAATTTGGGGAATAAGTTTGGCAGTTCTTTTGGTGCTGGGCGCGACTCCGATTGTTTTCGGACAACAGCGGGCATTGGTAAATTACCAAAATCGCGGCGCACAATACATTATTGGGAACCAAGACCAACTCCTGATTCGGGTGAATATTTGGGGATTTGTTCGGATGCCTGGCCAGTACCTGGTGCCCAATAAAACGGATCTGGTGTCCTTGATTTCTTACGCAGGGGGCCCGCTGGAAGATGCGCAGCTCAAAAATGTTCGGTTAATTCGTACGGCCCTGGGTGACAGCAGCGAAAAGATAATGGTCTTGAACTTAAAAAAATACATGGAAAGTGGAGCCACAAATGTGGATCCCATGCTGTTGCCAAACGACACCATTATTGTTCCCGCTACCACGTACCATTGGGTTATTAAGGGATTGGAATTTGTAGGAAAGTTAGGTAGTATTGCTTATTTCTCTTATTTTGCCGTACGCTTAGTGCAAAATAAATAAACGATTAACAAAAAGGACGTTTTTATGAAAGGTGTGGTTCTGGCCGGAGGGCTGGGCACGCGGCTCTACCCGCTCACTCGGGTAACCAACAAACACTTGTTGCCAATTTACGACAAGCCCATGATTTATTATCCCATCGAAACCTTGGTTCGAGCCGGGATTGAGCAAATTCTTATTGTAACGGGCGGCAATAATGCAGGAGATTTTCTCCGGCTGTTGGGCAATGGGAAACAATTCGGGCTGCGGCACATTAATTACACCTACCAGGAAGGCGAGGGGGGCATTGCAGATGCGTTGAAGTTGGCCGAATATTTTGCGGACAACGACAAGATTGTGGTCATTTTGGGGGACAATATCATTGAAAAAGACATCCGCGCGTATGTCAAAGCCTTCGAGAAACAGCCGAAGGGTGCAAAGATTCTGTTGAAAGAAGTTCCGGATCCCCAACGATTTGGTGTGGCTGAGGTGGAGGGCGACCGGGTCGTACATATTGTGGAAAAGCCGCCTGTTCCGAAATCCAATTTGGCCGTGGTGGGCGTGTATATGTACGATTCGGAGGTTTTTGACATTGTCAAAAAATTACAGCCTTCCGACAGAGGAGAATTGGAGATTACAGACGTAAATAACGCCTACATTAAACGGGGGCAAATGACCTACAATGTTTTAGACGGCTGGTGGACAGACGCCGGGACATTCGAATCTCTTTTTCGGGCCAATAAGCTTGTGGCGGAAAAGAAATTAGCCTCCGTGTAAAAAAAGCTAAAATTTTTCTTTGCTAATCCCGATAAAGGTATAGAAAAGGATCTTTCAGTATTAAATTTTGAACGGCTTAAGGAGGAGCCCCAAAATGAAAAAAGGCATCGGGATTTTATTCGTTTTTGTGTTTTTGGCTTTCGGGACGGGTTTCGCACAGGAAACTTCCGGCGGAGACGGATTGAACTATGTGCACTCGGCCCGAACAATCGGTAAGGGGTATTTGAATTCGTATTTTCATACCCGTTTTTTTGGTAAATTGGGGCAATCAGCTACGTCTTCGGCCATGTACTGGGATGTGCAGGGAGCCTTCGCTCTGAATTACGGTTTGAGCGATCGGATCGAGCTGCAACTTTTGCCCATTGTGTACCAGGACACCAACCGAGGGAAACCGGGCTACAATATTCCGGACGATCTGTTCTTGAAAATGAAAATCGGAGGCTTGGGCAATCCGGAAAGTCCGTTCCGATTCGGTCTCATGACATTCGCTCGTATTCCCACGGCTAAGATGCACAATATTATTTTTGAACCCTATTCGGCGGGCACGGCCGAAGCAGGCTTTACCGGGTTAATGAGCTATTTCGGTGACGCTTCCTACCCGGAAGACAGCTACAGCGTTCATTTAAATTTGGGGTATCTTTTTCACAACGACGCCGGCAATAAGTTAACGGACAGTCCGGGCGACACGATTTCCAATAAGAGCATTTCTTCGGAAATTACGTACGGGTTCGGCGTGCGATATCCCTTTGACAAATGGGATATTACCGTTGAATTTAATGGAAACGCATTTTTGCAGAAACCGCCGGTTACGGCCTATTCGCGTGAAAATTATTTCTACTTTACACCGGGCGTGCGGTACAAAATGCTGCGGTGGCTGAACATCGATTTTGCAGCCGATTTGCGTATGACGCCGGACAAAGATCAGACCGATTACACCTTTTTGCCGCATTTACCACAAACGCTGCCCAGCACGTGGCCGGATTGGCGGGTGCATTTGGCTGTTCAGGCGTTCATTTTGCCGTCCTCTTTGCGCAAGGAAAGTGAACGCGACATTCTTATGAAAAAGGCCGCCAGCCGTCGGGAACTGTTTGAGCAGATTGTGCGGGAGCAAAAAGAAACCGAAGCGGCGGAAAAAGAGCTTCAGCGGATTAAAGAGGAAAGACGTAAAGCTGAACAAGAACTGCAAAAATTGCGCAAGCTTTTAGAAGGCAAGCAATCGCAGAAGAAAACGGGTGCGCAAAAGCCGGAGCCGCAGAAACAATCGAAACCGAAGCCGTAGAAACGCGTCCCGATTCGGATTTTTGGGCATGAAAAAATTAGACGTTATTATTAAACCTTTTAAATTGGACGATGTCAAAGAAGCTCTTCTTGAGGCCGGAATTAAAGGCATGACGATTTCGGAGGTACGGGGATTCGGGCGTCAACATGGCCACACCGAGCTTTACAGGGGAAGTGAGTATCGTATTGATTTTTTGCCGAAAATAAAAATCGAAATTGCCCTACCCGAGTCGGATGTGGAGCGAATCGTGGAAATCGTAATGTCGGCGGCGCGTACCGGGCAAATTGGCGACGGTAAAATTTTTGTGTCCGATTTGGATGAAGTCATTCGAATACGAACAGGAGAATCTGGAAAGGATGCTTTATAGTCTCTTCTTTTTAGGTATTTTTCAATTTAATGGGAAAAGACCCTCCAAATATGGCGGGTCTTTTTTGTATCTTCTCAGCAGGTGGTTTCCCCAACAAACAGACAAACTTCCCAACGGCAGCCGCAGGAAACTCAGGTCGATTTAAATTTTCTTTTGACATTTTATTTTGGGGGTAAACAAAATTTTGTGAAGTGTACCATTCACGTACGGTAAAGCTCCATAACTAAACTGAGGAGGTGAATCATGGGTAAAACGTATGCGGACCTGTTAAAACTGGTCAAGGAGAACGAGATCAAAATGGTGGATCTCAAATTTCAAGATTTCCCGGGGCAATGGCAGCATTTTTCAATGCCCATTTCCATGATGGACGAAACCCTGTTCGAAGAAGGAGCCGGATTTGACGGATCCAGTATTCGAGGCTGGCAGGGAATTAATGAAAGCGACATGCTGGTGATTCCCGATCCCGATTCCGCTTTCATTGACCCGTTCATGACCCCCAAAACACTCAGCCTCATTTGCGATGTGGTCAATCCGCTCACCAAGGAAAAGTATTCTCGCTGCCCTCGAAACATCGCGCAAAAGGCGGAGGATTTCCTTCGCTCCACCGGAATAGCCGACCAGGCCTTTTTCGGACCGGAGGCCGAATTTTTCATTTTTGACAATATTCAATTTGAACAAACTCCCAATTCAGCCTTCTATTTTGTGGATTCTATCGAAGGACGCTGGAATTCCGGTCGGGAAGAAAACCCGAACCTGGGGCACAAACCCCCGTACAAGGGAGGCTATTTCCCTGTGCCGCCGTTGGACGCCCTGAATAACATTCGGGCCGAAATGGTTATGGTCATGCAGGAAAGCGGCCTGAACGTGGAATACCACCACCACGAAGTGGCAACGGGCGGGCAGTGTGAAATCGACTTGCGCTTTGACACTCTGGTGAAAATGGCCGATTCCCTCATGCTTTACAAGTACATTGTCAAAAATGTCGCTTTGCGCAACAATTTGACGGCTACTTTCATGCCCAAGCCGCTCTACAATGACAACGGCAGCGGGATGCACGTGCACCAGAGTTTGTGGAAGAACGGAAAACCCCTTTTTGCGGGCACGGAGTACGCCGGAATGAGCGAATTGGGACTGTATTACATCGGGGGGATTCTCAAGCACGCCCGTGCCTTAACGGCCATTACCAATCCGACCGTCAATTCGTACAAGCGTTTGGTGCCGGGTTTTGAAGCGCCGGTCAATTTGGCCTACTCCCAGCGAAATCGCAGTGCGTCGATTCGCATTCCAATGTACTCGGCAAATCCCAAAACCAAACGCATTGAGGTCCGCTTTCCGGATCCCTCAACCAACCCGTATTTCGCCTTTGCCGCCATGCTCATGGCTGGATTGGACGGAATCCTGAACAAAATCGATCCGGGCGACCCCATCGATAAAAACATCTACGATTTGCCGCCCGAAGAATTGAGCAACATTCCCACCACGCCGGGCAGCCTGGATGAAGCGCTGGACGCCCTGGAAAATGACGCCGATTTTCTCCTGAAGGGAGATGTTTTTACCGAGGACGTTATTGACACGTGGATCGCCTACAAGCGGGAAAATGAAGTCGACCCCATTCGGTTGCGGCCCACGCCAATGGAGTTCGAGCTCTATTACGACGTGTAAAAGAATACCTTCCTCTTTCCGGAAAGCCCCCGTTCTGCGGGGGCTTTTCTTTAAAAAACAGCCCCTTACTTTTTCTAAAATTCCAACTGGAGTTTTTTCTTGAACCTGACCGCTGATTTACCGGGCAATTGTGCGTTCGATTTCCCGCTTCTTTTTGTGTAGGTGCTCGCTTTGTCTTGCAATTGCTTCGGAAATTTCGTAAATTTTTCAAGGAAATTCTCATGTACAACGCCAGTTCAAGAGCAAAAATTGAGCGCCTTTTTCCCGCTCTTTTTGCCAAATGTGCCACGAATCAGGGAAAATCCCGATGCCATTTCGAAAAGTAACACATCTTCTTGTGTTTTTAGTATTGTACGGGGTTCTTGCCTCGGCCGGGTTTGCCCAAATACCAACTCCCTCCAGAGGATCGCTTCGTTTTTACGTGGACACGAATTCCTTTAAGGCCCTGGACGTCCGGGGAAAAACCTACCAGGAATTCTATTTCACCCTGAATTCGAACCAGTTGAAATTTGTACCCAAAGACCACAAATTTGTGGCGATTGTTCAGATTCTGGGGCGCCTGTCTAATGTCAACGGGGAATTTGTCGATTCTTTGAAAAGCACGCTGCCCGTCGTGGTGGATTCCCTGCCGAAGCACGGCCGCTCGATCTTCCACAATTTCGGTCGCTACCTGTTGCCGGGGCACTACATTTTAACCGTCCGCCTTCGGGATTACCATTCCGGCCGAGTTGGGGAAAAGCGTCTGCCGATTTCGGTGCGGGCGTTTTCGGAAAAACATTTGTGCCTCAGTGAACTTCAGCTTGGGGCTAAAATTTTTTCGGACACGGCCCGAACCCAATTTTACAAAAACGGCCTGCAGGTCGTCCCCAATCCCCTCAGACTTTTCGGTACCCATTTACCCCTTCTCTACACGTACGCAGAAATTTACAACCTGCCGCCAGGACAAGCCTCGGCCGCTCTCCGAATTTCGTACACGGTTCTGGATTCTTCCGACCGACCTTTTGAGCAGCTTTTTACCGGCCGCTTGACGTATTCGGGACGAACAGCCGTCGAAGCCAGGGCTTTCAATGTTTTGGGTTTTCCGAGCGGAACCTACACGCTGCGCCTGGTTGCTCACATTTTGGGAACGCGAGACAGCACCGCGGTACAACGTACTTTTCGAGTGCTGAATTGGTCGGATTGGCTGTCAAGCCACCAGAAGAAGAGGAACACCGCTTCAAAAACCCAGCTTTCCGACGCACAGCTTGAGAAGACCGTTGCGCAGGTGAGCTACTTGCTGACACGCAGCCAGCAAAAAACGCTGCACTCACTCAATCGCGCGGGGAAAATCCGTTTTTTGGCCCGTTTTTGGGAGAACCGAGATCCCGATCCTGACACCCCCATTAACGAGTTTCAACAGGAATTTTACAAGCGGGTTAATTACGCGAACCGCCACTACGGTGCGCACAACCTCGAGGGCTGGCAAACCGACCGGGGGCGCATCTTGATCTTGTACGGCCCGCCGGACGAGATCGAGCGCAATCGATTTGAATTGGACTACAAACCCTACGAAATCTGGCATTACGACCGGCTGGGGGGACGAATTTGTGTTTTTGCCGATTTGGAGGGCTACGGGATTTACACCCTTATTCACTCGACTTTCGACAACGAGGTGCACGACCCGGAGTGGAAGGAACGAATTTATTTTGTGAGAACCAAGTGAAAGTCCCCGGATTGTGACCCCTCCGATTTCGTCCGAACGGGAGCTAACCCACTACCTGTTCAAACTTCGCCGCTACGGGATTCGGTTGGGCCTGGAAAATATGGCCCGGCTGCTGAACGAACTGGACAATCCACAGGAGCGCTTTGCCTCCGTTCACATTGCCGGAACCAACGGTAAGGGTTCCACCGGGGCGCTTCTCGCGTCTGTGGCACAAAAAGCCGGTGTCCGGACGGGATTGTACGTTTCCCCCCACCTCATTTCTTTCCGCGAACGCATTCGGGTGAACGGGAAGTGGATTCCCCTGGCCGAGGTAGCTCACCGAGTTGCTCGGTTAAAGCCGGTCATCGAAAAATACCATTGCACATTTTTTGAGGTCATGACGGCGCTGGCCTTCGACTATTTTGCAGCGGAAAAGGTAGAGCTTGCCGTGGTCGAGACCGGCTTGGGCGGACGTTTGGACGCCACCAATATTTTATCTCCGGTGCTGAGCCTGATTACTGAAATCGATCTGGACCACATGGCCGATTTGGGGAGTTCCGTCCGGGACATTGCCCGAGAAAAAGCCGGGATTATTAAACAGGGTGTTCCGCTCATAACCTCTGCCCACGCTGACGACGCTTTGCAAGTTCTTGCACGTGTTTGTGCCGAGCGGAAGAGTCCCTTTCACGCTGTTGCGGAGGAATGCCGGTTTTCCGCCGTGCGAACCACGGTGGCCGGAACGGTTTTTTCGGCCAGGACGCCTGTCCGCGAATACGAAAAATTGACCCTCAATTTGTTGGGTCGCCACCAAATTTGTAATGCGCTTACGGCGGTTCGCGCGGCGGAATTGTTGAAGGAACAGGGAATCCCGATTGACGAAAAGGCGATTCGTGAAGGTCTCGAAAAAGCACAGTGGCGGGGCCGTTTTGAGGTTTTGCGCAGAACGCCGACGGTTGTATTGGACATTGCCCACAATCCCAACGGAATCCGCCGGTTGGTGCAAACTTTTCGAGAGGTTTTTCCCGGAAAAAGTGCGTGGTTGCTGATGGGAGTTCTCGCCGACAAGGATTTCGAAACAATGGTGCAGGAGATCGCCTCGATTGCCCGGCGCGTGCTGGCGACTGCTCCCGCCAATCC
>CAZOHG010000053.1:0-23187 GCA_964579725.1 uncultured Deferribacteres bacterium
GAACATTGTGGGAAACGCGGTAAAGTTTACCCACAAAGGTGAAATTGAGGTGCGTGCCGGTCTGAAAAATAACGAGGTGTTGTTCAGCGTTCGGGATACAGGCATTGGCATTGCTCGAGACAATATCCCCTTGATTTTTGAGGAGTTCCGACAATTGGACGGTTCCATTACGCGGAAATACGGCGGCGCCGGAATCGGGTTGAGCCTGGCCAAAAGGTTGGTGGAATTGCACGGCGGGCAGATTTGGGTGGATTCGGAATTGGGCAAAGGCTCCACCTTCTATTTTACAATTCCGGCTGTTTTGGATGAAAATCAGGCAGGCGTTTTGTTCGACGACAAAGAACATCCTCAATCCCTTCAGAACACCGGTCATTTGACACAAGAGAAAAGCGAATAAAACGAGGTTTTTAAATAGAGGAAAATCTGACACGATGGTTGAATTACCAAATAAAAAGTCCATTCTTCTGATTGACGATGATCCCGACATGCAGGACATCGGCCGGATCATTATTCGGAAAGCGGGCTACGATTTTTTGGAGGCCACGTCTCCTCAAGAGGGACTAAGAAAGATCCGAAAAAATCGTCCCAATCTGGTCTTGTTGGATTACATGATGCCGGACATGAAGGGCGATGAATTTTTCCAAAAATTGGTCACGGAGCCAGAATTTGAGCCTGTGCGTGACACGCCCGTTATCATGCTGACGGCCCGCGGGGACAACGGAATTGACCGAACCTCTCTCTTCAGACAAGGATTGGCGGCCTTTCTGATTAAGCCCTTTGGTCACAGGGAGCTGATTAACGTTATTGAAAATGTTCTTCAGGTAAACGAGATTCGCCGTGAGAACATCCGCCTCCATGAAGAGGTGCGGCAAACCGAGTACAAATACCGGGATCTCATTGAAAACGCCAACGATATTATTTTTACTTTGGACAGGGACGGGCAATTTGTTTTTGTGAATAATCGCCTGCATTCAATTACCGGCTACGAGGTCGATGAGTGGCTGGGGAAGCCGCTCTTCGATCTGATTTTTCCCGAGGACCGGGAGGGGGTTCTGCGCGCTTTTCGTGCGTGTTTGTCCGGAAATTGCAGTCCTGTGGAGTTTCGCGTGGCCCACAAACAGGGTGGCATTCGATATTTCTCCACAACTCTCAACCCGATCCGGAACAGGGGCGCGATTAGCGGCGTGGTGGGGATTGCTCGGGACATTACGGAACGGATCAACTTGGAAAAGCAAATTGTAGAGCTTGAAAATTTTAGTGCCAGCATCATAAAAAGCATCGGTTCGGGGCTCATCACCGTGGACATGGAAAATCGCGTTACCTATTTTAATAGCAGTGCCGAGCAGATTCTGAAAATTCCGGCAGAAAAGATCATCGGAAGAAGGATTCAAGAATTCCTGAAAAAAGAAGAGGTGGAACGCCTATTGCCGGAGACTGGCCGGAAAAAATTGGGTGATTTAAATCGGGAAATGGAAATCACAGACGCTTTGGGGGAGAAGGTGTTCATTGGGTTTACAACCACGCCCTGGGTAGACAACAATCAGAAAAAAATGGGCACGATTATTAGTTTTCGGGACATTTCGGAAATCAAACGCCTTCAGGTAGAAATGGTCCGAATGGATCGGCTGGCTTCGTTGGGCGTGCTGGCTTCTGGGATTGCCCACGAAATTCGTAATCCTCTGGCGGGGATTAAAACCATGGCACAAACGCTGGAAGAGGAAATGGAGCCCGGGGATTCGCGGCAGGAGTACCTTTCGCGGATTATTCGGCAGGTCAATCGCCTGGACGAGCTGCTGAAGGCGTTTTTCTCCTACGCCCGGCCGCGGCCGCCGATTAAAAAATGGCACGATCTGCCGGATATTATTCACGAAGTGACCATGCTGTTGAATAAGCGCATTTCCAGCACGAAAGTGACCCTGAAAGAGGACTACGCTCCCAATTTACCCCAAATTTTCGTGGATTTGAATCAAATCCAACAAATTTTTATTAATTTGATTTTGAATTCCCTGGATGCCATGCCCCGTGGCGGCACGCTGACACTTTCCGCTGAGCCCGTGCGAACAGCACTTAAGGCGGTTGACCGCCGACGCAAAAATTTTCGCCGCAAGTTGCAGGAAACCCTGTACGTGAAAGTGCGTGTTCAGGACACGGGAAGCGGCATTCCGTCCGAACAGTTGGATGCCATTTTCGACCCCTTTTTCACAACCAAATCTCAGGGCACCGGTCTGGGACTTTCAATTGTTTATCGAATTTTAGAAGAGCACGGAGGTGAAATTCAAGTTTCCAGCAAAGTGGGAAAGGGAACAACCTTTACGTTGCTCTTACCTGCGGAGGAATAAGTGGGAAAAGCGTCAATCCTTGTGGTGGAAGACAACGAAGACCTGTGTACGGCCGTTGCGTACAATCTGAAAAAGAGGGGGTACGAAGTCGAAACCGCGTTCAGCGGAGAGGAGGCACTGAACAAAGCCAGTCGCTTGATTTTGGATTTGGTTCTGCTGGACATTAATTTGCCGGGGATCGATGGAATTACCGTGCTAAATAAATTAAAGGCGCACGACCCCGATCTTTTGGTCATTATTATTACGGCTTACGGTGATTTGAATCACGCCATTTCTGCGCTTCAAGGGGGTGCCTACGACTATTTGACCAAGCCCTTTGAATTGGAAGAACTGCGCCTGAAGGTAGCCAAGGCTCTGGAAACCCAGCAGTTACGCCGCGAGGTGAACCGGCTGCGCCGCCAACAGCTTTCGGAATCCATTTACGGTATTTTCGGCGAAAGCCCGAAAATTAAAGCCGTACGTGATTTCATTAAGTTGGTGGCGCAAACGCCCCGAACGTCCGTTTTGATTCAAGGGGAAAGCGGGACGGGCAAAGAATTAGTGGCTGACGCCATTCACGAAGCCAGCGCCCGGCACGACAAACCGATGGTTAAAATTAATTGTAGTGCAATCCCCGAAAATCTCATGGAAAGCGAACTTTTCGGGCACGAAAAAGGAGCGTTCACCGATGCCAAAATCCTGAAAAAGGGAATTTTTGAAATTGCCAACGGAGGGACGCTTTTTTTGGATGAAATTTCCAGTCTGAAATTGGGATTGCAGCCCAAACTTCTCCGCGTGTTGGAAACTCAAAGCATTCGCCGGGTGGGAGGAACCATCGACATTCCTATCGATGTCCGGATTGTGGCGGCCACAAACAAAAATCTCGAAGAGAGCATTAAAGAAGGTGAATTTCGGGAGGATTTGTATTACCGGCTAAAAGTCATGGTGATCGATCTCCCTCCCCTCCGCGAACGAAAAGAGGACATTATTCCAATAGCCAAACTGTTTTTAGAGCGCAATAACAAGGAATTCGGAAAACACGTGGAGGGTTTTTCTCCGGAAGCGGAAAAAATGTTGACCTATTATTTTTGGCCTGGCAATGTGCGGGAATTACGCAACGTGGTCGAGCGCGCCAGTATTTTGTGTCAGGGGAATTGGATTGAACCGGAACACCTGCCCCACGAGCTTCAAACGGTGACGGAGCCCGAAACGGCCCCAACCGTGGATGAAAGTACCGGCCAATTTTCTCTATCTGAAATGGAAAAACGGCACATCCTCCACGTCCTGAAGCAAAATGACAACAATAAATCCCGAACAGCGCGGGTGTTGGGTATTTCACGCTCCACCCTGCGGGAAAAACTGCGGCAATACGGACTCACCGGTACGGACGAGGAGGAATAGAGCGGGGCGGTGGACCATGGGGCCCCCTTTTTATTGGCCCGATTTTTCCAAAGCCCCAAGTAATTTTTCATAAATACCGTCAAACGAACCGTTTGACATCACTACAATTTTGTCCCCCGGTTTTGTTTGCGGTACCAGCCATGCGATAATTTCTTCCACTGAATCACTGAACATGGCCGGTTTGCCCATTTTTTTTAAATCGGCCACAATTTGTTCTCGATCCAATTTTTCTGCTTCCTTTAGTAAATGCGGCCGATTGATTTTGCCGATTGCTACGCCGTAAGCCTTTTCGAAGGCAAGCGGAAATTCCTTTTGAAAAATGTTGCGGCGTGTCGTGTTGGTACGGGGTTCAAAAAGCGCCCAGACGCGGTTTTCGGGAAAACGCGCCACCACACCCTCCAGGGTTTCGCGAATAGCGGTGGGGTGGTGAGCGAAATCGTCGTAAACGGTAATGTCCCGTACAACACCGCAAACCTCCAAACGCCGACGCACTCCCTGAAAGGTGTTCAGGCCCTTTTGAATCGTTTCATCGGAAAGTCCGAGGTGCCGTGCCACGACAATGACGCCTGCCGCATTTAATGCGCTGTGGTGTCCCGTAAGCGGCAGGTAGAACTCGGTCGGCAGATGGCCATTTTCCGAAAGGCGAAATCGAATGCCTTCCCCTGACGGGCGAAGACCGTCGAGGTGCCACTGGACGTCGCTGCGGAAGCCGAAAGACACCACCGGAGCGAATGATTTTTTAGCCAATTCGCGGACAATCAGGTCGTCGCCGTTAATGACCAACAACCCGTTTCGGGGGATTAAATTAATCAGACGGCTGAACGTCAATTTAATATCCTCAATGGAGCGGAAAATATCGGCGTGGTCAAATTCGATATTGTTCACAATAGCAATATCCGGTAAGTAATGCAGAAATTTGGAACGTTTGTCAAAAAAGGCGGTGTCGTATTCATCGCCTTCAATAATGAATTGGGGACCGTCCGAAATCCGCATGCCTTGGCCGAAGTTTTTCGGAATCCCGCCAATTAAAAATCCCGGATTTTTGCCTGCTGAATCCAGAACCCAGGCCAGCAGCGAAGTGGTGGTTGTTTTCCCGTGTGTGCCCGAAACCACAACGGATTGTTTTCCACGAATGAAAAATTCCCGAATGACATCCGGCAACGATAAATAAAAGAGCTTTTTCTCCAGAGTGTACTCTGCTTCGGCATTGCCTCGGGAAATGGCATTTCCCACCACAACCAAATCGGGCGCAGGCTCCAAATGCTTTTCGTGGTACCCTTCCTGAGGGTGAATACCATTTTCAACCAAAAAGGTGCTCATGGGAGGGTACACATTCTCATCGGACCCCGTTACAATGTACCCCAATTTTTTGAGTTGCACCGCCACGTTGGCCATCGCCGTACCACAAATACCAATAAAATGAATGGAATGGACACTATCTTTGATCATTGCAAATCCTTAACGGTTCAAAATTTCAGACGGTTTTTTCTTTGCTGCCATTTATTCTGAGGCGTTGAGTTCAGCCGACCACCAAATGGAAAAGACCGAAAAAACAATCCCCTGCAAGCCTCTTTAAAAATAGAAAGAATCCACAGGCAAAGCAAGTGAATTTCTGTGCAATCGGTGAACGCACGCACAAACACAGCAGTCGTGCCGCGTGCTGAGGAGCGCCTTGAAATGTGAACAAAATTTTGCCGGGCGTTTGAAGTTTTCGCCAGGCAAGAAAACCAGAATAAAAAAGGGCGAATACAAATTCGCCCTCGTTGGGTGGAATAATCACGATTGGAAACTTGCAATCGCTCGATCAGCCGTTTCGTACGTCTCGAAAATAGTAATGAGTTTGGTAATCATAAAAAGATTCTTAATTTTTTCCGTGGCCCCGGAAATCTTCAATTGACCGCCGGCATTTTGCACGGACGTCATGCACGCCATTAAAATGCCCAAACCGGAGCTGTTCATCCATTTTACTTTGCTTAAATCAATGACAATCTTTTTGATTTTGTCATTTAACAAACTCTTGACTTTTTCGTGGACCTGGGCTCCCTCGGGCCCTCCCATGAGATTCCCTTTAAGATAGAGAACGGCTACGTCACCCTGAATCTCTTCTTTAATTTGCATCAGAACTACCCTCCATTTTGGTGAATAAACAATGGCTTTCTAATTTGAATAGCCAATTCCGCACCTGCTCCTAAGTGTGTCAGACGAATCAAGGCTTCAGCCACCGCATTGCGGGCGGCGCCAATTTATGGTACGTTTTACCGAACAAAGAGTTTGAAAAAATATTGGCCAAAAAACCTCCCGATTCCATTCGTGTAGATTGACGAACCGCAGATTGGAAACCCATCCTTTGCCTCGACCCGATTCGAGAAACACTGAAACATCTCGTGACATAGAATAATAATTTTTCAGACCGTTTTAATAAATTTAATGAGAACGATTTCGGTTCCATTTTTCGAAAAATGGTAGTCGATTTTATCCATGAGTGATTTTAGAATAAAAATGCCCCGTCCGCTTTCGCGCAAGAGATTTTCGGGAGCCAAGGGATTAGCCAACTTTTTGGGTTCAAAGCCGATCCCTTCATCTTTCACATGAATTTCAATTCGGTTACGAAAACCCTTCACGACAATTGAGACCTTTTTGTTGGGATTGTTTCGATTGCCGTGAATAATGGCATTTGAAATGGCTTCGGTTGCCGCAATAACAACGTTGTCACGATCATCCGGATTGTAATTTAGTTTTTTGAGAGCGCTTTCAACAAAAAAGGCTGCTTCCTCAATTTTTTCCGTTTGGCTGGGAAGTTCCAGGGAGAATGATTTCATGAATGCCGTGTTCTCTCTTTGCTCTCAATTCAGTCAAAAATTTGCGAAAACGAATCAATCGTGCTGGTAAGTTAATATAAGGAAAAAATAGGCCGGATTCAATTGTCAATTGAACCCTCAGGAAAAAGATTTTTGGCAAAAGTGGGGCCGGAGGTTGGTGAAGTGGTGGGTAAGGCCTGTTGATTAGCCTAACATGCGCTCGTTGGAGGACGGGCGTTTTTTCAATGGCAATAGAAGATGAAAAGATGTTCCGTTAGCGGCGTCAGGTTCCAAATAAAGCCTTCCTCCGTGCTGTTCCACAATTTTCCGCGAAATGGACAATCCCATCCCCAGTCCGTCCGATTTTGTGGAAAAGAAGGGTTGGAAAATCTGCCCCTGTTTTTCCTGCGGGATGCCGGGGCCGTTGTCCCGTACGATCAATTCGGCGAAGGGTTTTCCATCCACGCAGCGGCGATCGAGCAAAATATGGATTTTACCGGTAGGTTGCGGCGTCTCGGCAATGGCATCCAAAGCATTTTTAAGCAAATTGATGACGATTTGTCGAATCATATTTCCGTCAAACCAAAAAGGCCCCGGATCCCGTTTTTTCTCAAAAATAATGCGGACGGAATCGTCGGCACTTTGTTGGAAAATTCGCACAATGTCCGAGACCAATTGAGACAAACTCAACCGTTCGAACATCGGTTTTTGCGGACGGGCAAATTGAATGAATTCAGACACCACTTTTTCCAGCCGCTGACTTTCTTCAGAAATAATCCGAAGCAGTTCCTGATCGTCCGCGGGCAAATCCGAGTGGTACTGCAGCATTCCGACCGACGTATTAATGGCGCTCAACGGATTGCGAATTTCATGCGCAATTCCGGCGGAGAGTTCTCCCACAGCGGCCAATTGTTGGCTGAGCCGCAATTGTTCCTGTAATTCAATTTGACGGGTTACGTCGCGAATCATGAGCATGGCAAAAGGCTGTCGGGAGAGGTTCAACACCCCACCAACAATGTCGGCCGCAAAATACTCGTCCTGATGTCCCCTCAGATGCAGCCGCAACGATTGCCGCGATTTTTGAGTCGGTAGTGACCCAAGGTATTCGATTAAACTTTCCCTGTCCGACTCGCTTACAAAATCCAGTAGATTCTGCCCCACCAATTTTTCAGGGGGGATATTCCATTTGTTGGTCATGTAACGGTTGGCTTCCACAATTTGAAAGCGATCGAAATCAACCAAAATCATGCCGTCCGCTGCATCGTGAAATAAATGGCGGTACCGCCGGCTGGCCTCTTCCAGGCGCTCGTTCAGGCGAACATTTTCAATGGCAATTCCCAATTCGTTGGCTACGGTTTGCAGCAATTTGATTTCGCTTTCCTCTAATATGCGAGGAACCCGCGACAGGAGACCCAGCGTTCCTACAAGTCTTTTCCCGTACAAAATGGGCACGCCGGTGTAGGATTGAAAGCCGCTTTTCAGAACGACCTTTCGAGTCAATCGAGTGCAGGTGCGCAAATCAAATACTTGCAAGGGCTTGCGGTGTTGGGCAATCCAGCCGGCCAAACCCTCGCCAACGGAAAGCGTTTCAATTGCGCGGTTGTATTCGGGGGGTGTCCCCAATTCCAATTCCAAATGAAGACGCCCGTCCTGTTGCAAGGTGTACATTCCGCAGGCATCCACACCAAAAAGCGAAATAATCTCCCGAATCACATTTTTCAGCAGTTGTTGAACGCTGCGGGAGCGATTGATTTGCCACCCCACGCGGTACAAAGCCTTCAATTCTTTGTTTCGGCGGGCAACCTCCTTTTCCTTGCGTTCCTGCTTTCGTAAATCCCAGGCAATCCATTCAAGGAAGGTTTTGCTTTCCACCCTAAAAACAGAAGCAATCAAAAAAACAGGAAGGCGTTTTTCGTCTTCCGCAACAAGTTCCACGCGACCAAAACGTTTTTCGGTTTTCTTTCCCTTCAAAAGGATTTTTTCCCAGTCAATGGGTTCCCCCCACAAATCCGAAATAGGACGTCCCAGCCATTGCGCGGCCGTTTTCCCTGAAAGTTTTCTCGCCGCTTTGTTCATTTCCAAAATTGTGCCACGGGCATCCGTCACCCACAGAGCCATCCCCGCCTTTTCCAGCGTCGTTTGGTATTTTCGACGTGAGAGCTCTAATTCTTCCAGAGCTTCGGCGCGGTCCAAAGCAATGGCCATGGCCGTAGCCAGATTTTGAAAGATGGCAAACTCGTCGCGCGAAGCAAATTCCCCCAATAGAACCAACGCACCCAGAGCTTTCCCTCGAAAATGAATGGGAATCGTCAGGGTGGATTTTAGTCCGAGTTTCTGAAATCCCGGCAAAATGTCGCGAACCAATTGTGGGGAGTAATTTTCTCTCAAATAGCTTTCGGCATCGTCCCTGAAAATCAGCTTTAAGGATTCTATTGTTTTTTTCAGAGCGGCAAAAGTGTCCACCGGAATCTCAATCGAGCCGCTAGGATTGAAAATTTTCATTTTCCGGGTGAGGGGAAAAAGAGCCAGATCTTCCACCGAAAACGAAAATGGATTGAGCACAAAGACATGGCGCTCCGGATTGTACATGAAGACAAAGGAATGAAATCCAAGTTGCTTGAGACTGCTGACTGCCGTCTTCAAAATGCCCTGGCGTGTGCGTGCCCGCTGGATTTCAAACGTCATTTGGTACAGTGAAAACAGGAGCTTTTGCTGCCGGAAGGCAATACTTTGGTCTTCGAGAATGAGCAACGTGCCGGGGCGGGATTTTTCGCCAAAAGAAAAAGGGCTGCCCGTCAACTGAAAATAGCGGTCAAAGCCCGATTTCCGCGGCAGGCGAAGCAGTTCCTCAAAGGGTGTTTCTTCCCGAAAGAAACGCAACAAGCGGCGGCGGCTTTCGCGTCTCTCCGCAATCTCCAAAATATTTTGTTTGTTTTTAAGGAGAGGGCGAACGTGTTGCTCAAAGGCTTCATTGGTTTCGAAAATACTGCCATCCGTTCCGATTAGCGCTGCAGGAGCAGGTAATTCCCGAAAAAGCGTGCGGTATTTTTTCTGCGAGATTGACAGGCTTTCACTATTTTGCAGCAATTTCAGGGTCGACGTCACGATTTGCCCCAAACTCAATAAAAACGAGAGGTGTTCTTCCCACGGAATTTTTCTGGTGTAACTGCCCAGAGCCAGGACGCCCAAAACACGACCGTTGTCTAACAAAGGAATGCCCGCCCAGGATTTACTTGTTTTGCGCTTTCCGTACAAAACCGGCCGGATGCCACCCTTTTTCAGGTGAAGATCAAAGTCCGAGATTAACAGGGGGCTTTTTGTCAGAATGACCTGACGCAGAAAACCCAAATCCTGAAGTCGGAAAACCTTTTTGCGCGCGACAAAGTCTTCGTCCACAAACAATTCAAGGGTTACCAGTTGCCGCTCGTCATCGTACGTGCCCAAAAAATGCGTTTCACATTGAAAAATCTGGCGAATTTCCTCGTACAGTCTGTTGAAAAATTCTTCCAGGGACAAGGATTTATTCAACAATTGAGACACACGGTTTAGGACGTGCAACTCACTCAGCCGCCTATTTTGCTCGTAGATCAGGTCTAAATGGGTGCGAATGCCGCGAAAAAGGCTTACGGCGAGCAAAAGCAATTGGCGTTCTTCGGCGCGAAGTTCTCTTCCCCTCAGGTACTCAACACAAAGAATGAGGCTCTTTCCCACGGGAATCAAGGCGTACGAGAGCTCCTTCGACTGGCCTGACTTTCGCTCATGTTTTTGCCAAAGGGGCTTTCCCGAGCGCAGAAGATTGTCCAAAAGCGGGTTTAATGCTTTTAAAGGAAAGGAGAGCCGCCCGGATTTACCCGCAATCCGTGGTCGGCGGTTTTTTGGGGGCGAAAAAAGGACTGCTCCTTTGAGCGGGAAAAAGCGGTGCACAGCCGCGGTAAAATGCGCGGAAAGCTCTTCCTGAGAAGCCGCTCGCCACAGCGCTTCGAACGTCTCTGAAAATCGGGCGATCGAATCCTTTTCGATTGTCGCCGAATTTTGGCGCTTTGCTTTTTGGGTCACGTTTTCGTTTGGGTTCAATGTGGAATCCTTCGAAAATAAGGTTACAAACGTTTGAATAAAATTACTATTTTTGCTCTCGAAATGCAATTGAAAAGAAAGGTCGTTTGATTTTTGGTTTGGACTCTCGTTTGTTCAAATGTCGATTTCCGTTGCGAGGCGAATTTTTGGAATCTCTATCTAAAAAAATTTTTCATCTTTGCCGACAAAATAATATAAGGTCTTGACTTTTTTATAAAAATGTCCTATTTTTTGAGGAATTTTTCGGACATTCATCCTAAAAATAGAGGGAAAAATCGTGAAAAAGAAAACATTTTTCTTCCAGTTTTTGTTTTTTGTCATTTTGGGGATTTTGGCCACGGCGGGCGTTTCATTTGCTCAGGAAGGAGAAATGCAAGAGATTCAAAAACTGGGAACGGAACTTCCCGTGTGGAGTATTTTGCCTTTCGCCGGAATTTTGCTGTCCATTGCACTTTTTCCTCTTTTTGCACCGGATTTTTGGCACCACAATTTCGGCAAGGTTTCCGCTTTTTGGGCGCTGGTTCTGGCTATTCCGTTTCTTCTCTATTTTAAGGGAGAAGCCTGGCACGAAATTCTGCACATTTACATTCGAGATTACATCCCTTTCATTATTTTGCTGTGGTCTCTGTTTACTGTAACGGGCGGCATTATGTTAGAAGGTGCCTTGTGGGGAAGCCCCGGTTTAAACACGGCTTTTCTGTTGCTGGGAACCATTCTGGCTTCCTGGATGGGAACAACGGGGGCGTCCGTCCTGCTCATTCGCCCAATGATTCGAATTAATCGTTTTCGAAAAACGAAAATGCACATTGTTATTTTTCTCATTTTTCTGGTTAGTAATATTGGCGGCTCTTTGACGCCTTTGGGCGATCCGCCCCTTTTCCTGGGTTTCTTACACGGTGTGCCTTTTTTCTGGACATTTAAAGTCTTTCCGGATATGGCTTTTGTCTCCGGAATTCTTCTTATTCTGTTCTATTTAATCGATTCTCATTTTTACAAGAAAGAAGGGCTGGCCGATTTGGACGTTCGCGTTCGTGCGCTTGTTTTGTCCGACCCCACGGCCGAGAAGGGGGACATTCAGATTGACGAGGTCATTGAACGACACAAAAAGAATACGTCCGAAGTGATTGTGGAAAGAGAGCGATTTCGTATTCGCGGGTTGCCCAATTTTATTCTTCTTTTGGGAATTATCGGCGGGGTGCTGTTCAGCGGACTGGTTCGCATGAAGAGCGTGAGTATTTTGGGGATTCCTGTGGACGAACAGGATATGATTCGAGATGGCTTTCTCATTTTAATGGGAATTCTTTCCTATTTTCTTACGCCGCACCAAATTCACGAGGACAATGGATTTACCTGGTTTCCCATTAAAGAAGTGGCCTACCTGTTCGCCGGTATTTTTATGACAATCGTTCCGGCTCTTATTTTACTCAGGGCGGGTGAGAACGGGAACTTGGGCTTTCTAATCCGAGCCGTGCGCGAACCGTGGCATTATTTCTGGTTTACCGGATCGCTGTCCAGTTTTCTGGACAATGCGCCCACGTATTTGACGTTCTTCAGTACCGCTCTGGGACGCTTTTATCCGGGTGTTGAAGAGAGCGTGGCTGTGGCTCGTTTAATTGCTGAACACCACGTTTACCTGCAAGCAATTTCTACCGGAGCGGTTTTTATGGGTGCCATGACGTACATTGGAAACGCCCCCAATTTTATGGTCAAGTCCATTTCGGAAGAAAACGGCATCAAAATGCCCAGTTTTTTTGGCTACATGCTGTGGTCCGTTGGAATTCTCATTCCGATTTATATTCTCAGCACACTGGTTTTTCTGCGCTAAAAAGGTGCCGTTTTTGTCAGCAATTCCCCTGGTCGCTGCCGGCCAGGGGATTTTTATTTTCCCATATTGGTTTCCAACAGTTTTTTGCATTCGAATTGTATTAGAAACTCTCCTGCGCCATTTTTCATGTAACAAGCATGTCTAACACTTAAATTTTTCACCACTTAGACTTAAAGTCGCACGCAATTTCTGCCGATAATGAAAATGGTTGTCAACCGAAAGGCTTTCGTGCCAAAGGCTTACAGGGCAAAAAGAAGAAATTTCAACTGCAACAACGAAATTGCACAACCAAAGAGGCAGGAATGGGTTCACGTACAATCTACTATCGGAACATGTCAAAAACCAACGAGGGCAAAATTTTAAAAAGCACTATTCGCGACGTTCCCAACGGGATCATTCTCGGATTCCAAAATCTTTACCGCCTGACGGAACGTAACGTTCCGCTGGTTTACGAAAGCTTTCTGGCTCACGTGCCGCCCTCCGGAAATGTTGTTTTCGACCTTTCCGGCATTGAAAGCATTGACAGCCGCGGGTTAGCATTCCTCATTACATTGCACGATCGATTTGACAGCGAGGGCAGAAGCTTTGCTCTTCTGGGACTGTGCCCTGCGGTTCAACGTGTTTTCCGAATGACCCAAATTTCCGAATTAATCCCAGTTTACCAAACCGAAGATTTCCCGGAAACCGATGTTCGGGAAAAGCGACCGCTCGACTCACATAACGAACTGGACATTTTGTACGCCGATCTGAACTTTGTTCAGCAAGTGGAAGGCGGCTATTAGGGCTCCCCATGAAATTTAGACGAAAAAAAACACCGGCACCCAAAAAAACGCCGCGTTCTTTCTTTGCAGAACCCAAAAAGCAAACGCGCGAAGAAAAAACGCCAACCAAGCTTCCACCGCCAAGCCAATCACCGCCCATAGGGGGCTGGATTGTCATCTTGGGTCTTACGGTTGCTGTCGGTGCATTTTGGCTATTGCTCTCTCCCCAAAATTTCCCATTATTTCTCAGTTCTCATTATGTGTATTTCGGGTGGCTGATTTTTTTAGGATTGTTTTTTTCGGCGCCTGTGTTTTATTTGGGCAGTGCAGCCTTGCTCTTTCTGTACCTTGCAGCCGTCTACCTTTTTCGATTTTCCCCGCCAGGTTCGCTGCTTTCCTTTGCAAAACAGGTTTTTTTTCCGGTTGTTGAAATGGCCGGTTTTTGGGGGCTTCTCTTTCTTTACCGAAGACGGAACCGAAAAAGAATGGAGGCAAAGGCAGCTCAAGAGAATCTACAAGAAAAGAAAATCGAGCAGTTGAAGCAAGCCCTTCAAAAAGAACAGGTGAAAAGCGGCAATCTGGAACGAAATTTTCGCAATCAGGAGTACACCTTTTCACTGGTGTACAGACTTTTTAAATCTTTTTTGAGCAGCTCCAGACCCTTTCCTCAGGTTCTTGCGGACAGTCTTGTGCGCATTACCAAAGCCCAAAAATGGACGCTCTTTTCCGTAGAGGAAAACGTACTTGTTTCCATTGAGAGCAATTTCGAAGCGGGCGCAAAAAAAATCCCACTGAAAGACGACCCGTTTCTTCAAATGGTTTGTCGGTTGGGGCGTTTGTTAACCATGCCCGAAATTGCGCGATCGTCCAAATTGTACCACATGTGGAAACAATCCCAGCACCGCGGGCTTTTGTACCTGCCTGTTTTTCAAAACAAGCGCTTGCGCTATTTGGTGTCAATCGATAAAATGCCGTTTTATTTATTTCACAACCACACGATTCAGATGGTAAACAGCGTGCTTCAAATGGCGGAATTTTCGCAGGATTTTCTGGAACAGCAAAAGCAATCCCAAAAATCCCCTCAACCGCTCTGGCAACAGGAATTGCAATCGGCTCAGAACTTCTTAAACACGCTACAGCACGAGTTTCGACGTGCCAGGCGGTTTCAATCGTCATTTTCGCTCATCGGCATTCACATTCGCTTGCACCAGGATTTTAAGGGGAATGATGTCCAGGAGGCTCTGTCCCATTACATTCGCGCGGAAATTCGGGAATTGGACCAGTTTTATTTTGACCGCCCCCGACAAATTATGTGGGTCATTTTGCCATTTACCGGTTTCCCTGAAATGTCCGTTGTGTTAAATCGAATCGATGAAAAACTTAGCCGTTTGGACGAGCGTCCCTTTAGCGAAGCCTCTTTCGATTACGGATTCAGCATTTTTGAGGCGGAAATGGATTCCCCCAAAGTCATGCTGAAACAGGTGGTTGAGATCATGCAAATTCACAATAAAATTCTTCAAAAAATAAGCCGCCGCCATGCTTTCGTTTAATCCCGCCGGTTCGGGCGAAGAAGAAACGTGGCCGGACGCCACAGCCGATCTGCTGCGCAGCCGAGACAGCCGCGATCGCCTGAAGGGAATTCGCCAGCTTCGGCATCCGTGGAGTGCTCCGGCGGTTTTGCAATTACACCGATTGAGCCGCCACCCGAATCTGTTGTACCGAGCTGCCGCCAAAGGGGAATTGGACATGGTAGACATTGTTTTTCGAAGGCGGATTTACCGGGTGCGCCAAAAAATGAAGGGGGATGAAGAAAATCCGGCGCTTTGGTTTTCCCTTGCGGTTGTGTTTCTTCGCTATGCTCAAATCTGGCCGCACGACCGAGAAAATCGAACCTTTTTTTTGTCCCAGGCCCTCAATTATTTGAATCGGCTCATTCGGCTTGTAAAACCCAAACTGATTTATTTTTATTACAGGGGGTTGGTTAGAAAAGAAATGGGCCAATACCGAACAGCACTGTCGGATTTTCGGAAAGTGCTGCACGCCAAACCTGAACACTGGGGGGCTCTTTTAGGGTTGCTTGCCTGTCTGTACGAAATCGGGGACTACCCGCGCCTGGGGCAGGTGGCCCAAAGCTGGAAACAATGGGCACGACATCCCTACCAGCGCGCCTTGCTCACCACCTGGGGAGGTGAAAACAAACAGGGTTAACCAATGGCAAAACTCTCGGCAGCCGTTTTCCGACTAATGCTTTTGTTCCACCATAATGCGGCCCAGTCCAAAGCCGCAATTTTTCCCGATGTGTAAGATTTCGCCGATTTTCAGAAGGGGCCAGTACGATTCCAATTGACCGGCGTAAACGATGTCACCAATGTAGCCGCCCAATTTGGCTTCGGAATGGTAGCGCCGGGCGGGATTACGCCAGTCGTCCCAAATGAGATTTTCTTCCTCAATGCGAACGGAACGGGCTTCCTCCAAAATGTCTGGAAATTCCAAAATTTCAGGGAAACCGTTGTGGAAGAAATTCATAATCGAAACGCGTGTGAGGACGCTGCGCAAGAGCGTGCGGAAAAAAAGGTGCCAGTTTTCAATCCCCACTCGTTTCATGCGGAGAGGGGTTAACAGCGTCAATTCGATGCGAGGCAGGGGGGTATTTTCGCGCCAAAGAAATTTCTTGTACAAATCCGCCAGCGAGACGGAAATGTCGCGGTTAATATTTTCATCCGAATTTTCGAAGGAATACTCATTGGCCACATAGTTTGTTCGCAGATCAATGCCGTAAATTTTTCGCAGAGTGTACGTACCCTGATTGCGCCCCATTCCCAATTCGCCAATCTGCCGCATTGTGGCCACAAAATAGGGGAAGTATTCCAGAGCCCTTCCTACCAAAATCAGGTCAAAAATCAAATCCTCGTGGGAGCTGTAAAAGGTTTTCCGGCTTAGCGGCGGTTCGAAGATAAAGGGCTTGGGGGGCGTTTGAAAGCGTTTAAGGTCCCCATTCGCCTCTTTTCGGCTGCCACCCTCCATGACTTCGTAGTAGGGGCACCCGGCTCGTTTGGGGCAAGTTCGGCACTCCGCGTCGCCTTCGGTACAACTAATCTGCTTAAAAACCTGAATAAAATTTTTCCGCAGGGAACTTCCCGGGTAGTGCGATAATTTTAAAAATTCGGTCGGTCTTAAAACAAAACGGTACTTGGCAAGACGAAAATTCTCCAGGAAATCTTTCATTTTTACACATTCCTCACCATACTAACAGTTACCCACCACAGGCAAAACGTAGAATTTTTCCCACGCAGCTTCTTCTGGAAAGAGTCTCTTTGAGAATAAACGGTTTCTTCCGATTTTTTTAAAGATGTTGAAAATTAAGAAGTTTATTTAAAAAAGTCAAGCAATTTCTCCAATTTGTTGATTTTTTACGAAAAGTTGACCGCAGGCGGCGTCAATGTCCGTTCCGCGGCTTCGGCGTACCGTAACCGGAGCCGGAAAATCCAATAATTCCTGAATAAAAGCCCCCAAGCGTTCTTCCGAAGGAGGCTGAAAACCGGGCCCAGTCGGATTGTAAGGAATAAGATTAATTTTACAGTGAATCCCTTTCAATAATTGTCGCAGTCGGCGCGCATCTTTTGGAGAATCATTCTGGTCGGCAATAAGAACATATTCAAAAGTCACACGATTGCGAGAATGCCGGGAATAGTCGCGAAGCGCCTGAAGAAGACTTTCCAGTGGGAATTTTCGATTGATGGGCATGAGTGCGCTGCGAGTGGCGTTGGTAGTCGCATTGAGCGAAACCGCCAATTTGAAGCGGCGATTCTCGCGCGTGAAACGCTCGATTTGGGGGACCAACCCGCTGGTGGAAATGGTGATTCGACGCTGTCCGATGGCCAATCCCTCGGGATCTGCCATTAACTCAGCTGCCCGTAGGGCGTTTTCGTAATTGTGAAACGGCTCGCCCATTCCCATCATAACCACATTCGTGACCCTTACGCCCACTTCCCGTTCAATCGCCAGCACCTGGTCCACAATTTCGCCGGATGTAAGATTTCGGGTGAGTCCCATTTTTCCCGTCTGACAAAAACGGCATTTTAGGGCGCACCCAACCTGTGTGGAAACGCAAACCGTTCGGCGTTTTTGATCCGGAATGTACACGCTTTCCACAGCGTTGCCGTCGGGCAAAGCAAAAAGGAATTTAATCGTACCACTTTCGGAAGACCGCCGCACACTTAAAGGGCGCAGGACCAAAATGTCGGCTTTTTCAGACAGCGCCTGGCGCAGACTTTTGCTGAGATTAGTCATCTGGGCAAAAGAAGTCGCATTTTTTCGGTAGATCCATTGGAAAATCTGACGAGCGCGGTACGGCTCAATTCCCAATGAATCGAGGGCATTCTGAATTTCCTGAACTGTCATCCCCTTTAGATTGATTTTTGACATTCAAACAACCCTTTTTCCCTTTTGCCCCGCAAAATCAAATCTAGCCGGCAAGCACGGCGGTAAAACTTCCGGCAGGCTGGCCATTTTTCTTTGAAAAGAATTTGAAAACCATCCGTCTGGTCGCCATAAAAGCCCCACACCTGTCTTCGTTTCCTCCAACTCCCCTTTTGTTTTTTCCTGCACAATTTAGGGATTTCCGCCGCGTAATGCAAGCAAAAATAATTGATTTTTCGGAAAAAATGTTGTAATTTTTAGCCGTCTTAAACATTTTTCAAACGTGTCCGAACTTTTTTGCCGAAGTTTGGTAACAAATATCAGAAATTTGGCATTGCAGGCCGCTTTTCAAGAGCGGCATTCTAACTTTTTCAGATGAACGAGCGCTAAATCAATATTTTAGAGAATAACCCGGAGGGTGAATGGCCGTACGAGCAAAAAAACTAAGTGATCTCGACCAATTGGACAAACTGAAAACCGCTTACCAGGACATTCTTGCGGAAATTGCGAAGGTCATTATTGGACAAAATCAAATCATTCATGAAATTTTAATGGCTTTATTAGCTCGAGGCCACTCGTTATTGGTCGGTGTGCCCGGTTTGGCCAAAACCCTGCTGATTAGCACATTGGCCGAGGCTCTTGACCTTAAATTTAGCCGCATTCAATTTACCCCGGATCTCATGCCGTCCGACATTACCGGGACGGAAATCATTGAAGATGATATTTCAACGGGAAAGAAATTCTTTAAATTCGTCAAGGGGCCTGTATTTGCCAACATTGTTTTAGCCGACGAAATTAACCGAACGCCTCCCAAAACGCAGGCTGCTCTCCTGCAAGCCATGCAAGAACATCAGGTCACGGCGGCAGGAGAAACCTACACCTTGGACGAGCCCTTTTTTGTTCTGGCTACCCAAAATCCGATCGAACAGGAAGGAACCTACCCGCTGCCCGAGGCGCAATTGGATCGGTTCATGTTTAATTTGTGGGTCGATTATCCCTCGGAGGACGAGGAAATTCAGATCATTAAATACACCACGTCTGCCTATGCCGAGCAGCCCAAAAAAGTGCTGAATGCCGAAGAGATCATTGCTTTTCAGGATTTGGTGCGCCGGGTTCCCGTTGCCAGTAATGTCGTGCAATTCGCCGTTAAATTGGTTCGCCTAACCCGCCCCGATGAGGAATCGGCACCCAAGTTTGTGAAGGAGTGGATTGAATGGGGTGCCGGCCCCCGGGCTTCCCAATATCTTATTTTGGGAGCCAAAGCACGCTGTATTTTGGACGGTCGGCCGACACCGGAAATCGAAGACGTCAAAGCCGTGGCTGTTCCGGTGTTGCGGCACCGGTTGGTGACCAATTTTAATGCCGAAGCCGATGGCGTCAGTTCCGTGGAAATCGTCCGCAGGCTTTTAGAGAAATTTTAGGTAAAAAGGGGACCTGGAGCACATCGTGACCGATTCGAAGCGTCGAACGTATCGAAAATATCTCCACCCCGATGTTGTGTCCCGACTGTCTAATATGGATTTGCGGGCGCGATTGGTGGTAGAGGGATTCATTATTGGCCTGCACAAAAGTCCCTACCACGGCTTTAGCGTAGAATTTTCCGAACACCGGCAGTACATGCCCGGGGATGCCCTCCGACACATCGATTGGAAAGTTTACGGAAAAACCGGCCGCTTTTACGTGAAACAGTTTGAAGAAGAAACCAATCTGAAATCTTACATTTTGCTTGACGCCTCGGCTTCAATGGGCTACAAATCCGGCCGCATTTCCAAATTAAGATATGCCAGCTATTTAGCTGCGGCTTTGAGTTACCTGATGCTTCAACAGCAGGATTCCGTTGGGCTGGTCACATTCGATGAAAAGATCCGGCGCTATCTTCCTCCTCGAGCTGTGTCCAATTACCTACACGTCATTTTGGGTGAATTGGACAAAATACGGAGCGGCCACGAAACCAACGTCAGCAAAACGTTTCACGAATTGGCTGAGCGAATCAAGCGAAGAGGGCTCATTATTGTGCTTTCCGATTTGTTGGACGACCCGCACCAGGTTCTCTCGGGATTAAAGCATTTTCGGCATCGAAAGCATGAGGTTATTGTTTTTCATATTTTAGACCCAATGGAGAGGTTTTTCAAATTCAGGGGTGAAACTCTGTTTCAAGACATGGAAACAGGTGAAGAAATTTCAACCCAGGCATGGCACATTCGGCGAGATTACCGCGCACAAATGGAAGATTTTATTGAAACGTACAAACGTCATTGTCTGGAAAATCGTATCGATTACACCCTAATTGACACGTCCGAGCCCTTTGACACGGCGCTTTTCAATTATTTGGTGAAACGCAAACGTCTGGGCGGGTAACCCGATGTCCGAGCGGGGGATGTCTTTTCGGCGGTTGACGTTGAGCTGATGTGGAAAAAGTTTTGAATGCGAAAGGGAAATGTTTTTTTATGTTCCTAAATATTTTAATTCTATTGGCCTCCGTTTTTTTCCTGTGGATTGGCGCCGATTGGTTTATTGAAAGCTCGTCCTATTTCGCCAAAAAATTGCACATTTCCGAATTAATCATTGGATTGACCGTTGTGGCGTTTGGAACGTCCGCGCCGGAATTTGCTGTTTCCGTGGGAGCAGCGCTCAAGGGACATTCTGCCATTTCCATTGCCAATGTGGTAGGATCCGACATTTTTAATCTTGGCTTTATTCTGGGCATTGTGGCTATTTTCCACGCTTTACCCGTCGAACACAAATTGCTCAGGCGAGACGGCTTTTTCCTGCTGTTTATTAGTCTTCTACTGCTTTTTGTCTTTCGTGACCATCGATTTTCTCGTTTGGAAGGGGTTCTTTTTCTTGCCGTTTTTCTCACTTATTTGGTCGTTCTGTTTTTTAGCAAGGGGAATTTTTACAGCGACGTGCGAGTCAAAGAGCTCGGCTGGAAAGCTGTTCCCATGTTTGCGGTGGGCCTGGGCCTCATTATTGCCGGTTCTCATTATTTGGTGAATAGTGCAAGCCAAATTGCTCGTTCGCTCGGGGTTTCGGAGTGGCTTATTGGCGTCACCGTTGTGGCGGCGGGTACATCCACACCCGAACTGGCTACGTCTCTGGTGGCTTCCTTTAAAGGGCGAGCCAGTCTTTCCATTGGCAATTTAATCGGAAGCGACATTTTTAATATTGCCGGAGTATTGGGGGTAGCCGCTGCTTTACATCCCATGGACCTCCCGCCGGTTTACACCACCAGCCTTATTCTCATGGTGGCCATGATCGTGGTTCTGCTTTTTTTCATGCGAACCCAATGGAAACTCACGCGCCTGGAGGGCGCCGTACTTATTTTGTTCGGTCTTTTTCGCTGGCTGGTAAATATTTTTTAGCCCCTATTTGGAGCGGTTGCGTGATTTTCGAAGCTGCACAAAAAGTTTTTTCAGTTGCTCCCGCGGCATTAATTGGGCTAAAAAATTAAATTGCCCCGCCAAAAGTCTTTCCCCACCGTCAATAGTAATGGTTTCTCCCGTAATGTAAGGCGCCAGATCGGACATCAAAAAGACAGCCAAATTGGCCAACTCTTCGTGTTGGCCGTACCGCCCCGTTGGTAGACGCTGCAAATAGGCCTGCTCCAATTGGGGATCGGGCATGAGACGCACCCAGGCTCCTTTGGTGGGAAAAGGCCCCGGGGCAATGGCATTCACACGAATGTGGTAGGTAGCCCATTCAAATGCCAGGGATTTCGTCATGGCTTCCACGCCCGCCTTAGCGGCGGCTGAAGGCAAAACAAATGCGGAACCTGTTTGCGTGTACGTGGTGACAATGTTCAAAATATTGCCGGGACGCCGATTCGCAATGAGGTACTTGCCAAAATGCTGACTACAATTGAATGTACCGTGAAGAACGATGTCCACAACCGCCTTGAATCCTTTCGGAGACAAATCTTCCGAGGGGGAATAAAAATTCCCTGCCGCATTGTTGACCAATCCGTCCAGCCGTCCCAATTCGTCGACCACCCGAGCGATCATTTTACCCACAGCGTCATATTCACGCACATCGACCACGTGGGTGAGAACTCGGTGACCGAACGCCCTAATTTCCTCGGCGGCTTTCAGCAGTTTTTCTTCCGTGCGACCGCAAATAGCCACGTCGGCTCCGAATTTGGCGAACTGTTTCGCCATGCTCAGTCCCAAACCGCTCCCCCCGCCGGTTATTAAAAGCACTTTTTCTTGCAAGGTGTCTTCCGTAAACATGTTGATTCTCCTTAGTTGGTCTCTGGAAAAAAAGTCGGAACGTCTAATCGTTTGCATTTCCGTTCGCTCAAAGCAAACCCCCTTTGTGGCAAATTTTCTCCTTCCGTTTTTGGATTCAAAAAGAAAGACTCTCTTAGATTTGAATCCGGGGAGAAGGACGCAGCCCTTGAGAAAAGCTCAGAAAACCTGTCCCGTTTTTGTGCCTTTTTCGGTTTTTTGTCAGGGATTTTTCCATTTTGGCCGGCGCTTTTCGAGAAAGGCACGGAAGCCCTCAAATCCGTCCTCACTCTGAAAAATCGCTTTTTGGTGAACGGCTTCCTGGGCAAGAGCCGATTCAAAGGTACCTTCCAAAGCGGCGTGAATGGCTTTTTTGGCGCGGGAAAGGGCCATCGGAGCCTGCCCGGCCAGAAATTCGGCAAACTGTGCCACTTTCGATTCAAATTCCTTTTCAGGGTACACCCGATTGACAAGCCCCATTTCGAGCGCTTCCGCGGCATCTACGGTGTTCCCTGTTAAGACCATTTCCATTGCGCGCCCCATTCCCACCAGCCGCGGCAGGGTAAAGGTTCCGCCGCCGTCCGGAATGAGTCCCACATGAATGAAAATCTCCGAAAATTTTGCGTTTTGCGAGGCCAGGCGCAGGTCACAGGCTAAAGCCATATTAAGGCCAATTCCCGCCGCCACCCCGTTGATAGCGGCCACAATTGGAAGAGAGCTGTTCCAGATTGACAGGAGCGTGGGAGTGTAGGTTTTGAGCAAAACTTCGTAGGCTTCGTCGGGCGAGAGCTTATTTTGCAAAGCCGCTTTAATATCCGCTCCGCTGGAGAACGCCCCTCCGGAACCGGAGAGCACCACAACTCGCGTCCCGTCCTTTTCGGAGATTTCGATTTCGGCGCGAATGCGGCTCATGGTTTCCGTGTCGACGGCATTGCGTACTTCCGGCCGATTGAGGGTCAAAAAACAAACCCGATTTTTGCGTTGTACCAAAAGTTTCGTGGACATGTGCGTGCCTTTCAATTTAAAACGTGTTCAACTGAAAAATGCTGACAAACCTGCCCGCTTTTTGGAGGCAGGGCTGAGTCTGAAATCATCCATTCCCCGAAGATTGGTTAGAAATTCCAGAGCGCCTGAAGCTGAATCTGGTGAATCAAATAGCTGCGTTGCCGAGTACTCCGTACCCTGAGTGTGGACACCGAAATCAATCCGCGTGGTGTGGGTCCCTGAAGTAAAAAGAGCTTGAAAACGGGGCCGTAACTCCAGTATTTTTTCGCTTTTTCAGCGCGCTGCAGTTTGTTTTGACGAACCGTGTACGACCATTCCTTCCGTAAATAGCTCTGAATGCCGGCCGAGGTCCGGAAGACTGAA
>CAZOHG010000054.1:0-22828 GCA_964579725.1 uncultured Deferribacteres bacterium
GGTCTCCGGAAACTCGTGTCCCGCAGAGACAACCTGAGAGCGAACCCACCCATTTATGAGTGGGTGCAAATTAAGTTTAAAAATCATATTTTTGCACATTATTTAAAGAGAAATACAAAGTCAGTAGGTATTCATTTCAATTTGGTTGGGAAAATAATAAAAGGGGTCTAACAATGCCAGCCCAAATAGCAATAGACTTAATAGTGAAAAAAATATTGCAAGGCATAATTCAGGCACAAAAAGATTATTCCGAGTGGACAGATGGAGACTGGCTTTGGACAGCGCCAGAATATTTACTTACCACCTGCATTGCTCAGAAAATTATGAAATTGGACGGATCAAAATATCTGACCCTTGAGAATAATGCAAAATCGGCCATTGAAGAAGCCGGTGCGAAAGGTAAGGGAAAACTGAATGCGAGAATTCGATCGAATGGGCGTTTCGATATTCTTTTGTGGTGGGGAAGTTATAATCCGAGGGCTGTGATTGAGGTAAAAAATCAAATAACAAGTTCCATTGCTTTAAAAAACGATCTTTTAAGAATTCGAGAGGTATTGAGAAGAAAACAAAACGTTTCAACTTTTCAATTTGGGGCGATGGCCTATTACACTTCTACTTTTGACAGCAAAAGATTTTCCGCTAAAGAACGAATTTTAAAACGTACCCATCGTATTTTGAGAGATGCTCAGGGGATTGTAGGGGAGAACTTACAAGTTGTTGAATATAGATCGAGAATTCGAGTGGAAGATGATAGCGCATGGGTTGCCGTTGTACTGTTGATTAAAAAATCTGGTCTCCAAAAATAAATCCCTTCCTTTCTTCGCTGCAAAGTCTCTTGTTGGATTCAATCTCTTTCAAACAAATTCTTTCCTTGAAAATGACCTGCCCTGTGAATATATTATTAAAACCGTGAATCTCCAAGTTTTGAGGGAGCAAACCATTCCGACGAGGCATTTTTGAATCTCAAAGAAAAACTGGCGCAACTGGAACGCCAAACGCGCCGTCCGCCGTTGCACCGCAAAAGTAAAGAACCACCGGCCCTTCGAAACCTGCCCGAAGGCGAAGAATTGGTTTTGTCGGAAGGACGTTTTTACCGCATGATCCGCCGTTTTCCCCTGCAACACACCCACGGCGACGTTTTAATCGGGGGACTTCGGACGCGTTCTTTGGAGGGTGCCCGCTTTATTGTGCGTAATCCGGCGGTTCAAACCATTCACGCCGAGGAATTGCTCTTTTTGGACACGGAAACCACGGGGCTTTCGGGCGGCGTTGGAACCATGGCTTTTTTGATTGGAATCGGTTATTTCCTTGAGGATTCTTTTTGGGTGGAACAGATTTTTGCCCGTGATTTCCGCGAGGAGCGTGCAGCGCTGGCCTACCTATTGAATCGTTCTCAACCGTTTGTCGCTCTGGTTTCCTACAACGGCAAATCCTTCGACTGGCCGCTTTTGGTTAATCGGTGGATTCTCAATCGCCTGCCGCCGCCAAATCATTTGCGCCACCACCTGGATCTTCTTTTCTTGAGTCGTCGTCTGTGGCGACGTACAATCGGGGAGTGTACGTTGGGAAATGTGGAAAAGCAAATTCTGAATGTGCGTCGTTTCGGCGACGTACCGGGTTACCTCGTCCCGCAAATTTATTTTGATTTTTTGCGTTCCAGAGACGCTACCGAGCTCCAAAAGGTTTTTTACCACAATCAAATGGACGTCCTGTCTTTGGCAGCCCTTCTGGATTTTCAATTGGACATTTTGGACGGACGGCTGGACGGAAAAACACTGGATCCCGTGGCGTTGGGGAAGTTGTTTGTGGAGATGAAAGAAATGGAAAAGGGGGAAGAAGTCCTTAAAAACCACGGGCAACATTCGTCTTTGGAAACTCGTTTTGCTCAAGAAGTGGCTCTATTTTTGGCTCGATTGTACAAGCGCAGGGGCGAATGGGAGTCGGCACTTGCCTTGTGGAAGCAGGCCCTGGCGGGTGGGCGATTTTCCGTAGAACCCTACGAAGAATTGGCTAAGTTTTACGAACACCACCAGCGCAATTACACGAAAGCGCTCGAGTACACGGATTCCGCCTTGCAAAAAATTGACATTCTGGAAAAATTGGGACGGGGAGGGCAATGGCAGGGGGTTCGGAAAGCCCTTATCTACCGCCGAGACCGCCTACACAGAAAATTGCAGGGAAAACAGTGAAAAATCTCAAAAAGCAAGCGAACACCGAAGAAACAACCCAACCGCAAATGCGGTTGGACAAATGGCTCAAAGTGGCGCGCATTTTTAAAACACGAACCCTGGCCGCAGAGGCGTGTGAGCAAAAGCGCGTCAAAGTGAATGGGAAGGCCGTCAAGCCGTCTAAAAACATTCGCGTGGGGGACGAAGTGACCGTTCGATTTGGGAAATCCTTTCGCACCATTGAAATTCGAGCGATTACCAAACGGAGTCTCTCGGCATCCTTGGCGAAAGAATTGTACACCGAGGAAAAGCCCCAATTGTCTCAGGAAAGCCTTGAACTATTTGAATTTGTAAAAAAAATGGATCGAAAATTTCGCCCGAAAAGCAAGGGGCGTCCGACCAAAAAAGAACGTCGTCAAATTGAAAAATTGCGAGGGTATTAAATGAAACGTTTCATCGGATTGTTTTTCTTGCCGCTTTTGTTTTCGACAACACTGTCGGCTCAATCCATTCAATACGATGTGTTTTTGGACGACCCCGGTTCACACTTTTTTCGGGTGAACATGACGGTGCAAAACGTCCAGAAATCGAACCGGGACACCCTTTCGGTGGCGATTCCCGCGTGGTGCTGTCTCTACCAAATTCGGGATTTTGCCCAGTACGTTCAGAACGTTCGGGCACAAACGGAAACGGGAGCACCGCTGGAAATTCGAAAAAAAGACAAACAGACCTGGCAGGTACCCATTGGAAAGACGGGCTCCGTTACAATGAGCTATCGGGTTTTTGGCAACGATCTCAGTCCCTTCGGGACGCAGCTCAATAAAAAGCACGCTTTTATTAATCCCGCTTTGATTTTATTTTATCTTCCGGAGGAAAGAAATTGGCCCGTCAGCGTTACGTTTCACGCTCCGGCCAACTGGCGGATTTTGACGGCCGCTACGCCTGTCCCCGGACAGGTCAACCAGTTTCGCGCCGCTTCCTACGACGATTTGGTGGACAACCCCGTTGAGATCGGCAGCTTTGTTAAGCGCTCGTTTACGTCCGACGGAGCCCGCTACGACGTAGGTTTTTACGATTACCAGAACTCGTTTGACTTGAACGAGTTCGTCAAAATGCTGAAACGAATCGTCCACGAAGAAACCGTGGAAATTTTGCACGACGTGCCCTTCAAGCGGTATGTCTTTCTCTTTCAGATCGTGGACAGTTACGGGAGTGGAATGGAGCACGCCAATTCCTGTGTGATTAGTTTCAACCGAAACCGGGCTCAGAAAAATGTCCGGGATTTGGTTAGCCTTATTGCGCACGAATTTTTCCATGTGTGGAATGTGAAGCGCATTAAACCCAAGAATTTGTTCCGATATGATTGGACCAAAGAAAATTACACGCGCGCGTTGTGGTTTGCCGAGGGAGGTACCAGCTACTACGCCGCCCTTGTGCGGGAACGCGCCGGTTTTTGGACGGAAGCCGATCTGTTGTCACATTTTGCCAAACGAATTACACAGGAAGAAAACGACCCGGGTCGGTTTGTGGAAAGTCCGGAGCAGGCCAGCTTCAATTGCTGGTTTGAAAAATACCCGTGGTACGTACGACCCGAAAACAGTATTTCGTATTACCGGTCGGGCGAAATCCTGTCCTTTTTGTTGGATTTAAAAATGCGTTTGGACACGCGCGGTCGTTTCGGGTTGGACGATGTGCTTCGCTTCATGAACGGCTGGTTTGCCAAACGACAGGTGGGGTACAACGACAGTGCTGACATTTTGGGAATCGTGAACAGTTTAACGGGGAAAAATTACGCCGATTTTTTTCGAGATTACGTTTCCGGCACAAAAAGGCCGCCCTACGAGATCCTTTTTAAGCAGGTTGGATTACGTTTTGTTTCGCAGGAAGAAAAGGTACCCGATCCGGGGTTTTCCGCAGAGCGCAATTTCGACAAACCCTTTGTGGTGACCGCCGTGGAGCCGCGGTCAGGAGCTTCCAAAGCCGGTTTGCATCTGAACGATCAGGTGCTTAAAGTGAATGGACATCCGACGGGACTGTACATTGAGGATTCCTTCCGCCATTTTCCGGAAGGCAAATGGGTCGATTTACTTGTCCGAAGGGGAAGTAAAACATTGCACCTCAAGTACCGATTGACATTTAAAACGGTGAAAAAATACCGCTTGGAACGAGCAGCCGCCCCTACCAATCTGCAAAAAAGAATTTTGAACGATTGGTTGGCTGGTTTGCCAAAATAATTTGGAGGAAAATATGAAAAAGAAACGCAATCCGTTGCTCGGGAAAATTGGGGGGAGCATTTTGATTTGGCTGGTGCTGTTTGGTGCAGCACAGGCTGTCCAGCATTTTGAGTACAACGGCTTGAAACCGCTGTACATATTGGAAGTGCGTCCTGGAGACCAGCAGTTTTTTTACGTCACCCTTCAGTTGAGAAATAATGACGAGAGTCGGTTGGTTTTTTCAATGCCCGCCTGGACGCCCGGCGGCTACATGTTGGGCAATTTTGCGCGTCGGGTGGTGGATTTTCAGGCTCAAGACGACAGAGGACAAGCGCTGCCGGTTTTGAAAATCGATCCGAACTCATGGGAAGTGCAGACGAATAACAGCTCCAGTCTTTCCGTTGCGTACAAGGTGGACGTTGCCCACGGAGCGTTCATGGGAAGGGCCATCGGAAAGAATTTTGCCCTCGTGAACGGCCCTTCCACTTTTATGTACATTCGGGGGAAAAAGAACGTCCCGGTAACGGCCGTTTTCAAAAAACCGGACGCTTGGAAGATTGCAACGGGCTTAAATCAAACGGCTCAAGAAAATGTGTTCACGGCTCCTGATTACGACGCCTTTATTGACTGCCCGGTTCTTTTGGGTACCTTTCGGCAATTTAAATTTAGCGTTCAGGGAGTACCTCATTTTTTGGCGGTTAACGGAGCGGTCAATTTTGACACCACGGCTTTCGTGCAAATGGTTAAAAAGATTGTCAGTTACGAAACCGGCGGGATTTACCAGGATATTCCGTACAAAAAATATGTATTTATTTTTACGATTTACCCCGGCATGCGCGGCGGCGGGGGGCTGGAACATCGAAATTCAACCACAATCGGACTTTCGGGCGGTCTTTTAAAGCGGGACGTGACCTCGGGGGCCGATGTCATTGCCCACGAATTTTTCCACGTGTGGAATGTGAAGCGTATTCACCCTCTGGTTTTGGGTCCCTTCGACTACACCAAAGATGTCCGCACCAAATCGCTTTGGGTTTGCGAAGGCCTAACCAGCTACTACGCCGATTTAACCCTGGCTCGAACCGGAATTTGGAGTGAGAAAAAATTCCTGAAAAATCAAGCTAAAATGATTTCTGAACTCCAATCGAATCCCGACCGTTTGAAAACCAGTGTGGAAATGGCCAGCTGGAAGATTTGGGAAGAAGGCTACGGCGGCTCTGGCATTTCATTTTACACGAAAGGGCAAATTCTTGGCATGTTGCTGGATTTGAAAATCCGAAAACTGACAAACAACCGGCGATCGCTGGACGACGTCATGCGGTTTCTCAACCAGTGGTTTGCCAAATGGGGGAAGGGCTACCGGGATTCGGACATTTTGCGTGCGGTCAATGCGGTCACAAATCACGATTTTAGACCCTTTTTTGAACGCTACGTCAGCGGAACCGTGGAGTTACCCTACACGAAAATTTTGGCGTACGCCGGTCTGAAGCCGATTTTCGTGAAAAAGAAAGTCCCGACAATTGGGAAAGCGAATTTCTACGGACCCGACAATCGGGTTTTTTCCGTGGACAAAAACAGCCCCGTTGGGCGAGCCGGGCTCATGAAAGAGGATCACATCCTCAAGGTGGACGGGAAGAAAATCAAGAGTCGGCGGGATTTGGCCAAGATTGTGTCTCAAAAAAAGCCGGGGCAAATGGTGAAAATGGAAATTGTGCGCGGCAGTCAAAAAATGACGCTGCGGGTTCCGGTTGTCGCCCGAGAAGAGGTGACGTGTAAAATTGAACCGATTCAAAACAGCACGCCCGAACAACTCATGTTGCGCAAGGCCTGGATTCACGGAGCTACGGATTAGGGGGAAATAAGAAAGCCGCCCTTTGGTTCTTTTACCTGAACGTGAATTGGGGATCGAAGTGAAAGAAGTTGGCGTTGGCTTCTGTGCAACGGTCGAATCGTTGAAGAGAAAGCCGTCAATGTGATTCAAACGCATTCTATTTCAACACTTTTGCGGAAATACGATCGCCGAATCTGGTACCTGTTTTTGGCGCGCGTCTTCACTGCCATGGGCTTTGCCATTGTCATTCCGTTTTTGAGTATTTACCTCTATTCGGAATTGGGCGTTCCCATGAAAGTGGTGGGGACAATTTTTCTATTGGCGGCATTAAGTCGAGCAACCATGCAACTTTTTGGCGGTGAATTGTCGGATCGTCACGGGCGGCGCGTCATCATGCTGTGGGCAATGGGGGGCCGTTCGGTCACCTTTTTGCTGTTGGCTGTAGTCATTTTGTTGGAACAGCGTCTTGTGTTTATTGTACTGGCGGTCATGCTTTCGTACGGATTTGGGGCCATGTTCATGCCGGCTGCCGACGCCATGATTGCCGATCTGGTTCCCAACAAGGATCGAATCGAGGCCTACGGCATTCAACGAATCGGCCTCAACGCCGGCTGGGCCATTGGCCCCGCCATTGGGGGATTTCTGGCGACCCTCTCTTATTTTTGGTTGTTTTTTATGACCGCGTTGTTATTTCTGGTAGGGTACGGCATTACGTATTTTTTTATTCGGGAGTCCCACAACGTCCGCGCACAAGTGACCCATCGCCAAGGAATAGGGCAACGCTTTGCAGTTGTGAAAAATCGGGATTTTTTGCTTTTTTGTTTCTACGCTCTACTGGTTTTTTCAATCATGACGCAAATCGTGTCCACTCTTTCTGTGTACGTGGTTAGTGTCATTGGGCTCAATAAGATTCATCTCGGATTTTTGTACACAATTAACGGCGTGACGATTATTTTGCTCCAATTCCCCGGGATTGCTCTCATTCGCCGAATGCGGTTGACGAGCGCGCTCGCGTTGGGAGCGTTGGCGGTTTCGTTTGGGTATAGTATTATTTTGGGTGCTGATTCGTTTGGACTTTTGGCCGTCGCCATTTTTGTTCTGACCATTGGGGAAATTTTCATTACACCCGCAGGGAGCACCCTGACGTCCAATTGGGCACCTGTGGACGAAAAAGGGCGCTACATGGGCGTGTACGGGCTGTTCCAATCTTTTGGGCGTTCTTTCGGGCCCTTTTACGGCGGTTTTTTGTTGGATGCCTTTCTGCACAAGCCCGTCATTTTGTGGGGAACCATTGCGGCTGTGGGGTTGGTGAGTGCTCTGGGTTTCTACTCACTCCGGTGGCACGTGGCGCCCGAAACAAATCTTTCGCCGGTTGAGGCCTAATGGCAGTCCGAATTCGCATTCTTTCGCCGGGAAAACCGAAGCTCGATTTTGTAGAGAAGGGAATCGAAGAGTACGCAACGCGCCTTTCACACTACGTTCGAGTTGACCTAAAATGGCTGTCTGTCCGAATTCAGACGAAAAAGACGGTTCCGGCCCGAGTGATTGAGCAGGAAGCGGCGGCGATTCAGCGCGCCTTGGACCCCAGCGCCCTGCTTGTTGTCCTCGATTTGAAGGGGAAGTTGCTTTCGTCGGAGGAGTTGGCCGCTTTTTTTCAGCGTCAGATGCTGACCCATTCCGCCTTTGATTTTGTCATTGGGGGTGAATGGGGAATTGCCCCGACACTCAAAAAGCAAGCGGATAGCGTTCTGTCCCTTTCCCGTCTGACGTTGACGCACGATTTAACCCGCTTGATTTTACTGGAACAAATTTACCGGGCGTTTACCATTTTAAGGGGTGAAAAATACCACAAATAAGTGGCGGAGGCGATGCCTGAAAACAAAAAGCAAAGGAAAATTAAAATGAAACCGGAAAATGTTTTGTCGCTTATTCAATCTCGCTGGAGTCCGCGGAAATTTGCCGACCGGCCGGTGACGGATGCCCAATTGTTTCATCTCTTTGAAGCGGCGCGGTGGGCGCCATCCAGCTACAACGAACAGCCTTGGATTTTTATCCTCGGACGGAAAGGACACGCCTCCTACCAAAAATTGTTGTCTTTATTGGTACCAGGAAACGCGTCTTGGGCGAAAACAGCCCCGGTGCTCGTCCTGACGGCGGCGAAGCAATCATTTCACCACAATGGAAAACCGAATCGCCACGCTTTTCACGACGTAGGCATGGCCCTGGAAAATCTCATGCTGGCAGCACGGGGGAAAGGACTGTTTACTCACCCGATGGGCGGTTTTTATTTGGAAAAGGCACGAGACGCTTTACATCTGCCGGAAGGAGTGGAGCCTGTGGCAATGGTAGCTTTGGGTTATTTAGCGGAGGGTGAAGAAGCGGGAAAACGGGCCCGGCAAGAACTCTCGGAATTTGTGTTTGAAGGCACGTGGGGACAGACTCCCCATTTTTTGAACAAGTAGACGCCGGCACGAAAGAACGCCGATTTTGGATATCAAGATTTTCCCCCGAGTTCACAGGAGGCCGGGTAGGGGGACACCCTTTCACGGGTGGGCGAAAAGCGAAAAAAAGCAATGTGGGTACAAAATGGGCTCCGCTCGGGGGTGCGGCTTTTGATTTTCAATAATGGTTGCCTGAAATGGAGGGAAGTCAGTGAGGATTGATTTTACAAATCGAGTGGTGGCCATTACCGGCGCTTCAAGCGGTATTGGGGCAGCGTTGTCTTTGGAATTGGCTCGTCAGGGGACGCGCCTTGCTTTGGTCGGGCGAAACCAAGAACGGCTAAACGCTGTTCGGGAAAAGGCGAGAACCGCCGGGGCGGAAGCGGAAACCTTTGTTTGTGATGTGACGCAAAGGGCGCAGAACGAAAAAGCCGTGGAGGAAATTCTCCGGCGGTTTGGCCGAATCGACATTCTTATTTACTCGGCGGGAATAGGTATTCCTACCTTTTACCGGCATTTTGAGAGTCGGCCCATTCGCGCGATTTTCGAAACCAACGTGTTAGGCTTTTTGGATTGGCTGGAGTTCGTGCTCCCAACAATGCAGGAGAAAAATTGGGGGTTGATTGTGGCGATTTCCAGTTTGGCCGCTCATTTAAGCACCAAACGGACGGCCGGCTACACGGCCAGTAAGGCGGCCCTCAGCAATCTACTTGAGGGAGTTCGAAAGGGGCTGCGGAAATACGGAGTTCGTGTTTTGACCATTGAGCCGGGTTACATTCGCACGCCAATGACGGCGGACAATCCCAATATGATTTTCCCCATGAACGTGGAAAAAGCCGCCCGAAAAATTCTGAAAGCTGCGGAATGGGGGAAATCCGTGTACCGTTTCCCGAAAATCCCGGCTTTTGGCGTTCGATTTTGGGAATGCGTGCCGACGAGCTTAAAAAATTTCATTTTCAAAAGCCAAAAACACATGGGAATTTAAGTCAGGGTGACGGAAGGAAAACCACGCACCACTTGAAAATCACCCTGATTTTTCCGAACGGATATCCTCTCATTTCACGCAAAAAGGAGTGCTCTGTACATGACAACCGACCAAAATTCTTCCGCAAAAAAAAGCTCCGATGCAGGAAAAAGCGGTTTGCTTCAATCTACCCGGTTTTTGTACGGGGTGATTGTTTTTCTGATTTCGGTTATTCTGGCCGGAACTGCTTACTGGTCATTGAGATCTGCTTCCCACAAAAAAGTAAAAATTACAGATTTCGTTCCGACGGGAGAGGTGCCGCAAACGACAAATTTTACCCTCACTTTCTCACGGGCCATTGTGCCCGATTCCCTGCTCAAGGAACCGCTTCCAATGAAAGCGCTGCGTTTTACACCCGAACTTCCTGGAGAAGTGCGCTGGATCCGAATCAACACCCTTCGTTTTTACCCGCAGGCGGCGCTGCGTCCCTCCACCCGCTACAAAATTCAGATTAATGAAAAGTGGTTGAAACAACTCGGTTTTGTTTTAACCGGCAAAAAAATCTTTTCTTGTCACACCCAGCCGCTCCAGGTAAAACAACTGTTTTTTAGCTGGACATACAACCGAAAAAAAACGGGCAGGGTGCGGCTAAAGGGGACGGTTCGGTTCAATTACATCGTAAAACCGGCGCAATTTTCGCAAAGTCTGATCCTCAAACTTGAAAAAGGGAACAGGATTCCCGTTAAAATAAAAACCACACAACCGGCCAGGGAAATTGTCTTTTTGTCAGGGGATTTGACCATCCCCCTAAAATCCCGCAAAATAACGGTGCGTGTGCGTCAAGGGTTGACGTGCGTGGGGGGAGAATTGGGTTTGCCCGAAGATTTCGTCAAAACAGTAACCCTTCGAAAAAGACAAGAATTTCACGTAAATGTCTGTTCCGCGCAAATTTTCCCCGGCGGACGATTTGAAATAACGGTGACATTCAATCAACCCGTTTCCGTTGACCAGATCAAGCCCTTTATTTCGATTTCGCCCAGCGTTGATTTTCGCCTTGAGGAAGGCGGAGAAACCGTGCACATTTCAGGGCCTTTTTCAAAAGAAACGGCCTACCTTTTGACACTCAAAAAAGGGCTGCCTTCGCTCGAGGGCGGTAAGCTAAGGCAAAAGTTTGAACAAACCCTTGTTTTTAAATCGGTTCGTTTGGAGCCGCAAATTTCCTGGACTGGCAGCGGGTATTATTTAAGCCGAAAAGGGCACCTGAACCTTGGACTGGAAACCGTGAACATTTCTCATGTTTCCATTCGGGTAGAAAAGGTGTACCTTAACAATTTGGTTTACCTGCTTTCGCAAGTAGACAATTTGGCCAGTCAGTCGGATTACTGGTTTTCGAGTCGGGAGCTGGGCAAAACCATCGCCGAAATGGACACGGTCGTGGCACTTCGCCAAAACCAGAGTGTGGTGACCCCGATTTCTGCGGAAAAATTTTTAAAGGGCCGACGCAACGGGATTTTCAAATTTACGGCCTGGCCTACGGAAAGGGGGTGGTCTCGAGCGATCCGCTGGGTGCTGGCCACGGACATGGGAATTTTGGCCAAGCGGGCGGGGGATGCCCTGTGGGTGTGGGTCAATTCGATCGCCACGCTTAATCCGGTGGCCGACGCTGAAGTCAAATTGTACAGCCGGAACAATCAGGTGCTCCTTTCCGGGACAACCAATTCTCAAGGGGTTGTGATTTTTCGCCACTACAAAACGGCGACGGAAGGATTTGAGCCCTTCGTTTTAACGGCGTCCACGCCAAACGATTTTTCTTTTCTATCACTTTTGAATGGACGCATTCCGATTTCGGATTTTGACGTGGGAGGTTTAGTGCCGCTGAAAAACGGGTACGCTGCCTATTTGTACCCCGAAAGAGACATTTACCGTCCGGGAGAGACCGTTCATCTGGCAGTGGTGGTGCGCGATGCCGACCAAAAGGTGCCGGAGCCGTTTCCGGTACGTTTGCGCATTTTGAGTCCGGGTGCCCGCTTGGTTGACGAACAAAAATCAACCCTGAATGAGCAGGGTGGAACGGCTTTCAATGTAAAGATTCCTCGCTACCTGCCAACCGGTCGGTATTTGGCGCGACTGTATTTGACCGACAAACAAGCAATTGGAGAGACCTTTTTTCATGTGGAAGAATTTTTACCCGATCGAATGAAAGTAACCGTTCAAACCGACCGCGCTTTTTATTTTCCCGGTCAAAAAATAAAAATAGCCGTGGAAGCCCACACACTTTTTGGAACCCCGGCGGCCAATCGAATAGTCCGTGCCAGCCTTACGCTGGAAAAGGCGCCTTTCCTTCCCAAAATGTGGCGTTCTTTCACATTTAAGGATGCGCGCAAAACGTTTAAAAAGACAGTGCACAAATTTCGCGAAACGCGTCTGAATGCCAAAGGCGGTGTGAATCTGGTCTGGCAATTGCCCGATTCCCTTTCTTCCCCAGCGGGTCTAAAAGCCGTGATTTCGGCCACGGTTTTGGAGCCGGGTGGGCGGGCTGTTACGCGCTTGAAAATGGTACCCGTACATCCAGCCGCTGTGTACGTGGGACTTAAGCAAGTCAATGAAGGGTACGCCGCCCCCAATAAGGATTTTTACTTTGAAGCACTGATTCTCAATCCGCAGCAAAAGGTGGTGCCGGGACGAAAATTACGGGTCGATTTGTACCGCGTGATTTGGGAAAGTGTTGCCAGAAGCAGCTCCTATTCGGGTATGCGGTACCAGTCGGTTTCCCGCGCGCTGCTTGTCAACACATTTTACACCAAATCACAAGGAAAACCGGTTCGGTTTGCCGTCAAACCGAATGTTTACGGTGACTTTCGGGTTGTGGTCACGGACGAGGCTTCCGGAGCGGCAGCAAGCGCGGATTTTTACTCAGCGGGTTGGGGCTACGTTCCGTGGGCAATGGGACACCCTGGACGCATTGAATTGGAAATGGACAAAAAGAGCTACCAACCGGGAGAAGAGGCCAAGGTGCTGGTCCGGTCTCCCATTGGGGGAAGGCTTTTACTGACCGTTGAAGGCGAGGGCATTTACAGTCAGCATGTTTACCAAATGAAAAAGAACACCGCTGAAATTTCGGTGCCGGTAGAGGCGCGTTTCAAGCCGAATGTGTACATTTCCGCCCACATTATTCGATCACCTTTGAAGAAAAAGGACAAATTACCAATTAGAGCCTTTGGCGTGGCGCCTTTGTTTGTCAGCACAAAAACAAATCGGTTGGAAATCAGCCTGAACGCCCCGAAAAAGATGCGACCCGGGAGAAAACTTCCGATTTCTTTTCAGGTGAGGAATGCAAAGGGAACCATTTACGCCACTGTCGCCGTGGTCGACGAAGGGATTTGCCAGCTAACCGATTTCAAAACCCCCGACCCAATGGCCTTTTTCTTCGGAAAGCGAAAACTGACGGTGGATTCCTACGATCTCTACGGCAACATTTTGCCCGAAGTGAAGGGGGCTTCTTCCCCCTCCGGCGGATTGGCGTTGCAGGCAAAGCGGCATCTTACGTTGGTGCACGTGAAACGGGTAAAACCGGTTGTGTTTTGGTCCGGTCTGCTGAAACTGGATTCGGAAGGAAGGGGACAGGTCACCTTTAAAATTCCGGAAATGAACGGTTCACTGCGAATCATGGTCGTGGCGTTTTCGGGCAGCCATTTTGGGAATCTGACTCAACAGGTGTTGGTGCGAAATCCGATTGTAGTCACCCCCACCTTTCCGCGATTTCTGGCACGCCAGGACGACGCAGTTATTCCGGTCAGTGTTTTAAACGGCACGGGAAAGAAAGCACAATTTACGGTGAGATTGACGTCAAAGGGGCCGGTTCGCGTAGCTAAGCCCCAACAGGAGCTTCAAATTCCGGCAGGCAAAGAAAAAACCGCTTACTTCGAGGTCTCCGCCGGAAAAACCTTCGGAAAGGCTTCATTTTTGGTGCAGGTAACGGGTGGGGGCGAAAAGACGGCGCTGCCGGTGGAACTTCCGGTACGTCCGGCCACGCGGTTGACTACCCTTAGCGGAAACGGGGTGGTTCATCCCAACAAACCGGCTGTCCTGCACTTCAACCCAAATTTTCTAACGGGCACGGCGCGGTATTCGCTTGTGGTCTCAGGCTTTCCCACGGTAAAATTGGGCGAAAGTCTGCGCTTTTTATTGCACTACCCGTACGGCTGCGCCGAACAGACGGTTTCCGGCCTTTTCCCCCTTTTGTATTTTAAGGATTTGGCTCAATCGGTTGCGCCGGAATTATTTGAGCACAGTAGCGCTGACTATTTTATTGGGGAGGGGATTTTAAAGTTAGAACGCTTGCAAACACCGCAGGGGCAGTTCAGCTACTGGCCGGGTACCGACAACGTAAATAAATGGGCCAGTGTCTACGTCTCTCATTTTTTGGTGGAAGCCAAAAAGTTGGGGTATGCCGTTCCGGACGAAGTTTACCGCAAAATGTTAAAAGGATTGAAAACCGTGGCGCAGGGGTACACTCAAAACGATCGGCGGGTGTACGAGCGCGCTGCGTACGCCTGCTACGTGCTTGCTCTGGCCGGACGTCCCCAGCGGGGCAGCATGAATTATTTGAAAAACAATGGGATCGACCAATTGCCTCCTGACGGCCGATTTTTTCTCGCCGGCGCTTTTTCGCTAATTGGAGATGTTCAGACGGCACACCGACTTTTGCCAAAACAAATCGCAGCGCCTTCAGAGCACCGGCGGCAAAGCGGCGCCAATTTTTATTCCGACGTACGGGCGGAAGCGGTCATGTTGTTGGTTTTGGAACAGATCGAACCGGACAGCCCGGTTCTGCCGAATCTAATTCGCTCTCTTTTTAAAAAGCGAAATCGGTTCAATCGGTGGTACACCACGCAGGAAAATGCCTTTGCGCTTCTCGCTTTGGGGAAGGCATTGCATAACCGGGCACCCGCCAACTTTACCGGAACCGTCACGGTGGACGGCCAGGTACTGGGAAAATTCGGTACGAAAGAAGCACGATTTTCGGGAAAAAATTGGGCGGGAAAAACGGTGCAAATCACCACCAAGGGAACCGGTTCCTGTTACTACTACTGGCGGGCCAGCGGCATGTCCACCAAACGCAATTTCCCCGAAAAGGACCACGACCTCATTGTTCGTCGCACCTATTTAACGGAAGATGGCAAGCCGATTCCCTACAATACGCTGACGCAAGGGGATTTGGTTGTGGCGGAAATTTCCCTCAAATCACCGTTTCGAGCCCTTCAGAATGTGGCCGTCGTGGACCTTCTGCCTGCCGGTCTGGAAATCGAAAATCCGCGCCTCCAATCGCGCGAAGCCATTCACTGGATTGGAAAAAACGTCCTGACCCCAAAATATCTGGACATTCGGGACGACCGATTGCAGATTTTTGTGGATTTAAGGCGCAACACCGTTCAGAAATTTTATTACGCGCTGCGAGCCGTTACCGAGGGGAAATTTTTTCTGCCCGCGGTTCAGGCGGAAGCCATGTACGTCCCCGAAATCAATTCCGCCGCCTCAAGCGGACAAATGCGGGTGGTCGGCGCTTCGCCAAAGGCAAACGGGAATTAAAATGGACGCCGGTAGGTTTTCAAAATCGGGTCAAATTCAATTGATTTCCCAGAAGACAACATTCGGGATTCTGGTGGTTTCAGAGCGTCTGTTGTGGGCCGCTGCGGCGGCAGTAGCCCTTTTTCTTGCACTGGACTTTTTGTTTCCTCTGCCGAAAGAAAAATTGCACCTGCCCGGTTCACCGGTTGTTTTGGATCGTCAGGGGAGGCTGCTCAAGGTCTACCTGGCACCGGACGACCGTTGGCGAATTTCCGTGACCGACTCCCTGCTTTCACCTCTTCTGGTAAAATGCGTTTTAGGGTACGAAGACCGGCAGTTTTACCACCATCCCGGGGTTAATCCGATTTCTATTTTGCGGGCGGCGTGGGTGGATTTTCGCGCGCACCGCATTTTGCAGGGGGGCTCCACGCTCACCATGCAAGTGGCCCGTCTCATGCAGCCGCGGCGCCGTACGCTTTGGGCAAAAACTGTTGAGTTATTCAGAGCTTTGCAATTGGAGCTCCATTTTTCCAAAAAGCAAATTCTGACTGACTATTTCAATCTGGCCCCTTACGGTGGAAATATTGTGGGTGTGGGGGCCGCCTCGTATCTCTACTTTCGGAAGAATCCCAGACAGTTGTCACTGGCTGAGGCGGCTTTGTTAGCCGCAATTCCCAGGGCACCGACCACACTTCGCCCCGACCGTTTCCCGCAAAAGGCAGCCGCAGCGCGAAAAAGAGTGCTGACTCGCTTACTTCGCCACGGCGATTTGTCCTTGGAGGCCTGGCGGGAAGCTGTCAACGAGCCGATTCCCACCAAAAGGCTTGCGGCACCCAATCGGGCTCCCCACTTTTGCGATTATCTGGTGCGAAAATTTCCAAACCAGGAACGATTGTTTTCAACCCTTGACTTTCATTTGCAAATTAGGGTGGAAAAGATTGTGAAGGCGTATGTGCAACCATTGCGTCGCAGGGGAATCATGAATGCAGCCGTGGTGGTTATTTCCAATCGGGACAAATCTGTCCGGGCTTTTGTGGGGTCGTATGATTACCACGACAAGGCTCACCAGGGCGAAGTGGACGGAGCACTTGCCCCGCGTTCGCCGGGTTCCACGCTTAAGCCCTTTGTGTACGCTTTGGCTTTGGATAGGGGGGTAATCTCGGAAAAAAGCTTGCTCTTTGACGGTCCTGTAGACTATTCCAACTACCGGCCGGTCAATTACGACGCCACTTACCACGGGCCTGTAACGGCACGGCAGGCCCTGATTCACTCCTACAACGTTCCGGCCGTCAAATTGTACGCGCGCCTGCGGGAACACGGTTTGTACCAATTTCTGAAAAAAGCGGGGGTAACCACTCTTAACGGGGGTAAATGGCATTACGGTCTGTCCCTTGTGTTGGGCGGATGTTCCGTCACTCTTCTGGAACTCACCAATTTGTATTCCGGATTGGCCAACGGCGGTCGATTCGGTCCTGTGCGGGTAGTGAAGTCGGAAAGACAAACCAGGGGGGATTCCCTGTTGAGTAGGGGAGCCGTTTTTATTGTGTCGGAAATTCTGAGCGACCTAAAGCGTCCCGATTTGCCCGCCGTGTGGGAATCAGCAGTCAATGTGCCCAAAATAGCGTGGAAAACAGGGACATCTTACGGCCACCACGATGCGTGGAGCGTGGGGTACAATCCGCTTTACACCGTTGGTGTTTGGGTCGGGAATTTCGACAACAAGGGAGTCCCTGAATTGGCGGGGGCGCGTTCGGCTGCACCTATTTTACTGGCTATTTTTCAAGCTCTTGCCGGTCAGGGGACTCACCTGCTCTGGTTCCGAAAACCCAAATCGGTTGGCGTTCGGAAGGTGTGTGCTGTTAGCGGAATGGTCCCCAACAACAACTGTCCCGCCACAGTGGATGAGCTTTATTTGCCGGGAATTTCCCCTTCCCAAATGTGTACGCTTCACCAAAAAATTTTAGTGGACAGAGCAACGGGCACACGGTTGTGTTCCTTTTGTCAACAAGGAAGAACGTACGACGTGAAAGTACTAACCCTTTGGCCGCCGGAAATCGCTTCTTGGTTTCGAGAAAACGGCGTTCCGGTCGATCGAATTCCGCCCCATTTTGCTAGGTGCCCCCGATTCATTGGAGGCCAAAAACCGAAGATTGAATCGCCAGCGGAGGGAGCCGAGTACTTTATTCGGACTTCGGCGCCCCTGCAATACCAGAAAATTTTGCTGAAGGCCTCTGTTGCCGGAGACGTGGCCAGGATTTTTTGGTTTTTAGATGGCCGTCTCATTTACTCGGGATCACCGGCACATCCCAATTTCATTCAACCCGTTCGGGGAAACCACCGAATGGTCTGTTTGGACGACCAGGGGCGGTCGAGTGAGATTCGGTTTGTGGTGAAATAACCGGCGACAATCAAACAACCCGATTCGAAGTGCCAAAAAGCCCTTCCTTTTGGGGGAAGGGCTTTTCGGTAAAACTACTTGGAAGAGTTTTTCTGCTTCTCTTCTATCTTCAAGCGTGCTTCCAAATGCTTTAACGAAATTTCCATCGATTTTTTAACCCGCGGGTCAATTTCCCTTTGAATGGCTTTTTTTAAAGGTTCAACAGCGCGTTCGTCGTCCATTCGAGAAAGACTGAAAGCCGCCTGGCGTCTGGCCCAGTTGGAAGGGTCGGAAAGATGGGCAATCAAAAACGGAACCACCTTTGGATTTTTCTTGCCCGCGCGAGATACCGCTCGAATAACAGAGCGACGGAGCGTTGCCGGGTATTGCAGGCTACCGTACGGAAGCAAAATGTCCACCGCTTCGGGTGTTTTGAGATTGGCCAGAGCTCGAACGGCTGCCTTTCGGATTTGTTCGTTGTAGGAGGAAATGGTCAAGGCGGTTTTCAAAAAGGGAAGGGCGTGGGCGGAATCCAGCTTGGCAATGGTTTGAATGCAGGCAGAAAGAACAGCGTAACTGGAATCGGTGTGAAAGACGTTTTGAACGGCCGGAACGAGGGTGGAATCCTTGTAGGCGCCAAGGGCAGAAACGGCTTCTGCTCGAACCAGACTCTTGGGATCGTGTGCGGCAGCCAAAAGGGTCGATTTGGCCCACTCGGGGTGTACAGTGCCCAAAAATCGAATGGCTTCGCGCCGCATGCCCCAATAGGAATCGGTTCGACTTTGTTTCGCGATGGCTCTTTGCACCACCGAGTCGCCCTTAAAAGATTTTTTCAAGGCATTCAGGGCGTGCAGACGGTCAATGGCGTGTTCAGCCTGAGCCAATTGAAACAGCCATTCTTGCTCGCTTTTTTCAAAATGCATTTCTTTTAAAATGTGGTTGCCCGGGTCGAAAATGACCAGGTCTGGATTCCGAACGCATTTCAAATAAAAGGTAGTGTCGGCAGAGGCGAGCGTTACCTGAGCCGTTCGGCGGTGATTTCCGGCAATCAGTTCAACGCGGACGGGCATTCGGAAAACCGTGGTTAACGTGTCTCCCACCTGCGTTTGTTTCACGTGTAAAGCCAAAGCGTGAAGTGAATCAACCCAGCTTTTTGTAAGATCCAATTTGGGGTAACCCGCTGAATACACCCATTCCTTAAAAAACCAGTACAAATTCTTACCCGTGCCGTCCTCGAAAGCCTTTTTGAGATCAAATGCCTCAACCAATTTTTTGGCATTGGTAGCGGCGTAGAAGTGAAGTCCCTTCCAAAAAAGCTCGTCTCCCACGACGTAGCGCAACATGTGAAGCACCCAGGCTCCTTTCTGGTAGGCTGTGCGGTCGAACATATTCACGGGATATTGGTAGTGGTACCAACTAAGTGGTCGCCGGTAGCTGGTGGAATCCTCGATCATGTAGGCTCGAGCGGCCCCGTTCATGTCGAAGTCAAAGGCATCCTCACCCTGGCTGTGTTCCTTCCACAGGGAGGCAAAATAGGTTGCGAAGCCCTCGTTGAGCCAGGCATTTGTCCAATCGCGGCAGGTAAGCCAATCGCCCCACCACTGGTGGGCCAATTCGTGGGCAATAAGTCCTTCGCTCGTGCCGTCAATGGTGCTTTTTTGGTCTCGAATGGTGGCAGAGGTCAATGTGGTGGCCGAAATATTTTCCATCCCTCCGTACATAAAATTGTCCACCACAGACTGGGCGTATTTGGAATAAGGATACTCGACGCCGATTTTTTTCGAGAAAAACGCGATAATGTCCGGTGTTTTGGAGAAGGTAGCGCGGGCGTACGGCAACTGGTCCGGGTGCACGTAATATTGCACCAAAATCTTTTTGTACCGATCCTCAACCTTTTTGTAATTTCCGACGATAATGGATGTCAGATAGGACACGTGAGGGACATCGATTTTCCAGTGAAAGGTGCGGGTTGAATCCTTTCGATTTGCGGTAACACCCACCAATTTTCCATTGGAAATGGCAATATTCGGTATTTTCGTGGTGAGGAATACCTCACTGGTGGCGCGATCATTGGGAAAATCCCAGCAGGGAAACCAGTAGTGGTTGTCCTCCATTTCGCCCTGGGAATAAATCTCAAAATGTTGTTTTCGGGCGCCCTTTTGGGGAAGGACGAAAAACAGCCCTTTTTTCGGATCTTTGACTGTGTAATCGATTGCCAGAGTGAGCGTATCTTTTGAAGAATAGGGCTTGTTCAGTCTGATGATTAATTTTTGGGGTTCCTTTTTGAAATTTAAATTTTTATCGGGCAAAAGTCGAATGGAATGGATGTCCATTTTTGCGGCATCCAGGACAATGGAATCCACGCCCGAGTGGAAGGGAGTAAGGGTGATTTTTTCCTTTCCAAACAGGGTCTTTTGGGGGGCATCGAAGGACAAGCTTAAGGTGTAATGGATGACGTGAAAATCGCGGTCCGGCGCGTGGTGCTCCGGGCCTTGAAGGGGTTTAATTTTTCCACCAAAAGCGAGGGGGATTTCAAGAAAAAAAATGAAAACGAATGGAAGCAGTGGTTTGAAGAACGAATTGGAAATCTTCATTCGGTTTCTCCTTTTACAATAAGAATGATTTTTGCTCATTAAAAATGGCGTAAAATTCGTATGGGGTTGCTCGATCGTACAAAAAGCGACCCGGTTTTGCTGTCGATTTGGTTCTCCGAAAAGAACTTACCGAAGGTAAATTAACGAAAAAAAACCGAAAATGTTACAAAAAAATTTTCAAAAACGAGTGCAGAGGGACAGCAATTTCCAGCGCCTCTTTTGTTTATCTTTACTTATTTTTGCGAGAACGCATCGTTTTTATGTAAATTTGGTCAGGCAAAGTCCTGGTTGTTAAAAAATGATATGTAAATGGAACGGCAGTAAAAATCTTGGTGAAAATCTCAAATTCAGTCTAAAATTTTCTGAGTTTTGACTGTTTTGAAACGACGCCGAATATTTTTGGAATTTATTAAACGACCTTTCTACAAATGATTAACCATTTTCCTGAACAAAATTGATATTGGCAATATTATCCTCAATAAGCTTTCACTTATTTAAAATATTACCATTATTTAACAATTCAGGACTTGACGGCTCAATGAAAAATGTATATATTGAAAATCAAGTGTGATCCTTTTCTATTTCGAGGGTTGAGAATTTTACTCCTGTGTTTTCGCTGCAGTTCTAATAAATCTCATGGTACAAGGATGTCGAAAAAGAGATTTTTGCTGTCGGTTATTTTCGTTTGTCTTTGGGTGTATTTTTCATTCGCTCAAACTTCCACAAGTCGAATTGAAAAGCTGGTAGGTGGCCACGTTCAGTTTAACGGACAGGTGGCTGGCAGCTCATTGTCATTCCTTCATTCTGGCAGATTTACCACTTCAAATCAATATTTGGCCTGGATGGATTTTTATCAGAATCCGGCTTTTTCAACGGGCATTAAGAATCCTTCCGTTGCCTATTTTTTTGCTCCGGCCATATCGATTCATCCGAATCGGTTTACGGACGTAAATGGGCGAGCGCGCACGGCCGTGAATAATGGTATTTCCAGTTACCGCTCCGATTCGCTCCGACTGGCTTATCCTCAAATAGAGAGCGTTTTTCGCACAAATCGCTACTGGGGCCAGGGTCTTGTGAATTTTCCCGCAGGAGGAATGGTTTTCACTTTCGGATACCAGAATCAGCTTTTGCTGCAACTGCGAGCTCTTCTAACGGGTGCGGAAGCGACGATTACGACGGAAGTCCCCATGTCTGAAACAACCAGCAAGGTGGTATTCAATGCGTTTCTGGATGCCAATTTTCGCTTCAATTTATATATCGATCGGATCACATTGGGGGCGGCTAAAGTGATTCGAAATCGTTTCGCTATTGGGTTTTCTCTTGATCGGTACGGTGCCGATGTAAACGCTGTAGGTTTTATGGACAGCCAGGGCGACATGCTTTTTAACGGTCACGAATACATTTTCAACAACCCAAACGACAATTGGCACAATACGCTCACCCAATCCATCGCGGGGACTTACAAGGGCAGCGGCTGGGGGATGAATTGGGGAGGATGGTACGTCTTCAATCGGCATTTTCTTTTTGACGGGCTCATTTCTCTGCAAACAGCCATGAAATTGAATGGGAACCTTTCACTTCATTTAAATAAAATTCCTGCTCTAAATATTAATGCTTTATCGTCTAACGACCCCAATGCAGAAATTCTTGATCCGGCGAAGCTAAATTTGTCGCAACTGACCCTTACGGATTCTGTAAAAAACCCGACGTACCCCAAATTATTCCTGAATCAACAGTCGTTTCTAAAAATCGGAGCTCTTTACCAGTCGAATAATTTCTACTGGTACAACAGTTACGCGCAAAATTTTGGTTACGCCGGTCTGGAATATGGGTCCTATGAGCTGGGACTCCGGTCTGTTTTTGATTGGCAATCGCTTTTGGGATTTCGACATTTTTATCTGGAATCTCGCTTGAGGTACATGAAAAGTTTTGTTCACAAATCGGAAAAATTGGGGAAGGGAGAAAGTCGTCTCTGGCTCCCGTCTTTCGCTTTTGGTTATGGCCGGCTTTTTCGGTCTCATTTCCCATTTCAGGTGAATTTGTCTGTTTTGCCGGAACCGGCTTTTTATTTCTCAACGGGTTACCAATTCTGAGTGTGTTTGTGAGAACTGAGAACTGTGAAGATTCGGTTACCGGAAAAGGCTTAGCACGGGGACAGAATGAATTATCTGAAAAAATAATGGGTCTGGAATAGGAGCTTTGCCCGGGGGCACGTTTGTCGGTAATTTAGGGCAGGTGAATAGCTTACCTAATCTGCAAGAGGGGGATTTGTAAGATTCCGGGTTGGTTCCGGTCATTGGGTGTAGCCGGAGCACGGGGATTCTCAGAAAGATAGCGACGTACTTTCCCTGTTATCGGAGGGAACGAAGCGGCTGAGCAATCTTTTTGCCAATCTGTGAAAAATGTGAAAAGATTTTGGATGAGTTCTATCAACACTGTTTTTTCGAAATAGGCGTCTTTGGTGCCTGAACTGAATTTGTCAGGTTGTGTTATGCGAAAATATTTTGGTTTTATTTTATTGGGAATCGTAACCGGGTTTTGGACTGCCGAAGCAAGCGCGCAGCAGATTACGCTGACGGGCGTGCCTTACCAGTTGATTACCGAGTCGGACGCGGTGACAATTACCTGGCTGGAGCCCATTCAGGCAACACTTCATTACGGGACGACCCACGGTT
>CAZOHG010000055.1:0-22684 GCA_964579725.1 uncultured Deferribacteres bacterium
CAAATACAGGGCAAGTTCTGCCACCAGAACAATCACTGCAATAATTATTCGGAGGGCGGCAATGAGCAATCGGGTACCAATACGTACGATTCCTTGCATTTTTTTGCCCTTTAAGAATATGTTGATTATAAATGCGACCCAACCTCACGGGGGAAATCCGGGGGATTATTCAGGAGAGAATTGGCTCAAAACGGTCTTGAATCTGAATAATTTCGACGGTTTCCCCGCTTCACCGACAAAAAAATCGACCCGAAAAAATGATTGACAAAAAATAATTGTAAATCGAAAAAATTGCTTGTTTGGGGAACAGATTTAACTTACAGGGGGATATATTTTCAAAAATTGTAATAAAATATTTGCGAAATTGCAAGAACTTTTTTCAAAATCCAACCAACTCCCCAAAAAGACTTTTGAGGGAGGGGAAAAGCAGAGGCTTCTTTAAATCAGTTGAGTTTTTTCACAATAATCTTCTCTGGCAAGGAATTTCATTTCCATTGTGTAGCAATTGAACCATTTAAAATGTATTTTTTCGGTTTTCACCCCAATTGAGTTTCGTCCGTAGAACCTCGTAAAAGCTCTTGCCCGAGCATTTGACCAACTTGACCGAAAACGGGGCCTGCCGGACTTCCACCACATCTCTTTCCGTGACGGTTACCACATCCTGTCCGTCGGCTGTGAAAAGCATCTTTCGGCCCTCGGATCGGGCTTTGATGCGAATCGTCCGTTTGGGGTGAATCACCAGCGGGCGCTGCGAGAGTGAATGCGAACAAATGGGCGTCACAATCAGCGCTTCCATGTCCGGAGCAAGCAGCGGCCCTCCGGCCGAAAGGTTGTAAGCCGTAGAACCGGTGGGGGTGGAAACAATAATGCCGTCGGCGTTGTACGTATTCAAATATTCGTCGTTAATGTAGGTGTCAATCAAAATGGTTCGCGAGGAGCTGTAGCGATCTAATACCACATCGTTAAAAGCAAAAAACAGGCGTTGGCGTTTGCCTTGAATCACCCGGGCCTGAATGGCCATGCGGGCTTCCACATCGAATTGCCCAACGGCAATCTGGTCGACCAGCCGGTACAATTCCTCAACGGAAATCTCGGCCAAAAAACCGAATCGTCCCAAATTGACCCCCAAAATAGGCACCTGCGTGTGGCTCACCTCCCGCGCAGTGGACAGCATGGTTCCGTCTCCGCCGAAGGCAACCACCACATCGCTGTGCAAACCGATTTCCGACCGCGGGTAGGCATCCAACCCAAATTGGCGGACATTTAATTCGCGTTGAATGGTGGTGGTAATGACGGCAGGGATTCTTTTCTCCTGCAGCATTTTCAGAAAAACCGGAATGGTTTCCCGCGCTTTTTGCTTGTTCAAATTGGCTACAATGCCCAGTCGTTTTTTAGCGCTTTTTGCCAGGTTGGTCACGCGTCGTGCCTTTCGTACAGAATTTTACCCAATGGCTCCCAGGGCTGAACGTCTGCTTTCCAATGCCCGTTTTACTTGCTCGGCAATGCCTTTGGGATCCAGGTGCAGTTTTTCGAACAGAATGTCTACCGAGCCGTGCTCCACAAAGGCGTCCGGCAATCCGAGTCGAAGGACCTGAATGCCGGGAGCCAGCTGCGACACAATTTCCAAAACGCCGCTTCCAAAGCCGCCGATCGTCACATTGTCTTCAACCGTAACAAGAATGGGAAATTTCTCGGTAAGAGCTTTGAGCTTTTCTTCGTCCAAGGGCTTGACAAATCGCATATTTTCCACTTGAACGGAAATCCCCTGTTCTTCCAAAATTTTGGCGGCCTTCAGACTGAAATCGACCATGCGCCCCACGGCCAACAGTGCGGCGTCAGTCCCCTTTCGCAGGGTTTCACTTTTTCCGATGGGAAGCATTTGGTAGTTTTCCCGAAGAGGCACACCAAGTCCTGTACCACGCGGGAAACGCAGGGCAATGGGGCCTTCGTGCCGAACGGCTGTCCAGAGCATGTCCTGCAGTTCCGCCTCGTCTTTGGGCGCCATGACCACCATATTCGGGATCATTCTTAAATAACTTAAGTCAAATGCTCCGTGGTGCGTGGGCCCGTCATTGCCCACCAAGCCACCGCGGTCCAGCGCGAACACGACCGGCAATTTTTGAATAGCCACATCGTGGATAATTTGATCGAAAGCCCGCTGGAGAAATGTGGAGTAAATGGCCACAACCGGTTTTTGGCCTTGCGTGGCCAGGCCCGCGGCAAAAGTCACGGCATGCTGCTCGGCAATCCCCACGTCCACAAAGCGCCGGGGAATGGCCTGGCGCAAATATTCCAGCCCCGTTCCGGCGGGCATGGCTGCCGTAATCCCCACAACTCGCGGGTCTTTTCGGGCAATTTCCACCAATGTGGTACCAAACACTTTGGTGTAACTGGGGATGTCACTTTTGGTCAAGCTCATTCCGGTGGACAGGTCAAACGCTCCCAACCCGTGGAAACGCGGTGCGTCCTCTTCCGCCGGCTTGTACCCCTTGCCTTTTACCGTCAGGACGTGCAAAAGAATCGGCCCTTTAAGATTCTGAATCTCCCGAAACGTGTGAATTAGCTGCGACAAATTGTGTCCGTCAAGGGGGCCGAAATACCGAAAACCGAACTGCTCGAATAATTGCCCGGGCGAAATAGCCGATTTAACCGCTTTCTCAAGCTGCCGCACCGTGCGCCGAATGTGGTGACCCACCGTCGGCATTTTTCCGGTCAATTCCCACACGTCCTTTTTAATGCGATTGTAAACGGGATTGCTAATAATATTCGTCAGATAGCGGGAAACAGCCCCCACATTCGGTGAGATGGACATTTTATTGTCATTCAAAATCAAAATCATGTCCTTGCCCGAAGCACCGGCGTTGTTCAGCCCCTCAAAAGCAATCCCGCCGGTCAGAGCACCATCCCCCACAACGGCCACCACTTTAAAGTCTTCGCCCTTAAAATCGCGGGCAAACGCCATTCCCAGTGCAGCCGAAATGGCCGTACTGGCGTGCCCCACGCCGAAGGTGTCGTATTCGCTTTCCGCAATTTTCGTAAAACCGCTTAGTCCCCCGTATTGGCGAATGGTGTGTAATCGATCCTTCCGACCGGTAAGAATTTTGTGGATGTACGCCTGGTGCCCCACATCCCACACAATTTTGTCCTTGGGGGTGTTGAGCACGTAATGCAGCGCCAGAGTCAGTTCCACCACCCCCAGACTGGGCGCCAGATGTCCGCCGGTTTTGCTGACGACATTCAGCAAAAACTCCCGAAGCTCCCGAGCCAACTGGGCCAATTGGGGAATGTCCAGGTCTTTCAAATCCACGGGGTATTGAATTTTGTCCAACAATTTCTCGGCCATGGTATTTTTTCCAAATTTAGATTTAACCTTACGCCTGCCAAACTCAACTTTTAGGGGGATGTGGTTTGGGCCACTCCTTCTGACCCCGTTGAAACCGCCCTCAACCATTTCTCGCAGGGTGACAATTCACAAACGGCTTCTGGCGGAATGCTTCGGTGCGCTTACGGAATCAATTCCAATTGAAATCCGCCCTCTTCTTTTTTGGCAATGCGCATCAGTTTTTTCTCCGCCTTATTCAAACGATCGGAGCAAAATCGTGCCAGTTCCATGCCCTCCTCAAACATTTTAATGGAATCCTCCAGGGACACGTCCCCATTTTCCAGCGTGGCAACAATTTCCTCCAGGCGGGTGAGCGCCTTTTCAAAGCTTTCTTTAACCATGTTTGTCCACTTCTCCCAAATTTTTGGCAAAAAAAGACCCTTTTCTGAAAACAATTCCCTGCTTAATTTTCCTCAGGGGTGAGGCTTTCGACGCGGGCGTCTGCCGACCCACGGTAAAAGTGAAGCGACACACCGTCGTCCACCGATAGTTCTTCCGCCCGGCGGACGATTTTTCCGTCTTCTTTTCGGTAACAAATGCTGTAGCCCCGCTTGAGAATGGCGCGGGGATTCAACGACTCCAACCGCTTGGTTAAACTTTCCACCCGACTTCGATTCATTTCGATCCGATGAACATACTGGGTTTCCAGCGATTTACTTAACTCGTCCACCCGCTGAGCATATTGCTTAATAACATCCGAGGGCCGCCGCAGGGCGTAACTATTGGTGAGATAAATGACTTTCTCTTTGTAGGCCGAAATGGTGGTGTTAATCCGACGAAACATTTTTTGTACCAGATGCCGGATCGTTTGCAGGAGTTCTTCGCGATTGCGCACCACCAATTCCGCTGCGGCCGAGGGTGTGGGCGCGCGCAAATCGGCCACAAAATCCGAAATCCCAAAATCGATTTCATGCCCCACGGCCGAAATGACCGGAATTTTGGAGCGAAAAATTGCCCGAGCAACCACCTCTTCATTAAAGGGCCAGAGGTCTTCCAGAGAACCCCCGCCGCGCCCCACAATGAGGACGTCCACCTCTCCGTACTCATTAAATTCATCAATGGCCCGGGCAATTTCTTCCGCCGCTTCTTCCCCCTGCACCCGCACGGGATTCAGAATGAGTTGAACCGACGGAAAACGCCGGTGAATAACGCTGACCAAATCTCGAATGGCCGCCCCTGTTGGGGAGGTCACAATACCAATTTTTTCGGGGAACCGCGGAATTGCCTTTTTGTGCTTTTCGTCGAACAAGCCCTCTGCCTTTAATTTCCGCTTCAACTGTTCAAAGGCCATTTGAAGCTCACCAATGCCGGCCGGCTGCATTTGGAGAACCTCAAATTGGTAGTACCCCCTTTTTTCGTACACACTCACATTGCCGCGGGCTTGTACCTTCATGCCGTCCTGCGGAGTAAAAAACAGCCCGTTGTTGCGCCCCCGCCACATGACGCAGGGGATTTGACTATTCTCGTCCTTCAAAACAAAGTACATGTGCCCCGAAGAATGCCGCTTAAAATTGGAAATTTCCCCCTCAAGCCAGAGCGTTGGGATGGAGCCCTCCAAAAGCAACTTAATTTGCCGGGTCACTTGCGTGACCGTCAGAATTTTCCGCTCCGGCTGCGGTTCCTGTAAAAACGAAACGTGACTCATTTACAATCCTGCTGCTGTGCTTTGGGTCGGTTGGTTGAGTTTTGTGAGCGGCGTTTCCCTGATTTTTAAGGGCAGGTAAATGCGAAACACCGTGCCTTTTCCTTCCTCGCTGGCCACGTCAATGCGACCGTCGTGTTCCTGAATGATTTTTTGTGTAACGGCCATCCCCAGTCCGGTTCCTCCCTGCCGATTCGTGTAGAAGGGGTTGAACATATTTTCAAGCACCTCTTCGGACATGCCCACCCCGGTATCCCGAAGCCGAATTTCAATCCCATCGTCCACCTTGTACGTTTCCACAAAAATGTCACCGCCTTTCGGCATGGAGTAAATCGAATTGGTCAAAATATTCGTAAACACCTGTTTCATTTGATCTTCGTCCACGTACACATGGGGTAGATCGGGAGCGTAATTTTTGTGAATGGTCACGTTGTGTTCCTGAAGCAAGGGTGCGTGAAGTTGCGTGACCGCATCCAAAATGTGGTGAATGTCCTGTAATTTTCGAAAAGGTTTTGAAATTTTCGTAAAATTCAACACATTGGCCAGAATTTTTTCCAAACGCAGCACCTCACGACTAATAATTTCGGCCCCTTGTTTCACCGATTCGACGTCGTCGGGATGTTGCAAAATGTGGCGGGCAAATCCGCCGATGGCAGTCAGGGGATTTCGGATTTCGTGGGCCACGTGAGCCGCCATCTTTCCCACAACCGCCAATTTTTCGGAATGCAACAGCTTGTTTTGTGCCTCCTGAAGCTGGGCGAAAGCGCGGTTCAGTTCCTCAACCTTGTCTTTCAACTTTTTGTAGGCCTCGGCATTTTCAATGGCCAACGCCGCCTGGTTGGCAAAAAGCGAGAGCAGCTCCACGCGGTCTTCTTCAATAGGAAATTCACTGAATTTGTTGTCCGCCAAAATGACGCCAATCACCCGGCCCTTGGCAATCAGCGGCACCACCACAAACGATTCGATCTGAAACGTCTCTTTGAGCGGGCGGGGAACCAGAGGATTTTCCGCTGCATTTTCAATTTTAAACGGCCGTTTTTCCTTAACGGCTTTCACCAGTACATTGTTTTCGTCATCCAGCGAAAAACGGACTTCGCGAACCAACGTGTCAAACAAAGAGGGTTCTTTGGGAATCTGCGTCCCGTATTTCTCCAAAAAGGCTTCCAAGTTGGCGTGGTCCTTCGAGAGTTGATTCCACACCTGCTGGGCTTCACCCGCATTCATCGGGCCGACGCCCACTTTTCCCTCCAATTTTTTACCCTCTTCATCGATGAGAAAAATCATCGCCCGACTGAACCCCAGGGCACACCCTGCCGTAATGCTGGTCAAAATAAGGTGCAGTAATTCCGGCAAGTTCAGCGTGCGCTGAATGGCCTGCCCGACCTGGCGCAAAATTGTGAGTTCGTAGGTCTGCTTCTCAAGTCGGGTCACATCCTCCCAAATGGACAATAATCCGCTGATGTGGTTGTTTTCGTCCCGAAGCGCCACACAATTCACGTTGGCGCGGATCCACCACCCCTGGTTGTTCTGAATGTCCACAGTGGGGATTTCCACCGATTCGCCCGTTTCCAACACTCGCGCAAAGCGCTGGCAAATCTCTTTCTGCTTCAGAAGATTGCAGTCCAGAATATTCTTTCCCACAAATGTGGATGCGTCGGGAGCAGCCATCATTTGCACAAAAAACGAATTCACGCGCACAATGGTGCCGTTTTTGTCCGTTGACAAAATCCCCACCGGGGCGTAATTAATCAGACGTTCCAGATAGCTGTTGGCATTTTGAAGCTCCTCCTGCAGGTGGGTGTTCCGGATTTTAATTTCGTGGGTCACAAAGACGCTTTGAATCACGTTGACTAATTCATTCAACCCGAAGGGTTTGTTCAGATAAGCGCTGATTCCCATTTTCAGGAGCTTATTTTTTCGCTCCTCGTCGTGGGTGTGGGCGGTCAACATAATGACGGGAATGTCCCGAAATTCGGTGTATTCGGGATTGAGCTGGAGTTCGCGGTACAGCATTTCGCCATCGATGTCTGGCATCATGAGATCGAGTAGAATCAGATCGGGGCGGTATTCCTTAATCCGCTGCAAACCTTCCAGGCCGTTAAAGGCCGAAATGTACCGGTAGCCGCTGCGGTGCAGCACAACACGGCTCAGGTCGTGAAGGCTGGCATCGTCGTCAATGACCAAAATGGTTCTTTGCGGAATATTTCTTGCGTCCATGGCCGACATTGTTCTAACTCCCGCGGGACCGGCGTGGTGCGCCTTTTTCGCCCCGCTTCGAAATCAGAGAAAAACGCGGTTCGTTGCGCTGAATTTTGCACAAGTTCAACCCGATTTCTCCCATTTTCCTTCAATTTTTCACATTCCCCGAGGCGGATCAGGCCGAGAACAGGCCAAACGAATTTCAGCCTTACTTTTCTACCCGGAAAGCTCATTTGTTTGACCGCGGCAGGGAAAAATCCCGCCGAATCCGCCTAAAAAAACAAACACCTTTTTCGTCAAAAGGTGATTGCAAGATGTTCCACAATATTTAAACGAAATAACGTCCGGAAGTTTCGCCGCCATTTTCACGGCGAAACTTCGCAGAAATTCGAACCCCAAAAATCTACCGATTTTTCTTTTTATGTCGGTTTTTTCTCAAACGTTTTTTCCGTTTGTGCGTGGCTATTTTATGACGTTTCCGTTTACGACCGCAGGGCAATGACATCCCTCCTTTCTTCTGTGATTTTTACCGCTCTTCTTCTTTTTCCAATTGCAAATGGCTCTGCACGTATTTACGAAATTCCGGCGACGGTTTAAAAAAAGGAACCTTCCGCGGCGGAATCATGACCTCTTCTCCCGTTTTGGGATTGCGGGCTTTTTTGGCTTTGCGGTCCTTCACCAAAAAGGTTCCGAAACGCCGCAGTTCCACCCGTTCCCCGTTTCCGAGTGCCCAGGTGACTGTGGCCAAAAAGGCGTCCACAACCGCTGCCGTTTCAATTTTGGTCAGGCCCGTCCCCTCAGCAATGACGTTTACAATATCTTGCTTATTCAAATCGAACCCTCCATTTGATTGGTTCAAACGGCTGTCGAATGGAAAGGGCCCTGTCGCGACCCGCATTTCCCCGTCGATTTACAAATTCAGTTCCAACTGGTAGCGCAAAACAGGAGCCGCCTGCACGCGGCCCAAAAGCCCTTTGGTGTCTGAAAAAAGAAGATCGAAAACCGAAAGTTTTCGTTTTTTCATTTTCACCAGGGTGGGTTTGCCCGAAATACCGGCCATTTTGGCAGCCAGGGCAATGGCATCATCGTACGTCCCAAGCTTGTCCACCAACCCCAATTTTAGGGCCTGCTCACCGGTAAAAATGCGTCCGTCGGCAAATTGTTTGACTCTTTCAATAGGCAGGTGGCGTTCAGCGGACACCACCCGGACAAACTGACCGTAGGCGTTGTCAATGTACTCCTGCAAATACGCCCGTTCTTCCGACGTCATCTTCCGAAACGGTGAACCGATGTCCTTGAACTTGCCGCTTTTCACCACATTGACGGACACGCCCAATTTTTTCAATAAACCGGCCACATTGGTGGTTTCCAAAATGACGCCGATACTGCCGGTAGTGGTGCCGGGGTTCGCCACAATGGAATCGGCCCCGCATGCCACGTAGTACCCCCCGGAAGCTGCCACACTCCCCATCGAAACCACCACGGGCTTTCCGGATTTCCGAACCTTTTTCACGGCTTCGTAAATTTCCTGTGAGGCCGCTACGCCACCGCCGGGACTGTTAATGCGAAACACAATGGCTTTTATGGACGGATTTTCACCATAGGTTTTAAATTGACGCACAATCTGGCGTGAATCGTAAATCACACCGGTCAACTCAACCAGGGCTACTTTTTGCCCACCAGGCGAAATTGTGGTCAGTCCTTCCTCCGAGATGCCTCTAAAAGAGCCCAGCAAGACTACCAAAATAAGGATGAAAGCCGCGAGAAAAAGGCCGCCGATCATCCAATCCTGTTTTCGCGCCATTAAAAAACTCCGCCACCAAATGGGGCACAAAGGGTTCCGAAAATTTTGCGTAATTGCGTTAAAGTATACTAAAAAAATAGCCAAAAGTCAATAAAAAAACAGGAAATTGGCTCTGTGCACCCGCCTTGCCAAAGGAGTCAACGGGACAAAAGCAAGTCCGTTTCTTTCCTGACTTTCAGGTCATCCCCGCATTTTCAGGGTTTCGGAGGTCTGGCGGTGTCCCGAGAAACAGCGGCCGATTCGTGCTCTTTCAGCTCCATTTGGTGAATGCTTTCAAAATTCTTCGGCCGTTGCAGTACGGTGTCCATTCGAACGGCCTTTGTCTCGGATTTCGGAGCCGTTTTTTGCACGGCTTTTTTGCTGCTTTTACAGCCCCCAAGCAGGGCCAAACCCAGCAGCCCCGCGCCCAAAACGCTAACAAAGCGTCTCATTTTTCTTCCCTTTCTACCGAACCAAAACCAGTCTGCCCTTTGCTGTTTTTCCCGCCAATTGAATGGCGTAAAAATACGTTCCCGCAGGCAAGCCGTTTAGCCTGACGCGAATTCGGTTTTCACCGATTCGGCTTTTTCCGCGGTAGAGGACCCGAACCTGCTGGCCTAACAAATTGAACAGCCGGATCGTCACCGGTGCCGCGGAAGGGGCAGCAAATTGAATCGTGGTTGTCAGACCGCCCGTCTTTGAAACGGGATTTGGGTAATTGGGTTCCAAAACAAACCTTTGAGGTATGTCGTGGGAGGATTGCACCACGCCGTTTTGCCCGTTGAAAAAGTCCAGAACACGTTCCATGACCGCCGCACGTTGGGCGGCATCCACAATCATCTCAAACGGAAAACCAAGGTACACTAAACGGCCGGGTCGGGTGCCGGTGTCAAAAAGACCGGCATATTGAATGCCCGCTCCGCCTTTGGTTTCAACCGGAACGCCGTCGTACGTCATGGACAAAAGGCTTCCGCCGACCGGCAGAATACCGTCAGGGTAATCCACGTCGTACCCGCCGTGTGTACCGTCGTCGAATTGAATGTGCAGCAAATCGTGAAAAATGCCGTTTGAGGTACCGGAGGCTTCGTGAACCCGCCCGGCGCGGTCGGAAACGTACGTTGCTTTCAAGAAATTGCGGTAAAATTGTTGATCCTCAGCCGTCCCTTTTTGAACCAAATCGTAGCCGATCTCCGACCCGGACACAAATAGATTTCCGCCGTTTTTCAGGTAGGCTTTCACCAGAGCCTGCTCCGCCGCGCTGAAACTTTCGGTCTCCGTTCCCTCTTCCCCCAAAATCCAATCCACGCTGGAAAAGTCCTGCAAATCCACCTGACCGGAAATCACAGCTTCATTGGAAGAGGAGCTGAAAGCCACGTCCCGCGGGCCCAACGCTTCTGCGTGCTGGCGCACAAAATCGCGTGTGTTCCGGGTGCCGCTCATGCGATCGAATCCATTTACAATGAGAAAATCAGCGGCTTTTTTGCGCGTGGTGGCCGCCAGGATTTCGGTGGGATCGCTTTTCCCGGCGGAATTGACTGCTTGAACACGAAAATAATAGACGGTGTCCGGTTGGAGGTTTTGAAAAACAGCCGCCGTGTCGGGCACGAGGGTTCCGGAATCAAAGTGCACTCCGTCCAAACTTTTTGAAATGAGATAGCCGCTGGCGCCGGGAACCGGCCGAAAACCGACAGCAATCCGGCCATCGGCCAAAGCCAGCACGTAAAAATGCGTGGGTTCGAAGGGAGGGAGCGAATCCAGCGAACTGACAAAATGATCCCGCAACGCCCCCCACAATTCTTTCCGCGAACCGTCGTAGCCCAGCGCCCAAATGCCGATTCCGGCCAATTTTTTAGCCAGTACCAGATTGTACTTGAGGCTCAGGCTCAGGCTGTCGTCGTACCAGCATTGGTGCCAATGAGTGCCGTCGTTAAAGGTGTACCAGGGCGTCTGCGTCACCGAATCCCACCGTTTTCCGTAGGTTTGGGCGGCAGTTTCCGCTTTCTGGTAAGTGCGGGAGCCCACTTTGCCAATTACCCGCGATCCCGGTTTGTTCGATTCGGTTTTCCACTCGTACCCGTAGTACGGAACACCCAAAATCAGTTTTTCCCGATGTCCGTTGGAGGTGTAGAGATAATCGGCCACCGTATTGGTGACGTTGTAAGACCCGCCCGTAAGCGGCGCCACCGCACCGGCGTAAGCCGAACCCGACCAGTGGTAATCGTACCCCATGATCATCATGCCGTCACAATTTTGGGCAAGGGCCCGCCGGTCAAATGCATTGTTCCAATCGACGGCAGGCGTGGCGATGGTTACTTTAGAGCCGGGAATGGCCGCATGAAAGGAATCGGTCAACGCAGCCATGAAGGCGGAAAGCGCCTTGCTGTCGGAACCGGAAGGCATTTCAAAATCCACATTCAGGCCGTCGCCATTGCCCCGTTTTACCTCCGCAACAGCGTTTTGAATAAATCGCGTTCTGGCCGTGGCATTCGTCAGAATGGAATGAATCCGGCTCCGGTTGAAGCAAATGGCCACCAAATCGACCCGAACCCCGTGGCTGTGCGCTTTGTTGACCAGCGACCAAACCGGCCACCCATGTCGACTCAGGACATTGCCGGAACCGTCAAATTCCGCCCCGAAATAGGCGATGGTTGTCAAAAGGTAATAATTGAGGTAATCGGCACTTGACCAGTAGGGTAAATAGCCGTAAATAACCCACGAAGGAGCCGCCGCCCGGTGCAAAAGGGGAAGCAGAACCGCGGGCTTTTGCAGGTCCCGGTAAACCGGCGGTTCATTGGCGTGTTGTTCCAATTCCAATTTGTGAATCGGCAGGAATTTTTCCTGTGCGTGCGCAAATTCCGTTATTTGAAGGAGAAGAAAAAGCGTCCCGCCAATCACCGCTACCCAAATTACCCAGCGCCAGGGTTGACCTTTGTTTGTCATCATTAAACCGCACCCAATTTTCAATGAGAGTCTTTGCTACTGCGAATCGGATTGAACCAAAATAATAAATCTCCGAGCTCAATTCAAGGATTTCTCTTGTTTTTTAAAAAAAGAGGCACTACAATTAAAAAGAAACAGCATCAGAAAATTTTGGTTCCACGCTCCGCGCCCTAAGGGCAACCTGTAACCGGAGCGGTGAATTTCTCGGTGAGAAGTATTTTTTCAGAGTTGTGCGAGGAAAAAGCCATGTTCATTCAAAAGCCCCAGCAAATTAGCGAGCACGTTCATTTTGTGGGTAGCATCGTGGCCTGCAATTTTGTTGTCGAAGCTCCCAAACCGGCCTTAATCGACGCCGGGTTCACCTTTTCGGCACCAACCCTCCAAAAAGACGTCACCCGCATTTTGGGATCGCCCCAAAAACTCACCTATTTATTTTTGACCCACTCCCATTACGACCACATCGGCTGCGTGTCATTTTTCAAGCGATTGCACCCGGGACTGGTGGTGGCCGGGCATCCCCGCCTTCAAAGGATTTTCGATAATCCCAAGGCGATGGGTCTCATTCGTGCCCTCAATAAGCAGGCAGAACGCCTTGCCCCCCTGCCCGAGGCCTTTCGAGACCAAACAATCATTGGTTCGTTGGCACTGGATCACCCCATTGCCGACGGTGAACGCTTTGATCTGGGAGCGGGCGTTACGCTTCAGGCTTTGCACTCGCCGGGACACACCCGCGACTGCATCTGGTATTACCTTTTGCCCGACCGCGTGCTGTTCGGCGGTGACGGACTGGGAGTGTACACAGGCGACGGAAGCGTCATGGCGGAATTCACCTCGAGTTTCGATAATCTCATGGCTTCCCTCCGGCGCGTACAGGAATTGGACATTGACGTTCTGGCCCTTCCGCACAGCGGCGTTGTTGTGGGAAAAAATGACGTTCAAGCACACCTTCAAAAAACCCTCGCCGAGAACCAACGCTACCACGACCGCATTGTAGTGGGACTTCAAAAACATAAGGGCTCCATTCCGGCTGTTGTCGAAGAAATGACACGGGAAGAATACGAAACCCGCGGCATTTACCAGCCGGAAGAGGCTTTCCGCTTGAATTTGGAAGCCATGGTTCGCGCCGTGATTCGCGAACAGGAAAACCAAAAGGAGTAAGCACCATGCTTTCGGAAGTCATTGAAGCCGCCAAAATAGGCGGAACTATTTTGAACGCGCACTTCGGAGACCCCACTGTTCTCCACCCCAAGGAAAAAACCCCTTCGGATTTTGTCACGGAAGTGGACAAACGTTCCGAAGAGGCCATTTTAAATTTTCTGGCCAAGCATTTTCCCCACGATGCCGTGGTAGCGGAAGAATCCGGCGCTCGCAGCGGCAGCAGTTCCTACCGGTGGTACATCGACCCGTTGGACGGAACCAAAAATTACATGCACGGTTTTCCGATTTTCAGTGTTTCCATCGGTGTGGCCAAAGAGGACGAATTGGTGGCGGGTGTGGTGTATTTACCCGTTTTGAACGAATTGTTCAGCGCCGAAAAAGGCAAGGGGGCTTTTCTAAACGGTCGACCGATTCGGGTTTCTCAGGTGAGTGACTGGCACCGCGTACTACTGGCGACCGGTTTTCCCCACAACAATCGCGAGCTATTGGACGCCTACCTCCGGTCGTTTCACGAACTGTTTTCGCGGGTTTCGGCCGTACGACGCGTCGGTTCCGCCGCTGCCGATTTGGCCTATTTGGCCTGCGGACGTTTTGACGGATTTTGGGAGCTCAAGCTCAACCGCTACGACATTGCCGCCGGCATCGTGCTTATTCGTGAGGCGGGCGGGCGAATTTCCGACGTGGCCGGCGGCGAGGGGTACTTCGAAACCGGAAATATTCTGGCGGCCAACCCGCATATTTTTGACGGTCTGTTGAACATTACCCGCCAAGTTTTCCGCCGTTCACCCGCGTAGAATCTCCCTAAAATTAAAGGAAAAGGTTACCTTTACCGCCCCAGGCAAATCCCCAATGCCTCCGCCATTTTGACGATTTGGCCGTTGGGATCCACCAATTTGTTGGCTCCAACCGCCTTTTCAATGGGAACCGCTTCCACCTTCCGTCCGCGCAGGCACACCATGTGATTCCATTTTCCTTCCGCAATAAGGCGTACGGCCGCTTCGCCGAAGCGCGTAGCCAGAAAACGGTCGAAAGGAATTGGGGCTCCTCCCCGCTGCAGGTGCCCCAAAACCGTGACCCGGGTTTCCAGATTCAGGCGACGGGAAATTTCCCCGGCCACTTTTTCACCCACCCCGCCTAATCGTCGGACCGTTCCGTGATTTCCCACGGGAACGCTCTGGTAAGTAGGTTCGCCGCCCCGGGGAAAGGCGCCCTCTGAAACCACCACAATGCTGAATTTAATCCCCAATTCGGATCGCTCCGAAATTTTGCGACAAATGGCTTCGAAATCAAACGGAATTTCAGGAATCAAAATAACGTCGGCGCCACCCGAAAGGCCGGATTCCAGGGCAATCCAGCCGGCCTCGCGCCCCATGACCTCCAACACCATGACGCGGTGGTGGCTTTCGGCCGTGGTGTGCAGCTTGTCAATGGCCTCCGTGGCGGTTGCAATCGCCGTGGAATAACCGAAGGTCAAATCGGTGGCCAAAATGTCGTTGTCAATTGTTTTGGGCACGCCCACAATGGCCGCCCCTTTCCGGATGAAATCCCGCGCAATGGAGAGGGAGCCGTCGCCGCCAATGACAATCAGCCCGTCCAGACGCAGTTTTTTCATGCGTTTCAGCACCGTGTCCGACTTGTCCGTGTACTCGATTTTACCCTTTCGGAATTCAGGGTAATGAAAAGGGTTGCCGCGATTGGTTGTTCCCAAAATGGTTCCACCCCGGGGCAGCAGCCCCCGCACCGATTCCAGCGTAAGAGGAATTGTGCGCTCGGGTTCAATCAGTCCCTGAAATCCGTCCTTAATCCCCACAACCTGCCAACCGTGGTCCAGAATAGCCGCTTTGGTGGCGGCTCGAATGACGGCGTTAAGTCCGGGGGCGTCGCCCCCACCGGTGAGAATTCCGATTCTTGAAATAGGTGCCATTTTTTTCCTCTACTTGTGCATTTTTTAAATAGGTTCTGAAAGCCCTCTTCAAGGGGAAAAGACGCTCCCGATTTTCTCACGCGCTTTTTTTAATGTGAAAGAGGGCCTGCCACTCATCTCTAAAACAAGGCGTAAATAAAGGGCGCCAGCGCGGAACCTTCCACAAAAATAATGAAAATTCCCAACAAAAGAAGAATAAAAATAATCGGGCCGAGCCACCATTTTTTCCGAACCTTCATAAATTGCCAGAATTCAGCCATTACCGAAAGCCGCTGTTTGGTGTGTTTCAATCGCTTTCCCATTAATCCTCCTCCAAAACAAACTCTTTCCGTAAAAAATCGAAGTGTTGAGCGGGCGGCATTTGGGACTTCAACAGAAGAAAATCCCCCAAAACCAAAACATCCAAACCCGTTCGCATAAAACACACAAAGGCTTCTTGAGGCGTGTCCACAATGGGCTCGCCGCGTACGTTGAATGAGGTGTTCAACAAAACCGGCACTCCTGTTTTTCGGCCAAAGGCCTGTAGCAGCCGATGGTAGCGGTGATTTTCCTCCTCAGTCACCGTTTGAAGTCGCGCCGTGCCGTCCACGTGGGTAACCGCCGGAATCTTCTTCGGCTGCTTGACCCGCGCCACCAATAGCATGAACGGGCTGGAGCGATCGATGTCAAAATATTCGGCGGCGGCTTCTCTGGTAACGGACGGCGCAAAAGGACGAAAGGCTTCTCGAAACTTTACCTGCGCGTTAATTGTGTCTTTCATTTCGGGCCGGCGGGGGTCCGCCAAAATAGATCGATTGCCCAACGCCCGGGGGCCGAATTCCGCCCGCCCCTGAAACCACCCCACCATTTTCCCTTTGGCCAGCAAATTGGCCGTCTGTTCCACCAAAATCTCTTCCTCAAATTTCTGAAACGGAATTCCGTATTTTTGCAGGAAAACCTCGATTTCCGAATTTCGCGCAGGCGTGCCCCAGTACACATGGGACATGACAAAGCGCCTGGGCCGCCCCCACACCTGATTTTCCACAAAAAGGGCAGCGCCCAGCGCACTCCCGGCGTCACTGGCGGCCGGTTGAATAAAAAGATCCTCGAAAACGCCTTCACGCAAAAGGACGCCGTTGGCCACACTGTTCAGCGCCACCCCTCCGGCCAAACACACTCTTTTTTGCCCGGTTTCCTTTTGCAGCGCCCGAGCAGCCGTCAACACCACCTGCTCCAGCATCTTTTGCCCGGAAGCCGCTACGGCTTTGTGAAAATCGGTCAGTTCCGCTTCGGGCGTTCGTCGCGGTTCACCAAACAGCTTTTCAAATCGAGAATTGGTCATGGTCAAACCATAATCAAAGGCAAAATACCGCATATTCAGTGCAAAACTTCCGTCCGATTCCACCCGAATCAATTCCTGCATTTTGTCCAGAAGGTCGGCTTCCCCGTAGGGTGCCAGGCCCATAACTTTGTATTCGGCACTGTTCACACGAAAACCCAAATAATACGTCAGGGCGCTGTAAAAAAGTCCCAGCGAGTGCGGAAAGTGGATTTCCTTCACAATTTGCAGGCGATTTCCTTGCCCGACTCCCATTGTGGCCGTGGCCCATTCACCGACGCCGTCCAGAGTGAGAATGGCGGCTTCTTCAAAAGGCGAAGCCAAAAAAGCGGCAGCCGCGTGCGATTGGTGGTGTTCCGTGAAGAAAATCTGCCCGTCGTAATCCAATTCTTTTCGAATGAGATGGGGAATCCACAATTTCTGTTTTAGCCAGAGAGGCATGGCTTTGGTGTAGGAACGAAAGCTGCGCGGAAAGGTCCCGAAATAGGTAAGCAAAATCCGCTCAAACTTGACGAAAGGTTTTTCGTAGTAGGCTACCGCGTCCAAATCTTTGGCGGTCACTCCACCTTGTTTCAAGCAGAAATCGATGGCATGGCAGGGGAAGGAAAAATCGTGCTTTTTTCGGGTGAACCGTTCCTCTTGAGCCGCTGCCACAAGCTCCCCATCCCGCAAAAGTGCGGCTGCCGAATCGTGGTAAAACGCCGAAATGCCTAAAATGGTCATGTAAGCTCCCGCTCGATTCCTCTCAAAAGGGGTGCATGTAGGTTTCGGGCGCGTCGTCCTGCGGCGGCTTTTGCACCCAAAAAGGCCCCTGAGCAAATGCCCTTTTGCGCAATCTGTCTCGGCTCACCACACGCACAACCACGGCCGCCGGGCCAAAAAGAAAAACATACGTGAGCGTCAGCAACAAAAGGGTGTTCACCACACCCAAAATCCGCGCTAAATTTTTCCAGAGCTGCCAAATTTTTCGGATCATAAAAAAACCTATTTCCGGTAAACGGTAAAGAAGCCACGGTCCGCTACAAAACTTAGGGCGAACAAATCGAAAATGCAAGCTCTTTTTCAAGGGGTTTTCATTAGGAAATTCTAATTTTTTCTTAATGCTAAAGAAGAAATTTTTTCATATATTTTAGAAAATTTGGAAGACCTGAAGGGATGGAACCTGTGCATCGGATTTTCATTTTGGTTTTATTTTGGATTCCGTTTTCGGCGGAATCCGTTGCCCTGGCGCAAACCCGACCACTGATCACGCTGCCACAATGCCTGAAAGCGGCACAAACTCGCCACCCGTCCGTGCGCGCCTTCGAAAAAATGAAGGCAGAAAAAGCGGCAAAAAGGGCCCGCCTGAAGGCCCAAGAGCTTCCCCAAATCGATTACTCTTTTTCGGCGGGTGCTTTTCGCTATTCCCCCTACCGGTACCGAACACTTCAAAACACCATCGAGCTCCGCTGGAATTTGGGCACCTGGCTTGCCAGATTGGAAGATTTAGGGGTGGCGGAAGAAACCGCCGCTCGCCTGGAGGCCAAACAAAATCAATTGAAATTGGCTTTTGAGGTCAAACAGGCTTTTTACCAATTGGTTCAAGCTCGAAAAGCCCTGCGAGTGGCTCGACTCGCGCGTCGGTATTTGCAGCGCCACGTGGACATCTCAAAAAGACTGTTTCGCCTCGGTCGGATCGACCAATTGGATTTATTTCGCAGTGAGACGCAACTTTCGAAGGCCGCAGAAAACGTCGCCGTTGCAAACAACCGCTGTCAGCAGGAGCAAATTCAATTGCACAATTTAACGGGTCTGGCAATCTCTCCAAACGATTCGCTGGTGGTGCCCGAAGACGAAGAAATCCCTCCGATGTCGACCGATTCGCTTGTGGCGCTGGCAGCGCGGTACAATCCCGCACTTCAGATACTCGATCAGGAAATCCGGCACGCTTCTCTTGAAGCAAAACTGGTACGAGCCAGCCGCCTGCCCGTTTTCACTCTTTCAGGTGGATTTACTTTTGACAACGACCCCACCGCCGGGGGCAATTACGCCGTCATTCAAGGGGGCCTGCGGCTTCCGCTCGTCGACTGGCAACAGCGTAAAAATCAAGAGCAAGAATTTCGGCTGCGGGCGACATCTTTGCAGGCCGTACGGAAAGCCCTCCTCTTGGACATTCGCACGCAGATCGAAAAACTGCTCAGCCGGCTTCGGTACCTGAAAACCACGGAATCCCTCAAAATCGCCACACTAACTCAGGCCAAACGGGCGTATTTTCTCACCGAAAAAACGTACCGGTCAGGCACGGCCAGCAACACGGACGTTCTTTTGACCCAAAAGGAGTGGACGCAGGCAAAACTGGCGCGGGAAGCGGTTCGACTCCAAATTCGCCTGACACAAGCCGAATTGGATTTCTGGATTGGAAAAACGGGAGTTTCCCAATGATTGGAAGGCAATCTTTTTGGCTGTTTGCCGCCGCTCTTTTTTTGTCCTGCGGCGGCCACTCGGAAAACGCGGGAGAAATCGGAGCTCGGATTCACCTGCAGCGCCGCCAATCGGCTTACAGGATTCCGGTGCAGGTGGTGCTCCCGCAACGCGGCAATTTGCAGGTGAAAATCACCGTTTACGGAAAGCTGGTACCGGTTCGCAAAACCGCTCTCTCCAGCCAATTTTCGGGCAGAATTGTCCGGCTGCCCTTTTCGGAAGGGGACGCCGTGCGCGCCGGACAAACCGTTGCCGAATTGGTCAGCCCGAAGGCCGAAGCGCTGGGCCAGACCGGCGCCTCCTCGAAGGGGGAAATGCTTCCCATTTTGCTGAAAGCTCCCTTCTCGGGAACCGTTGTCCGAAAATTCCACTATTCGGGGGATGTGGTTTCCCCCGGCGAACCGCTGGTTCAAATTCAGGACACGGCGCGCTTTTACCTTTGGGGGCAGCTTCCCACTCTCTACCTGAACCAGGTTCACGTGGGCCAGCCGCTGTTAGTCACTTTTCCCGATTTGCCGTCGCAGCCCTTTCGCACCCGAATTGACCGAATAAATGCCGAGGTGGCACCCAATTCTCAGGCCGTTCAAATCCGCGCAACCCTAAAAAACAGGGGACATTTGCTGAAAGAAAATCTTTTTGCCACGGTGCAAATCGTCACAGACTCCGTCCGAAACGCCCTTTTACTGCCCCGCAACGCCGTTTTAAGCGATTTGCAGGGTGATTTCGTTTTTCTGAAGAAAAACGGCTCGGCCCGGCGGCAGCGCGTTGTGCTCGGGTTGAAAACGCCCGACCGATTTGCCATCCGCTCGGGATTGGCGGAAACGGACAGCGTCATTTTAACCGGAAATTACGAATTGAAAAACGGCGTACGGGTTCGGTGTTTGGAACAGAAAAAATGACCGTTGAAAAGGAATTTGGCGAGGCGGTTGCCTTTCCCCAAACGAACAGGAAACGAAAAAGCCCACAATGCAAAAACTGCTGAAAAATATTCTTCACCACCGTTTGGCCATTCTGTTTGTGCTCGGCATTTTGCTTTTGGCCAGTCTTATTTTTCTCGTTTCCATGCCGGCGGGGGTGTTCCCCAACGCCACATTTCCGCGCATTTTGGTTCAATTGGAACGCGGGTACGCCCCGCTCACGGACATGGAAATTTCCACCACCAAGCCGGTGGAAGACGCCCTCCGAACCGTTGAAGGCGTCCGAATTGTGCGCTCCAAAACCAGCCGCGGCTACGCAGAGATTGAGCTCTATTTCGATTGGAACGTGAACCTCCTCCAAGCCTACCAACTGGTTCAGGCCAAAATCAGCGACGTGCGCGGGCAGCTCCCCCCGGGAACCGGCATTTTGGTCAAGCGCATGACCACCAGCGCCTACCCGATGTCCTGTTACGCCATTTACTCGGACGTACGCAGTCAGCGTCAGCTCAGAAACCTATCTGAATTTACCATTCGCCCGCTGTTGTCGTCCGTTTCCGGTGTGTACCAAATTGAAGTGGTGGGCGGCGAACGACCGGAATTTTGGGTGGAACTGAAACCCGGGAAATTGCTCCAGTACAGAATTTCTCCGACGCAAATTGAAGACGCCCTGAAAAAAATCAATCGGGTAACCTTTTTGGGGAAAATTTCCGACCGCTACCGAATTCACCTCGGTTTTGAAAACGATCTTCTGTACACGGTGAACGATCTCAACCAGGTGGTGGTTGCCGTCCGAAACGGAATTCCCGTTCTCCTGAAAAATCTGGCTACGGTACGCCTTACCAGCAAAGAAGAGTACATTTTGACCACTGCCAATTGGCACCGGGCGGTTTTAATCGATGTGCTCAAACAGCCCAACGCCAACGGGCTTGCGGTGGAACGCGGCATTGACGGCCGGATTGCCCGCCTGAAAGCTACCCTGCCGCCGGACATTCACCTCGTTAAAACCTACGATCAGGAGGCTTTTGTCAAGCGTTCGATTCGAGGCGTAACCCAAAACATCCTTGCCGGCATTTTAATTATTTCGGCCATTGTGTTTTTATTTCTCGGGAATTTTCGCGTCTCCTGGCCGATTATTTTATTTATGCCAATTGTCATGGCACTCTCTTTCTTGTTCATGCGCTTTTTCGGCCTTTCTATTAATATTATGACGCTTGGCGGCATTGCTGCCGCTCTCGGCATTTTAGTGGACAACGCCACGGTGGTGGTCGAAAACGTGATTCGCCACCGCACGCTGCAGGAACCTCGGGAAGAAGCCATTGTCAACGGCTCGGCCGAAGTCATTCCGCCCATGTCGGGAGCTACGCTCACCACCGTCATTGTGTTCGTGCCGTTGATTTTCGTCACGGGTTTAACCGGCATCTTCTTTAAGCCCATGGCCCTGACTCTGGCCACAGCGGTTTTCCTGTCGCTTCTGCTGGCGATTTTCATGACCCCGATTTTTGCGTGGATTTTTCTGCCCCGGAAGCTGCGAACCGCTCACGCGCCGCGGTGGCTAACCCGCTTGCAGGGCTTTTACGCAAAATTGCTGTCCTTTCTTCTCAAAAACAAACTGCCTGTCTTTTTGTTTTTGTTGGGAATGGTGGGACTCAGTCTGTGGATGTACCCGCGTCTGCACACCGGTTTTCTGCCCCGGTGGGACGAAGGCGCTTTTGTGCTAAACTACCAGGCTCCTCCGGGCACGTCTCTTCGCGAGACGAATCGACTGCTTGTCCGATTGGAAAATCTCATGAAAGAAGAGCCCGACATTGCGGCCTACTCGCGGCGCACGGGCAGGGGGATCGCCCACCGCCACCCGGCCAACGAAGGCGATTACCTGATTTCCTTGAGCAAAAATCCCCAAAAATCCACTTTCCAGATCATGGACGAACTGAATCAAAAGGCGTCCCGACAAATTCCGGGACTTTACCTCGATTTTGTTCAGGTGCTCCCCGACCGGCTGAAGGACCTGGCCGGTGAGGAAAAACCCATCGACATTCTCATTTACGGCAACGACCAATCGGTGCTTTTGCAAACGGCCCGGCGCGTGGCCGAAAAACTGAAGCCAATTCCCGGACTTGTCGGCCTGCGCCCCGGCGAATGGCCCTCCGAGCCCGAATTTGACGTGACGGTCAACCACCGGCGGGCTGCGCAATTGGGATTCCGGCCGGGAGAGGTGCGTCGACTTGTTGAAACCGCCCTGTGGGGACGCGTGGCCACTACCATTAAGCGCGGCACCCAATTGGCGGGCGTTCGGGTACGCTACCCCGATTTTTACCGGAAAAATCTGGAGGCACTGAATCGGCTTTCTCTGTACGCTCCCACAGGGGCGCTGATTCCTCTCAAACAAATTGCGACTGTCCGCGTTCGCGAAGGTCAGGCCGCCATTACGCACGAAAACGGAAGCCTGGTTGCCAAAGTCGTGGCGGACATTTCAGGGCGTGACCTCGGGAGTGTGGTCAAAGACATTCGCCGGGCGCTTTCGGGGCTCTCCCTTCCGTACGGGGTGTCCATTTCCCTCGCCGGGGATTACAAAAGTCAGCTTCAGTCGTTCCGGCAGCTCATTCTTGTCCTGTTTCTGGCCGGACTATTAATTTTCGTCGTGCTCTTGTTTGAATTCAACCGAATCCGGACGGCATCGGCCATTTTTCTGGGCACGCTGTTTTCCTTTACATTTGTGGTACTCGGCCTCTGGGTAACGCGCACCAATTTTGACATCTCCTCTTTCATGGGTACCATTACTGTGCTGGGGATTGTGGTCAACAACGGCATTTTACTCATGGATTTTGCCACGCGCTACCAAAGCTCGGGCCGGCCGCGGGAATCTGCTTTGCTGCAGGCGGGTAAAATTCGCCTGCGGCCCATTTTAATGACCAACGCCACCACCGTGGCGGGATTTCTGCCTCTCGCTCTTAATTGGGGCTC
>CAZOHG010000056.1:0-21367 GCA_964579725.1 uncultured Deferribacteres bacterium
AAAGTTAGCTATTTTCGAGCAAAAAAAGAAGGATTTTTTGAGCACGCACAAAAAGCCGTTTTTCAAAGCGGCTGAATACTGCAATGGCAGGAAATCGAGGCGCTCGCAGAAGCGCTGGGCAAGGCGAAAAAAAATTAAGGGGGAAAATCCAAACCGGGAAATTTCACAAAGCAATTTGCGTTTCCCCAAAAGGGCAGAAAGGCCGTGCTCCGCCGCAAATAGTCGAAAAATCCGTGTGCTTCTTTTTGAAAACGCCCTCAGAAAGCGAATTCTTCAACGCGCGTCCGAAAGGTTCTTAAATCGATTTTTTTCATTCTAAAGCTTAGAATGTCAGCTTTTTGGACGCGCAAAAGGTACAGCGTGGATTGAGAATCTCCCCAAAACATTCCCGTTCGAAAGCTAACCAAAATCCACTGACGAGGTTTCAAAAATCGAAGGGTGGAACCGTACTGCCCGACCCATTTGGTTAAGTCGGAGGTGTATTTCTGAACAAGCCTTTCTCGTTTGGCTCGGTTGGATTGAACCGTTTGCCCGCCCCCCAAAAAAGACAACGCACTCGGCGACAGTCCCACTGAAATTTTATTCAAATGAAACCAAATCCCATAATTGGGCAGCGCGTACGCCACCGGCTCTCCCTGCACCCCCCAATAGCCGGTCTTTTCTCCGAGAGCGGACGCAAAAATCTTTTTCAGGATTTGCACCTGCTTCTGTGCCAATTCGGGAAGTTGCGATTCCTTTTTCACAGCAGCCCAAAACGCCTTCTCGGACATCTGCCCCGCACGGAAGCGAAGGATTTCTCTCTTCCGCACCGAGAAAAAAACGGGTGGGGGAACAAGCGAGGAATCCGTTGAGATATTCCACGTGACGGCGACAGCAATGTGTTGATCCGGCTTTAGCAAATCGCCCGCGTCCGCGTAGTTTTCAAAAAAATCCCGAATATTTTTCAGCGTACTTTGAATCCGTCGTTTTACACCTGTGAGCACTTCGGCATTTTTCTTGGCCAGTTGTGCCTGGCGTTTTTTCAGTAATTCTCTGATTTTCGCTTCGGTGGGCTGCCAATTCGGGCCAAATACGTTCTTTTTGACGGACGCCGGAAGCCCCTCCCCGTGAGGGTGCTTTCCCTTTCCGGTTGCCTTCATGGAAGACGATTGCCCCTTTTGCACGGTTTCGAAGATTTTTTCTTGAATCTGCAACGCCATTTCTTGCGCCTTTAATTGCCGGAATCGCGTGGACAACACCAAAGCAGAGGGCTCCGACTGCTGTACGCCAAAAACCATTCCGAAATCGGGGAGGTAAAATCCTTCAACTTTTCCTGACAAGGAAAAACGATTGGCTTCGCCGGAAAGCATCTCTTTCAAAACCCCCTTCATAATCCGCAGTTCTTCTCGAATCTCGGGGTCGGGAGCCGGCATTCTCTTTTGGGCAAATGCGAGGGCACTTCCGAAAAAGAAAATGACGAGAGCCAATTTTGCAGCAAGCGATCGACGGTTCATTTTTGCCTCCGCTGGACTTTTTGTAACGGAATCGGCTGGGTCGTTTCTTGTTGCCGAAGCAGCCATTCAACCAACCGGTTGGTTTGCTGCAAACGATTTTCATTTTCCAATTTTACCGTTTGAAATCCCATGGCCATTAATCGTAAATCGTTTTGGCGTTGCTGCTGCCACTGTTGATTAAGGTGATCAAGTGCCAGCAGCAAATTTTGCTGCTGGCGGCGCGCGTTTTCCTCCAACAAAGTGGCCACGGTTTTAAGCGTTTGAGTCTGGGAGTCGCGCAACGCCGCCAAAACCTGCGCTGACGGGTTCGGCCTCGCTTCCGGCTGTGGGCCGAAAACAAAGCGCCAGTGTCCGTTCTGGTAGGAAATCTCGCTGCGCGAGAATCCGTACAAAAGAAGAAGTAAAAATGCCGCCACTGCTGCCCACCGAACGGGATTGGAGCTGGCGAAAAACGACCGGATTTTTGCAGGAAGAGTTCTTTTCTCTCGAGAGGCTTCCACAAACACCAGGCGCCGGCTGGCGGAAATGTCCTCCCATTTCCGAAGCGCAGTCACTGTTTCCCGAAGCGTTTGGGCCTCTTTCGCACAAGCCGAACACTGCCGCAAATGTGCCTCAACACTTGCCCGTTTTTTCGTCCCCAACTCGCCAAATAAATAGTCGGGCAACAACTTTTTTACTTCGTCGCAGGTCACGATTTCCACACCTCCTTGTCCAAATGAGATTGTTCCAAAACAGTCCGCAGGGATTTCAATCCCGTGTACAGACGCGTTTTAGCTGTCCCTTCCGGGATCTTCAAAATGTCGGCAATTTCACTAAATTTCAACCCGTCAAAGATTTTCAGCACAATGACTGCCCGTTGGTCCTCGGAAATTTTTTGCAAGCTTTGTTGCAGGATCACCTGCATTTCCTTGTGTTGCAAATTGACGTCGGGTGCAGGCTGGGAATCGGTAGCCAACACCGCTTCCAGCGTTCCGTCTGAATCTTCTCCGAACGTTTGATGTAGCGAAAAAACAGGCCGATTTCTCTTTCTGCGGAAAAAATCTCGCGCTTGATTCAGGGCGATCCGGTACAGCCACGTCGAAAATTTCTGCGTGTCTTGTAACCGCTTTAGTTTTTGAAACGCCTTTAAAAATGTCATTTGACAAATATCTTCCGCCTCGGTCCGGTTACCAAGGTAGCGGTACAGAAAGTTCAGCAGGCGATTTTGCCACCGCCAAACCAAGATATTGAAAGACTCTGTTTGACCTTGCCTGAATTTTTCGATTAGTTCCGCGTCGCTTGGGAAGTCCAATCCTTTTCTCCGAAATTTTCACGCACCGCGCCCACTGTTTGGCACTGACGAACTATCTATTAGGACGTTTAAAACGTGTAGAAAGTTTGGGGATTATTTTTTAATTGGATGAAATCGGCGGCAACAATTTTCGGGCGCAGAAAAAAGCCGCCGCCGACCCCAGTGCGTAGTAGAGAAAATCGCCCCACTCAAAGCCGGACCCCACAAGCGTACGGCCTAAAAAGCTCTGACGAAGCAGAAGGAGAACGCGCCAGTCAAAGAGCTGAGTGACTTCGACGGCGGAGGAAAATAAAAAGACGGCCAACGCGGTGGCGCCGGGGGAGAGCCTTGGAAAAGCCGCCGTAAGCAGGAGAAACCAAAAAATCGGGTACAGGATGTCACCAGCGCCGTTGTTGACCCACCCGGCAAAGGGACCGTGGTAAAATTTGGTAGAAAAACCCAGAGGCACCAACACGAGTAAGAAGCCCAAAATTTTGAGACGCCTGTTCAACGGCGCACTCTCCCTTTTTCTATTTGCAAACCGGCCAAGAAGCTACTGCTGGCCTTGCGACCTATTTGGAACCACTCTCCGAGCAAAAGACAGACGCGCTTTGTAGTACGGTTCCGTCAGTTTTGAGATTGTGACCCCGTTTCCGGTGCTGGCGTGGGCAAAATTGTCGTCCCCCAGGTAAATTCCCACATGAAAAAGTTGACCGGAGCCCGGTTTTCGAAAGAAAATCAAATCACCAAATTGCACGTTTTGCAGCGAAACAGGCTGCCCGATTTTCGCCAATTGCGCCACATTGTGGGGCAGATTCAAATGAGCCGCGCGGGCAAATACAACCCTTACAAAACCGGAACAATCCAGTCCGCGGGCGTCTGTCCCTCCCCATTTGTACGGCGTTCCCAGATAATCGTCAATTGTCCGTACAACGGCCTGCCGGAATTCAAACGAAGCGGGTGAAACCGTGTGAAGAGATTGCTTTTTTGGGGGCGATTTAGACCCGGCCGCCGTTCTGCCTCCGGTTTCTTTTTTGCGGGGGGAGTGGGTCTCCGGTGTTCGTTTTGGAAGGGGTTTCTTCCTTTGAAGCGGTGTCGGATGACGGGAAACAAAAATCGGCCTCGGGCGAAAGGCAGCGCAATGAAAATTAAGGAGCGACGCCGCCAAAATGAATCCGAAAACAAGACAAAGTCGTTTCATGAGCCCTCGTCTATTTGCGGTAGTGTCACGTCACCGAACGGCAGAACGGCCACGGAGGCGATTTTGTGCCGCGCCGTGGCTTTTCGCCACGCCTCCCCGAAAGAGCGAACGGACACAAACCCAATTTTCCGGCTTATTTCCTCCGGCAATTCCGAGATCCAGAACAGCTCCACCTTGTCCAATTTTTCTTTCAAAGACAACGCCGTGTTTCCGTTTAGTTGGTAATTTTCCATGACCGCCCGCTTCATTTCTGCGAGCGTGGGGTAGTCGAACCATTGTAAAAAGGTGGGGGAACCCAGGCCGTCTGGACAACGGGCTAATCCAATGAGGCACCCGCCGGGGCGCACAGCCTGGTAGGCATTGTAAATAGCTTTGTGCGCTTGAATTAGATTCACGTCTTTGGGAAAACCGCCCGCGCTCACAACCACGCAATCGTACGGGTGTTGCAGTGGAATGCGGTTCATTTCTTCAACAAGCTGGCGCCCCTGCCGGTGCGCTTGCAGGGTGTCTCCTGCAAAGGCGGCTTGGATTCGGTGCTCTCGATTCAAAACCACCTGAAGGCTAAAATCCACGGGCACCATTTTAAAGGCTTCCTCGATGTCTTCGTACACTGGATTTCCCACGACGTTCCCCGGGCGGCACGCCGGGTGTAAAACGGATTTTTCGCTGAGAACCGCCATTCGGTGATTTTGGGTAATGGTGTGGCAGGCGGCCACGCCCGGGACAATCATTTTGGGGCCGCCACCGAATCCCGCAAAATAGTGGTGAACTACCGTCCCCACGACCACTACGTACGTTGCCTTGAAAATTTGCTCATTAACATCGACCGAAATGCCGCGGCGGGTTGTTCCCACATGCCGGCAAGAACTTTTTCGACAATCGTGCTCAAAAACATGCGCCTCGGGAAGATTCACATTCCCCAACACGGCGCGCTTCTCCGAAGGTGTCATTCCGGCGTGGCTGCCGTTGGCAAAAAGAAAGTGAATGTTTGAGGCGTGGACACCGGCTTTTTGAATGGTGTCCAGTAAAATAGGAAGCACCACGTCGGTGCGGGCATTACGCGTTTTGTCGGGCAAAACGAGTACGGTTGGGGCGTTTTCCCGGAGAATTTTTGCCAGCGGGGGGCTCCCAATCGGATTGGCCAGTGCCTGGCGGATTGCCATTTCGTCCGAGGGGGGCAGCGGGAGTACTTTTGGCTGTATTCGCTGGACACGAACAGTGGAAGGGATTTCAATGCGGTGAAAATCTTTTCCGTAGGGTAGTTTGAATTCCATTGCGTCTCCCGAAGTGGGTACTCTTGGGGGTGCCATTGTATTCCGCGTCGGTTTAAAACGCCAATTTGCCACCAAAATCGCTCGCGTCACCCCCAAAGAAAAAAGGGCAACCCTTTTGGGATTGCCCGGAAAAAAGCGACGTTCACCTAAGTAAAACTCCCCTTTGAAAAATTCGGTGAACCATCTGATTCAAGCATCTCGTTCGCCTCGAGATCTAAAATCTATTTCCTTACCACAGAAAAAATCACTCTTCTTTTTGCTTTTCCTCGGATTTTTCGTCAGCCTCTGGGCTGTCCTTCCCGGCCGCTTCGGAAGCTTCGCCTTCCGGCGCTTTTTCTTCTTTGGCAGCCGCAGCTTTTTCTTCTGCCGGCACTGCTTTTTCCTCTTCGGCTTTTTCAGCCTTTTCTTCAGCGGGTTTCGGCTTTTCGGTTTTCTTTTCTACAGGCTTTGCCGTTTCCTTCGATTTGGCTTTTTCCTTCTCACCGTGTTCTTCTTTGTGCTTTTTGGCCACTGTTTCAAAGCCCACAAATTCCAATAACGACATCTCGGCACCATCACCAAAACGCCGCCCCAAATGAATCACGCGGGTGTAACCGCCATTTCGATCCGTAAAAGTAGGAGCAATTTCGCTGAACAAAAGATACATGGCTTCTTTGTTGCGCAGCCGACTCAGCACCAGACGGCGCGAATTCAGGTCGCCCTTTTTGGCCAAAGTGACCAGTTTCTCCACAAAACGCTGGGTGGCTTTGGCTTTGGCGTGCGTTGTTTTAATCTTCCTGTGCTCAATCAGAGCGCTGGCCAGATTGGCCAGTGTCGCTTTTCGGTGTTCAGCCGTGCGGCCCAATTTTGCAATGTTTTTTCTATGTCTCATGAAAATTCACCCTAAACTTTCAGGTTCAATTAATTCGTCTCGCTGTTCAGATATTTGTCCACATCCATTCCAAAATGCAACCCAAGGCTTTCCAGTACGTTGCTCAGCTCCGTCAGGGATTTCCGACCAAAATTGCGGAATTTAAGCATTTCCGATTCGTCGCGCTTGACCAGGTCGGCAATGGTTTCGATATTGGCGGCCTTCAAACAATTGCTGGCGCGCACTGAAAGCTCCAGTTCATCCACGCTCATTTTAAGCAATTTTTTAATGCGCAAAGCCTCTTCGTCAATTTCCGGGGGGATTTCCTCTTCCGGTTCCACATCGTAATTAATAAAGAGCTGGATGTGGTCTCGAATAATCCGTGCCGCCTGCGCAAGGGCGTCGTCGGGTGTAATGCTGCCGTCGGTTTTGATTTCGAGAATCAGCTTCTCGAAATCGGTGCGTTGCCCCACGCGCGTTTCTTCCACATGGTAAGCCACATTGACAATCGGCGTAAAAATAGAATCAATGGGAACCACACCAATGGGTTGATCGGGATGTTTATTTTCGTCCGCCGGCACGTAGCCGCGTCCGCGCGAAATTCGGATTTCCATATTGAAATCCGCCTCCTCGCTCAGTGTGGCAATGTGGTGATTCGGATTCAACACCTCAAAATCGGTGGTGTCTTTCGAAATTTCACCGGCTTTGAATTCCATGGGGCCCTTCAAATGGAGCGTTACTTTTTCGGGTTTTTTGGTAATCAATTTAAATCGAACACCCTTTAAATTCATAATCATTTCCGAGACGTCTTCCACCATGCCGGGAATCGTCGAAAACTCGTGTAGAACCCCATCTATTTTGATGCTGGTAATGGCGGCGCCGGGTAAAGACGACAACAACACGCGCCGGAGCGCATTACCGATGGTCACACCAAAGCCTTTTTCCAGCGGCTGGACGATAAATTTGCCGTAGCTGTTTGAAAAAGTCGCCTCGTCCAGCTCGATTCTTTCTGGCATTTGTAAACTTTGGAAATTCATTCAGTTCCTCTCTCCAAAATTAGAAAACTCTTTTTGATTTTTCTCGTCCTGAGCGGACACTTTTATGCCTAAAGAAAAACCAAAATCGGTCAATTACTTGGAATACAATTCCACAATCAGACTTTCGTTTACATTTACGGGAATGTCCTGCCGATTGGGCATCTCAACAAACCGGCCGGACAGACTGGCCTTATCCAATTCCAGCCAGGGCACCAGACGCCCTTCTTTGATTCGTTTCAGAGATTCGTGGATCATATCCATCCGTTTGCTGCGGTCTTTTACTTTCACCACGTCACCGGGACTGACCAAAAACGAGGGAATATCCACAATGCGGCCGTTCACCTGAATGTGACGATGGCGAACAAGCTGGCGCGCCGCGTTCCGGGTGGGAGCCAGCCCAAGCCGGTACACCACGTTGTCCAGGCGACGTTCCAACATTTTGAGCAGATTTTCACCTGTAATGCCCTTTTCCTGCTCGGCTTTCTCAAAATAAATCCGAAATTGCTTTTCCAGGAGTCCGTAAATGCGGCGAAGCTTTTGCTTTTCGCGCAACTGCATTCCGTATTCGGACAATTTAAATCGACGGGATTTCCCATGCTGACCGGGTATGTAGCTTTTTCGCTCAAAAGGACATTTGCTTGTTAGGCATTTCGCCCCTTTCAAGAAGAGCTTTTCTCCTTCACGCCGACACAGCTTGCAAACCGGTCCTGTATATCTTGCCATTAAAAACCTCCAAAAAGACTGTCTTAAACTCTTCTACGCTTGGGCGGACGACATCCGTTGTGAGGAATAGGCGTCACGTCCTTAATTGCTTTGATTTCCAACCCGGCAGCCTGTAAAGAGCGAATGGCCGCCTCCCGGCCGCTGCCAGGGCCCTTCACATAAACCTCCACGCGTTTCAGCCCGAGATCCATGGCCTCCTTGGCCGCATTTTCCGCGGCAAGCTGAGCCGCAAAGGGGGTGCTTTTTCGTGACCCCTTAAACCCCACCTTGCCAGCGGACGCCCAGGAAATCACATTCCCGTACTGGTCAGTGATTGAGACGATGGTATTGTTAAAGGTTGCCCGAATGTGCGCCACACCGTTGGCGTCCACGGGACCTTTCTTTTTCCGTCTAACACTGCGTTTGACTCTTGCCAAAATAACCTCCGAACAAAATTAGTGTCTTTTCAAAATGCCTGCATTCGATTGAAACTTGACCGACCCTTTTCACGTCGCCTTGCTATTTTTTCTTGCGGCCGCCAATCGTCGCCTTTTTCCCCTTGCGAGTACGCGCGTTGGTGCGTGTGCGTTGCCCCCTAACCGGCAGTCCTTGACGATGCCGCAACCCACGGTAGCAACCGATGTCCATGAGGCGCTTAATATCCATATTAATTTGGGCGCGCAAAGCCCCTTCCACCTTGAAATTGGACTCAATATACGACCGGATTTTCGCGGTTTCCTCTTCCGTCATGTCGTGCACGCGCTTGTCCGGGCTAATCCCGGTTGCAGCCAGGATTTTGCGCGACGTGGGTAACCCAATTCCAAAGATGTACGTCAGTGCGATTTCCAACCGTTTATTTTTAGGTAAATCAATACCAGCAATACGAGCCAAAACGACCTCCTTCGATTAACCTTTTACCCTTGGCGTTGTTTGTGTCGTGGATTCGTGCAAATGACGCGCACGACGCCTTTCCTTTTGACAATCTTGCACTTGTCGCACATTTTTTTTACAGACGAACGAACTTTCATTCTATCCTCCAAACGTCAAAAATAGATTCGATTTTTATTTGTACCGATAAATAATGCGGCCACGCGTTAAGTCGTACGGTGACAATTCCACCGTGACTTTGTCCCCGGGCAAAATTTTAATAAAATGCATGCGCATTTTGCCCGAAATGTGGGCCAAAATTTTGTGCCCGTTTTCCAATTCCACTCGAAATGTGGCATTGGGCAATGTTTCCACAATGGTTCCGTCTACGCGGATGGGCTCTTCTTTTGCCATAAAAACTTTCCGATCCTTAAATTCCCTCGGTTAAAACCTCCGTGTGATCTTCAAACAGGGCGATTGTGTGTTCAAAATGGGCCGAAGGCTCTCCGTCCGCCGTGACCACCGTCCAGCCATCCGATTCTGTCCGCACTTCGTACGTCCCGGCATTGACCATCGGTTCGAGCGCCAGGACCATTCCCTTTCGAAGGCGCGGCCCCTTGCCCGCTCTTCCGTAATTGGGGATTTGGGGCTCTTCCCACACATCCTTTCCGACCCCGTGTCCCACTAAATCCCGAACGACGGAAAAGCCAAAGCTCTCCACGTACGTTTGAACGGCATTGGAAATGTCGCCAACCCGATTTCCCACAACGGCCTTTTCAATGCCGCGTCTCAACGCAGTTTGAGTAACTTCCATGAGCTTTTTTTTCAGCTCCGAAACCTCGCCAACCGGGTACGTACGGGCGGCATCCGAATAATAGCCCTTGAAAATCACCCCCATGTCGACCCCAACGATTTGCCCCTCTTCAAGCCGCCGCTCTCCGGGGATCCCGTGTACCACCTGCTCGTCAATCGAAATACATGCCGTTCCGGGAAACCCGTGAAATCCTTTAAAAGAAGGCGTCCCGCCACGAGACCGAATGTAACGCTCCGCAACGCGGTCCAATTCGATCGTCTTGACCCCGGGTTTTATGTGGGCTTCCACCTCCTTAAAGGTGTCCACCAAAATCCGGCAGGACTCTCGAATCAGGTCAATTTCGTGGGGCGTTTTAATAAGAATCATGGATTTTTCTTTAGCCCCAAAGCCTGCAAAATTTCTCGGTACACTTCGTCAATGGGTTTGTCCCCGTCTACCGTTTTGAGAATTCCACGGGCTTTGTAATACTCTTTCAGCGGCGCCGTTTGTTCTGCGTACACTTTCAAGCGATTGCGAATCGTTTCCTCGTTGTCGTCCTTGCGCTTGACAATTTTGCCCCCACATTTGGGACAAATCAGATCCGGCGGAGGAGGATTCGTCAATTGGTTGAAATCTGCGCCACATTTTTCACACACCCAGCGGTTTGTAAGCCGCTGGACGATTTTTTCCGGCTCCACGTAGATTTCCACCACGCTGTCCAGCCTGAGGCCCATCTCCTTGAGCATGGCGTCCAGAGCCTCCGCCTGGGGAATGGTGCGCGGAAAACCGTCCAAAATGAAACCCGCCGCGCAATCCGGTTTTTGCAGGCGCTCACGAATAATGTCAATGATCACTTCGTCGGGAACCAGTGCTCCCGCATCCATATACCTTTTTGCTACTTTTCCCAGCTCGGTCTGATCATGCACAGCGGCTCGTAATATGTCCCCTGTTGAAATTTGGGGAATTCCAAAATCCTGCTGAATTTTCCTTGCTTGCGTTCCCTTGCCTACGCCGGGAGCGCCGAGCATTATCATTCGCATTGGCGCGTTCCTTTGTGTTAGGCCCGCCTTCTACCTCGCAAACGCCCTGTTTTCATAAAACCGTCGTAGTGCCGCATGAGCAAATGCGACTCAACCTGCTGCAAGGTATCCAGCGCCACACCTACAACAATCAACAATCCTGTGCCGCCGTAAAACGACGCAAAGTTGTAACTCACGTTTGTGTACTTCATAATAAAGTACGGGAAGATAGCAATAATCGCCAGGAAAATAGACCCCGGCAATGTGATTCGCGTCAGAATGTAATCCAGATATTCGGAGGTTCTCTTTCCGGGACGCACGCCCGGAATAAAACCGCCGTATTTTTGCATATTTTCGGCGATGTCCACCGGATTAAAAACAATCGCCGTGTAAAAATAAGTAAAAAACACAATCATGACACCGTAAAACAGCCAGTACACCCAGGATTGAATGTCGAAAACGGCAACCAGTGAGGAAACAAACTCATTGTTCGGGAAAAAAGTTCCGAATGTGCTGGGGATAAACATAATCGATTGCGCAAAAATAATGGGCATCACACCGGCTGTGTTGACGCGCATGGGGATATGTGTGCTGTGTCCGCCGTAAATTTTCCGCCCCACCACCCGCTTGGCATATTGAACGGGAATTTTGCGGGTACCTTCCGTCAACAGCACAACCGCGGCAACGGTTAAAAACATCAATCCCCACAGGAAAATTTCCATCAGCAGGGCTCGGTTCCCCGCAATCAATTGCTGGGTTTCATCCAAGACGGCATTGGGAAATCGAGCAATAATTCCGATAAAAATGATGAGCGAAATTCCGTTGCCGATTCCTTTGTCGTCAATTTGTTCACCAAGCCACATGATTAAAACCGTACCGGCTGTGAGGGTTAACATCGTCAAAAGGCGAAATCCCAGACCCGGATGCGGAACCACGAGCAGGCCGGATTGAGTAACGGGAATATTTTCCAGGAACACGCTTACACCGTAGGCCTGTAGAGCCGAAATCAGTACCGTCCCGTAGCGGGTCAGTTGAGTAATCTTTTTCCGCCCTTCTTCGCCTTCTTTCTGAAGCTTTTGGAAGTAGGGGACGACGGCACCCAACAATTGAATAATAATGGATGCGGAAATGTACGGCATGATCCCCAGGGCAAAAACCGTCGCCTTGCGGAAAGCGCCACCCGCAAACATATCGTACAACCCAAAAAGGGTGTTTTGTGCCTGAACAAAAAATTCACCCAGCGCACGGGTGTCAATGGCCGGGGTAGGAACGTGCCCGCCAAAACGATAAACGACCAAAATTCCGAGCGTAAAGAGAATCCGGCGTTTTAGCTCCGGAATCTTGAAAATATTTTGTAAACTCTCGATCATAGAGTAATTGCCTTTCCGCCAACCGATTCAATTTTCGTTCGCGCTGTTTCACTGAAAGCGTGTGCTGAAACCTCAAAGGTTTTTGTCAACTCCCCATTTCCCAAAATTTTCACAGGCCGGTTTTTTTTGCGAACCAGACGTTTTTCGTACAAAATTTCGGGGGTGATTTTCTCCACCCCTTCTAAACGTTCCAAATCGGCCACATTGACAATCTGGTATTCTTTTCGGAAAGGATTGAAAAAGCCCCTCTTGGGCAATCGGCGTTGAATCGGCATTTGCCCACCTTCAAACCAGGCCCGAAATTTGGCACCCGATCGGGAGCGTTGTCCTTTGTGCCCTTTTGTGGCTGTCCCGCCGTGGCCGGAACCTTCCCCCCGGCCGATTCGTTTTTCTTTATGTTTCGATCCTTTGGCGAATCGTAAAGACCCTAAATTCATGGTACCCTCAAAATTTTTGGCTATTCCACTTCCTCAACTTTCAGCAAATGGGAGATGGAGCGAACCATTCCCAAAATTTCCGGCGTCGCTTTGTGTTCCACCGTCTGGTGCATTCGGTGAATGCCCAGGGCCACCAGTGTCCGCTTCTGTTTTTTGTTGCGGTCAATCGCACTGCGGACTTGCGTTATTTTCAGCTTTTTTGCCATTCTTTCAAAACTCCACATCGTTTTTTCCGGCGCGCCTTTTTCCACAAAGGGGGCGCCCTTTTAATCCAGCAAGTACAATTCCCGAACCGAAATACCGCGCTTTTTCGTCACCGTTTCCACGGTCAACATACTCTGCAAGGCATTCATCGTTGCTTTGACCACATTGTGAGGATTGGTCGAGCCCAGAATTTTGGCCAACACATCCGTAATCCCCACCGATTCCATAATGGCCCGCACAGGACCGCCGGCAATTACACCGGTACCGGCGGAGGCCGGTTTCAGGAAAACCCGTGCAGCTCCGTATTTTCCCACGATCGGGTGGGACACCGTTCCGTGTGGCACTTGAATGTATACCAGATTCTTTTTGGCATTTTCCGTCGATTTTGTAATGGCGTCGGTCACTTCGTTGGCCTTTCCAAAACCCACGCCAACGTGTCCCTTGCCGTCGCCTACAACCACAATGGCGTTGAAACTAAAGCGGCGTCCGCCCTTGACCACCTTGGCCACACGATTAATGTGCACAACCCGTTCTTTTAAATCTAATTCACTTGGACTAATCCGTTCCAAAGGACCTCCTCATCGTACGTCATAATTCAGAATTTCAGTCCGCCTTCGCGGGCACCATCGGCCACGGCCTTTATCCGTCCGTGGAAAATAAACCCATTGCGATCAAAAACCACCGTCTCGATTTTCATTGCCTTGGCCCGCTCAGCGATGGCTTTGCCAATAAGTTTGCTAACGCCCACTTTGCCCTCTTTTTTACGAACCTCCTCAACCGAAGCTTTCAAGTCTTTGCTCAGACTGGAAACGCCTGTCAAGGTTTTGCCGGTGGTGTCGTCCACCAACTGGGCGTAAATATGTTTGGCGCTTCTGAAAACGGTCAGGCGCGGCTTTTCCGTCGTGCCCCGAATTTTCTTGCGAATTCTGCTCTTTCGTTTGAGTCTGGCTAATCGCTTTTTAATATTTTTATCTGCCATCTTACCCTCATCCAAATTCAAAAACGTTTATTTTGCTCCGGACTTACCGGCTTTGCGACGAACTTCCTCACCGGCATAGCGAACACCCTTTCCCTTGTAGGGTTCGGGCGGACGGAATGACCGAATTTTGGCAGCCACCAATCCGACCAGTTCCTTGTCGATTCCACGAACGGCCACCTGGGTGTTGCTCTCCACCGCAACCTCAATTCCTTCAGGCGGAATAAAAACGATCGGGTGGGAATAGCCCAAAATAAATGTGACGCTTTTTCCCTTTTTTTCCGCCCGGTAACCGACGCCCACAATCTCAAGCTTCTTCTCAAACCCCTGCGAGACGCCGACCACCATATTATTAACCAAGGTTCGGTACAAGCCGTGCAACGAGCGGTGGTTGCGGTTGTCGCTGGGGCGTGTGACAAAAATCTGATTTTCTTTGACTTCCACCCCAATTGCCGGATCGATTCGCAGGGCCAGTTCACCCTTCGGTCCCTTCACACGGACGTTGTGCTTTGCGATGTCTATCGTCACCCCTTCAGGTATTGAAATCGGGGCTTTTCCAATTCGAGACAATGTTCATTCCTCCTGATAACAATTTTACCAAATATAGCAGAGAACTTCGCCGCCAACACCCATTTTTTTCGCCTGCAATCCCGTCATGACCCCCTTCGAGGTGGACAAAATGGAAATACCCAAATTATTCATCACTCTCGGGATGTGGTCGGCATCTACGTATTGCCTGCGGCCGGGTTTGCTGATGCGCTTCAACCCGGAAATAACACTTTTTTCATTGGCGTCATATTTTAGATAAATGCGGATTAGCCCCTGTTTCCCGTCGTCAATATTGACGTAATTGTTGATGTAACGGTTTTCGTAGAGAATTCGGGTAATTTCGCGCTTCAAATTCGAGGCGGGGATATCCACCTTTTTGTGCTGCGCCTTGGCGGCATTCCGAATTCGTGTTAAATAATCCGCAATTGGATCGGTCATCGACATATGTGATTTCTCCTGCTCCTCAAGTTTACCAACTGGCCTTCACCACACCGGGGATTTCACCCTTCAGAGCCAGCTCACGAAAGCAAATTCTGCACAGCCCGTATTTTCGCAAGTACGCACGAGGCCTTCCGCAACGCTTGCATCGATTGTATTTCCGAACCTTGTATTTAGGGGGTCGATTTGCCTTCGCGATCATCGATTTTTTAGCCAAGTCTAACTTCTCCTTCTCATTAACGTTTAATAAAAGGCCAACCGAATTCTTTCAGCAATTCGTACGCTTCCTCATCTGTTTTGGCCGTGGTGCAAATGGTAATATCCATGCCCCGCACCTTCTCCACCTTGTCGTAATCGATTTCGGGAAAGATGATTTGTTCCCGAATGCCGATCGTGTAATTTCCGTGCCCGTCAAAGGATTTATCCGGCATGCCGCGGAAATCCCGAATACGCGGGATGGCAACACTGACCAGCCTGTCCAGAAATTCGTACATCCGATCGCCGCGTAGGGTCACTTTTGCCCCAATGGGCATTCCGGCGCGCAATTTAAAGTTTGAAATGGCCTTCTTGGCCTTACGAATACTGGGCTTTTGGCCGGTAATAGCCGTTAAATCGGTAACGGCCCATTCCAGCGTTTTGGGCTCCTGTGTAGCCTCTCCCACCCCCATATTCACGACTATTTTCTCAATTTTGGGTACCTGCATGTTGTTTTTGTACTTAAATTTGTTCTGAAGCGCAGGAACCACTTTTTCTTTATACATATTTTTCAGCCGAGGTACGTAATCCATTCAATCAATCTCCACAAGATTTTGTCTCTTGAAACGTTACACCAACATTTCGCCGCAGTGCTTGCACACCCGGGCACGAGAGCCATCTTCCAAAACCTTAATTTCCACCCGGGTTGGCTCACCGCAATTGGAGCACACCACCATGACGTTGGAAAAATGAATCGGGCCTTCCTTTTCAACAATTCCGCCCTGCGGATTGTCCTGTGTGGGTTTGGTGTGCCTGTGAATAAAATTAATGCCCTCGACGATTAACTGCTGCTTTTTAGGGAACACCTTGAGCACCTTCCCCTCCATGCCCTTATCATCGCCGGCAATTATCCGAACAATGTCATTTTTACGCACATTGAGCTTTTTGATCGGCTCTCTTTTATTGCTTTTAAACAATCCCACCTTACAACACCTCCGGTGCTAATGAAATAATTTTCATAAATTCTTTTTCGCGGAGTTCCCGCGCCACGGGGCCGAAGATACGCGTCCCGCGGGGTTCCTTACGATCATCGATTAACACGGCTGCATTTTCGTCAAACCGAATGTAGGAACCGTCCTGGCGGCGAATTTCCTTTTTTGTCCGAACGACCACCGCCTTGCTGACGTCGCCTTTTTTCACACTTCCGCCGGGGATAGCAGATTTAACCGTCACCACGATTACATCGCCCACGCTGGCATATTTCCGGCGTGTGCCACCAAGAACGCGAATACACAGTACCTTTTTGGCACCTGTATTGTCAGCTACGTTCAGTTTTGTTTCTGCCTGTATCATTTTTTCCTCTTGTTCTTCTCAACCCAATCAAACGGCCTGCATTTATTTGGCTCGTTCGATAATCTCACTCAATCTCCAGCGCTTGTTTCGGCTTAACGGACGGGTCTCCATGACGCGAATCACGTCACCGACCCGGGATTCATTCTTCTCGTCGTGAACCATGAACTTCGATGTCTGCTTAATGTATTTTTTATAAAGAGGATGTTTGACGGACCGAACCACTTTAATCACCCGGGTTTTGTCCATTTTGTCGCTGACAACCGTTCCCACAATTACACGACGATTTCCACGCTTTTTCTCTGTCATTGCTTCACCGATTTCCTATTTATTCTCGGATTCTTCCGTTTTTTGACCCCGTTTCCCCAATTCGTATTCGTGAATTACCGTCTCCAGCCGGGCAATATCCCTCTTGACGAGGCGAATGCGCATCGTGTTGTCCAATTGGCCCAAGACTTGCTGAAAACGCAAATTGGACAACTCTTCCCGGGCATCTTCCAAACGGATTTCCAATTCTTCCAGGGGCAGCTCGTTAATCTCGTACATCTTCATAATTACACCCCCACACTTTCTTCTGCAGTTACGATCTTCGTCTTAATGGGCAATTTGTACGACGCCAAACGCATGGCTTCTCTGGCCACGTCTTCTGGAACGCCTTCCAGCTCGAATAAAATACGGCCGGGCTTCACAACCGCCACCCAGTACTCGGGGGCACCTTTTCCCTTACCCATTCGGGTTTCCGCCGGTTTTTTGGTGAACGGCTTGTCAGGAAAAATCCGTATCCATAACTTTCCACCGCGTTTAACGTGGCGCGTGATTGCCACACGAGCCGCTTCAATCTGGCGGCTGGTAATCCAGGCCGGTTCCAATGCTTTCAGTCCGTAACTCCCAAAGCTCAGCTTGGAGCCCCGCTGGGCTTTCCCCCGCATCCGGCCACGCTGTACTTTACGATATTTAACACGCTTTGGCATTAACATGAGTTTACTCGCTCCTTTTATCTAAAAAAAATCTAACCGACGCTTTCGGGTCACGCCCCCACTACTTCACCCTTGCAAATCCACACCTTCACGCCAATACAGCCGTAGGTGGTAATGGCTGTCGCCTGCGAATAATCGATGTCTGCACGGAGGGTGTGCAATGGGATTCGACCGTCTTTGTATTGTTCGGTCCGGGCCATTTCGGCACCACCCAAACGACCGCTGCAAATGACCTTAATTCCCTCGGCTCCCATTCGCATGGCGGCCATGATGGCCTTTTTCATGGCGCGGCGGTACGAAATTTTCGCCTCGAGCTGATGCGCAATATTTTCGGCCACGAGATAGGCATCCAATTCCGGACGTTTGATTTCATTCACATTGAGCTGAACATCTTTGCCCGTTACCCGCTGCAACTCTTCTTTTAATTTATCGACTTCCATTCCCTTGCGGCCGATCACAATCCCCGGTTTGGCCGTGTAAATGGTCACGGTAATTCGCTTGGGAGTGCGGTCAATCTGGATTTTGGAAATACCCGCATTTTTCATTCGATTGCGAATATATTTACGCAGCTTCAGATCTTCCTGAAGTTTCTCGGCGAAATTTTTCTCGTCAAACCAATTGGAATCCCAGGTCTTTATGATACCCAATCGAAATCCGACAGGATTAGTCTTTTGACCCAAAAGTAAATCCTCCTCTTAATCTTTTTCCAGCGCTACAACAATTTTAATGTGACTCGTCCGCTTCCGGATGGGCATAACGCGCCCCATTGAACCGGCACGAAAACGCCGCATGGTCGGACCCTCATCCACACGCACTTCTTTGACGTAAAGCTCCTCGGGCTCAATCCGAACCGTCTCGTCCTGATTGTTCACCATATTGGCAACGGCCGAGCGCAGCGTTTTTTCGACGGGCATGGCCGCGGCCTTTTGCAGGAATGTCAACATATTAATGGCATCGTCCACATTCTTGCCGCGGATTAGATCAGCAACTTGCCGCACTTTGCGAGGAGACATGCGTACGTATTTTGTTAAGGCAAAAGCTTCCATTGAATTTTCTCTCCGACCTTTCAAATTTATCGTCTAACTGAGCGTTCCGCTTTTTTCCCGCCGTGCCCCCGATAGGTTCGCGTCGGGGCGAATTCACCCAATTTGTGACCGACCATATTTTCTGTAATAAATACGGGAATAAACTTGCTTCCGTTGTGCACAGCCAATGTGTGCCCCACAAAATCAGGCGAAATAGTCGAACGACGCGACCAGGTTTTTATGACCCGTTTTTGGCCGCTTTGATTCATTTTTTCAATCTTCGCCATTAGTTTAGGGTCAATAAAAGGACCCTTTTTTACCGATCTTGGCATTCGTTCACCTCAATTTCACTCTATTTACGACGCTTAACGATGTAATCGTCCGATTTTTTCTTCTTTCGGGTTTTCCAGCCTTTTGTCTTCCAACCCCAGGGCGATGTGGGATGATGTCCGCCGGAAGCCTTTCCTTCCCCTCCACCCATTGGATGGTCAATCGGGTTCATGGCAACCCCGCGGACGTGCGGACGCCGCCCCAACCAGCGCGTGGCTCCGGCTTTTCCGTACACCACATTTTCATGGTCTAAATTACCCACCTGACCAATGGTTGCCCGACAGGTCAGGTGAACCAGACGAACCTCGCCCGAAGGTAATTTCAAATGGGCAAAGTTCCCTTCTTTGGCCAGAAGCTGCGCGTAGGAGCCGGCACTCCGGGCCAATTGCCCCCCTTTTCCCGCTTTCAATTCCACATTGTGCACAAAGGTGCCCAGAGGAATATTAGCCAACGGCATGGAATTGCCCGCACGAATTTCCACATTTTCGCCGGACATCAGCACATCGTTCACCTGCACGTCTTTGGGAGCCAAAATGTACCGTTTTTCTCCGTCTCTGTAATAGAGCAGTGCCAAATTGGCGGAGCGGTTGGGATCGTAATGGATGGCCGCTACACGCGCCGGAATCCCGTCTTTGTCGCGCTTAAAATCCACAATCCGATATTTTCTTTTATGGCCTCCGCCCCGATGCCGCGCCGTCACTCGCCCCAAATTGTTTCGGCCACCGGTTTTGTGCAACGGGCGAATCAATGAGGCTTCCGGCTCCGTTTCCGTAATGTCGTCATGCCGGACAATTTTTCGAAACCTCAATGAAGGCGTAACCGGTTTATAGTTCTTTAATGCCATGAATTCCTCCGACTTCCAATCAAGCTTTTGGTCGTTACAGACCTAAATTCAAATCTATCTCGTTCGTCCGGCGATCTTAGGCACCGGCCACATATTCAATTTCGTCCCCCTCTTTCAGGGTGACGATGGCTTTTTTCCACTTGGCTGTTTTTCCTTCGTACCGACCCAATCGGCGCATTTTGCCGGGCATAATCATGGTCCGGACGGACAACACCTCCACGTCGAATCGATCTTCAATGGCCTTTTTTATTTCGATTTTATTGGCCCGAAGGTCCACCTGAAAAGCGTACTGATTACTGGCTGCTTTCAAACCGGTCATTTTTTCAGTCAGAACCGGGCGAATAATAATATTGTACGGATCTTTCATTTCTCAAGCACCTCTTGCAATTTTCCAACCGCGCTTTTCTGGATCAAAATGACATCGTTGTTCAACAAATCGTAGGTGGATGCATTTTGTGCCTCGCGCACGTTCAATTTGTAGATATTTCGGCTCGCCAGCCAGAGCTTTTCGTCCGATTTCGGCACCAGAAGAAGCACCTTTTTTTCATTTAAATTCAGATTTTTTAAAATGCCGAACATGTCGCGCGTTTTGCCGGAATCAATTCCAAAATCCTCAACTACCACAACGGCTCCGTCCTTGGCACGGTATGAAAGAGCCGATTTTCTGGCCAAACGCTTCACCTTTTTATTCACCTTCATTATGTAAGGATGGGGCTGAGGCCCGAAAATCGTACCGCCCCCTTTCCACAGAGGCGACCGAATTGAACCTGCCCGTGCTGTACCACGCCCTTTTTGGCGCCAGGGCTTTTTGCCACCCCCTGTAACCAGAGCACGGTTTTTCGTCGCAGCCGTTCCTCGCCGAGCGTTCGTCATTTGCGCCTTTACGGCGAGATAAATGGCGTGGTCATTTGGTGCTATTTCGAAAATTGAAGCCGGCAGCTCAATAGATTCCGCCGCTTTTGTTCCGTCTATTGCGAAAACATCTACTTTCACAGTACCCTCATTCATTTGCTAATTTCCACAAATGTATTAACCGCACCCGGCACGGCGCCCTTAACCAAAATAATGTTCTGCTCCGGGTAAACCCGCACAACTTCCAGATTTTTCATGCTCACGCGGACATTTCCCATCCGCCCGGCCATACGCGTTCCCTTCAACACGCGAGAGGGGTAAGATGATTGACCGATGGAGCCGGGAGCCCGCAGGCGGTCGCTCTGACCGTGTGTAACCGGACCACCGCCGAAACCGTGGCGTTTCACCACACCCTGAAACCCCTTGCCCTTGGAACGTCCCACAACTTTTACTTTGTCGCCGGGCTGAAAAAGAGACACATCCAAACTGTCTCCCAATTTGAGATTTTCGATGTGAGCAAAATCTCGGAATTCCTTCAAAACATAAAAGGGTTTGAGATTTGCTTTTTTTACATGCCCGAGAAGGGGTTTTGTGGCACGCCGTTCTTTCTTCTCCTGAAATCCGAGCTGAACAGCAGCGTAGCCGTCTTTTTCGGGTGTTTTTATTTGGGTCACGTAGCACGGCCCGGCCTCAATGACCGTTACCGCAACATGCCGACCCGCTTCATCGAAAATACGAGTCATTCCAACTTTTTTGCCAATCAAACCAACCATTTTATTGATTCCTCAGATCTTTTGCTGGCTCACACTTTTATTTCAACATCAACGCCGGCCGGAAGCTCCAATTTCATTAAAGCGTCGATCGTCTTCGGCGTTGAATTCAGAATGTCAATCAACCGTTTGTGAATTCGCGTCTCAAACTGTTCACGCGACTTTTTGTCCACGTGGGGCGAACGAAGCACGGTGTAAACCGAGCGTTTTGTGGGCAGCGGAATGGGCCCTGAAATCGCCGCACCGGTTGATTTTGCCGTACGAATAATTTTGTCCGTGGACTTGTCAATCAGTCTGTGATCGTACGCTTTTAATTTGATTCTAATTCGTTGACCCGGCATTTAACCTTCTCCACATTGATTCAACTTACTTTTTTGCGCGAAACGCGCGAACCAAAAGATTCAAAATCCAGCAACCCGAAAATAGGCGGCTGTTTTTTATTCAAGGATTTTCGAAACGACACCGGCACCGACGGTACGGCCACCCTCGCGAATGGCGAAGCGAAGCCCTTCTTCCATGGCAATCTCGTCAATTAACTCCGCCT
>CAZOHG010000057.1:0-20254 GCA_964579725.1 uncultured Deferribacteres bacterium
TTCCCGTCCACCGCACGTGAGTCGGTTAACATCCAGCGCGTCAAATCGCGGCTCGTCTCCCCCGGGTTTGCCAGTTCAACCCACTCCGGCCAGCCGGGGCGCGGCGCGTAGAGAATCTCATTCAGCAAAACGGTTCCTTGGGGAAATCCTTGGCGCACCACAAACCGCACCGTATTGTTGGCCGGGTTTTCGTCCCCCGTTACGTTCCACTTCGCCTGAAAACGGTGTTCGCCCGGCGGCAGATTGTGAAAAACCACGGGAATTTTTGCGGAATCGCCCGGCAGCAAATCCTCTGGCACCGACTGCGTCTGAATTAACACAGAACCTCCCCCGGTTTGATTTTCCAAAATCCGAATTGACGCGGAAGAAATGGAGCGCCGCCCTTCATTTTTCAGCAGAAATACGGCTTCGGCGTTTTGCCCGAAGACCGCTCGGAAAATGCTGTCAGCCGTCGCCAAAAAAATGGCCCCGTCTGTTTGCAATGGATTGACAGAATTGGGTCGTCCCGGCGTTCCTCCTTTTACTTTAGAGGCCAGCCACCGGTTGGCAGCTGTTCCGGGCAGTGGAAATTCCACCTTTTCCAGGGAAAAGCCTACAGGGACTTCCGGCGCGGCGTACGAAACGCTCACCACTTCCCTGCTGGTCGGCTCCCACAGGTGAATCTCGTCCCCCGCATTGTTCAAGACCGGCCAGGCTGCGGGCACACAGGTGCGGTTTTTTAGCCCATTCGGTGCACCCGGGAGGGAATCTTCCGCCACAACCACGTAGCTATCGGGAGGCAATTTCATCGGTTTCGAGAAAAGTTCCACCCGCCTGTCGGTATTTTCGTCGGAAAAGCGCCACCGAAACAGCAGAAGCGTGTCGGCGGTGGTGTTTTTCAACTCCACCCATTCGGGTTGACCGGGTTCCGGTCTGTACATGATTTCCGTTAAAACAAGAGCCTCCGGTTCAAAGGGCACAAAAACGTCAAAAAAACGGGCGTTGTTTTCAATTTTCTCGTCAAAACGCCAATCCACTCGCAACAAAAGGGACCAAAACCCCGGAGAAACCTGAAGATCCGGCAACGACAGGTTGACCGAATCACCCGAGGCAAGGGCATTCCCAAAAGCGATTTGTCCCACCGTTTCCGTTTCTTCGTCGAATCGGCCGTCCACATTTCGGTCCAGGTACAACGTCACGAAAAAATTCGACGCTGTTTTCAATCCCACGTTTACAACGGTACAGGTGACGCGGAGCCGTTTTTCCGAAAACAAAAGCGCGGAATCAATCGCCACATTGCGAAGCGCCAGGTCTGCCGCGCGCACACTGACGCTGTTCCAAAAGCCGGGGGTTCCATTAAACACGCGGGAATTTTCCCAATTGCCTTGATTTTTTTTGACAAAAAGATCGATTTTTTCGTCCGAAAAACCGTTCGGGTTGTCCGTGGAATACCGGTAGCTGTCCACGGTGTCTCCTCGGGCATTGACTAAAACCACCAACTCCGCCACAGAATTGCTCAGTCCCCCGCTCCCGAAAGATTGGTCGCCAATCGTCACTATTAGAGTGTTTGCGGGAATCAGCGAATCGTATTGCGTGGATTTACCAAAATAGCCGGGATCTAAAATAAGTGCGAAGCTTCTCGGAGGCAGCCGCAACCCTGTACCGGCCGTCACAATGGCGTCCAGAGATTTTTCATCCCCCACACGCCAACCGCTGAGATCCACGGAATCGGTTTGACTGGTGTTGAATATTTCAATGAACTCGTTTGTAAATTCGCTTCCAGCCGGATTAAACATGATTTCGGAAAGACGAACCTGCGCCCAAATCGGCGAAAGCGCCAGTGTAGAAAACAAAAAAAACCAGATGACCGCTCGTTTTTTCATCGGAATCCCCACAATCCGATTTCGCCCCGGACGGTTGAGTTCTGAAGAAAAAAGCCCCTTTTTTTCTCGGGTTTCCACTTAAACAGAAGCCCTTAAAAAATGGCCAACCGCACCGGATTTGTTTTTTCTCTTACCGACAGAAGTTTTTACGGAAGCAAAAAATTACAGCAGGCCCTTTCTGCGGCGAATACTCCATTCAATCGTCAAAAGAAGAACGGCCAGGATTAGCAACACCCACACGTTCCACAGGTTGTATTCCGATTCCGATTTCAACCGCCTGCTGTGCAATTGCAAGTCGGCGGCCAATCGACTTACCTGATTTGGCAAATAAAATTTCCCGCCGGAGAGAGCACTTAGTTGCCGGAGCAGGCGTTGGTTCATTCGATTTTGTAAAAACTCAATTTGAAATTCCCCGGCTGAAAATTTTCCGCGCGCTGTTCCCAGTTTCTCCTTCCCTAAGCGAGCTACGCCGAGGTACCGGTAGGTTCCCGGAACCGGAATAGTAAATTGCCCTTCGTATTTCCCGTTTCCCAGGTTTTCCAAAATAATTTTCGCCGTGTCCCGACCCATTTTAATATTCACTTCGAATTGAGCGTTGTCAATCGGGTGCAGTGCTTTGTCGTACACCTGACCCAAAAAATGGACAACCTCCCCGGTCCGGTACACGGCTTTGTCCGTTTTCAGTTGAACCGGCTTCGACTCCACGCGGGTGGCAAGCCAGCGGGCTGCTCGCCCCAAAAATTGCGAAAGAACCCGATTCGTTTTCCCGGCTCCCCACATCATTAAATCCCAGCGCCACACATTCTCAAACAGCAGCGCAATGGATTTTTGGGTTCCTAACGTTCGCACCAGAAGAAGCGGCTTTCTAAATGAGTCGCTCAGCGGCAATTTGGAACGCCCGGGGTCCACCCTTCCCAGAATTTTGGTGTTCGGCAACGGGGTGAAATTCTCTAAATAGGTGTCCACAGGGGGAAGATCGTTCCACAAATCTGCCACCGACTCAATATCTTCACCCACTCGCAAAATGTCTTCGCTTTGCCCTTCGGGCGTCAGTTGAAAATAAACCTGCGCCAATTGCCGAGGCGTCTGTCGGGTGTCAAAGGGCAAAACCGGCTGCAAAATCCGTAATCCAGCCGAATTTAAATTTTCACCCTCAATGTACAGAACCGAAGCGCGAGGGGTCACCATTTTCTCCTCCACAAAACGCTTGAGGGGACCGCTCAAAGGCCACCGCGGAAAACCAACCAAAAAATAGGTGTCGTATTTTTGCGTCTGCCATTTTGCTTGAGGCGGCACCACATACACGCCCCCCTGCTTGCGCTGGGCAACCACCGTAGGCGCAATATTTTCGTCGTCCTGCAAAATGCGGCGCACAAATTTGACGTCGGTAGAAGGGCCACCGGCCAAAATCAAAACCTTTAGCTTACTCTTCAACACCTTGACGTAAAAAGTACGGCGGTTGTTCACACCTGTAAATTCCCCTTTTTGAACGGGAACAACCACTTCGTATTTTTGGAAGCCTTCCTGCTGAGGCGTAAAATAGAGCCGAACGGTTTGCTCCTGCTTGGAAGCCCCCAAAATGAGAGATTGCGCGTCGAGCACACGTCCGCCCTGACGTAAAAGCACGCGAATTTTTTTTCTGCTAAAGCCGTTTTGGCTCACCACAACGTCCACGGGCACCTTGTTTTTTGCGTACACAATGGCATTGGTCAACAGCCGTTCAACAAGGATGTCCTTTTTTTCGGTTGAATCGCCCACCCCCACGGTAAAAATCGGCACGTCGTAATTTCGCGCCAGAAAAACCGGATTTTCCCCTACATTGTACAGGCCGTCGGTTACAAGAACGACGGCCGAAAAATAGCGTTCGAGCAATGCTTTTCGAACATCCGAAAGCGCCTGCGAAATGTCCGTCCCGTCGTGCGTGTAGCGCAGCGAATCGGGGTAAAAAGGCTTCAAAGACCTGGCATGATCCCAAAACTGAAAATAATGGACGTTCGCTTTTTGCCTGATTTTTTCAAAAACAGGATTCTGAAGGACGCTCTTTTCAATTGCAGTGCGCGGTACCCCTGCGTCCCGGATGGTCAGACTACGGGACGTGTCCACCAAAACAGCCACATCCGGTTTTTGTGTAAAATGGCGAATGATCTTCAAAACGGGGTGTGCCGTCAGCAGTACCACCAGCAGGAGCACCAAAGCTCGCAGAACGGCCAAAAAAATGCGCAGACCTCTGGAAATGGGCGGCAACGTACGCCGGTAGTACCAAATGGAAAGCAAAACGGCGAAAACCCCAAGCCCCCCTAAAAGCAGCCCATTCCCCTGAACGGAAAGGCCAAGACTAACGGACAGGATCATAGGAAATCACGCCTCCCGGGTCAGGGTCGGGAGTTTGAGCGAGGGGTCGGCATCCAATGTCAGCGAAGACTCGACACCGCGTTCTAAATAATAGTGGCCGGCACGGGCAATCATTGCAGCGTTGTCCGTGCAAAATTCGGGTCCGGGCAGAAAAATCTGCACCCCCTGCTGTTTTCCCAAATTTTGAAAAGCTTCTCGCAAAGCGGAATTTCGGGCTACGCCGCCGGCCAAAGCGAGCCGTTTGTAGCCCAATTTTCTCAGGGCTTTCTGCGCTTTTCCCACCAAAACATCTACCACCGCCTGTTGAAAACTGGCCACCACGTCGGCCAAATGCTCTCGTACAAAAGAGCCGGGGTGTGCTTCCAGATAGGTAATGACTGCTGTTTTCAGACCGCTGAAACTGAAGTTCAGATTGTCTTTTCCCATCCAGGCGCGCGGGAATTTCACAAAATCAGGGTTCCCCTGCCGAGCCAACCGATCGATTTCGGGTCCGCCCGGGTAGGGAAGGCCGAGCAATTTGGCGACTTTGTCAAAAGCCTCACCGGCGGCATCGTCAATGGTTTTGCCCACAATAAAATAGTGCCCCCATTCTCGAACGTCCACCAATTGGGTGTGCCCTCCGGAAACAACCAACACTAAAAAGGGCGGTGCAATGTGGGGGTGGTCCAACAAATTGGCAAAAATATGTCCCTCAATGTGATTAATGCCCACGAACGGTTTGTGCAAACCGGCTGCCAAAGCCTTGGCCACGTTCAGCCCCACCAAAAGGGATCCAATGAGCCCGGGGCCGTACGTCACGGCAATGCCTTCAATGTCCGATTTCCGCAAATTGGCTTCTTCAAGGGCTTCCGTCAAAATGGGGAGAATCGCCTGAATGTGTGCCCTTGAAGCCAGCTCGGGTACCACTCCCCCGAATTTTTTGTGCACGTCCAATTGGGACAAAACCACGTTGGACAACAAGCGTCCGTCTTCCACGACGGCCGCAGCCGTTTCGTCGCAGGACGACTCAATTCCCAGTACTTTCATTTATTTTTCCGCAATTATTTTAAATGTGTGTGGGAAAGCGTCAGAAAATCGTGTTTCGGGAGGCAGTTCGATAATTGCCTTGTAATCATTTCCGTGCTTCGGTTTCTGACGGTAGTCAATAAAAACATGAATGTCTTTTGCCTGAATCGTGTCCAGTAAATCAATTCCACCCTCAATGGTAACGGAAATGGTGGACGGAATCACCCGCAACTTTTTTCGCCGCGGTGCGTGAATGAGATTCACCGGGATGTCGTGAATGACCTTTTCCCCTAATTGCTGCACATTCACAAAATACGAAATGCTCTGGGGCGAAACTTTTAGATGTTTATTTTCAGGAACCTCAACGCGCACGCGCCCTTTTAAATCCGAATTTACGTGACTAAAAAACAAAGGTTTGGTTCGAAGCGACTTCAGGGTGTCCACCACACTTCCCGGACCCGAAACCGTGACTTTTCGGGGATTTAATTGAATCCCTCCCACAATGGTGTACCCGGGATCCAACTGAATGTTCAGCGCCGAAATAACCGGCACTTCTCGCTCCAGGCGGCGCTCCAACTTGAAAATAACCGTGTCGGGAGAAATAATTTGCAGCACTTCCACAGACAATCCCGACGGAATTCGCACCATTTCCGGGCGCAGGCGGAAAATCGCCAGCCGTCGAAATCGCGACAAATTGAGTGGAATCTGCTTGTCGGCTCCGCGCAAGGCCAGGAGGGAACGTCCCTTCCCCCGAAATTTCACTTGCGCCTGCTTCGGATAATCGTTGACGACCAGGTACCCCTTCCGCACATTGACGGGCACAATTCGGACGGGGTAGACGTACTCGTACGTGTCCTGACTGGACACGTAAAGCCAGATAAAAACGGCAAAAACGAGCATAAAAATCTTAACCTGGTAGTTGGCAACAATTTTTTTAAGCCAATTGATTTTCATCTCCGAATTTAAGCACACTCTTTTCCGAAGTCAACAGCGGCAAATCCAAAACCTCACAGCGTTCCGACAAACCCTTTCTGCCGTACTTAAGAAAAAATCAGCTTTTGCCCCAATTGAAGGCGTAAATCTTCCCGAGAATTTCAAGGCTTCTAAAAATACCCCTAAATTTCCCGGGGAAAAGAGTCGTTGCGTTCAGCGCCGATTAAGGGGTTCGATTTTTCTTTTCGTAGCGGTGTCTGGGTCGTTCTTCCTCGGTCGTTCGCCCGTAACTCACGTCCCCGTTGTCAATCCGAATGGTAAAACCGCATTCGGGATTCGTGCACACCCAGGCCTTGTACCGAATAGTAGCCCCGTCTCGCCCGTAATCGGACAAAGGAACAAGAACACCCGTCGAACATTTGTGACACTCCGGGAACACAAATTCTTCCATCCTCACCTCCACAGGTTTTTACTCCACACGGTAGAGTAAAGTTAGCGGCTAAGCAATTGGCGGGTGCGTAAAAACGTCCCCCACCCCTTTTCAATTGTTTGAAATTTAAGCAATTTTTCACAGAAAATCAACAAATTTCAGGAAAACTCTTTGCCACTCATTGAATTCAACTTGAATCGGTTCTTTCCTGCTTCGAAAGTTTCTCCATTGGGAATTAATTTTTTAAAATGGTGATTTTTTTGATTTTCAAAAGATTTTCCTTTTCCCCAAACCTGAGGTGAACGTCTACCCCAATAAACGTGCAGCCCCTTTTCCGCAAACCCGTGCACACATTTTTCCCGCGCTCGCCGGTTCACCCTAAAACTAAAATCGCACCCTAAAAATAGAGGGAGAATTTCTTCTTAAAAAACATTGACCTTTTCGCTCCGAATTGTTATATTAGAAAAAACAGACGAGGCCAACCATGAAAATCGCACTGACGGGCGCCACCGGATTTGTGGGCAGCCATTTGGTCGAATTCCTGCTCGAAGAAAATCTTCCCCCTACTTGTCTCATTCGCCAGACGAGTAATTTGCGGTGGCTTCCGGCTGAAAAATTGGAATTTGTAACGGGCGATTTGAACGCCCCAGAAAGTCTGCGGCCCTTTGTAGAAAGCGCTGACTGGGTTTTCCACCTCGCCGGTTTGACCAAGGGGCGAAACGAGAAGGAGTATTTCCTGGCCAATTACGAGGGCACCGTTCAATTGGTGCGAGCCATTGAAAAATACAACTCAACCCTCAACCGCCTCATCTTCGTCAGCAGTCAAGCGGCTGCGGGCCCCAGCCCCGACGGGACACCTCTGAAGGAAACCGACCCGCCCCGGCCGCTTTCCGCCTACGGGCGCAGCAAGCTAAAAGCGGAGATTTTCTTGCGGCAGACCGACCTGCCCGTCACCATTGTGCGTCCTCCGGCCGTCTACGGCCCGCGTGACCGCGATGTGTACGCAGCGTTCAAAATGGTGGCCAAAGGGATTTTGCCCGTTTTGGGAAAGAACAAAATCCTAAGCCTTGTCTACGTAAAAAATCTGGTTCACGCTCTGCTTTTGGCCGCCCGGACAGAAACCGCTCTTGGTGAAACCTACTTCGTCAGCGACGGCCCTCCCGTAAGCTGGGAAGAGGTAACCGACCTGATCGCACAGGCTCTGGACAAGCATCCCCTCAAAATTCCAATTCCGGAATGGTCGCTCGTTATTCCGGCGGAAATTTCGGGCCTCTTGGGCCGAATTTTAAACCGCCCTATGTTGCTGAACCGCGAGAAAATCCTCGAAATCAAACAACATTACTGGACAGTGGACATTTCCAAAGCGGAGAAAGAGCTGAGGTACAAACCCAAATGGAACACCGAACAAGGTGTTCGGGAAACCGCCCGCTGGTACAGAGAAGAGGGGTGGCTGTAAATCCCCTCTTACCTATTTGCGCTTCCGAGGCCCAAAACTCGCTTTAATTTTCGGCGAAGCGCTCTTTTTCCCTCGGGTCTCAACGGCGAAGTTTCCAGCTTTTGCAGGAGAATCGAAACAATTTGTTTGCGTTTAACCGTCGGTTTGTACAAAAAAACGCGATTTTTTCGATTCAGCGAACTCTCTTCCACGTAAACGGTACGAAAAGGCAAAAAAATGGTGAACAAATTTTGGGGTGAAATTTGCTTTCGGGCCACAAGACCCTCTTCTGCCATTCCGGCCAACATTTTCTGCAATTGTTCGGCCGTGAGTCGCCAACGCGAGGAAACGGAGCGGTACAATTCCAGATCGGTTTGCAGCGGCTGCTCCCAAAGTGTGGTCAGAACGTCAATTTCCAAATCACTGGGAACAAAATTCAAATGACGCACCGAACGCCCCTGCCAGCCGTAGGGGTTTTGTTGAGAGGGTGCGGCTCCTGTCAACGCGGTTAAAAACGGGGCTCCGTAACCGCTGCCGGAATGACGGGTCATCCATTCGGAAGCCGCATCTTTAACGGGCGGCCCGGGCTTTTCCTCAAGAAGCCAGTCGCTTTTTTCCGGCTGAACCCATTGTCGGAATTCCAAAGATTGGCGCCTGTCTTGGTGAATGCGGCGCAAAACTTCACCTTCCCACAAGCCCAAATGCGCCTGCCTTTCCAAAAACTGTCGATAAAATTGGAGAAAATGGACTTGGGTACTGTCAGGCACTTCGGAGGGAAAAAGTAGCCAAGGGGAAAAAAGCGGGAAAAACAAAACGAATAGAAAAATTGAACTTGAGAGGCATCTTTTTTTCATGAGTCGGGCCGTCTCTGCGAAAGGGGTTGCCTGTTTCGATCAGTCACGGTACAGCTTTACCACAACAATTCCTTCTTTTAACCCGCCGGAGCCCCTTTTGTTTCGTTCCCTCAAATTTCTCCGTCCAATCGCAGGAGGGAATGTGCCACCTTCATGCAAAAATCCATGACCACGGGCACACCCGCCTGCTCGGCTTTTCGCGCGGCCTCCGGGTGCAAGACCCCCTCCTGCATCCAGATGTAACGCGCTCCGACAGTTAGCGCCTCGTCCACAATGGCCGGTACAAATTCGGAACGACGAAAAATGTCCACAACATCGACCGACCCGGGGACAGCACGGAGATTCGGGAAGCTCTTTTTGCCCAAGATTTCCGTGTAATTGGGATTCACCGGAATAATTTCGTAGCCTTGTGTTTGGAGGTACCTGGCAACGGCGTAACTGGGACGTTCCGGTCTGGGGGAAAGGCCCACCACAGCAATGCGCTTGCTCTCGGTCAAAATCTCTTTGAAAAGTGGGTTCATTTTATTCTCAATTGTCTGGAATCCGCGTGTTTTTGGAGCAGACCAAATACACCACGGGATTTCCGGCTTAGTTTTCCAAAATCGCGTTTAATTTTTTCAAAACATGTTTTTTGGGCACAGCGCCAATCAGTTGATCGACCACCTTGCCATCTTTAATGAACAGCAACATGGGAATGCTGCGTGCGCCGTATCGAATGGTTACTCCGGGACTGGAATCCACGTCCACGCGAGCGACCAAAACCTTGCCGTCAAATTCCTCGGAAATTTCGTCCAGGTAGGGTTCGATCATTTTGCAAGGGCCGCACCACTCGGCCCACATGTCTACAATGACAGGCACCGACGCCCCGAGCACGACTTCGTCAAAATTGGCATCCGTGGCATCTATTTTAGCCATCTTCCGCTTCTCCTTTCTGCACTCTTGGATGTTTCTTTTTATCTGATTTCTATTCTCTTTCGCATTTAAATTTTAACCGGAAAAATTTTGCTTTTTTCCGATTTCAAACCAATTTTAAGAAAGAAAAGCCCTTTTTTATTTTGGCATTGGCTTAAAAATATGATTTTTTTTTTGTCTTTTCAACTTGTTTTTCCGGGAGCAAAAGGACAGCCGTGGGGAAAAAGGCCTCGGAAGTGACGTAAGTTCGGAGACAAACTACGTGGGGGCGAACGGTTGTTCGCCCCCCGTTAAACCCAAAAAGACAGTGTGTTATTCTTCGGCAACCTGAGTCGTTTCGGAAAATGCTTTTTGTACGTCTTCCAAACGGACACCCAGAACCTTTTTTGCAATTCGGTCAAGGGCACTTTCCTCGCCGACAAAATGAAAGGTACGGTGCCGGTGTGTGTAGCTTCGCCCGAAAGGAATAAACAAAGCGGGCGAGGTGCTTTCCAATTCGTAAAAGGGGCCGATCTGGCTGCCGTCTGCCAACGGCCCGTCGTTGTAAGCATTGACCACATCCCCGTCGTAGGGATTGTCTTTGAGTTTCCAGAGCTGATTTAAATAGACGAAATCGCCCTCCGGGACATCGAACTGAATAATCGTCAGTGCGTGGTGCAGCGGATCGTAACTGCCCGCCACATTTTTGGCGCGACGGCGCGGAACTCCAATTTTACTGCGCATTTTGCCGTCCGCTTTAAAAAACAAAACGCCGTCACCGATTTTCAGACGATCGGACGAGACCTTGCCAAAATAGTCCGTGGTAACAATTCGGCCCAATTTTTTGGGATCACCCTTTTTAAAAGGAATGATGACCGTCACCTGAGGCGAGGGACGGTACATTCCCAAAATCCAGAGACAGAGGGTTCCGGACTGAGGAAGCCAGCCGGTGCCGCCCATATTGGTTATTTTGTTGGCCGATTCAAAGCCCACGACGTGCACCGATTCCGGCACTTTTAGGTGAAGACTTTTCTCAATTTCCGGCTGCGAAAAAAGAGAAACGGTTCGATCCAATTCGAAATCAAATTCGGCTCCGAAATAATTGACCAAATGGCCTTCCTTTTTGACCTCCACAGACGTGGGGCTTTTCTTTACCAATTTCCACACAGCCGTGTCAAAGATTTTAGGCGTAAACCAATTCCGAAAAATCTGGCTTTTCCCGGCTCGGAAGAAAATCGAAAAGCGTCCGCCTTCGGGTCCTAACCAGAGGCGGTCTTCCCCGCCGTAGGCATTAATGTGGGGTTGTTTTTTGTTCAGGTCAAGTAATTTGTAATTAATCCACCCAAAACTGTACCCGCCGAGCCCTTCGGCTGTACTCGTGAACACCTTTCCCTGAAAATGGGGAGACACAATGACCTGAGCCCGTCCGGTGGGGTCTTTTAGCACCACCATTTCCCCCTTAGAGCGAAGAAAATTCAGATCGTAACCAAAGCTACCAGGACCCTGTTCAGTGGTTTGCATTTTGATTTCCTTTTTGACCGGAGTTTTTCTCTTCTGGCACCCAATGACTTCCGCCAAAAGCGCCAACCCCAACAAAACAAGGATTACTCGATTCCTTTTCATACACGCGCCTCATTTTTTTTCGTTTGTTTCCTTTCCATAAAATACGACATTCTCCCGTAAATTGCAAATCCCAATTTGCCGCGAAAAAATCCAATTTCCGAACCCAATCGATCCTGCGTTTTCCTTTTTCATTGAAATTGAATTTGATTCTTCGTCACATTGGGACAGTCGTGTAAAAACAACCCGCTCACATTTTTCAACAAAATGGGGAATGGCACAGCAGAGTCGGTGCGGTAATTATCGATTTCCAAGCCGTCCACATCGCGACAAATCATGCTGGGGCGTAAATCCTTTTCTTTAAACCCAACCGTCACATTGTGAAATTCCAGACCCTTTACGTGGCGGCAGAAAAAACCGTAGGCCGGCATTTTGCCGAAACGACGCGCGCTGGGGTAGGCTTTTTCTTGTTCCGGCGGGACAATGTGCACATCCTCCTTTTGTCCGCCACCGTCGGTCAAAATCCGAATCGTATTCAGGCGAACATTTTCAATCTTGTGACCGGGGATTCCCACAATGAGAACGGCAAATTTGGGGGCAACCCCCATGACTTCCACATTGCTAATGGTAATATTGCGGACTTTCCCCACGGGCGTTCCCTTGGGGCCGCGGGCACGATTTCCCAATCGAATAAAAATGGGCGAATTGGACACGTCTCGCATGACCAGATTGGAAACACTTACATTTTCCAGCGTTCCACCGTCCACCTCCTCCAGAGCCAGCCCCTTACAATGGTCAAACACACAATTGCTAATGGTAATATTTTTGAACCCGCCGTTGGATTCCGTGCCAAATTTGATCCGACCCGTTCCGCCACCCCCCTGGTAAGTTCCGTCCAAAAGTGTGCCTTCTTTAAATCCGCTCACCAGACAATTCGTAATGGTCACATCTTCCGTAGCCCGATTGAAACCGAGGGCGTAGCTGCTTTTCAGGACAATGCCGTCGTCGCGCGGGGAATTAATGCTGCAATTGGAAATACGAACGTTGCGACAGCAATCCACATTAATTCCATCTCGGTTGGTGTCAATTTTCACGTTGTCAATAATCATGTTGTCGCAACCGGTGGGTAAAATGCCGAAATGACCGGCGTGAAAAATCGTAATATCCTGAATGAGAATGTTTCGGCAGCGTTTGAGAGAAATGGTTTTGTCTCCGCCGCCCGGCTTTGGGTCCCCGCGGCTCATGCCGCCTCCGTCAATGGTGCCAGGCCCTGCAATGGTAATGTCATGGAGGTTTTCACCCCAGATCAAGGCGTTGTGCCAGTGACTGTGCCCAAAATCCTGGTACTGAGCAAACCCCAGGGGTTCAGGGGGATCGTACACGTGCAGCGCATTGGGAGCGCCTTTCAAAACCGATCCGGAATCAAAATAGAGGGTAATATTACTTTTCAAATGAATCGAACCGGACAAATAAACCCCTGCGGGAAAATAAACTGTTCCGCCCCCGGAAGAGGCACAAACTTCGATGGTTTTGTTAATCGCTCGCGTGTCCAGCGTCTTTCCGTTGCCCGTTGCCCCGTAATCGCGCACATTAAAAATCGGGGATTTTCCGGCAAAAGCCGTTTGAACCAGAAATAAAAGAAGGATTGCAATGGGAAGCTGCCATTTTTTCATTGTACCATCTCCTTTTTTTAGCACTCGCCTCCTTTATTTTTTAGGGAAGTGCGAGTCGCCCGATTAATCCACAATAATTTCGTCCGTGAAAAGCCACGCCTTGCCCCCGGCTCCCGGGTGCCAGGGCGGACAAACGCCCCGATTTTTCGCCAGAACGCGCACAAAGCGAACGGGTGCTCCCGAATACGAACAGCCGAATTCCTTGACCACCACGTCGCTGCTGTGAGGCGAAACCGGATTCAGAAATTTTCCAAGAGACTTAAAATGCGTTCCATCCGTTGAAATAAAAAACTCCACCCATTGCGGGAGGAAAATCCACGCCCCAATATTTTGCAGAAAACGAATGCGAATTTTCTGCACGGCTACCGGCTTCTGAAAATCGATTGTCCCCACAAAGTCGGTTCCTCGAAAGCCCTGCCACCGCCCGTCCCGAGAAAATTTACTTCCTAACAAGCCGTCCGACAGGGCGAAATCGCCTCCGGACTGGGAGTGGGAATTGGGAGGATTTTTCAGATTGACCCGGCAACCAATTGCTCGGTGAGCCAGGAATTCCGTTTGGGAAACGGCACTCACTGGATTCTGCCCCAAAAACGCGGTGGCACGCAGCGAAGCCGAATGCTTCAGAAAAAACGGGGCTTTGTACCTGGGGGAGCGAAACGTAGGCACCCGCCCGTCCAATGTGTAGTGCACTTCCGTTTGCCTCAAATGGGGGGCAAGTTTAATCTTCCAGCCCTTTTTGGACGGGTCTAAGGTGGGCTGAATCTGTACCGCGAACAAACTTCGGGCGTAGTGAATGCCCAGTACGTTGTAGCGCTTCAACTGAGTTTGCAACCGATTTAGAAAACCGGGCCAATTTCGGTTTTCTTTGGGTGACCACAACACTTCGGCCATGGCTGCCAGCCGCGGGTAGGTCATGTACTCGGCGTGCTCCGGCGTCGCAACGTACTCCGTCCAGAGATTGGCCTGGCCGCCCAAAACGTGCCGCGCTTCCTCGGGCGAAAGATTTTTCGGGCTCGGTTCAAACCGGTACACCTTTTCAATGGGCAAATTCCCGCCGATGGCCAGCGGCTCAATTTTGGGGTCTCCCTGGTAATAATCGAAATAACAAAAACTGGTGGGACTCATAATGACGTCGTGATTTTGCTTTGCCGCGGCAATTCCGCCCTGGGTTCCCCTCCAGGACATGACCATCGCATTTGGCGCCAAGCCGCCTTCCAAAATTTCGTCCCAGCCCAAAAGGCGTTTGCCGTGCGCGTTGAGGAATTTTTCAATCCGCCGAATAAAATAGCTTTGAAGCTCGGCTTCGTCCTTCAACCCTTCGGCCTTAATCCGTGCCTGACATTTGGGACAGTGCTGCCAACGGTCTTTGGGAACTTCGTCTCCGCCGATGTGAATCACCGGCGAGGGGAAAAGTTGCATGATTTCGAGCAGCACGTTTTGGAGAAAAGCAAAAGTGCTGTCGTTTCCCGCGCAGTACACATCTTTGTGCACCCCCCATTCCGTGGCCACGGGAAAAGGACCGCCGGTACAAGAAAGCTGCGGGTACGCCGCCAGCGCCGCCTGGCAGTGCCCGGGCATTTCAATTTCGGGCACAATGGTCACAAAACGGCTTTGGGCGTACGCTACCAACTCCCGAATGTCGTCCTGGGTGTAGTAGCCGCCGGTAATGGTTCCGTCGCTCTGCCGACGCCACGAGCTTATTTGGGTGAGTTTCGGGTATTTCTTGATCTCAATCCGCCACCCCTGGTCGTCGGTCAAATGCAAATGCAGGCGATTCATTTTGTGGTAGGCCAAATAGTCGATTTGCTTTTTAATGAAATTTTTGGTAAAAAAATGGCGGGACACGTCCAACATGAATCCGCGCCAGGGGTAACGCGGCCTGTCCGTAATGGTAACCGCCGGAATTGTCCACCGGACGTTGGAGGGGTCATTTTGGGAGTAGATTTCGGGGGGCAGGAGCTGGAAAATCGTTTGCACTCCGTAAAAAAGTCCCGCCGCAGTACCGGCCTCAAGTGAAATCCCCTCGGGACTGGTTTTCAGCCGATAGCCTTCGCGGCCCAAAGTTCCGTCCTTGATTTTTTGAAAGCGAATTGCACCTGTTTTACCGTCTGGAGGGGTATAGTAAACCGTTAAATGGACTCCCGTTGCCTGTTGAATGTGCCGGGTAAAATAACGCACCACTTCTCCCACAAGGGAGTCGCTGGTGTCCGCCACAACAAAGGCAGAGGAGGTCAGAAGGAATTTTCCCGCTCCTTTTTGCAGATGGGCCGGTGCCGGAATAATACTGATTTCAGAAGCGATCGGCGGGTGCAGAATTTTCGGGGGGAAGCAGGAAAAAAACAGCAGTAAAAAGGGCAAAAAAAGGATCAGCATTTTCTTTCGTTTCATGGGGTTTCCTTTCGTTCGACCGGTTCTCGAATTGTTCCGTTCTTTTTCGTCCCTTAAAAATTCGGGAAGATTCCATTTTTGGGGTTGTTTGACCTTTTCCCCGTTCGTTTCAGTCCCCGACACACGCTCCTCGGTGGTTTTGGAGTCCAATTCAGTAAAAAGGCTTCTCACCTTATTTTGTGAGAACCTTAACCCGAATGTCCGAAATCAGTGCTCTGGCCGTTGTCATTTTGTCCCAATCCGTTCTTAGTGTGTCCACCGGGGTTAATTGCGCCGTAAAGCCCAAAAGCTTCGGAGAACCGGCTTTGCCCGGCTCGGCCAAAATGTCACCGGAATAAACCAGCGAGGGCTGTCCGTTCCCCACGTCGTCAGGCGTGCCGTTTTTCAACCAATACGGAAAAGCGGCGTTAAAATCGCCCGACGCATTTACTTCTACAAAATAACGCCAGCGGCTGCCGCGGGGCACTCTTATTTTCACCTGAAACGGCCCGCCCTGTGGTGTCGCACCCGTCACAGCCGCCAGAAAATCGGGACGCTGTGTGGGCGGCAACTGGCCAAATTGACGGGATTCCCAGATCGGCAGTGCCACGGGGCAATCGACTTTTCCCGCCCAGTCATTGGCGCCTGTCCGGTGGGTGACAAAGACCGTCTTGTAAAATTTGCCGTTCGGGTATTCCAGCCAGACGGCCAATTGGGGCGGCTCACCGTAATCGGTGTAAAGGTACGTATTTTTGTTTACCCTTAATGAGAATTGCAGGGTTACCTGAGACGAATCCGACGCCGTTTCAGTGGTGGGCGATTGGGACGTTCCCGGCGGTTTTCTCCGGCAGGAAGAAAAAATCAGTCCCAGGACCAGAACAGATAGAAAAATCCCATTTATCTGTTTTCTCACACAGAACATTCGATTTCCTTACTAAATCACCCTAAAATTTTTTGCCCATCCTCTCCAAAATCAGTGAAAGCGACACACTCCCGACTTTTTGCGCCTTCCGTGGGAAACAAAGCCAGCGCAGAGAAAGCTTGCTTTTTCCCAGGAAAAGGCAAAATGTTATTTTCCCGCCTTTTACACCGTGGTGGGCCCCGGGATGGTCAGAGGAGGCCGTTCCTTCCAGAACCCGCGGGTAAAATCGGGGAAATCCACCGGGCGGCTTTTGTGAGCCACCGAGCGTTCCGACAATTCCACCACACTGCTGAGGGCAGCGGCATCGTACACATCCATGTCGGTAGGCGTTCCCGTGCGCAGGGCTTCAATGAGTCGGTAGATTTCCAGAAAATCCATTCCACCGTGGCCGGAACCCTTGGCGAGACTTTCCAATTTTTGCCAGAGCGGGTGGTCGAATTCCTCCCGGTATTTTTCCAACGGTTCCCACTGGTGGTGGGGACTTCTTCCTTCAATGTAGATTCGATCGGGGTAGCCGATGGAGGCCGCTTTGGTTCCCTGCACCATGTCGATCCGGCTGTAAGGGGTGGGCAGATTCGTGTCGTGGTACAGCGTAATGGTCAATCCCTTCACGGTTTTAATCAGGGACACATTCACGTCACCCAGAGCGAATTTCATTTTGCTGTACTTGCTTTCCGGCCCGTATTTTTCCAATGCGTAGGCGTGCAACCCTCTGGAAAGGCTGCTCATGGAAACAATGTAGTCAAAGCGGTCGCCGCGATTAATCCCCATGTCGTTGGCGATCGGGCCCAAGCCGTGCGTGGGGTAAAGATTTCCGTTATACCGAATGGAATATTTCACCCGCCACTCGCCTTCGTAATAGCCGCTCAGTTTGTGCTGCCGCAAATCGTGGATGTACCCCGCCGCCCCGTGAATGATGTCGCCAAAAACGCCCTGACGAATCATGTTGAGCACCATCATTTCCCGCCGCCCGTAATTGCAGTTTTCCAGCATGACGCAATGCCTCTGATTTTTCTCGGCGGTTTCCACCAATTCCCAGGCGCCTTCCAATGTGGTGGCCGCCGGAACCTCTGTAGCCGCGTGTTTACCGTTTTTCATGGCCGCCACTGCCATGGGAACGTGCCAGCCCCAGGGCGTTGCAATAATCACCAGGTCCAGGTCGGCTTCCTGACACATGCGTTCGTAATCGTGTTCGCCCCGCGTGTAGGCCACCGGTTTTGGGAATCCGGCGTCTACCACCCATTTTTGCATGCGCGCCACCTTTTCGGGCACAATGTCACAAATGGCCTTAATCTGAACCCCCTGCAATTTGAGAAAATTCCGGACGTGTCCGGCGCCCCGGTGCCCCACGCCAATAAAACCGATTCGCACCGGGTCAATGGGCGGCACTTTGGGAAGTCCCGGTTGAGTGGACAGTTTTTTTTCGGCGGTCTGGCACCCCTGACTTGCCAGGCCCGCGACGGCTGCACCCACCCCTGCTGTTACCCCCAATTTGAGAAAATCCCGCCGATTGAATTGCGATTTGTTTTCCGTTTCCATTTTCGTTCTCTCTCCTTCGATTTTTTCTGTCCTCTCTCACCCGCCAAAGCGGGGATTGACAATGTTGTTGTAGATTGACCCGAAGGTGTATTCAATCCCAATAGAAAAATCGTAGTTGTACTGTGTTTCCAACTCCCGGCGTCGAAGAAGAATTTCTTCCGCCGTTGCCTGACGCTGCGGCAGCGAAAGCTGGTCGTGAATGCGGGAAAAACGCCCGTCCACATTAAAAGAAAATCCCTTAATCAAATGAAAAGAAAAATCCGCCGAAAACTGAATGTGATTTTTTGAAAAATCGTGGAAATAATGGGCACCGGACAAATCGGTTTCAATGCTGCCCCAGGGCTGTTTCACCGAAAGGGCAATGTGCAGGGTTTCCTGAAATAGGGTTTCCCGAAGTTTTCCGTAAATGGTGCGCTCGTTGTAGATGGTGTACTCGGGGCTCACGCGGTAAATAAAACGGAATTGTTTCCGCACGGATTCCGAATAGGGAAAAATGTCGTATTCCACCGCCGGGGCGCCAGAATAGGAAATTTTGGTGTTGGAATAGCTCGAAGCCCCGATGTAGCTAAACACCCCCACCGACCAGTGTTCCGAAAGCCCTTTGACAACCATTCCGTAAAAATGCCGGTTGTTGGTTGTACTGGAAACCTTGCTTCCGTCCACGTCGTAGAGGCTTTTCCGGTAGCGCGTTCGGAAATTGGCGTAGATTTTCCAATCGGTCGTAATCCGTTGAGCCGAAAAGCGGGCATTCATGGCCTGAAAATTCCGGGACTGCTCGCCGCTAAAATCTCCGCTCACGCTGGTGCGGAACACCCAATAATTCCACCGATCCTCCGGCTTAAAAACCGTGCGCTTCGCCTTGACCGAAATCTCCAATTGGTCGGCCACGGCTGTTTCTTCCACAAATTGCACTAGTCCTAATTTAATTTTTTGAACCAATTTGCGGCGCACAATTTCCCGTGAATCGTTCCATTGGGTCGTAAATTTTAGGGTGTCACTCTTAAACGCCCATTTTTTCTGTCCAATGAAAGAAATCGTGTATTCCCGCCCGCCGCTGCCTGTGCGCTGCCGCGAAATCATGACGTACACGTCGGCATTTTTGGGATCGATGACGTAATTGACCCAGGTAATTTCAGATCGGATGTAATCGAAATCGCACCGGTGGCAGTCGATGTAAATATTGACAGTAGTGGGTTTAATCGGAATATTGTAGCGCGTTGCCCACAGCGAACCTGGAACTAAAATGATGAAAAAAAACAACACAAACCAAAACTTTATTTTTCCTCCGTTTCTACCTTTCATATAAAAAACCTCCTTTTCGTTTGCTTTAATTCAAAAAACAGGCTGTTTTTAGCAGGAAAAATGAAAAATTCTTCGGTTTTTTTGTCAATTCCCGGGGCTTTCCGGTAAAAGGTCTTTCAATCCGTTGCCTACATCGTGTCCCCGTATTTTTTCCGCAATTTTTGCAAGTTGATCTTCAAATCGTGCGCAATTTCTGCGTACGACGGATTAGCAGCCACGTTCTTCATTTCGTGGGGGTCTTTTTGAAGATCGTACAGCTCCCAGGCGTCCATATCGTAGTAAAAATGAATTAATTTGTACCGCTGGGTACGCACGCCCACATGCGGGATCACATTGTGCTCGTTCGGATATTCGAGGTAATGGTAGTACATGGCTTGCCGCCAGTCGGGTACCTTTTTGGCCTGAAAGATTTTGCGAAAAGACTCCCCCTGCATGTCCGTTGGTCTGGAAAGACCAGCCACGTCGAGAAATGTGGGAGCAAAATCCAGATTCAGCACGATTTCGTTGCTCACGGAACCGGCGGGAATTTCCTCGGGAAATCGCATGACGAGCGGCATCCGCAACGATTCTTCGTACATGAACCGCTTGTCAAACCAACCGTGTTCGCCCAAGAAAAAGCCCTGATCGGACGTGTACACCACCAGAGTGTTTTCCCGCAATCCGTGGGAATCTAAAAAATCCAGCACTCGTCCGACGCTTTCGTCCACGGAATCGATGCAGCGGAGATAATCCTTAATGAAACGCTGGTAGCGGAAGCGCACCAGTTCTTTGTCGCCGGGGGGATTTTTCAAAAAGGCGGCATTTTCTTCGGCGTAGGCGTTTCGCCACCTCTTCTTCTGGCCCTCGTCCAGCCGCCCGAACACCCAATTCCAGTACTCCCTGTCGTGGAGAAAATTGGGGTCGGGGGGAAGTTTCAAATCGTAGCCGGGGTAGAGATCTTTGGCGACGCTCATTCGCTGGGAACGGGCCGCAATGGTTCGCGTGGCGTAAGTGTCGAAAAGATTGTCCGGTTCTGGAATGGTTTCTCCCTGGTATTTGGTTAAATATTTCGGCCCGGGCATCCAATCCCTGTGGGGCGCTTTGTGTTGAAAAAGCAGGGCGAACGGCTTGCTCTTGTCCCGGCGCTTCA
>CAZOHG010000058.1:0-20085 GCA_964579725.1 uncultured Deferribacteres bacterium
AAAATGTCCACTTGTCCACCTTGGGTTCGGAATGGAACAACTCCCGAAAAGCCTTCACACCAACCTGCACCACCGGATGATCCTCCGGCATTTTCCAGGTGGGGAAATATTTTTCCATGCCGTATTTGCGGCCGGTGTAGGCTGTTTCTTCGTATTGCAACACGTCAATTCGAGCGTCTAGACCTTTCACGATTTCAGCCACTTCCGCCACAGCCGAGTCTTTCGTTTCGCCCCAGGTGAGCCGTCGGTCCAGGTGAATTCGGGCGTAATCCGCCACGGCGCAAAGCGAGGGGCTTCGGGACACAAATTCCGTCACGGCCACGCTGCCCTTCCCCAAAAAATCATCCACTTTCAGGCGATCGTTGAGGGCCTCGATTTCCAAACAGGCGCGCGAGGCCATGTAAATGGCGTTTTTCCCGCGCTCCGGCGCGGAGGCGTGCGCGGATAGCCCGTGAAAAGCTACTTCAATTTCCATTCGCCCGCGGTGCCCCCGGTAGATATTCAAATTGGTCGGCTCCGTGCTGATGGCAAAATCGGGGCGAATTTTGTCCTCTTCGATAATGAACTTCCAGGGCAAGCCGTCGCAGTCCTCTTCCATCACGCTGCCCACAAAATAGACGGTCAGTTCCTTGTCCAGTCCCAATTCCTTCAAAATGCGCCCGGCCGTCACAAAGGCCGCCGCTCCCCCTTCCTGATCCACCGAGCCCCTGCCATGGACGTACCCGTCCTTGATTTCTCCACCGAAGGGATCGAATTCCCAGTCCTCGAGATTGCCCACGTCCACGGTATCCATGTGGGCATCGATGGCGAGAATTTTCTTTCCGCTGCCGATTCGCCCGATGGCATTTCCTAACGGATCCACCCACACCTCGTCGAAACCCGCGGTTTCCATCTGGCGGGTCAGTTCTTTAATCACCCCCTTTTCCTGTCGGCTCAAGGATTTAATCTTCACCAAATTCGACAGATTCGTGGCTGTCTCATCTCGGTATTTTTGAGCCAGATGGAAAATTTTCTCTTCGCGTTGCATCTTTCACCTCCGTTTCTCCTTTCCCCCTTATTCCATGCCATTTCTTTCGGTTTAAATTAAATAAATTCTCAATTTAAATCAAGTTCAAAAAACCGCAGCGGAAAGATCACCATATTTTTTTTGCCCTTAATTGCCAAACCGCTTACCGTCTTTTTTCCTTTCCGCCCAAAAGGCAAAAAAAAATCCCGTCCAATGTGGACGGGATCGGTTCATCTCCTCCTCAACGTGCCCAAACGGGCAAAAGAATTTTAGGGTTCAAGAAAACGGCAAGCGATTTTATCCGAGATCGTATTTGCGTTCAACCCTCCTCTTAATAAATGTTGGCAACACAACCCACAAAACAAAAAAACTGACAAAAGCTCCGAGTCCCAACACCATTTGCACTGTCATTCTCGCACTCCTTTCATTTTTGGTCCTATTTCTATTCACTTAAAACCGTAGCGTTTCGAAGTTTTTTTCTCTCTCGAACCGCTTTTTCTTCTCACTCTGGTTGCGAACCGTTTATGATTTTGGCACGGTTGGTTTCGAACTTCAACGTGACATTTTCTTTGGCCTATTCCCCGTAGCAGGTGAGGCCGTGTTCCGAAAGATCCAGTCCCACTTCCTCTTCTTCCCGACTTGCCCGCAGTCCTGTTGATTTTTTGAGCAGGGAAAAGGTTAGAAAACCAGCGGACAGCGTGTACACAATCAAAACAACTGCCGAAATGGCCTGGGCAATTATTTGCCGGGTATTTCCCACAATTAAGCCCGAAACCCCACCGTACGTCCCGTCCGCGAAAATCCCGACCGCCAGCACACCCCACAATCCTGCCAGTCCGTGCACGGAAACAGCCCCGACGGGATCGTCTATTTTTAAGGTCTTTTCGACAAACCCCGTCCCCCACTGCATCAGAATGCCTCCAATGGCACCGGTGACAACGGCTGCCCAGGGCGGCACGTACGCGCAGGAAGCCGTAATGGAAACCAAACCTGCCAGTGTTGCATTGGCGGCCGCAAGAAGGTCAATTTGGGCCGTTTTCAAATAAATCCAGTACACCACCACAACGGCCGCCGTTACCCCCGACAAAAAGGTATTGACCGCAATAATCGATATACGCAAGTCGGTTGCCGCCATAGTACTGCCCGCATTAAATCCGAACCACCCGAAAAAGAGAATCAAGGTTCCTAAAATAACGTAAGTAACATTGTGTCCGGGCATTTTTTGCGGGATTCCATTTTCGTCGTATTTTCCGGTTCGGGGCCCCAAAACCACGGCTCCGGTGAGGGCCATAAGTCCCCCCACGGTGTGAACCACCCCGGACCCTGCAAAATCCACAGCTCCGGCACCAAACGGCAAACGGCTTAGCCAGCCTCCGCCCCAAATCCAGTGCCCGTAAATCGGGTAAATGACGGACGAAATAATAAAACTGTAGGCCAGATAGCTCACAATTTTGGTGCGCCCGGCCATGGAACCCGAAACGATGGTTGCAGCCGTTGCCACAAAAACCATTTGAAAAATCCACAGTTCGGCTGTTCGGACATCGTAGGCGGCACCGCTTAGGAAAAAACCTGAAAAACCGAAGAATCGATTGCCAAGACTCAAACCGGACGCCGCTTTCGATCCTCCGAACATGACGGCGAATCCAAAAGCCCAAAAAGCCAGTCCGCCAATACTAAAATCCATGAAATTTTTGGTCAAAATATTGACGGCATTTTTGGCCCGACACATGCCGGTTTCCACCAAGGCAAACCCTGCCTGCATAAAAAATACCAGCGCAGCCGCAATAAGCACCCACGCAAAATTGACAGCCGTGTTCGGATCGCTCAAAAGCGTTTTGGTACCGTTTGGATCAGGTACATTTGCAAACACAATTGTCGGCACCAAAACCAGCGGCGCCCCTGTCAAAATAGTCCGTTTCACAAATCGTCTCATAAACTCTTCCCTTCATTTTTTTCCATCCCCTAATGGCAAGAGCCGTGCCAGATCGAAGGGCAACTGAAAAACAATTTTCCCTTTTAAAATATCTAAACTAACTATTTGTTTTTTCTACCAGTTCAAAATTAGGCCGCCTTTGATCTTAAAAAATCCCGCCGCCAGCACGATGTGAATTTTTTAAAACAATTTTGTGATTTTTTTAATTATTCCAACAATATTGTCGCTTTTCTCTTTTAACAATCCAAAAAAGCCAATTCCCAGGGCCGATTAGATTGAAATTAATGCACAGGGCTTCGTTCCACAGAATATTTTGGCCTTGCATTCAAAGGAACATTTTTGTATTTTAAAAATATTTTAAGACATTTTTGTAGGTTTTGGAACAGGATGTCAAGAAGTTCAAATTCTTTTCGTTGCGATTTTTTTGAGAAAGGACTGAAAAATGGAACACAAAAGCGACAGGGAGAAAACCAAACAGACCGATTCGCTTGTAAAAAAGTTGTCGATTCTTGAAAAAATCAACGAAGCCGTAAGCCGAACTCTGAATTTACAAGAATCCATGGACGCTACCCTGAGAATCCTGCAGCAATCCTACCACATTCGTTCGGGGGCTATTTTTCTTGCTGAAAATCGCCGCCATTTAACCGTAACAGCCTCCGTGGGCTACGCACCTGCCACACGAAAAACAACCTACGCCTTTGGCGAGGGATTAACCGGTCGTATTGCCGAAACCGGCAAACCGATTGTTGTCCCGCAGGTCAGCAAAGAGCCCCTGTTTCTAAATCGCATGAGTTCGTGGAATCGCAAGCGGGACGGCGAACAAACCTTCATTGGGGTTCCCATTAGTAGTGACTACGCAACGCTAGGGGTCCTGATTGTCAATTTGAAATACAATCCCAAGCGCCACCTTTCCAACACGCTCAAATTCCTGACATTGGTGGGTTCGGCTCTGGCGCAACCCATTCGATTTAATAAGCTTTTGAAAATGGAGCGGGAAAAAATCCTGAATGAGCGGGTTCTTCTGGACGAACGCCTGAAGGACAAATTTAGTTTTCAAAACATTATTGGAAACAGCAGCGAAATGCGGGATGTGTACGAAAAAGTGGCGCAGGTGGCACCGGCAGAAACCACCGTCCTGCTTCGCGGCGAATCCGGAACAGGGAAAGAACTAATTGCACAGGCCATTCATTTTAATTCTCCCCGCAAAGACAAACCATTTATTAAGGTCAATTGTGCCGCCATTCCGGAAAATCTCATTGAATCCGAGTTTTTTGGTTTTGAAAAGGGAGCCTTCACGGGAGCGTTGACTCAAAAAAAGGGTCGTTTTGAACTGGCCGACCGGGGCACCATCTTTTTGGACGAAATTGGGGAGTTGACACCGCTGACACAAGTGAAATTGCTACGTGTTTTGCAAGAGCACGAATTCGAGCGAATCGGGGGAACCGAGACCCTTCACGTAGACGTACGCATCATTGCTGCTACAAACGCGAATCTTGAAAAGTTAATGGCTGAAGGAAAATTCAGGGAAGATCTTTATTACCGTCTGAACGTGTTTAGTATTTTTCTGCCCCCCTTGCGCGAACGTCGGACGGATATTTTACTCCTCGCCGATCATTTCATGTTCAAATACGGACGGAAGCACGGAAAAGCCATTAAACGCATTTCCACACCGGCCATTGACATGCTCATGCGCTATCATTGGCCGGGCAATGTACGAGAATTGGAAAATTGCATCGAACGAGCCGTTTTGGTTTGTGAGGATCAGGTCATTCACAGCTACCATCTGCCGCCTACACTTCAAACGGCTGAGAGCAGCAACACCCTGCCCAAAATGTCTCTTGAAAAGGCGGTTTCTTCTTACGAAAAGGAACTGATTCAGGACGCCTTGAAATCCGCCCGGGGAATTAAGGCAAAGGCAGCGCGACTTTTGGACACTACAGAAAGAATTTTAAGCTACAAAATTGACAAACACCATATCGATGTGTCACGATTTAAAAATTCAAACTCGGCGGGGACTTAACCTGAGGCAAATCCATTCCCCCCAAAAGGAGACCATTTGAAAAAATCCCTGCATGAACTCGAATAAAAAAAGGCATCTCTTGCAATGAGATGCCCTTTGATTTTGGTAAAAGAAATTATTGTGCGCGGACAATGTCGCCGGTTTGAAATCCCGAGCCCGACAAGACCCTTGCCACCGAAGCTTTTCCCCCGGCAATATCCTGCACAATTTTAATCGTTCCGATTTTTTCCTCTTCGGCTCCCAACGAAATGCCGGTGTCCGGGTCGATAAGCGGCTCTCCTTTGTGGTAAACCGCAAACACATCTCCGATTTTAACCCCTGAAAGCGAGCCCTTGTTAATGTACACCTTTCCCGAAGGTGTCGCCTTAATAATCTTTGCCTCCCATTGAATAGTTTGGGAAGCCGTGTCCAACAATTTGACAATTTCGTTAATGGCCTCTCGGGTCGCTTTTCCCACTAAGCTCTGGTCAAATTGACTCTGGTTGTGGAAGTTAAACGTGGACGTGCTAAAAGAAAGCCCTTTCTTGGATTTCTCCTTTCGAACCGATTCGGCTTTTATGATTTCACCGGTCGTTGTATTAATGAAACGGACATCCACGGCCACGACCGCCGACTGGGATTTTACCCCCAACCCGATCCCCTTAATCCGCCCGCCAATATTATTTTTCTTGTAGCCAAATTCCGTTACTGTTCCAATAATGGCCATTTCCACACCCAACAACTTGCCGATTTTAGCCGCACTTTGAGGGGTAACCAATCCGGAAACACCCAATTTTTGTTCTGCCAGCATTTTGTCCAGATTTTGACGTTCAATGACGGTGTATCGCCCGCTCTTGACCAGGGCGGTTACCAACATATCCGCCATGCCGCGCCCCACGGATTTTCCGCCCCACCAAATGTAGTGGTGGTCCGTTTTGTCCGAAAAATCAAACACCGCCACCCGCTTTTTCATGCCCTTGTAGTCGGCTTTGACGGATTTTAGCGGGAAAAGGGTTGCCAAAAAAATCCCCAGTAACAGAAATACCCATGTGCGTTTCATGGCGGAAACTCCTTGATTTTTTTAAGGTTTCAATTGGAATAATTTTGGCCCCATCCACCCCACTTTTCAAACTCTGAAACCGCCAGGCAAAAGGCTACGGCTTTTGTTGGATTTGGACTACCTGAAGTTCTAAACGATTGGGGGTTAAGCCCAACACTTGAACCTTGATTTTTCCCAAATCTTTGTTGGACAATTCGCGAGCCAACTGGCGCGCGTTGCCCGTCATTTTCACTTCCAACAGGGCTTTTCCCCCGCTGAATTTGCGGTCGTAAATATTTTTAATCCCACGGATGTAATATTTCAGGGTCGTTTTGAACTGTTCGAGCTGGTTGAAATTTTCCAGCCCCGCAACGTCCAATTCAATACCGGTTGCGTTGTAGTATTGGGCGCGCCATTTTTTTAAGATTTTGTCCAGCAATTGATCGGCCACCTGGCCCGCTGCGGCCTTAATAGCCATGGTTCCCCCTGTTAGGGCGTCAATGTGGGCCTTGGCAGCGTGAGCCGAAGCGGTGGCAATAATGGTTCCGGTGTCCGTGTTAATGGCTCGCGCCGTAACATCGGCCTGACAGGATTTCATTCCGTAGAGGTTCACACCCGTTGCCACCTTGGCCATTGCCTTGCCCAAAACGATGACTTCGGCGCCGTATTCGTGGCCGATTGCAGCAGCAGCCCGAACATTTCCAGACAAGGCAGCCAGAGCCTGTCGCTTTTTCAATTTCTGCCGAATGACGGACGGGTCTACCACTTCAATTCCTTTTTGCAGAAAAATGTCATTCATCGCTGTTTCCGCTGCGGTCATATCCACATCGAAATAACCCGCTCCCTGGTAATTCTCGCCGATGTTTCGCTCCTGAATCATGATCATCATTCTGGGATTGCCCATTTTGGCCAGAAGATTCTGCAGGCTTTCGGCGTCATTTTTCAAATCGTCCATTCGAATGTCCGCCTCAACCACAACCTGGTAGGTCGAAGGATCCAGCTGCCGTTCGGAAATGACCTTGTAATTTTTCACGTAGCCATGTGTCCAGGTGAGAATATTGTCCTCAACCATTTGGTAATTCTGAACCAGAGTTTCGGACGACAGGTACGTTCCCAATGCCTGCTGAACAGCCTTTCGCAGGGCATCGTCAATAGCGTCGTCCCGGGCGTGTGCCACATCGCCGGCAATGATGTTTCCCGTACCGGTTGCTTGAATCATAGGAGCGGCGCCCGCCTGTCCGGGCCGGGGCTGTCCGTTCCCTGGTACTTGAGCCATTAGCCCACTCGAAAAGAAAAAAAACAGCCCAAGCGCTAGTGCTTGACGCAAATAACTTTTCCTGCTCAATTTTTCACCTTTCGATTTTTCAATCTTTTGGAACCATTCCGTTGTCTGTGAAAATCAATTTCCTTTAACCTCGTCCAACATTCCATTGTTTTGCGACAATTTTCTCGCAATCTTCGCCCCCCTTGAAAATCCAACCCGTTGCAAGAAGCAATTTAACGCTTTTTGCAACGGGCTGTTTCCATTAAAAATAGCCTAATACAATATTTAGAAACCCGTTAAAACGTCATTCTCAATGCGTTTTGGAAATCACGAATCATGAGCAGGGCGTCTGCACCGGACACCGGTTTGGTCAGGCCGAAGCTCCCGTCAATTTTATTGGCGTGCATGATGCCCCGATCCACGCAAAGCGTAATGGCATTGTAGGCCCAATGCGTACTGGGGACATCCGGAAAGTGTGACGGCTCTCCGATGTATTTGGTCGCCAGAGATTGGTCGCCCGTCACGGCGATTAAAATATTCTGGACAACATTCGCAAAATCCGCACGTGTGATTTTTTGATTGGGCTTAAAGGTGTGGTCCGGAAACAAACTCATGCCGCCCACTGTCACAATTTCTTCAATCCAATTTCTGGCCCAGTGATTTTTAATATCGGGTATCTGAATGGCATTGGATTGAACGGCTTCCTTGAATTTCGTCGGATCGGCCGGCGGGTGAAAACCGGTGTCAAATGTTTTCGGGCGCTTCTTTTCAAATACGTCCAAAAGCTTCAATTCTTCAATCAGCAGAACGGCCAGATCGGCGCGGTCAATTTCGGGAATCAACGCGATTTTTGCCCCAATTTTGGTGCCCGGGGCTGCCCGAACAATCTTCTGCACCAATTCCCATTCCGAATTGGCTTTTTGCGCGTAATCTCCCTTCATTTCCACAACCCGGGAAAACGCATTTTCGGCATCTCGAAACTTAAAGGCGTTCTTGTAGGTTTCACCCATGTAAAAATAGGCTTCCTCTGTCCATTTTCTGGCCTGATCCCTCAAATTGGGGTCCTTTTTCTGAAGTTCTTCCGCCTTTTTCAAAGCCTTGTTGTATTGTTTAACGGCCTTCTCCACCCAATCATCGCCTTTGCGTTCCCTGGTAATAATGCGGCCCTTGACGATGTACCCTTCCAAAAATTTATTGTTCAGGTCGATGCCTTTATCCACCGCCTTGTAAGCCTCTTTGTATTTTCCCTGCTTGCAATTTACAAGAGCGATGCCCACATACGCGCCGGCATATTTGGGATCCAACGCTTTGGCACGATTAAACTCCTGCAGGGCAGCCGCCAAATTCCCATGATCGAACTCGCGCATGCCCATTTGGTAATGGTAGTCCGGTGTGTCCATTACGGATTGCTGTTTGATGGGTTTGGGCCCACAGCTAATCATGAGCGCAATCAAACCAAACAGAATGGCTGAAATGCCCGAGATTTTAGCCGATTTTCTCATTTTGATTTCCTTTCAATAATCTCAGTCCACGATAAACATGACACGACAATGATCGAGAAAATTCATGGTTGAAGCCGCCGAATGAATCAGCTGAGCATCGGCGTTCGAAACAACCACATCGGCGCGATTGGGGCCGGCTGCTTTAATCGCCTTAATTATTAAGGGGTTATTTTTTACCCGATCCGATTGTTTAGCCTTCAACGGATCCTTTGCGTACCCCACCATTCCGATCTGGACGGCGTAGTCGCGGCTGACGTACCGGGAACCGTAAATTTCCTTTCCGTTTTCATTGAGCACACGAGGCGCCATGGCCGGGCGAACCCCAAGCCCACGGGCATCAATAATGAGACCGGTGTAGGTGGCATTGGCAGCTCCGGAAGCTGGTTGCTGCCCCTGAGGGTAAATCAACTTAACACCGGGGGGAACCGGTTTTCCCTTTGGCCACGGTTGTCCGCAAACAGGACAAAGCGGCTGCGAAGCAACCAAAAGCTGTCCCCCGCCAAATTGTTGGGGCAAAATCACATCGGACAGAGCCCCGCTAATGGGCATTTCCACGTCCACCTCAACGGAACCATCGGACATGTAGCGAATGTCTTTCACGGTAAAATTTTTCACAACACCGGAAATCCGCGTGCGAATCACATCCGAGGTCGTCATGGCGTTTTCAACCGTAGTCTCAGAATTCAGCGCCATTCCTTTAACCGTTTCCAGTAAGTTGCGCAGGGCCACACGCTTGGCAGCTTCAATGGCACCCGCTCTTTGGGCTGCCGGTGGCACATTGGGATTGGGAGCCCCAATTCCCGTCGATGTGATCAATTGTTTTGTCCAATCTACACTCCCCGCGTTCCCAACCTGCTGAACCACGTCTTGCATTTGCGAATACAGAAGTCCAGTGCCTAAAACGACCAGGACCCCCGTCGCAATCCAACGTTTGATTTTCATGGGCAGCAACCCTCCATTTTTAAATAAGGCGGGAAAGCCAATTTAGCTTTCCCAATTCTCCAAAATTCTATGAAATGAATATCGGCAAATTAACGCAAAATCACCATCTTTTTCAGGTCAATCCGCCGATTTTGAACCCTTAGTTCGTAAAAATAGATGCCGTTTGCCACCAAACGACCCGAAAAATCCTCTCCGTTCCACACAACGTGGTGCACACCGGCAGCCTGAACGTGATTCACAAGTTCCGCGACCTTTTGGCCCAGCACGTTGTAAATCGTAAGCGACACACTCGAAGGCTGCTTCAACGAATAGCCGATCACCGTTCCCGAAGCCGCCAGAGCATTCAAATGAACGGGATTCGGATAGCTTTGTTTTAGAGCAAAAGCCTGCGGCAATGGCGTGTATTTCTGCTGTACATCTGAGAGAATTTCTTTCGGATTCAATTTACCAAGAACAAAGTCAATGTTGGTACTTCCCGTGTTCACCTGGGCCGCACCCGCCGGAGGAACATCGTAGAAGGGAAAGAAACCCGCGATGTCGCCATTGGATGTCAAAAGACTCCACAGCACATCCATTCCTGACTGCGCCGGATTAAATCGGACGGGAACGTCGTTGTACCATTCATCTTGGTAAAGCGAAACCGAAAGATTGAGATCCCCAATAAGGGGAATGGAAGGCATTCCGTCGCCCAACCCCGTTCCTGGAGAAACAGCTCTCTCTGAAGAACCGGCCCCTTCCAAGAGACCTGATAGGCTTTGCAGAGCGCTCAAAGCGGAAAAGGTTCGAAGCGTGTAACTGCCGCCTCGAAGCCCCACGATAACGTAAGCTGAAGAATCCGTGAGGGGTGTCATATTGGGCAGCGTGTAGCCCGAAAGGCCGGCCGAAAGGGCGTGTCCCGAAGCGTCGTAGGCCAGCACCATGGTTTGGGGTAAACCGCGCTGCCCACCTTCTGCGTCGGTAAAAACATGTCCGGAGATTGTTTCCGAACCGCGGCCCAACTCGATATTTGCCTCCCTAATTTCCTCCGACTGCAGAGAAACGACCGAAGTGTGTGCGTCATTGTACGTAGCACCGCCGCCGAAATAGGTGGTTGCAAAAGGACTGGCCACAGGCATGGCCGCCACTTTGTACTGCCCGGGAGGCAAGTCCTTAATGCGGTAGCCGCCGCTAAATGTCACGTCGGCAACCCCCATCGAAAGCCCTGTGGTCGCATCGTATGCCACAACGGGGAAATCGGACAGTGTATCCGCTCCGGCGGGGTAATTGCCCTGCAGAAATACAATCCCTTCAATCACACCACCTTTATCCACCGTAAAATTAATATCCGAAGTCGCGTTGGGCGGCTGCACCGATACGGTCGTCGCAGCAGTGAGAATGCGAGCACCGTCGTAGAATTCTGGCAATAAACCATCTTTCCCGGGGTAGGCAAAAACCACGTAATCACCCGCTGGCAGAGGGCCAAGGGCATATTCGCCCGTTTCGCCATCGGACTTTCCCAAAGCCAATTCGGGTAATTTGTTATCGGCACGCAGCGCCAAAAGAACAGCCCCTCCCACGGGCGAAGAACCGTCCGAATTGGTCACTGTTCCGGTAATAAAGCCGGGGGCGTCCAGGGCAAAATCAATATTCTGAACGATTTGCGGTGCCGTTACGGTAACCCGTGTGGCTGACTTCCAATCCCAAATGCTGTGTACATCGGAGTACCACTCGTCCAGTGCCACGTTTTTGTAATTTGAATTGGCCAGAGCGACCGTTCGTACAATGTAATCGCCGGAAGACAACCCTGCAATAAGGTAATGGCCGTCCCGGCTGGAAAATCCAAAACCAAGATCGACATTGGAGAAAAATTTGTCTCCATTGAAAATATCCGCTCGCAGGGCGATCACCAAAACAGAGTCGGCGGGACTTCCGTCGGGCAAGGAAATGCTACCTGAAATAGTCCCACCCAAATCGAGGGAAAAGTTAATATCTTTGGTTGTGTCGGGGACGGTAACGCTCACCGGTGTTGCTCCGTCGGGTGTGGGGCTTCCGTTGTAATAGGCTTTACCGTAGGGGCCCATAAGATCATTGGCATAAACAATGTAACGCCCTGTTTTTAAAGGAGCAATAACATAGTCGCCAGGAGCGGATTGGCCTCCGCCAAGAGCAAAAGATGAAATGGACAGGCCCGCAAAAGACGTGTCCGAAAGATCAAAGGCCGCCAAAAGGACAAAATTCAAAGGCCGATTTCCGGGATTGCCGGAGACGTGCCCGGCAATTGCCCCGAAAGGCACCGTCGGCCCGACATTTTCGCCCCGGTTCAGCACAAAGTCAATGTCCGTCAGCGTGTCCTCAACGGAAGAAACCGTGATGACATCGGCACTCTGCCAATCGTTTTTCTGATTGTAAAATTGGTTCTGGTATCCGTAGGAGGTAGCTTCCAATTTAAATTGCCCCACCGAGCCAATGGTAATCGAATACGCTCCGGTTTGGTCGGTAAAGGCATCGATTGAGGCGATTTTATTTTGCTCTGTTGCCGAGAAAACGGAAATGGTTACAAAGCCATAGCTCATGGGTGTACTGCTGTTGTTTTGAAAAATCTTCCCGGAAATCACAGCACCCGGCTGCAAATCAAAATTAATATCGGATGTGGTTCCGCCGTCGGTTACCTCCACCAAAGTTGCGGACCGCCAGCCTTTCCGGCTGTTCGAAACCACATTGTTGTAGAACTCGTCCACATACTCGCTTTCCGTAAGCACAAAATAGCGTCCGGGCGCTAACCCGGAAATCGTGTAGGAATTATCCCAATGGACACTTGCGGTTCCAGCCGGGTAGCCGTAGAGATCAAATGCAATGACTTCGACGCTCTTCTCGGGGGTCCGTCCGCCCACAGTCACGGAACCAGCAATTTGTCCCGTACCCTGTACGGCGTTTTGAGCAAAACGGGCCTTAATTTCCGCGTAAATCTCGGCGCGTGGCTTTCCAAACGCTTCCTGACGCTTGATTTCTCGAATGAATGCCCGGATTTTCTCACCGGCCGGGACATTCTGTCGTACTTCCTGTTGTAGCTTTCGATCCAGACGGGCGGCCGCTTCCAATTTTTCGACAGCGTGCCATTGCCGTTCGGCCGTTTTGACCAAAAGCTGTTGTCTGTGAGGAGCGGATTGTAATGCAAGTAGTTGTGAATATTGTGTTCGAAGAGGATGGGCGGGAGAATTATTGTTTTGCGAAGCGAACGTCTGAGGAATTGAAAAAACGAAAATAAAAAGCAATCCTAAGAACCAAACTTCCCCTATACGCCCAAACCGACTTTTTCGCGTATACATACATGACCTCCATGTGTCTTGTGCGTGTCTGTGTGATGGGTGGTCCAACCAATACCATTCCCTTTGTGAAGAAAATTCGGAGAAAATTAGAGCGAGCGACGGGATTCGAACCCGCGACAACTGGCTTGGGAAGCCAGGGCTCTACCAACTGAGCTACGCTCGCAAGTTGTTTATTTTTTTGAAAAACCTGACCAATATTTGCGCCTAAGAGATTCCCCTAAATCTACCCATAATTATAACCAAAAAATTTTACAATTTCAAGGTTTTTTATGTTTCTTTTTTGTCACAAATGGTCAGAAGTCATTAGTTTTATTTTGTTCCCGACAGGGTCTAAAAGAAACATTCAATAGCCGGCTGCACAACCGTGCCGATTTTACTTAATCCTATTCCTCCGGCCAATTTTCAACTGTCCGCACCAAATAGGTGACGATTTCGTCTTCCCGGATCTTGGCCACTTTTTTCCCTTTTCGGTAAATCAGGGCGGAATGTTTTCCGCACGCCACTCCGACATCCGCTTCCGCGGCTTCGCCCGGTCCGTTTACGGCACAGCCCAAAATCGAAATCGTAAGATTTTTGTCGAAATTGGCCAGCCTTTTTTCCACCTTATTGACAATTGAAATCAAATCCACTTCCAGGCGCCCGCAGGTAGGGCAGGCCACAATATTCATTCCGTGCCGCCGAAGGCCCAGGGATTTTAAGATATCAAACCCCACGCGAATTTCTTCCACCGGATCTGCCGTTAAGGACACGCGAATGGTGTCGCCAATTCCTTCAGCCAACAGTGTTCCAATCCCAATCGCGGATTTTACAATTCCCTGCCGCGGCGTTCCCGCTTCCGTTACGCCGAGGTGAAGCGGGTAAGGAACCCGTTCCGAAATTTTTCGGTACGCTTCAATCATCATCCCGACGTCCGAGGCTTTCAACGACAGAATAATCGAATCGAAGTGGTGCTCTTCACAAATGGCCACATGCCGCAGCGCACTTTCCACCAAACCGTCTGCCGTAATCCCATCGTATTTTTCAATCAGATCGCGTTCCAAAGAACCCGAATTGACACCGATCCGAATAGGAATTCCTCGTTCCCGGGCGGCGGAAAGGACGGCTTCTACGCGACGGCGTTCGCCAATATTGCCCGGATTAATCCTAATTTTGTCCACACCGCTCTCGATGGCCTTCAAAGCGAGATGGTAGTCAAAATGAATATCGGCCACCAGAGGAATGTGAATCTTTTTCTTAATAGAGGAAAGCGACGAAGCCGCTTTTTCGGAAGGAACCGTGACCCGAACGATTTCGCACCCGGCTTCCTCCAAACGCAAAATTTGAGCCACCGTGGCCTCTACGTCTTCCGTTTTGGTGGTGGTCATGGATTGCACCGAAATCGGCGCCTCTCCCCCGACAAGCACGCTGCCTACGCGGACAGTCTTTGTTTTTTTGCGCTCAATCATTCGAGTTGTTAAAATCCTCGCTAATCTTCAACAAAATCTTTTTACCTTACAATTCAAACACGGTTTTGCCCCCTACAACTGTCCGCAGTACCCGAACCTGCGGAATTTCTTCGGGTGAAATTCGGAACAGATTTTCCGAAAGCACCACAAAATCCGCTGCAAAACCGGGCAAAAGGCGCCCCTTCCAACTTTCGGAAAATTCGGAAAAGGCACTCCCCCTCGTGTAAGCCAACAAAGCCTCTTCCAACGAAATACCTTCCTGTGGCGTCCAAGAATCGATGTTTCGAGAAACCGACGCGTAAATTCCCTGTAAAGGATTTAAATCTTCCACGGGCCAATCGGTTCCAAAGGCAACAGGTATTTTTCTCCGAATAAAAGAACGCAACCTGTAGGCAGCCGGCAGGCGTTGGGGCCCGATTCTATTCGTCAGCCAACGGCGGTCGTCCAAATAATGAACCGGTTGCAGGGACGCCACCAAACCGCAATCTGCCATGGCATCCGCGTCCTTTTCTCGAATCACCTGCACATGTTCGATTCGATGGCGGCGCGCATTTCGGTTTTGGGCAGCCAAACGGCAAAGCGCCTGTACAGCCACATGGTTGGCCCGATCGCCGATGGCGTGTAAGCAAATTTGTCTACCCAGGCGGTCGAATTTTTCCAACAACCTGTGCAATTCCGACTCGGTGTGAATTGCCAATCCTGTAGATGTCGGCGCGTCAGCGTAGGGCTCAAACATCCAGGCGGAGCCTGCCCCCAAAGACCCGTCGGAAAAAAGTTTCACCCCACTGCTCACCAGCCAACGGGGGTTTCCCGTTTCGGCCAACGCCTCGAGGTGTTCCGGTAATGGAACAGCGCGAACCCGTACCGTCATTTCCCCGCGATCAAGCATTTCACGATACAACTCAAAGCTGTCCGGGTGGGTTTCCATTTCCTGAACGCTCGTTACCCCCAATCGCGCGGCGTACTCGAAAGCGGCTTCAATCGCTTTTCGACGGCGGGCTTTCGAAATCGGTGGAATAGCCGCCGTCACCAATTCAATGGCCCGGTCCTTTAAAATGCCGGTTAATTCCCCCGATTTCGGGTCAATTTGAATTTCACCGCCCGGGATTTTTCTGGCTCGCTTTACACCAGCCATCTTCAGAGCCAAACTGTTGGCCAAAGCCACGTGTCCGTCCAATCGCTGCAACAAAAGGGGGTGATTTTTTGAGACCGGATCGACGTCCTGTCGCGTGGGGTAGCGTTTTTCGGGCCAGTTTTCATGATCCCAGCCCCAACTCGTCACCCATTCGCCTTCCGGGACGGTTGACAAAAAATCAGCAATCGCGCCGACAAATTCGCGTAACGAATTAGCCGCGCGCAAATTGAGCCCAATACGTCTAAATCCGCCTGCGGCAAAATGAAGGTGAGCGTCATGAAATCCCGGCAGCACAAGACGATTGTTCAGGTCTATTTTTCGGGTGTGAGACGATTGGTAGGCCAATGCACCGGAATTGGATCCGACAAAAACAATGGTCTCCCCTTCGGTTACAAGAGCCTCTGCCCAGGGCCCTTTGGGATCGGCCGTAAAAATTCTGGCGTTTACAAAAACGGTTTTATTGGAACTCAAAGCGATTCTTTCTTAGCAGCGCTTTTTTTCAATTTGCTCATCGCACAACTTCAAGAAAAACCCCTTTTGCCATTGATTAAACGGTCTGGCGATCAAGTGTCTCTCAAAGAAGAACGGACCGACGGGCGAATTTCTTTCGCTTACCGCCGAACGGGTAACAGATTTCGCCAACCGCTATTGGGGTAGGTATTGAAAAAATAATAGGCAACGGGAGGTTCATTCAGTAGGTCTCCGGTCACCAAACGCAGGTCTTTGATTCGATAAAAGTGCTTGTAGTGCACTTCCTGACCTCGGTCAATTAAAAAATAATTGTGTCCGAAGTCAACCACACGGTTCTTGGGTTTGTACGGAAAATAGGTCGCCCTTTTCTTAATGATAGGGCGGCGCACCGTGTGGAAATATTCCGTGGAATCCTGCAGATCGTTCACAACCGTAATCATATCCTCGCTACCGATCACCTTAACCCGAAAGCCCTGGATTCCGTACGCACCCGGCGGCAGATTAGCCAAATAAAAATAGCCGTGCTCGTCCGTCTTTGTCCAGTACAATTTGGTTTTAAGCCGCCCGTTCTGCTCCACTTGCCCCACGATGGCCACGTCTGTGGCGTATTTAAAGGTGTCGGTAATATGATGATACTCAAAAACGTCGGCGATCACGGAGCCAATCAGCAGAACCGACTGTTCCCCTTTCGGGTCTTCCAATTTCGGGTGTACACCGGCACAGCCTACCCAGAGCAAAAAAGTGAGCAACATCCCTGCCAAACTCAGGCGTTTCATTCCTCCGTCTCCCTTTTCTTTGTCCACCTTTTTACTTCCCATCCCAGCAGTACAAAAGAAATGGCTGACAACAGTCCCCAAAAGTAGAAAAAAGCGTCCGTTTCGATGTGGTTATTCTGCGCCACCAATTTGATTGTCTCGTATCCGCCGTAAACCAACAAAAAGCCGTACAAAATCCACCGGTACTGCCCATAGCCTGCTCGTTCCAAACGCCGCACAATAAACCAAAGAATGAGCAAACTCAGCACAAAGCTGATTCCGCTTACTGCCCAATAAATTTGCTGAAGACTCATTTTTTGAACCTCAAAGCCGACCACGAGTTCCGTGCGGGAACACAATCCTTCTTTCGATTTTATTGCGCTTCACTTTCGTCGTTTCGAAACGACCCGGTCAACGCTTGGGAGAGCCGTGTGATTTTTTGCTACGGGCCATTTCTACCTCACCCAACAAATAAAGGAAACCGTTCCCCCAAGATTTTTAAAAGTAATCAGAAATCACCCCAGATGCAAGTCTTTCGTCGGGATGCCCCCGGTGTGTTCCAGCGCCGGGTGCGCCACAGACAGTGCCAAAACTCGGCTGGCTCCGGCTGCCTTCAAGGGTTTTGCACAGGCATTTACGGTAGAACCCGTCGTAATAACGTCGTCGACGAGAAGAATAGTCTGGTTTGCCACTGTCTGGCCGGGCAAAAGAACAAATCCGTCTTTCATATTTTCCAATCGCTCAGCAGCCGTCAGTCCGGTGTTGGTGGGCGTGTTGCGGACTCGCCGGATCATTTTTTCGGTTAAGGGAATCCCCCATTTCTTCGACAACACCCGGGCGAGCACAGTACTTTGGTTGTACCCACGGAGCCGCTGTTTTTTTCGGTGAAGCGGAACCGGAACAATCCAATCGAGCCGAAAAGTTGGCATCCGAAGCGCAAATTGCCTCGCTAATTTTTCCCCGAGAAAACGCCCCACATTCCGGCGTCCCTCGTATTTGAGGCCGTGAATCAGCTTTTGAATAACCGGTTCAAATAAAAAGCCCACCAGTACGTCGTCCACAAAAACGGACAAGGTTTTCTGGCGGGCAATCCAAAGTTCCTTCAAACTGTTTTCGGACGCAAGCGGCTGCAATTGAGCTTCACAGGCAGCACACAAAATCTCGTCGCCTTCCAACGGCGCTCCGCACGCAAAACAGGCGGGCGGGTAGACAAAATCCAACACCCAGCGTAGCGGGCTCCACCCTTTTGCTTCCCCCACGCTCATTTTTTAGAAGGCAAAGGGATAGCGCAATTCGACCCGAGGCTCAATGCGTTCCTGCGGCTTGTACACATTCTCCTTTTTATCCAAAACAAAGCTCCAGATGTAATCCATATACACAATGAGATAGGGTTTCACTTTGTAACCCAAACCGACGCGGGCAATGGAACGGTTGTCCAGTGTGAAAATATCTTTTGTGTTGGCAATATTCATTTTGTCGTAGGCAGCGTGCAGCGCCAAACTGGGAATCAGCTTGGTGGCGTCGGCTCCCACGTGTAAAATGCCGCTTTTGGGGCGCGCGTCCAGGTGCTGGTAGCTTCCGATAATCTCCACCGTTCCCAAAATCTTCCCGTAAAGGGTACCAAAAACTCCCTTGGTTTCTTCGTCAATGGAGGCCAGGGTCTGAATTTTGGGCACGCCGGTTGTTCCGTCTGGCAAGTATCGGTAGACCTCGTAAAAGGCGTCGAAATAGCTGGCCACAAATTGTTTCCCCAATAAGCGACGTTCCACGCGCAATTCCAGATTCATGAGACCCAACAGATTTTTCAGCTGAAAGCTGGCACCGGCAGCTTTTCCGGAGCCGTAATCTTTGATTTTGGCGTAATCGGCGTACACCCCAAACCAAAGAATCGGCCAATTAACAATCGGAAGCTCGACGTCGGCACCGTACTCGGCCACGGCGTCTTTGGTCCCCCGATTGCCGTCCGGATCGGTGTCCGTGACGTAGGTTCCCCCGAAAGCGATGTTTTTGAAAATCGGGATGCCGCTTTTGTACAGCGGACGCACGTAGGCGCGGCCACCCACAATTTCCAATCGGGCCAGATTGCTGGTCATGGATTCGAATCCGAACATTCCAAAATCTGCGTCCAGTGCCAGGCCGATTTTTCGACCGTCGTAGCTGGCCTGATTGTTGTAAAAATTCATAATAAAACCATGTCCGATTCGAGCGGCGTCCAGTGCCCCAACTCGGGTGTAAAATTTGTCGCCCTTCCAACCGTAGCGGATGTACCGGACCATGCGCAGGTAATCGTATTTTTCATCCCAATCTTTGGAACGAATGTGACCGGTTTTGGTGTTGTAGAGCAAATTGACATTCAAACCAATGCCCCACTTACCAAACGCCAACTCCGGGCGAAGATTAATACTCAGATAGCTTTGCCCGTCAATATTCGTCAGGCCCAGGCCCCCCATGACCAATCCTTGTTGGGCCTCCCGGTTCAAATTCATGAGCCCGAACTGAGCGTAAACGGACGACGTCACCAAAAATCCCGCCAGAAAAAACGAAAGAAATGTCAGGCGTCCTTTTCTCATAAAATCACCTCCATTTTTTTACGTGCGTTGTGAAATACTTGATTGAACTTACGCAATTCCCACAAAATTTTCAAGTTAAATTTCTGCAATGTTTATCACGACAACTCCTTAGAACCGGGCCGAATGGTTTCATCTCGCTGTACACTTTGGCAACGAGGTAAATATTAAAATCGGCAACCGCGGGCTGCAGGTGAACGCCCCCCACTCCTACGATAAAAGTAATGGACCGCTTGCCACACCGCGGCCCGTACCGCCGGTACGTCCACGGGTAAATTTGCAAATCGGACTTGCTTTCCAATTTTACTCCAAGCTTTTCCATTTTGCGCAAACCTGATTTTTTCAGGGTCGACATATTTCCTTTCGAAACCACCAATCTGTCTTTGAAAGCGGCCGCCGTAAGCAGCACAATCCGCGGGGCACGGGCTTCTTTCGCCCGGGCGACACACCCTTTTTAGGTTATTCACTCCGAATTCAACAGCGGGCTTTTCGGCTCCGTGGGCAAATCGAACGCCGGAACCCGCAGTGTCACACTACCTTGATCTTCTTCAATCTCAAATTCCCAGAAAGGCATCCAGGCCAGTGCCACTTCCTGAACCCCAACATCCCGACGTTTCGGGTGAACGGCCTGGGTCTCGACTTTTTCCGCAACCGTGTCCCAGCGTTCTTGAATTGCCTTTGCTTTGTCTTCCAATTCTTCTTTAAGTTGTTTGAGGTCTTCA
>CAZOHG010000059.1:0-20043 GCA_964579725.1 uncultured Deferribacteres bacterium
CGGCGATGGGACGGCGCACGCTCTGGCGAAATTAAAACCGTCCGTTTTGGATTTTGAAGCCGTTCTGATTTCCCACACCCACCCGGACCACGCCGCGGGGTTGCCTCTTTTGCTTCAATACCTGATGATGCGGAAACGCAAAGCCCCGTTGAAGCTGTTTGTTCCGGCCTTTTACACCGATTTTTTGCTGGAACAGTTGTACCGATTTTACATTTTTCCCGAAAAGTGGCCCTTTCCGTTTTACCTGCACGCCCTGGAAAACCGTCTGCCGTTTTGGGACGACCTGCAGGTGGAACTTTTTCCCACAAACCACTTGAAAGGAGCGGAAACACTGGCGGGCCGTCACGGTGTTGGGACGGAAAGCTACGGGTTCCGCTTTCGTGTGGGAAACCGGAGTCTGATTTTTACGTCCGACATTCAGTCGGTTAAGGCGATTTCCCGTTACATTGAGGCGGCTCAGTGGCTGTTCATTGAAGGGGCACACGCCTCCGTGACGGAAATTTGTCAACTCGCGGTGGAGAAGAATATTCACCATGTGCGCATTACCCACATTCCACCGGAATTGGAAAAGGAGGGAAAATCGCTTGCGGCACTGGCGCAAAAATTCGGCCTGGCCGATCTCAAACTGACCAACGATGGTGAAATTGTTGAGTGGTAGATTGGCGTCTTCGGTATTCCGTTTACAGGTTCAGTGCGAACCAAGGCTTGGGGAATGTCAGTGCGAATCGTTACTGTGGAAATAGTCGTATGAGTCCATTTGCCGAACGCAACATTTTTGTTTTCAGGCACTTGTTTTTTGGGGGAAGCACCGTTTTTTCCTTCAAGGCCGTGCCGGGCAAAGAACGGTTTAAGGGGCTGAAAATGAGCCGAGGAGCGTGGTGAGTTCCATCGAAAAAGATTCCGTCGGGGACCTGGGACTCGTCGGGCGTTCGCCGGCCATGGAACAAATTCGGGCGACGATTTTGCAGGTGGCGCCCACTACCATCCCGGTGCTGATTTTGGGGGAAAGCGGATCCGGCAAAGAGCTGGTGGCGCGAGCCATTCACGAAAACAGTCCGCGCAAAAAGCGTCCCATGATTACCGTCAATTGCGGGGCCATTCCGGAAGGAATTCTGGAAAGCGAGCTTTTCGGGCACCAACGGGGGGCTTTTACCGGGGCGGTAGAATCGCGCAAAGGCTATTTTGAATTGGCCGACGGCGGCACGCTTTTTTTGGACGAAATCGGCGAAATGCCGCTGTCCACGCAGGTGAAGGTGCTGCGGGTGTTGGAAGAGAAGGAATTCATGCGGGTGGGTGGCGCCGTGTCTCAGAAGGTGGACGTACGGATTCTGGCTGCGACCAATCGCGATCTGGAATCAGCGGTGCGGGAGGGGGAATTTCGGCTGGATTTGTACTACCGCCTGAATGCCGTCAAAATCACAATCCCACCGCTGCGCGAGCGGAAAGAGGACATTCCTCTTTTGATTGAGAAATTTACACGGGATTTTTGTCGAGAAAATCATATTGAATTTCAAGGATTTACACCGGACGCTCTGAAAGCTTTAGAAGAATATGCCTGGCCGGGAAATGTTCGGGAATTGAAAAATTTCGTCCAGACCATTATTGTGTTGGAAAAGGGGCGATTAATCGATCGGCAAACGGTGTACAAATACATCGGTCAGCAGCAGGGTTTCGACCGAAATTTACCCGTTCCCCTGAACATGCCGGCGGACAAAGCGGAGCGGGAACTGATTTACCGCGTGCTGTTGGAGCTTCGATCGGAAGTGGCCCAAATCAAGGAATTTCTTATGGCCCAAAATATGTCGGCTCGCCCGGCCTGGCCTGTTGCAGGAGAAAGTGGTCATCCTCTGCCGGTGCAGGAAGCCACCGTCGTGCACGAAAAAGAAGACATGCTGCCTTCGTTGGAAGAGGCGGAACGCGACCTGATCCGCCGAGCGTTGGAAAAAACGAACTGGAATAAGCGGCGGGCGGCCCGAATTCTCAAAGTAAGCGAGCGGACATTGTACCGAAAAATCAAGGAATACGGGATTGAAAAGGAAACGTAAGCGTCTTTTTTTCGTTTTGATCCTCCTGATTTTGGTTGAAGTCGGCCTGGGAATCCATTGTAATCATTATTCCTTTTCTGGCAACACGCTGCCGCCTCACATTAAAACTGTGGCAGTGCCTCTTTTTGAGGACAAAACCTCAGAATTCGGGGTTCGGGAAGCCCTGACGGACGCCGTCGTGGATGCTTTTACGCGCGACAACACCCTGAAAATTGCCGACCCTACCACAGCCGATGCTCTGGTGCGGGGCACCATTCAAGCCATCAGCGACAGGGTGAGTACCTACACCCGGCAGGAACAGGTGCAAACCTACCGGGTAACCCTGACGGTTTCGGCTGAATTTTTCGATGTGAAAAAGCAAAAGGCGTTGTGGAAAGCTACTTTTCAGGAATGGGGGGAATACCGACACACAGGCTCCACGGAGGAACGGCAGAAAGCCATTGAGAAGGCCATTCAAAAAATAGCGGAAGATATTCTAAACAAAAGCGTCGCGGGCTGGTAGCGTTCTTTACTGCCTTTCGCACAAAAAGTGTTGCGATTAAGGTTTATTTTTTCTAAATTAAGGATTTGTAAGGCCATTGGTTTTCAGCCAATTCCGGGGGTCGGATACTCCGGTCGGACAATCTGTGCGGAAATTTTCGGAAAGGCGGCGCAACCGTCCAGTTGCGGGCCTGTTTCCGAGCCGTTGGCAAAATCGAAAGCATTTCACACAAAGGAGATCCTCAAATGGCGGAAATTGAGGAATTTGACGTTTTACAGGATCGTTTGCGAAACAATCCTTCTTCTCTTGTTTTTGCACATTTTGCGGACCTTTTCTACCAAAAGGAAGATTTTGTGCGGGCCACCCAAATCTGTGAAGACGGTCTGGCACGCAATCCCCATTACGTAAACGGACATTTTGTGTACGGAAAATGCCTTTTGGCGCTGAACCAGATAGACCGCGCCGAGGAAGAATTCAATCGGGTGTTGCTGTACGATCCGGACCACCTTGGGGCTCATTTTTATTTGGCCCAAATCTTGCAGGAGCGCGGTTGGGATCAGGCTTACCTGACGCGGCTTGAAACCATTTTGTCCATTGACCCGCTTTTTGAAAAGGCGGGCAATCTCCTTAAACAGGCTCAGCAAAAATTGGCTCAGGCTTCCCCGGAAAAGGAGCCTTCCGCTGAAGAAATCCCGGCCGCCGAGGAAGAACCCATTGTGCCGGAGGAACAGCCCATTTTTGGGGATGAGGATCGGGACATCGAAAAGTTAGTGGCGGAACATCTTGAAGAAACCGCCGAAACGTCGGTTGAAGAACCCCCTGTTTCGGAAGAATCTCTTGCGTCTGAGGTGGTTTCCGAAGAACCTGCCCCTGTTGGTGCCGAGGATGAATCCGAAAAAGAAAAAGATTTCGATTACATTTTAGACGATATTTTTGAAGACGAAGTCATGACGGAAAAGCCGGCTGAGGAGGAAATTAGTTCGGTGGTCAGCAGCCGGATTCAAATAGCGGAAGAAGACGTTGTAGAGGAACAAACCGAACCCGAACCGGTCGAACACCCGGAGGAGGTAGTTGAGGAAAAAGTAGAGGAAGTGCAGGAAGAGGTTCCGCCTGCAGAAACCGAAGAGACGCCAGAAGAGCCCGTTGCCGAAATCGAAGAAACGCCGGTGGAAGAAACCCCGAAACCTTCGCCCCAAAAACCCTTTGAGTCCTACGATTTGCAGGAAGAAAAAAAGGAAACAGCCGCCATTGTGACACCAACTTTGGGTGAAATCTACGCGGCGCAGGGGCATTACGCAAAAGCCATTGGCGTGTACGAAATCCTCTTGAAAAAAGACCCCGAAAATGAAGCGTACCGCGAGAAAATTCAGTATTTAAAGAAAAAATTGGCGGAAGAGTCGGGTCTGGGCGAGGATTAAACCATTTGGAAGGACTTTTCGAAAGCTACAAACAAAGACTCCGTGTTCTTCGCCTGATGCTTTCCAAACGGGGGTTGGATGGTTTCCTTGTGACCGAAAGAGGAAATGTCCGCTATTTGACGGGATTTTCCGGTTCCAGCGGCTTGTGTTTTGTTCGACCGGACCGTGCCTATTTTGTGACGGATTTCCGTTACATGGAACAGGCCGCGCAGGAAGTTGCTCCCGAATTTGAGCTGCTTTTCGCCCGAAACACCTTGATTCAGCCTCTTGAAGAAAAAAAATTGCTCCCCTCGGGTGCACAAATCGCTTTTGAGGCAGAGCACGTGCGCACGTCTTTCTATTTCAAATTGAAGGAACGCTTTCCCCACACGCATTTTATTCCCACCGAAAAAATTCTGGAAACACAAGCCATGCGAAAGGATGAGGGGGAGATCGCCCTGCTGCGGCAGGCCGCGCGAATTGCCGACGAAGCTTTGCGGGAGGTGCTGCCTCTCGTCAAAATCGGGGTTACGGAACGCGAAATCGCGGCGGAATTGAGCTATCGAATGCGCTTAAAAGGAGCCGACCGCGATTCATTTGACCCCATTGTGGCCAGCGGCCCGCGTTCCGCTCTACCGCACGGGCTGGCCAGCGACAAGAAACTGGCCCCCGGAGAATTGGTTGTGCTGGATTTCGGAGCGGTTTACCAGGGTTACGCCAGTGACATGACGCGTACGGTAGCACTCGGAAAAATAGGGTCGGAATTGCGCCAAATATACGAAGCGGTGCGCGTGGCGCAAGAAAAAGCGGTTCGAGCGGCACGTCCGGGACTAACCTGCCAGGCCCTGGATCAAGTAGCGCGGGATTCCATTCAACAGGCTGGTTACGGTCGGTATTTTATTCACAGCTTGGGGCACGGACTGGGTCTTCACGTTCATGCTGAGCCGCGGGTGGGCACGGGTTCGGAAACGGTTTTAGAAGAAAATTTTGTCATTACCATCGAACCGGGAATCTACCTTCCCGACGTAGGTGGCGTGCGGATTGAAGACGATATCCTGATCCGGAAAAACGGCGCCGAGCGTCTCACCAAATTTCCACGGGAGTTCATCGAAATTGAGTGATTTTAAAGCGCAGCTGAGCGCTATTGTGGTGACGTACAACAATCAGTCGGATTTGGACGACACGCTTCGAGCCTTGCTGGAAAACGTTACCCTGCGGCCGCTGGAGGTGATTTTAATTGACAACGCCTCTAAAGACGGTACCCGGGAAATGATTCACACCTTTGCGCGGGAAAACAGTTCCCGCAACGTCAAAATTCTTTTTCGGTTGAATAAAAAGAACCGCGGATTTACGCACGCCGTAAACCAGGGCCTGCGCCATGCTACGGGAGATTACGTTCTTTTTCTGAACCCTGACGTCACCTTGGAATCCGAAGCGGTGGAACGAATGGTAAAATTCTTGGAGGTGCAGCCGGATATTGGGGTGGTGGCCCCCCAGCTTTTGTACCCCGACGGCCGCATTCAAAAATCCTGTCGCCATTTTCCGCGCTACCGGGACCTCTTTTTTGAGATGACCGGCCTGAGCAGCCTGTTTCCACGAAGCAAGTTTTTCAATTACTGGAAAATGGGGTATTTTCCTCACAATCGAACCCGCCGGGTAGATCAGCCCCAGGGCGCCTGTCTTTTGACCACAAAACGCGTGGTGGACACCATTGGTTTTTGGGACGAGCGGTTTTTTCTTTTTTTCAGCGACGTGGACTGGTGCCGGCGTGTCAAAAGGAGGCGATTCAAGATTTATTTCTACCCAGACGCCAAAGCGGTTCACCAAAAGGGAAGTTCTGTGTACCGCCACCGGGTAAAATCTCTCTTTTATTCTCATCGGGACTTCATCGAGTATTTCTGGAAAACGAAGCGCAAAATCTGGCAATGGCCGGTCAATTGGATGGTCAGTGTGGTTTTGATTCTGGCCGGAATTCTCCGAATGGCGGTAGCCTTGCCGCGGCAAGTTTTCAGGAGAAAATCGATCCCGAAAAACCCGCCTACATAACAAGACCCGCAATAAGGTACAAAATCAACGCGATTCCGCCGGACACCAGAGCGTAGGGTAATTGGGTGCGCACGTGGTCAATGTGATCGGTGGCGGACGCCATGGAAGAAATAATGGTGGTGTCCGAAATAGGCGAGCAGTGATCACCGAAAACACCGCCGCCCAAAACCGCGCCGAGCGTCAGGGGCAGGTTGACCCCAATGATCTGTGCCATGGGAATGGCGATGGGAATCATAATGGCAAAGGTGCCCCAGGAAGTGCCCGTAGCAAAGGCAATGAACGATCCGACCGTAAAAATTACAGCTGGCACGATGGCGGGAACCATCCAGCCCTTGGTGGCGTTGGCGACGTAAGGCCCTGTACCCAGAACTTTGCACGTGTTGCCCAGTGCAAAAGCCAGCATCATGAGAATCGCCATAGGAATTAAACCGCCTACTCCTTTGAGAAAAAGATCGGTTAGCTCCGAGGTGGTCAATATTTTCTGTGTGCGGTACATCACCGCTCCCACGGCAATGGCCGTAAGAACGGCCCAAAAAACGGCCGTGGAACCCGATCCTTTGGTAAAATTCCCATGACCCGTGATCAAGAGGCCGACGGGCATCATGGCCACCATGGTTAACACCGGAATGGTCATATTAATCGATCGGTAGGGAATGCCCGTTTTGGGGGGCAGCATGACCACATCTTCCGAAATTAACGGCTCGGCGCCATCCCGAAGCAATTTTCCCTCCTCTCGGACGCGGCGCTCCGCTTCCTTCATTGGCCCAAAATCTTTTTCGGTCAAAATAATAAAAAGGACGAAGAGAATGGCCGAAATAGCGTAGAAATTGAGGGGGACGCCTTCGGCGAACGTCCGCATGGGTTGGGCCACATTTTGGCTGTCCAATAGACCGAGAATGTAGGCTCCCCAGGCATTGAAAGGAATGAGAACACAAATAGGGGCGGAAGTGGAATCACAAATGTAAGCCAGTTTTTCACGGGAGATGCGCAGTTTGTCAAAAAGGGGTCGCGCAAAAGAGGCGCGCACCAATACATTAATGCTGGTCTCGACGAAAACCACTACTGCCAGCGCCCAGGTAAGAAGTTGGGCTGTTTTGCGCCCCCGAACAATTCCACGGGATGTAATGGTGTGAATAAATCCCTCCACTCCTCCCGAGCGCTGAGTGTAAGCAATGAGGGCTCCCACCAATGCACTGAAAATGATGACCTTGGTGTTGCCGGAATCTTGAAACACATTAATGCAGGCTTCAAGGGCAAGATTGAGCCCGGAGAGGGGATTCCAGTGAGCTAAAATGAGCCAGCCCGACCAAATGCCCAAAAAAAGGGACAGGTACACCTGCTTGGTTCGAATGGCCAGAAAAATGGCCAAAAGAGGGGGAACAATGGAAAGCCATCCGGTTGTTTGCGTCATCTCGGCAACTCGTTTTGGGTTTTGCTATTTCGGACAAAGTGGAATGAAACCGCCGGCTGGGGTTTGGGCTCGCGCCTTACCTCAAAAAAAGATCAGACGAAATTCCACGCATTTTCCTATTTGTCCAGCTAATTCAATTTAATTCAAGGCAAATTCTATTCAAAACAAGGCCCGATTCGGTTTCCTTTTTCCGAAGCGAACACGTGGTTTTTATTTCAGAACACTCACGCCCAAATAATCCCTGAGTACTTCGGGCACGATCACAGTTCCTTCGTCGGTCTGGTAATTTTCCAAAAGGGCAATGACCGTTCGAGGTAACGCCAATCCCGATCCATTGAGGGTGTGGACGAATTCGGGTTTGGAATCCGGCGTGCGGCGAAACCGAATGTTTGCCCGTCGGGCCTGAAAATCCAGAAAATTAGAAACCGAAGAAACCTCCAACCAGCGACCGATTCCCTGAGCCCACACTTCCAAATCGTAGCATTTGGCGGCGGCAAAACTCAGATCGCCCGTGGCCAGATTGAGAACCCGGTACGGCAAATTTAGGAGCTGCAAAATTTCTTCGGCGTCGTGGAGTAGCTTTTCGTGTTCCTCCCAGGACGTCTCGGGCCGGACGAATTTTACCAATTCCACTTTGTCGAATTGGTGAATGCGCATGAGACCGCGCGTATCGCGTCCGTACGAACCGGCCTCTCGCCGAAAACAGGGCGTGTACGCCGTGTAATAAAGCGGCAGCTCCTCTTCCTTTAAAATTTCATCTTTGTGAAGATTGGTGACGGGGACCTCCGCCGTCGGAATCAAAAAGAGATCGTCTTGTTCGATGTGGTACATATCGTCTTCCAATTTGGGAAGTTGGCCGGTGCCGAACATGACATCGCGGCGCACAATAAAGGGCGGAGCAATTTCCCGGTAACCGTGTTTTTGGGTGTGAATGTCTAAAAAAAAGTTAATCAGGGCTCGCTCCAAACGCGCGCCCATTCCCTTGAATACAATGAAATTGGACCCGGAAAGCTTGCTCCCTCGCTGGAAATCAATGAGATTCAGAGCCGTCCCCAACTCCCAGTGGGGTTTTGGTTTGAAGTCGAGTTTTTCAATTTCACCCCAGCGGCGGACCTCTTGATTGAAACTCTCGTCTGGGCCCACCGGTACGGAGGGGTCCGGAATATTGGGCACCCAAATGAGAATGCTGCGAATGCCTTCCTGAATTTCGCGAAGTCGGCCGTCCAACTGCTTGATTTTTTCTGCCACCGTACGCATTTGGGTGATTTTGTCGTCAGCATTTTGCCCGGCTTTTTTCAAGCGGTTGATTTCGGCGGAAACCGTGTTTCGCAGGCGCTTTAATTCCTCCGATTCCTGAATGATTTTCCGCCGCTCGGCGTCAAGCTGTAAAAGTTTGTCAATGTCCGCCTTTTCGTTTTTATTTTTGACGGCATCTTTGACCAAGTCAGCGTGTTCACGAATGAATTTTAAATCTAACATAGAAAAACCTTTCGAGGCTCAAAAGCGATTCGAAACCAATCACATGTACTAAAAGATAATTCTTTCGGAAATTTAAATCAATTAAAAAATAAAAAGGGCGGTTGGAAGCCGCCCCTTTTTGAGAGGAAAAAAAGAAATTAAGCCAAAAATTTCCGGATGTGTTCGGTTGTGTACTCAATATGCTCGTCAGGCAATTCGGGGTACATGGGAAGGGACACGACGTGGCTGGAAACCTTTTCGGCCACAGGGAAATCGCCCTTTTTGTATCCGAGACTTTCGTAGGCCGGTTGCAGGTGGAGGGGGATCGGGTAATGAATCCCCGTGGCGATGCCGTTTTCCTTCAGAAAGGCCTGAAGCCCATCACGGTCTTCCACCTGAATGGTGTATTGATGGTAGGTGTGCGCATTGGTTTCGGCCACGTAGGGTGTAATGGCTGGTGTCCCCTGAAGGCGTTCGTTGTACTTGGCGGCATTTTGCCGACGCATTTCATTCCACCGGTCAATGTATTTGAGCTTTACGTTTAGAACGGCAGCCTGAATGGAATCTAGGCGACTGTTGACCCCCAAATAAACGTGCTGGTATTTGGTGGCGGAGCCGTGAACCCGCAATTTGCGGACACGGTCGGCAATATCGTCGTCATTGGTCAGTACCATGCCACCGTCTCCGTAGGCGCCGAGATTTTTGCTGGGGAAGAAACTGAGGCAGCCGGCATCCCCCAGAGAGGTGGCTTTTTTCCCCTTATATGTGGCGCCGACGGCCTGCGCAGAGTCCTCGATAACGACCAAATTGTGTTTTTGGGCGATTGCGTTAATGGCATCCATATCGGCGCACTGGCCGTACAGGTGGACGGGCACAATCGCTTTGGTTTTCGGGGTGATTTTGGCCTCTATTTGCTCGGGATCAATAATGTACGTTTTGGGGTCAATGTCCACGAAAATAGGGCGAATGCCCAGCAAAACCATGACTTCGACCGTCGCGACGAATGTCATGGGGGTGGTAATGACCTCGTCGCCCGGGCCGATATTGTATGCCATGAGTGCAAGTTGAATGGCATCGGTGCCGGAAGCCACACCCACGGCGTGTTTCACGCCCGTGTATTCGGCCATGTTTTTCTCAAATTCTTTGACCGCCGGGCCCAAAATAAACGCCCCGGAATCCAAAACCCCGTGAATGGCGGCATCCATTTCCGGCTGAATATTTTTATATTGCGTGACCAGATCAACCAGGGGTACTTTCATGTGTCCTCCTCAATTTTAAGATGACGTGATTTTTTGGTTTCGTCACACGTTTCATTGAAACAAAATAGATCGAACCAACCGTTTAGATTTCCGAAAAAGCGTGCCAATTTATTGTCCCTTCCCCCGCAACATGACCGAAAGCGTATTTAAGATGATTTTCAAATCCATTCGCAAAGACATATTTTCGAGATAAAACAGATCGTATTGCACCTTTTTCCTTACATCGTCCAGAGATTGGTCGTATTCGTGTTTGATTTGTGCCCAGCCGGTAATGCCGGGACGGACGCGCAAGCGACGCAAATAAAAGGGAATTTCCTCCTGCAATTTTTCCACAAAATAGGGGCGTTCCGGCCGGGGCCCCACCAGACTCATATCCCCTTTAAAGACGTTTATGAATTGAGGGATTTCGTCAATGCGCAGTTTTCGCATGATTCTACCCACGCGGGTAATACGGGGATCGTCCGAACCTGCCCACACAGGGCCGGTTCTTTTTTCCGCGTCTTCGTACATGGAGCGGAATTTGTAGATCGTGAAGAGCTTTCCGTTCCGCCCCACGCGCTTTTGTTTGTACAGAATAGGCCCCTTGGAATCCAGTTTGATAATGATCCCCACCAAAATCCAGAGGGGTGCAAACAAAATTAAAATGGCCGCCGAAACAGTCAAGTCCATGAGGCGTTTGACTCGTCTTTCCCACGGAGGCATCAACTCCGGCAAAATTTCGATGAGCGGAAACCCGTAAATTTGGTTTGTGCGAGCCTGACCGACTACAATGTCGTAGAGGTCAGGGACAATTTTAAGATTCACATCCAACCCATTGACTTCTCCCAACACACGAACCACCTCTCGCCTTTCGGATTCCTCCAGGGCGATTAGCACCTCTTCAATTCCCAGGGTTTGAATGAGAGAACCCAAATCGTTCAATTTACCGAGAACCAATTTTTCCGGGACGACCGGCTGGCCTTCGGGGAGTGCGACGAACCCCGCCACTTTGTACCCCAGAGCCGGGTATTGCTCCACCTTCTTTTTGAGCTCAGCGGCACGTTCCCCCTGTCCTACAATTAGGGTTTTCCGTAGCCCGATGCCCGATTCAAGCAGCCGCCGTTGAATGGAACGCAACACCAATCGACCGGCACTTACCAGTAAAATGAGCACCAGCCAATAGGAAAAAATCATGATCCGGCTTAAAGGAAAGGGGTTCTGGATGTCCCGACGCAGATCGATGGTGATCAGAAAAATGAAAATGACGCCCACTGTAATCGCCTTGAGAAGTGCAACAAATTCGTCAAATCGGGATTGGGCGTACCACGAGCGGTAGAGGCCGAAAAAGGCGAAAATGAAAAGCCAATAGAGAAAAACAATGCCCGATACCACAGCGTAATCGGAAAACTGGAAGGTTGAGGCAAAACCGATATGCTGCCGAAGCAAAATCCACAGAATAAATGCGGCATTAATCGTGATGAAATCGCTCAGAAAAAGCAATATTTTTTCGATGGGTTTGGGCATATTACTCGTGCGATTTAAAAATTCCGACCAAAAATCCCGCACCAAAACTGAGCTGCATGGCCGCAAACACAAAAGGCAAAACCGGCAAGTATTTGAAGCCGTAGCGAATCCCGGTGTACAGCGACGCCACAATGAGAAAAGCCCCGTACAGCAAGAGCAACCCCCAAAAAATCGGAGCCACATTCGGCCGAATGAGTGTGAGAAGGCCGCTCAGAACAAGAAAAAGGACAAAAGCTGCGGGAATCATGTGAAGAATTTTAATGGCGTCTAAATGTTTTTTGACGACGTTGACCCGCAAAATGCCGTAGCGGAAAAACTGTTTGACCAATTTGCGTAGATTGGCACGCGGAAAATAGTACGACACGATTTTGGGGGTAAAAAAGATTTTGTACCCGGCTTTTCGGATGCGCCAATTAAATTCAGCATCTTCTGCAATAATTTTTTCTTCGTCGAAATACCCGATTTGGTCAAAAAGAGATCGGTGGTAAGCCGCGTACACAACGGTGTCCACGAAATTGGCGCGTCGGCGGTAGCGGTAGGGAGCACTCATGATGCCGAAAGGAGAGCCCATGGCTTTGCCGATAGCCCGCTGGATGTAGGTGTCCCCGGTGTTAATTTGTGTGCCGCCCACGCAAAGGACTTTCTGAGCCTTCATGGTTCGGATGTTTTGCTCGACAAAATCGGATTTAACCCGCGTGTGGGCGCCCAAAATAATAATTACATCGCCCGAGGCGTGGCGGGCCCCCACATTTAAACCTTTCGGGGTTTTTCGGGACGGATTTTCCAGCAAACGAATATTGTGGTGACGGGCGCGGTACCCTTCTACAATCTGGCGGGAGCGGTCCGTTGAGTTTCCGTCTACAACATTAATTTCAATTTTTTCAATCGGGTAGGTTTGAGCCAGAATGGAATCGAGACACTTTCGGATGTTTTTTTCCTCGTTGTACATGGGAATCACAAAAGAAACCAGAGGAAAATCGGGGAGCGTTTGGAGAATGTGCTCAACCGTCGCCGATTTGGTGGTTTGAGGAGAACGTGCCCGGGTTGTGCGATCAGATTTCAATCACTTTCCCCCCATTGCGCAAAGATTTTTCCGCCAGTTCCAGAGCACGAACTACACGGAGTCCGTTCAGCCCGTCCGTTTTTGGCGGCTGGAGGGTTTCGCACGAGTCGAGGAATTGTTCCATTTCCCTCCGCAGCGGTTCGAAGGTGTCCAATTTCGGGCTGATAACATCTCCCGTGCGATAGCTCAACTGGTACTCTCCGAACGTTTCAGGGTCTTTGTAATCCACACCTTTGTCGTAAATCTTCACTTTCTCCACATTCTCCGTGTCGTCATACACCAGCATTTTTTCGGAACCCACGATGGTTGTGCGCCGCAGTTTGCTGGGCGAGAGCCAACTGACCTGTACATGTGCAATCGCCCCAGAGGGAAACTCCAGATTAATAAACGCCACATCGGGAATATTTTTCTGGACGAAATCCCGGCCCGCGGCGGAGACCCGGATGGGTGCCTCACCTAACCAGTAAAAGATGGTTGAGAAGTCGTGAGGCGCCAAATCCCAAATAACACTGACGTCTTTTTGGTGAAGCCCTAAATTGACCCGAGACGAACTTATGTAATATACAGTACCCAAGGTGCCGGATTCAAGGATTTCTTTGATCTTCAACACAGGCGGGCTGTATTCAAACGTATGGCCGACCATGAGAATTTTTTGGTACTTTTGGGCGGTTTCAATTAAATTTTGTGCTTCCTGAACGGAAGAAGCCAGAGGCTTTTCAATAAAAACATGTTTGTGATTTTCGAGCGCGCGAATACCGAGAGGAGCGTGTAAGGAGACAGGCACTGCGATTAGTACGGCGTCAATCTCGGGGTCTTGAAAAACCCGTTCCACATCGGTCTGTGTTTCAATGGTGGGGTAGCGGGATTGAATGCGCGCCAATTTATTCTCATCCAAATCACACACAACAATCCGATCCAAACGGCGCAATTCGTACAAATTGCGAAGTAAATTTGGCCCCCAATATCCAACTCCGATCAATGCTGCGTTCATTTTTCGTCCCTATAAATGAAATCCCATTAATGTGTACTTTTTATTTAATTTCAGCTGAAGTACCACTTGCTTAGACAGGTGGTTGAGCACGAATTCTTTTCCCGATGCGTCACAGATTTGAAGGCTTTGCCCAACCCATTCCGCCGGAATTTTCACCCTGACCGATACAATTAAATCAGAAAGATTCGCTTTTACCACATTTTTTACACAAATTTCTATTTTTGTGGCTGCTGTTTTTTTCAGATCGATGACAGCGCGGGTTCGGGCGATTACATATTCGGCAACCTCTCGTTGGGTTGCGATCCAGAAGGAATCCCGTTTGGTTTCCATAAAATCCAAATGGTCTAAGAAAAAATTTAGGGGACATTGGCATATGTCGGTAGAGTCCGGATGTTCCGTTACCGTATGAAAATACACCAGAATCCACGCCCGCATTTTCAGGGCCTGTTCCAATCGGTTTTTCAATTTTTTTTCATTGAAGGGCGGGTAAATGCCCACCCCCTTTACATCGTAAAGCTGTTCCGGTGTTAAGGAAGAATCGTTCAACCCCCAATTGTCCCGTTCGGAGAGGTAATATTGTTTGACAAGTGACTTGACACGGGCATCCCCGATTCCGTAAGGATTGGTAAAGCTGAGGACTGGCCCGTTTTCTGGAACCATGGTTTCGATCATTTGTTTGGATTTTTGCAGTTCCCAGCGAATGGAATCGTCACTGAGCTCCGTTAATTTGACATGATGAACGGTATGCGAGGCCAGTTCGTGTCCCAGCCGAGCCACGAGTTTCCATTGATTCCAATCGGAAACATTGGCGGTATTCAAATTGAATGTCCCGCGGAAACGGCGTTTGGCAAGTTCCGGTGCCGAAATAAGATAATGGCTGGCCCGCACATCGTCGAAAGCAATGGTGTAAGCGGCTCGTTTGTCGTCCTTCCAGAGGCAAATAGAAGCCGAAATAGGCTCGGCGATATTATAAGCAATGTAGTGCTTTTTGTGAATTGGATTGTCTATTTTTGTACAGGAGCCAGCAAAAAATATCCACACCACAATTTCGAGTAAAAGAAATTTATGTCGATAATAATTCATCATAAAGCCTTCGCAATGTTTGAGCATCGCGATCCCAATTATATTTTTCTTGAACGGCTCGAATACCATTCTCGCCATAGGGAAAATCGGGATTATTTTTTATTTTAAGTATCGCACGCGCAAAATCCTTCGGGGATTTGGATTGAAAAACCTCCCCGCATTTTGTTTCTTCAACTACCTGTCTCATTGCTCTGGCATCAGAAACCACAACAGGTTTACCCATGGCCATGTATTGAAAAAGTTTGTGCGGTGTTCCATTGTCAATCAAATCATTACTCCCTTGAGGAATAATACAAATGTGGCTGGCAGCCAAATAAGAGCTTGTCTTTTCGAAAGGTACCCATCCAACCAGTTCAACATTTTCCGTAAGGTTTTGCTCTTCGATCTGCTTCTCCAATTTATGGCGAATCGGGCCATCGCCGATTATCAATAATTTAATGCCATGAATTCTTTCTCGTAAATAGGGAATGGCCTGAAGAGCAATGTCCAAATCTCTTTCCGGACTCAACTGGCCCAAAAATGTCACCACAAAATGATGCGCATACTGGGTCAAAATTTCAGAGTCCAATGGAAATTTTTCATAAGTGCCCCATTCGACAGTATTTCCCACAACTTTTATTTTGTTGTTTATTCGGTATTTTTTTTCAAGGAATTGTTGGTGCGCCGATGCCACTACAATGATTTGATCGGCAAAACGGCAGCATATTTTTTCGTACGCTTCTGCCAGGCGAGCGTTTCGGAAAATCCTGGAAAAAAAACCGCCCTTTTGACCCCAAAGAGCCAACGCAGCCGGATAATTTTCGTGAAGATCTAACACAAATTTGGCATTGAAGATAAGTTTGCCTACTATTCCAAAGAGGCCGAATGGCAAATCGTGTACGTGAATCGCAAAAGGTTTCTTTCTTGTGCCGAGCCTAAGAAAAGGAAAAATCCAAAACGGATTAATTGGAACCGGTAGGTTAAATTTCTGGCCAATAGACTTCCCCCAAAAGCGATGTGTTTTTAGCCGATAAATTTCTGCCCCTTTTGCAGGTTCCTGTAATGGTCTGTTTTTCTTGTTATTGGAAAGAATCGCTATGGAATAGCCGTCATTTGCCAGCGCCTTTATCTCCTTTTCCACCCGGATATCTGGCGGAAAATCACTTTGCAGAAGCATGAGAATGGATCGGCGCATGTTATTCATTTGTCCGAATGCCTACGTAATAAAGACTACTGGCCAAACCGAAAAGCGTCCAAAGCACAAAATATTCTTCAATGGAGTAAAAAAAAGACACCACTAAAATGCCCAGAAAGGCAACTAATAATCCAAATGCGTAAAGCGCCAGCGGAGATTTTGGATTGTTCGCGCGTAGAATAAGGATGTTTTTGAGTCGAAGTAAAACAATACTAATTAAAATAAGAAAGGCGAGAAACCCAAAAAAGCCGGTTTCAACCGCTATTTCTAACAACGTGTTATGTACCGCCAAATGCTGTGCGACAAATATATGAGATTGCAAAACGAAATTGCCCGCGCCGATTCCTAAGATCGGATGGTGTAAAAAAAGGTGCCAAGCGCCGGCATAAAGACCCGCTCTCCATCTCAAAGAAGGGTCCTGATTGATTTTACCTACGGAAAGAATGCGCGCCCAAAAATCGGCCGGGACAAAATAGAGAGCTATGAAAAAAAGTAAACTGACCAAAATAACGATGATTTTTCGGGTTCGGTAGCGATAAAATAAATATAAAAGGATGACAAACAACCCGATGGTAGAGCTTCGAGAAAAGGTTGCGACAAGGCCCAAAATTGAAAATAAAAATAAGAAAGCAATGCCCAATTTGTCAGTCCATTTTTCTTTCTGAAAGAAAAGTAAAAATAATAAGGGAATAACAATAAGAAGATGCAAGCCCAAAATGTTGGGATCGCTGGTTAGCCCTCTGAAACGCCAGGTTTGCATGGAAGAACCCAACAGCGGCAACGGGATGAACATACCGATCAGACCCACGATAACTGAGAAAAGAGTAGCAAAAACAATCATTTGAAAAGCGTGAATAACTTTTTTCTCGGAATCCAAAATCTGGGTAATCAAAAAATAATAAAGACCTAATTTAAAATAGAGGAATAAAATGGAGAATCCTTTTACTTTGTCCATTGCGACGAAAATCGACAAAACTACAAAAGCTAAAAAGACAGCAATCCAGATATAAAGACTATCCCAAAAAATCTCCCATTTTAGAGAGATCGTGCGCTTCAAAATGAAGGAAAAAGCTGTCAATAAAACCACGGCAAAAAATCCCATGGGAATGTTAAAGCCCCAGGCAATGCCTGAAAATTCAACAAAAAGAGTAGTTAAAAGGCCAAAGTAGGGAGAATAAAGAATTAAACTTACAACTACCAACGCCAGGAATAAAAAAATCAGTTTTGAAAAAGAAAGGACATCAATCAAAAAGGGGAAGAGGACCACCAGTGAAAGGAGTCCAATGAAAAGAAGGGGGGAGATAGAGGAATCCTTCAGAAAACCTGTTCGATTGGGATAAATGGAAATTGATTTGTGCATGGTCATCTTAAATATTATGAAATTGCCAAAGAATACATTTCTTCTAATTTCACGGCCACCTCAGTTTCACTGGCCCTGGTTTGCACGAGGTGGCGATTCAGGCGAACAGCGTGTTGTCGCCAGCTTGGATCTTCAATAGCCTGACAAATGCTTTGTGCCAGGCTGTTTGAATCACCTACCCGGAACAAAAGGCCGTTTTGTTGATTGGAAATCCACTGTCGATTGGCCGGAATATCGCTGACAATAGGAAGACATCCACTGGCCATGGCTTCTAAAAGACTGGTTGACGTACCGTCTGACCGAGATGCGGAAACATATATATGACTATGGGTTAATTTTTCAAACAATTGTCGCCGTGGCACCCAACCTCCAAAAGAGACCTGTTCCAGCAAATGACGAGAAGAAATGAAACGTTGGTATTTTGTAAGAAGGGGTCCATCTCCTAAAAAAAGAAAGTGAGTGTCGGGAAAGGATTTTAGCACAATGGGAATGGCATCAAAGATAGTACCCGGGTCATACACATCATAAAAATTGCGGGTAGAAATGATGGTCATGTTTCGAGATTTTTGTTTGCGCACATCGAAGTGAAGGGCATTTAAATCCACACCTTCCGCAAATACCCGAATTTTAGCGGGATTTATTGCGTATTCCGAAATGAGAACATCCCGAAGTTCTTCAGAAACAGCATTCACAAAACGTGCTCGCTTTGTAACATACCTATTCACCCATTTAAAAAAGATACTGCGGTGCGGCTCTAATAGAAGATCGGAACCTGCAACCGTAACAATCAGGGGAACCTGATGTTGAAGGCTTCCGATTAAGCCGTAATTGGTGCTGTAAAAGGCGTGAAAAACGTCAATTTTATGGGTTTGGGCAGAAGTTTGTAGAAATTTGGCTGTGAAAATGAATTTTAAAAAGCCCCGCAAAAAAAAAGATGGAATGATCTGATACTGAAAAGGAAAGGTTTGTGAGGGAGGATCAAAAGAAAAATACACAATATCATAGCGGAGTTTTGTTAATAAAGATGCCCAATGATGCATCCAAACACTTTTTCCATGTGCCAAGAAGCCGATTTTCATAAAAAACCATGTTAATGTGTGAAAAAATGAATGGGGTTAAATGTTTTCATGGACTGACGAAACTTTGCGAATGCCTCTGGATCCTCGCGTTGAAGTTTACCTTCATATTCTTTAAAGTAAATATAAAATCCACTTACTAAAAAACTAAACATCGCGGCTAAAATTACAATTAATCGCCGTTGAGGCTTGCTTTTTTTCTCCGGGATTTCCGGCGCGTCCAGAATCTGCAAAGTCGGCGTATTGCTTTTCTCTTCAATTTTCGCTTGCTCATATTGCTGAGTTAACACTTTGAGTATTGCCTTTTGAACTTCCACATCTTTTAAAAGAAACATATACTGCATACTTAAATCGGGTATTTTATCAAAAGGGATAATGTAAGAGTGCTTATTGAGAGAAAGACCCGTTTCAATTTTCCTTAGTTGCTTTTTGAGCTCTTGTAATCTATCCTTGGCTTGAATGACATCGGAATGGTCGGGTTTTAAAATTTTGAGCAGCACGTTTAGTTTGATTTCCTGCATGGCAATTTCTGCCTGAAGGTTCGCCGCCATATCGATCTCTGCTTTTGTTTGTTCTTCAAGAGAAATAGCACGATGTTTTTGTTGGAAATTTCTTAATCTTTCAGCCGCCTTTTTTAAATCGCGGTTCACTTCTCGCAGGCGTTCTTCCAAAAAAATGCGAGAATAATGGGCAGAGGTTACGCGTTTTTCTCTGTTAACCCGGTCCAATTCTTTGACAAAAGCGGACGCCATTTTTTGTGCCATGGCGGGCGATTTATCGGTTGCTTTAATAACCAACAAATTTTCTTCTGTTTTATCAAAAAAAGTTCGGTTTTTTAAGGTTTCCAAAGCATCGCTCATGGAACTCACTTTAAAACGCTTTTTCAATTGGAGTTTTTTTATGACGCTTTCATTGACATTCCGACTGCGGAGAATAGCCAAATAAACGTCCGTTGGCGTCACCATGCCCGGCAAGGAAGGAATATTTATGGGTAATTCAGTTAGCATGGACATAAAACCTGTACCAAGTGATTGCTCTTCTTGGGGAGGTAGCAAAACTGCTGTGGAAGTGTACCATTTGGGCAAAATAAAAGAGATGGCGGCCGCAACAATGGAAAAAAGAAGAAAATTGTAAACGATGAGTTTGCGCCACTTTGAAAGAATGTGAATAACATCTACAAATGTTACCGTCATTGAGTCCTCAATACCTATCTAGGTTGAATGTTTTTAAGCGCCGCAATGGCAATAATCACCGATGCGATTTGCGATGCAATCTGGAAATAGCTGATAATTCTTGAGCGTAGTGTTTCGGGGAGTTCCACTACATCGCCCGGTTGAGGAATTGCATTCGGCCCGTGCTCGATTTTTCCATTTTTAATGTGGTAAACGCTTATCGAACTAAGGCTTCCCGATTTTTCCATTCCTCCTGCCATGCCGACATAATCCAAAGCCGTAAAGCCAGGCGAATAGGGGTATTTTCCCGGTTTTTGAACGGTCCCTTTAACATATATGGCATTTCGAAGTCGTTCAATATTGATGATATCATTGTTCAATAGTTTAAATTGATCACATTTCAGAGACGGAAATCGTAGTGAATAATGAGAACCATCGCTTCGGATAATTCGAATATTCTTTAAATTGATGCTTTTGTCCAAAATATTATTGCGAAGTAGGAAATTTGTGAGCGTTTCTCCTTC
>CAZOHG010000060.1:0-1996 GCA_964579725.1 uncultured Deferribacteres bacterium
TGGCCGCACAAGCTACAAAGGACGCCACGGCATTTCTGACCTCGCGGGTGGCCACCCGGCATGCGCGGGCATTGACCTCGGTGATTGTTTTCAACCCCTTGAACTGGAAACGTTCGGATGCGGTGCAAGCGCGCATCCGTTTCGCCAAACCGGTGCACGGATTTCGTCTGGTAGACAGCGCAGGCCGCCGCGTGCCCTGTGTGGTGGACAATGGGAGAGAAAATCCGTCCGGTGCACTTCGGGAGGCGCAGATCACGTTTTGGGCGGCGGACGTCCCCTCGCTCGGTTATCGGACGTTTTGGATCCTACCGGCCGAGACAGGACCCCCTTCTGCGCACGCCCACAGGCTCCCAACCAGGACGATTGAAAATGCCTACTTCCGCCTGACCGTTTCGGACAGTCTCGGCGGCGGCATCGTGCGTTTAACGGACAAGCGTACCGGACGGGAGTACGTGAACACCACCAACGGGCACCCGGCCAACGAACTCATCCTGCTAAAAGAGGGGCCGGGCTCCGAACCCGCCTGGCGTTTCATTACCACCGGCGAAAAGTACTTTTCCCGCGACGAGCCGTGTGAGATCCGAACCTACCGGAATCCCTTGTTCAGCGAAATTGTGGTGAGCGGCAAGATGCCCCGACTCAAGAAACGCATTCAAACCATCCGCCTCTACAAAAACAGTCCCCGCATTGAGTTCCGAACGGTGCTTGTGAATTACCGCGGCATGAGCGGGGTGAACCTGCCCGAGAGTGCGCAGGGAAAACAGGCCCGCGACCGCGATTTCTATTGCGTTGGATTTCCGGCAAATCTGCCCGCCAGCGTCCCCGTGTTGGAAGACCGGTTTGCAACCAAAACGTACTTTCGGAGCAAGGGCTACCTGGATTTTCGTAGTACCGGTACGCAGTGGCTGTCGCACCACAGCATGAATTCCTGTTACCAGTGGATCGACCTGAGCTATTCGGTGAAGGTGGATTTCGATTCCGCCGGTTCCGTGGCGCTGGGCCCCAGCGAGATTCTGACGCCGCACGACCCCGTTCTGCGACAGGCCGCCTTTCGGTTGGAGCGGGCGTTGGCTCAGCGCGGAGTCACCGCCACGCCCGGGTTCGACACGGTTGACCGCACGTACGACATTCAGTACCGGCGCTTCAGCTTTTCCATCGGGGTGCAAGGGCGAAACCGAACGAACCAACGCCTGTTGGCCGTTCTTCCCGCCGAGCAGCGCCGCCATTTCAAAGCGCGCCTGCGGCAAAACGGCTACGCGTATCTCTTCACTACGCTGCGAAATCTGCCCGGGGCTTGGTTCGATCTGCCCGTTCTCCTCGTGGTAGGGGTGGACCGGGACGCGACGGTGCGTGCCGTGGACGCCCTGACTCGACAACTCGCCGGATCCGGAAACATCCGCCTGAAGTCCGACGTGGTGGCCGTCGATTCGCTGCCAGCGGTGCCGGAGGCAGGGCTGGCGCTCCTCAACCGCGGCAACATTGCCGTGAGTACCGAAAAGGAGGGTACGTTGGTTTTGGGTCTCATGCGCACGGTTCCCTGGCAAAGTCCGCTGCTAAACTGGACCCACGATTTCCCGGAGCGGAAAACCCACGTGTTTGAATACGCCCTCCTGCCGCATCTGGGAAATTGGCGGAAAGCCCGCCTGGTTCGGCAGGGCTACGCCTTCAACAACCCGCTTTTTGCCGTCCAAACCGATTTGCACACGGGCAACTTGCCGCCGGCGCAGTCCTTTTTGACTGTTGACCCCGAAAATGTTGTGGTAACCGCACTGAAACCGCGTACGGCCGGGAAGGCCGCTTTTCTCGAGTCGCTCCCCACCGACGTGCGGCGGGGGGTGATTCTCCGATTCTACGAAACAAACGGAGAATCCACCGCGGTGCACATGCGCAGTTTTTTTGGAGTCCGAAGGGCTGCCCGCGTGAACCTAATGGAACGCCGCGCACGTCCTCTTCGCCACGGCCCCAACGACCTCATGTTGAAGATTGGGCCGAATGC
>CAZOHG010000060.1:2096-19759 GCA_964579725.1 uncultured Deferribacteres bacterium
TCCACGGTAGGCTGGTGTTAACCGCCCCTCCGGGGCTTCGTCCCGTACCGAACACACTGAGCGTTTCCGTGCCGCCGGACAGCGAGGTCTTTTGTCCCGTGGCCCTCGTGCAGGATTACAAGACCGGTCGCCCGGGGTTTGTTCGTGCCACGTTTGAGGCGAACGGGCAGCGGGTTTTTGACGTGTTAGGGGTGAACCAGCCCGAAAAGGCTTTCGGCCACGCCGAAGAAATGGCTCCGAAAGGCGTGCGCCTGTCCTGGCAGGTTCGCCACAAAGCAGACAGCATTTGGGTCGATTTGACCAATCCGTTTGACCAGCCGGTGGACGGCACAGTAACGCTCGTCGGGCCCGCCGAAAGCTGGGGCCTGTGGCCCTTCAATCCGGCCGCCCTGGTTGACGTCGTCCCGTGGCGGCAGCCTTTTCATTTGGTGCCCCGCGGCAAAAGGACCCTAACGTTTGTCCTGCATTTTTCCGGGCGTCTCCCTCGCTCAGAGGTGAAAACCTGGCTTGTAGCCAAATTGACGTACTTTGGGTACGTGGCGTACAAGCGGGCTCTTGGGCGATTGGCTCCGTGGCGGTAATCGGTGGAAACGGTGCTGCCCGTTTCGACAGCTTTGCTTCCTCCCGCGTCCTTCTTTGCAGGGGATACCGAAAGGCAGCTGGCAAAGTGAGTGCTCATTGCGGGCTTCGCTGTTTGTGGAAGGTGAGGCCGGCGCTGGGAACTGCCCCGGACAAAAAAGAAAAAGGTTGCAGATGTCAAAATGTTTTTTTGTAGAACATGCTTTTTGGGGAGGGAGAGTTAGAACCTCGTAAAAACCGCGGTAGAAAACCGCTCCAACAGGAAGGAAAAAATGAAAAAACAACGGGCAAAAATGGCCATTTTATTTGTTTTAGCGATGGTTCTTGCAGGGGGAGCGGCGGCAAATCCGGGCACCTTGCGAAAAGCTTCGGGCGACACAATTATCTACCTGCCCCTTCCGCAACGTTCCGACAGTGCTCCCGGGGGAATGGAAGTAGCTGCCAGCATTACCCCCCTGAGTTTGGACGACAGGGAAAAGATTGTGGTCAAAGAGATTTTGTCCGGCAATGTGCCGTCCTTCTCACGAAAAATGCGTGCCATTCAAATAGTGCAAAAAATCGGCGGAAAACAGGACACGTGCCGCATTTTTGTTGCGTGCGACTATTTAGCAATCGGTTCGGATTCGGACTACCTGTACATGCCGATGACGCCTTCCACGGCGCAGTACCTGGCCAACAGACTGAAGTGTACACTTCCCACAAAAAAGTTGGTGGATGTCATTTATCGACACGCCGATCTAAAATTGAGACCCCAACCCATTCCGCCCTCAAATAAAATGACCACGGTGCCGGTTTTTGTACAGCACACGGATTCCATTCGGCAGCAAATGGCGCAATTGGGTTTCGACCGTTCGAGCGACGCCCTGATCGCCGGTCACAAAAAAGACATTATTATTTCGAACAAAATCTACAGCCTTGACAGAAATTACCCGCGAGTTGTGATTTACGGTTGGCATTTAAGTGAAAATCACCCCATTCAACCTATTTACAACGGCCACAGCGCGCGTTATGCCGATTACTCCCACGGGGTGCGCCTGATTGCGACAACCGGCTTTTTGAACGGTGATTCCTGCTCGGTACGGTCGGTTCTGCAAAATCGAACCCTTTGTGTTTTGCTGAGCGACGAAGGCATTATTCTAAAACCCTATTACCCTGTGGGAAATCTCTTTTCCTCCGTAGAAACGGGAGCGCGGAATCTTCCGACTGGAATTGAGCTGAGCCAAAATTACCCGAATCCCTTTAATCCCACAACCACAATTGACTATTGGCTTTCCCACACGACTCAAGTTAATTTGAGTGTTTTCAATGTATTGGGGCAAAAAGTAGCGACCCTAATTTCCGCGCGGCAATCGGCCGGAAAGCATTGGGTAAAATGGGATGCGGAGCAATTTCCCGGGGGAGTGTACTGGTACCGACTGAAAGCGGGCGACTTCGAACAGCGTCGGCGGATGGTTTTTTTACCCTGACAAAAATAGGTGGAAAACTTTGCTGTCCGCAGAGGACTCTTATTTTAAAACCTGTGTTTTGGGGAGGGACGGTCTTTACGCCCACCCGTAAATGTTGCATCGAAGGGGGGTGACAGATGGTACGGGGCGCAGGTGAAAATGCGCCCCAACCTCTAAGACGAGCAAAAATGGGTGTTTTAATACTCTCCTGCAAACCGTGTTTTAAACGTCGGTTCGGTGCCTGCCAGTTTGAAGAATACGTCCAGAGGGACCAATTGGAAGTCCTGTCCCAACTGATTTAAAATGCGTTTTACACGCTCAATATCACTCCATTCCCGCACGTGTACCAGCAAAAAATAGGGGCGTTTTGCATTGAGATTTGCCAGTTCTTGCAAATCGGCTACGGCTTCCTTCTCGTCACGCTTTTCGGAGAGATAGTAGTCAAATGAAAGAAACGGACGGCCATTTTGCACGGCAAAAGTGTGTGCGGGGCGATAGCCGTTGGCAAAACCAATGGCCCCAGGCATGCCCTTAAAGTAATCGGAAACAACCTGACGGGAAAGATCGTCATTCACTCCGTCGGACTGCCAGTAGCGGCTGTGTTCCATGGTTTCAAAGGCATTTAAGTCCAATTTTTTCATCAAGGCGTAGGCCTTTTGGATTACCAGCGGCCGCCATTTAGCAGGAATGGCTTGGGGGTACATGTACCCGGGTCCCGAAAGCGAACCGATGAAATAATCGTTGGGGGTGGCTTCGTCATAAAAAAACTGCAACATTGCCGGAGCCAACCAATACCAATTCATGGTGACTTCCCACGCATACGGAATATCGCCTCGCCCGGGTTCTGTCCAGGCGCCCAGCCCCAAACAATCGGTTTGAATGAACGCAATGTACACCTTTTTTTGGGGGATGTACCGTTTGTTAGGCTGGATGTTGTGATGGTTGTGAAATTTGTATCCGGGACTGAGAGGGATCTGGTGATTAAAACTCATGTTCGGAAGTGTGTGCAATCCCTCTACCCGCAAGGCGTAGTGGGACGCCAGCGTAACGTATTGGGCTTCCGAATCTTTGCCGTACACATGCCATCCCATAATCATGGAAAGAGGCGGCATTTCGCTAAAAATCTTTTTGGCCAGCCGGTATTCTTGAGAATCTGCGGGATCGGTGGAGAGATTTGTGAAAAAAGCCCCTTTTAATACGCCAAAATCTGCAATGCCTGGTTTCATGACCTTGCCGCGCTGTCCTCCAAGCATGACCAAATATTTTCGACTGCACTGTTTCCAGAACCTTTGGTACGCCCAGCGATTGATTTCGTAGTCGCTTTTACCCCGGAATTTTTTTCTCAAATCTGCTTTTAGGGGCAATTGGTATTGGCGCATGAGCGGAATCAAGGCTTCCGTTACCACAAGGGAATGTGTCAGCCCCGCTATTGTAAAGGCAACCACCAATGTTGTCGGTGCCTTGGGGTCCCACACCACGTATCCCCTGGCTTTTCTTCCCAGAAGGTGAACCGCTTCGTCGACTGTAGATAACGTCTGAAAATGCATGCCGCGGGAGGTTTCGTAATATTTCAAAAGGGGGGCTGAAAATTTGAAGTCCCAATCTTTGGAGTACAGAAAATAGAGCTGCGGTTTTTCACGATTGACGACGCCCTGCAGGCTTAGCAAAAGCGCTTTTTCCGGAAGGTCACCTGCTACCCGCCAATCCGATGAAAGGGACATCACATATTTTTGTTCCCCGGCTTGGGCTCCTCCTGCTAAAAGCAAGAAACAGCCAATCAAAAACAACCCAATTTGTCTTCCTGCCATTCCCTTTTTGTGAATGCGATTAGAATTCATTTGGCCTCCCGTACAAATACATAGGTAATCGGCGTTGGGCGCGATGAACGCTTTTCCGTAATGGTCAATGTATTTCCCCTGTTGGAAACGTCATAGGTATACCGGGTCGTAATCGTGGTTTCACCCTGAGAAATGGTCACCCTTTGTTCTTTTTGCACGGTTAGGCGTTTCTCCGGTTTCAGCCACCGGCCTGAAAATGTGCGTTGTGTATTCAGTTTGGAAAGAACCCCCATGTACCAGTTTTCGGGCCAGATGGGAGAAGTGACGGGTACGTGAACAGGTGTGCCGTTTGGAACCAGCTCAACCGAATCGGTAAAGGCGATTTTCTTCCGGCGCATCCAATGCCAGACAATGGAAAGCCCCTGTTGTTCTTTTCGGATGACAATTTCCGGAGTGCGGTACCGCCATGTGACCAGGTCTGTGCTTTTCTCTGGCCGAAAGGTCCAGCGGCCAAAGATGGAAGAGCGATTGGGTGAACAGCTCATTCCCAAAAGTCCCACCAAAAATAAAATCACCCACAGGATAGGTATTTTCTTCATGCGAACTCCCTTAGATTGTTGAAAGGAACGCTTTGGACAAAAAACTTATTTTTCACGAAAGCCAATTGCTTAATTTTAATATCTCCGTTCAGTCGGAGACGGCGGAATTCCATTTGAAGTCGGTATTTTTAGAGTCATTCCTGCACATCCGCTGGCATTTTCAGCCCCTGAAAGAATGCGAGATTTTTCGAACAAAAGGAGCTCAGACAAATTGGCCCCAATTCAGATACTAATGTACGAATTGGGAAAATGAAAATCAATGGGATTTGAGCTACTTTTAAAATAGGCTCTTCCGCAGGGCAACTGCCTCCGGTTTTGCGATCTGACCTAAAAATGGAGCCCCTTCGGAAAGTTTGAAAAAATACTTTATTTTGAAGATAAATCTGTGTAAATTTACTATACCAATCCACAAAGCAACGGCACGCTAAGGTGGAGAAGCTATTTCGAATAAAGAATGCCTCGGATTGAAATCAGCGCGGGTGAAAATGATGGACGAAAAAGACCAAAATATTTTGTGGAGCCTGTTCATCGGGCCCCTGGGAGAAAATGTGGACCTTTTGGCGGAATTGTTGACGCAGGGGCTTCACTACCACAGGCGTTGGCGGCGCAATCTTTACCCCGGTGACCCATCGGTATTCCCGGACAATTTGACGGAAAACGCACCTGTTCAGTTTGACATTGGGCGGCTGCGCCAGGCGTGGGAGGACTTTTTGCGTCGAATGGACGGGAATCTGCCGTTTCCTTCCGTTCGTTGGGAAGCTCAAATGCTTAAAGACCCGGCTTTGCCTGCGGTTTTGGCTTACGTGTACACCCTCTTGTCCAACCCTAACAACCACGCGTACGAGGGCGGGCCGGTTACCACGGAAATGGAAATGGAGGTCGTGCAACAGCTTCTCAAATTGGTGGGATTTGAAACTGGCTGGGGGCACCTGACCAGCGGAGGCTCACTGGCCAATATGGAAGCGCTGTGGGCTGTGCGCGACTTTCGCCACTCGGGGAAAATGTTGTTTTCGAAAGGCGCCCACTATTCGTGGAAGCGTATTGCGTCCATTTTAAAGGTGAGCCCTTTTGTGGAAATTCCCGTGGACAGCCGCTACCGAATGGATCTGAATGCCCTCGAATCCGAACTGAAAAAGGGCAATACCATGATGGTGATTGCCAATTTGGGTACGACTGGAATCGGAGCGGTGGACCCGATTGAAGACATTCTCCTGCTGCGGCAAAAATACGAATTTCACCTTCACGTGGACGCGGCGTACGGCGGCTACTACCGGTCGATGATTTTGGATTCCGAGGGCGTGTTAAAGCCCTTTGTCCCTTCCGAAATCAATCTTTCCGACTACGTGTACCGCCAATTGGCGTGCCTTGGTGAAGCGGACTCGGTGACCCTCGACCCCCACAAACACGGCCTGGTAGGGTACGGCGCCGGTTCCGTCCTTTTTAAAGACGAAGCTTTGCGGCAGATTATTTTGAACACCGCCCCTTACACCTACCACGTCACGGACAAACCCAATATTGGCATGTTTACGCTGGAAGGTTCCCGTCCAGGAGCGGCGGCCGCAGCCGTTTGGCTCACCCTTCGGCTTTTGCCCCTCAATGAAAACGGATTCGGACGTTTACTGGGTTTCTGCCGGGCAGCCGCACAGGGGCTGCACGATGCCCTGCAAGCGATGAATACCCTACACCCCGTTTGTGAACCCGATCTGGATTTGTTGGGATTTTACCGTCGTCCCCGCGGTTCTCGCTCGCTTCAAGACTTGAACCGGGCAACGGAGGTCATTTACCAAGCCCTTTCTGTGGAAAATCCGCACGCGCCGTTTATTCTGTCGAAATTTGTCATTGATTCGCAGACAGCGGCCAAAATTTTGCCCGACGTTGCCCTCGATGCCGATCATTTCACCACCATTCGCGGGGTGTTCATGAAGCCCTGGATGACCGTCGGCCCCAAACCGACCTATTTAGAACAATTGATTGAAGAAGTGAGAAAATTTGACCAATAGGAAAACTCAGGGAGGATGAACCAAATGCCCCTTAAAATAGATTCGGCAACTGCCCTAATTGTGGTCGATGTTCAGAACGATTTTTGTCCGGGCGGGGCGCTGCCCGTCCCGGGCGGGGACGAAGTGGTTCCCGTTCTAAACGCCTACGGAGAAAAAATCCGGCTCGCAGGTGGGGTTTCTGTTTTTACCCGTGATTGGCATCCCCGCAATCACAACTCTTTTCGGGAAAACGGCGGCATTTGGCCAGTTCACTGCGTCCAAAATACACCGGGTGCCGCCTTTTGCCCGGGTCTCATTTTCCCCGGTACGGCTGTACTGGTTTCCAAGGCAACAGACCCGCAAAAGGAAGCCTACTCCGGTTTTGAAGGAACCGATCTGCAGACCCATTTGGTGCGATTGGGGGTCAAAACCCTTTTGGTGGGTGGTTTGGCCACGGATTACTGCGTCAAGAACACGGTTTTGGACGGACTCAAGTTGGGGTTTTCGGTTTACTTTTTGGAAGATGCCAGTCGTGCCGTTAATGCAAAACCCGGCGACGGAAACCGTGCCGTCGAAATCATGCTTCGCGCCGGCGCCCAAAAACTAACATTGGTGGCCGTTCGGCTTTGAAAAGTTCCCGCATTTTCGCCATCCCGATTTTTCACCCCTGAAAAAAGCGAACAGGGGGCGTCAATCGGAACTAATTTTTCCCGATCCAGTAAAAAACCTTGACAAAAGTTCTTTATTTCTTTATGTTTTATAGAGAATGAGCAGCACGATTTCTTTCGCAGACAAGCTTTTTCGGGCAAAAGACTTGGAGCGCAAAAATCGGAAAAAGGTTTGGTTGGAAAAGGGGTCGGAAAGGCAAATGCTCGTCGGGGTAAGACTGTTTCCTGAAGCACAGGGAGAAGCGTCCGAGCGGCGGGCGCGAAAACGAAATGGTCACTTTTAGTTGAGGATTCTGTGATCGGAAAATCGGACATAGTGGCTTTTGTGTCAAAAATTAAGGCTCTGCTACGGAAAAAATCGAGGTCTCGGGACCTGACGCCTTGGCTTAGTGAATGGCCTTATGATCCGGCCGTGGTGAGTGCGCGGCGGATTCGGGGACGGGACGGCAGGGAGAAAATCCAGATTCGCCTCGATTTGGGGATCCTGCAAATGGAAACCGCCGGACGCCCTGACGGACAGCGTCCGTTTGGGCGGGACTCACTCTTGGATTATTTTCAGGAAAAGGCCGCTCGTTTCCGAAAAGAATTTGGCGGTGAAGAGGTGTTCAGACTCACCCACGCCGAATGTTTAAGTCTTCAGCGCGAGGCCCTTCAGTATTACCATCGTTTTGTGGCCCTTTTTTATCTAAAGGATTTTCAGGGGGTTATTCGAGACGCGTCTCGGAATCTCAGGGCGGTTGATTTTGTAAAAAAATACGCTCTGGAAGAAAAGGACGCCTGGAATTTCGAGCAATTCTGGCCCTACCTTACTATGATGCAGGTGCGGGCGCGGGCTTCCCTGTTGTTGGCGCGGCGCAATTTTAAGAAGGCCGAAGAGGTCGTTTTGCTGGGAACGGCTCGCGTGGAACGATTTTATCTGGAACACGACCAGCCGGAAATGCTGGAAACGAGCATGGTGCTTGCGTTTCTGCGAAAGTGGGCCGATGAAATTCGGCAGTCCCGGCCGCTCTCCCCCATGGAAAAACTCCAGCGCGAATTGGACGAAGCGGTGGCTCACGAGGATTTTGAACGTGCGGCGGAAATCAGAGATCGCATTCAAGAAATTCAAAATCTCAGGAAGGAACGGATTTCCTCACGGGAATTCTAAATAGTAAGGAGGACAAAAATCATGGAATTGAGAAACATTGTTTGTCCGTTGGATTTGTCCGAATCATCGAAAAAGGCCTACCGGGTCGCCAAATATCTTTCCGATGTGACGGGAGCCGAACTGTGGATTTTACATGTTTTGCCTGAAGCTACCGACTTTTACTCCTCTCTTTACCCCGACCTGGCCGATTTAATGGGGGGCATCCAGGAACATATTGAAGAAAAAATCGACGCTGTTATTGACACCAAAGACCCATTGATTCACCGCGTGGTGCTTTCCGGAAAGCCCTGCGAAGAGATTGTCAAATTTCAGGAACACAAGGACGCCGACTTGATTGTCATGGGGGCCAAAGGCATTTCGGCCATCGAGGCTATTTTATTGGGAAATACGGCCAATCGGGTCGTCCGTGACGCCAAGTGCCCCGTGCTTATTGTGCGGGGTGACGTAACGGATTACAAGCTTCGAAAGATTTTGGTTCCCACAGACCTTTCCGAATATTCCGAGTACGCGTTGCAGCAAGCTGTGCTGCTGGCCGAAAAATCCGGGGCTGAAATCGAATTGCTTCACGTGTTGGACGTACACACGTACGATGCTCGAAAGGTAGAGGAATTTCTCAAAAGCGAAAAGGGACAGGCGTTGCAGCAGAAAGTTCAGGATGCCATGAAAATCCCCGGAGATTCGCGCGGCGTGCCTATTCACAAAGTCATCGTGCGTGGGTTCGAGACGTCTTCCGAAATTGCCACCTACGCGCGGGAAAATGAAATAGACCTGATTGTCATGGCCTCCCACGGACGCCGCGGGTTTAGCAAATGGCTGTTAGGCAGTGTGACGGACAAGGTAATTCGGATTGCACATTGCCCGGTCATGTCCGTCAAACACCCGAAATTTTTGGAATAGAGATAGGATTTTTGCAGGCGGCCGGAGGTCGGTGTCCCGACCGCGCTCGAGCACAAAATGGGAAAAAGGTTATTTTTAACTCGATTTGCCAGGGTGGCGGGGATTGTTCTCCTTGGGATGCTTTGCCTCAATTGGGGGCCCAAACAGCACCGCAACATCATGCGCGATGTGATTGACGGCCTGAAGAAAACGCGGGCCAAAAATTTTGCCGAATTTATTCAAACGGCTCAGGAGATCAAATATTCCAGCTACCCGGATTTGAATCTGCCCTCCCACGGTTGGGATATGGTTCGGGACCGGGGCGGAATCTTGCGTAATGTGGGCGCGGCCTACGATTCGCTCGTGACAGAATTGAAAAAGCCCGTAAAGAACCAGCAGAAAATTCTTATTGACGCGGGTTGCCTGGTGCACTACATTGGGGATTTGCACACAATCGGGCAAATTAGCAGCGAATTTTGGGGGAAAACCGACAATAAAATCGATTTGGCCTCGGACCTGTGTACGTTCAGCCCGATTTGGAAGGGCGGTTTGACCTACATCGGGCTCGATTCTCTGAAATCCGAATTGCACCGGGAGATTGTCAATACCTACAATGTTTGGCGCGATTTTGCCCTGCGCGTGCAAACAATGTGGTTTTTAGACCCGTCGCAAGCCAAACCCTACGTCGACCGCCAGGGCGCCTGGTCGGTTTATTACGGGAAATTAGCCCTGTGGAATGCCTGGGTCGACGCCGGGAGGCCAACCGATTTTGGGAGCGTGGTCAAAACCAAATTGAAAAAATCCAAAAATTGTTCGTGGTGGAAGAAGATTGCCGGATTGTGTTAGTCAAAAATGGAGGAGGGTACGATGAGGAAAATGACGGAGAAAAATCTGTGGGATGCGTTCGCCGGTGAGAGTCAAGCACACATGAAATATTTGATTTTTGCGGACAAAGCAGAACGCGAACATTTGCCAAACATTGCCAAACTTTTCCGCGCGATTGCCCACGCTGAGTACGTCCACGCTTCGAATCATTTTCGGGCTTTGCAGGGTCTGAAATCCACCAAAGAAAATTTGGGAACGGCCTACGACGGCGAAATGTTTGAGGTGGAAGAAATGTACCCCGCGTACAAAGAGGTGGCTAAATTGCAGGAGGAAAAAACAGCCGTGCGCACCACCGATTGGGCTCTTCAAACCGAAAAAACTCACGCCCAAATGTACAAAGAAGCCAAAGCCCGCGCCGAAGCGGGGGAAGATGCGGACGACTTAACGGTGTGGGTGTGCGACATTTGCGGGTACACGGCCATTGGAGACGAAGTTCCGGAGGTGTGCCCTATTTGCGGCGCCAAATCGGATGCGTTTCAGAAATTTTAGTGCTCCGAGCATTCCGAAAACCCCTCGCAGGCCGGAGGGGCTTTTTTTTGAAAAAACCGATTTTGGGCAGAAAAGAACTTGATTTTTTTCACACTTGTGGTACATTTAAAACAGTCGGGATTTCCCGCTAAACCCGCTTCCGGCACAACAAAAATCGGGAAAGCGCTTTTAAAAAGAGGTAGACAAAAATGACCCGGGAAGAAGCGCAAAAGCGCATTGAAGAGCTGCGAAAGGAAATTAATTACCACAATTATCGGTACTACATTCTCGCCGATCCGATTATTTCGGACGCGGAATACGATCGACTTTTTGAGGAACTGAAACGGCTCGAGCAACAATTCCCCGAACTGATTACCCCGGATTCTCCCACTCAGCGCGTGGGGGCTCCCCGTCCCGAGGGAGTGGGTTTCGAATCGGTTGAACACCGGGTTCCCATGTTTAGCATGGACGATGTGTTCAACGAAGGTGATTTTCTTGATTTTGACCGGCGCGTACGCGAAGGGCTGGGGGTGGAGCAGGTGGAATACACGGGCGAGCCGAAGTTCGACGGCCTATCGGCCAATCTAACTTACGAAAACGGCCGATTTGTACGCGGTGCCACGCGCGGCGACGGACGCGTGGGTGACGACGTCACCAACAATCTCAAAACCATTCGCACCCTGCCGCTTCAGCTTTTGGATGCGGAAATTCCTGCTCCCCTTTTTATTGAAATTCGGGGTGAGGTCATTATGTCCAAACCGGATTTCCGCCGCCTGAATGAAAAACGACTGCAAAATGGAGAGCTTCCCTTCGCCAACCCCCGAAATGCGGCGGCGGGCTCCCTTCGGCAGTTGGACCCCAAAATCACGGCTCAACGCAACCTCCGTTTTTTTGCCTGGGGCGTAGGCGGCGTTGAGGGCATCTCCTTTGAAACACAGTGGCAGATTTTGCAAACCCTCAAAAAATGGGGGTTTCTGCTTTACCCGGATATTTGCTTGTGCCGCGGAACGGAAGATGCCCTCAGGTATTACGGCCGGCTTGCTGAAAAGCGGGACGAATTGGAGTTTGAGATCGACGGTGTGGTGTTTAAGGTGAACCGGCTGGAGCAGCAAGAACGGCTGGGCATGACCACACGCGCCCCCCGCTGGATGGTGGCGTTTAAATTCCCGGCGCGTCAGGAAACCACTCAGGTGTTGGAAATCGATTTTCAGGTGGGACGCACGGGCATCGTTACCCCTGTGGCCAAATTGAAGCCCGTCCAAATTGGCGGAGTGACCGTTTCCCGAGCGACGCTTCACACCTTCGATTTGCTGAAGCAAAAGGATATTCGCGTCGGTGACTGGGTACTGGTGGAACGTGCCGGAGACGTCATCCCCGAAGTGGTGAAACCCATTCCCGAACGCCGCACCGGACGTGAAAAAGCGGTGTCGCCCCCTAAAAACTGCCCGGTTTGCGGAGCTCCGTTGGAAAAAGAGGGAGCCTATTATTTTTGTCCGAATATGAATTGTCCCGCTCAGGTCAAGGGACGAATTTTGCACCTTGTGTCCAAACGCGCTTTTGATATCGACGGAATTGGCGACAAAATTGTGGACCAATTCATGGATGCGGGATTGGTGCACAGCGTGGCAGACATTTTCTACCTGAAAAAAGAGGACCTGCTCAAATTGGAACGGTGGGCGGAAAAATCGGCCCAAAATCTCATAGACCAAATTGAGCAAAGCAAGAAAATTCCCTTTGAGCGCTTTCTTTACGCGTTGGGCATTCGGCACGTCGGAGAATTTGTTTCCCGACTCCTGAGCGAAAACTTTCCCAATCTGAACGCCTTAAAAAAGGCTACGGAAGAAGAGCTCATGACCATTCCGGGGATCGGCCCCGAAGTAGCGCGCAGCATTGTGGATTTCTTTTCCGTTAAACAAAATTTGGAAACCATCGAAAAGATGTTCCGAGCGGGAGTGGAGATTGTGTACGCCGACCGGGAGGAGGAAGCCCCGAAGCCGCTTTCCGGGAAAACCTTTGTTTTTACCGGGGCTCTCGCGCGGTACACCCGTGACCAGGCCAAGGCATTGGTGGAGTCGCTTGGCGGGAAGGTAAGCGGCAGTGTCAGTCGCAAAACCGATTTTGTGGTGGCGGGTGCTGACCCCGGTTCCAAATTTGACAGGGCGAAACAGTTGGGTGTCCGAATCCTCAGTGAAGAGGCGTTTGAAAAACTCATTGCCGAAGCCAAAACCGGAGACAGTTTGCCGGGATATTAGAATTTTTGGAATGCTCTGCGTGCCGAGCAAAAAATAGTCCGCATTTTGGGGAGGGTTTGAGATTTTCCAGGGAGAACAGCGAGAAAAATCTTTGGTGAGTTTTGCCACGGGAACAGTTCGATTTTTGCCCGGCGCAGGCTGAAGCGTCAACGCTTGTCCCAAAAGCAAGGGAGGTCGACATGTCTGACTTCACGTACAAACCGGTGAGAGCTCCAAGGGGGAACCGTTTGCAGTGCAAAGGGTGGCATCAGGAGGCCGCCATGCGGATGCTCATGAACAACCTGGATCCGGAGGTGGCTGAAAAGCCGGAAGAACTGATTATTTACGGCGGCAGTGGTAAAGCGGCCCGGAATTGGGAGGCTTACCACGCCATTGTGGGCAGTTTGCAGGAATTGGAAAACGACGAAACCTTGCTGGTGCAATCAGGTAAACCGGTGGGAATCTTTAAAACCCACGAAATGGCTCCGCGCGTGCTCATTGCCAACTCGTTGTTGGTGCCGGCCTGGGCCACCTGGGACGAATTCAGGCGACTCGAGGCGCTGGGCTTGATTATGTACGGGCAAATGACGGCAGGAAGCTGGATCTACATCGGAACTCAGGGTATTTTGCAGGGTACGTACGAAACCTTTGCAGCGGCGGCTCAGAAACATTTCGGCGGGGACTTGCGCGGAAAGCTTTTGGTTACAGGGGGAATTGGTGGAATGGGCGGCGCGCAACCGCTGGCGGCTACCATGAACGGCGCCGCTTTTTTGGGGGTGGAAGTCGATCGGGCGCGCATCGAAAAGCGATTAAAAACCGGCTATCTCGATCGAATGGCAACCGATTTGGACGAGGCGTTGAAAATTGTTACGGACGCAAAAGAAAAAGCGCAAGCCGTCTCGGTGGGACTTCTGGGGAACACGGCGGACATTATTCCCGAATTGGTGCGTCGAGGCATTACGCCCGACGTGTTGACCGATCAAACGTCGGCACACGATGCCCTGAATGGGTACGTTCCGGCGGGAATTCCCTACGAAGAAGCTCTGGAACTCCGGAAAAAAGACCCCGAAACCTACCAGAAAATGGCCTACGAATCCATTGCAAAACACGTAGAGGCCATGTTGGAACTTCAAAAACGGGGGGCTGTCACCTTCGATTACGGCAACAACATTCGCGGGCAGGCCAAAAAGGCAGGCGTTCGAGACGCCTTTAAAATCCCCGGTTTTGTGCCGGAGTACATTCGGCCGCTGTTTTGCGAAGGCAGGGGGCCCTTCCGCTGGGCCGCGTTGTCCGGTGACCCGGAGGACATTTACAAAACAGACGAATTGGTGTTGAAACTTTTCCCCGAGGACCAGGTACTCAAGCGCTGGATTCATCTGGCACACGAAAAAGTGAAATTTCAAGGACTGCCGTCCCGCATTTGCTGGTTGGGGTACGGCGAACGAGACAAATTCGCCCTGGCCATGAATGAAATGGTGGCAAAAGGAGAATTGAAAGCTCCCATTGTCATTGGTCGCGATCATTTGGACACCGGATCAGTGGCTTCCCCCTACCGGGAGACCGAAGGCATGAAAGACGGGAGCGACGCCATTGCCGATTGGCCCATTTTGAACGGTTTGCTCAACGCCATTTCCGGAGCGTCGTGGGTGTCGGTCCACCACGGCGGCGGTGTGGGGATTGGGCTGGCCATTCACGCCGGGCAGGTCAGCGTGGCGGACGGAACGTCGGAAGCGGCGGCACGCTTGCAGCGGGTGTTGACCAACGATCCGGGCATCGGCGTAGCGCGCCACGCCGACGCGGGGTACGACCAAGCCATTCGGTTTGCCGGTGAGCACGGGATTAAAATCCCAATGCTGAAATAACCCCATTCGCCCCGCACGTTTTTCACCCTGAAAAAAGTAAACAGATGGAGTGGAAAAAGAACAAATCGGGGAAAATTGACGCGGATCCTCTTTCGTGAACGGGAAACTCAGTGTTCTGTAGCAGAGCTGTCCCGGGGGTGAAAAGCACGCGCCAAAAAAAGAGCGTTCCTCAGTTTGAGGTGTGGATTTTCAACTTGAATAAATGCCCGTCATTCCGTTGACGGGCTTATTTTCAATCAATGGTTTTGTGCGGAATGGTTCGGAATGTGGTGTGAAAAATAGTTCAAGGGCGATTATTTAAAATAAGGAAGGAATTAGATGAAAATAGCTGTTTTGTTAGGGGGAAATTCGCCCGAGCGCGAGGTGTCGCTGTCTTCAGGCGAAGCTGTGGCGCGGGCGTTGTTAGAAAACGGGCACGAAATTATTTTGGTAGACCCTGCGTTGGGAGCTGGTCAGCTCAATCTGAATGAACCCAATTTGCAGGGGGAAGTAGCTCCGCGCCCACCGTCCCTGGCTGATCTTCCTGAAAATGCCTCTTTTCGCTTTATTGAGGCGGTGGAATATCTTGTCGATTGGGCGCCGGACCTTGTTTTTGTGGGTCTGCACGGAGGAGCGGGTGAAGACGGAACGGTTCAGAGCCTTTTGAATCTTGCCAATCTGCCCTACACGGGGTCTGAGCCGCTGGCCTGTGCGGTAGCCATGAACAAGGTGTTTTCCAAACACATTTTCGAAAATGTGGGGGTGCCCACCGCTTCGTGGCGCAAGTTTACGGCCGGCAGAGACGATTGGGAAATGCTCAAGCGGCGCGTGGCTTCCGAGTTGGGTTTCCCGTTGGTGGTAAAGCCCAGCGATCAGGGCTCTACGGTGGGTCTTTCGATCGTTCAAGGCGAGGAGGAACTGGACACGGCGCTAAAGAACGCCCTGGCCTATTCGTCCGAAATTCTTTTCGAACCGTACATTGCAGGCCATGAAATGACGGTGGCCATTTTGGGAGAAAAACCGCTTCCCGTTATTGAAATTCAGCCCAAACACGGGATTTACGACTACGAATGCAAATACCAATCGGGGATGACCGAATACGTGGTTCCGGCAAAAATTTCGCCCGAATTGACAAATCGGCTTCAAAAGGCCGCGCTACTGGCTCACCGGTCGCTGGGCTGTCGGCACTACTCACGGGTGGATTTTCGTGTGGACGAGGCGGAAAATATCTTTTGTCTCGAAGTGAATACGTTGCCGGGAATGACCAAAACCAGCCTGGTGCCGAAGGCGGCTAAAGCCGCTGGCCTGCCCTTTCCCCAGCTTGTTCAGGAAATCGTCCGCCTAACAGTCAATGAAAAGCAAGTGTCCCATTGAACCGAATCGTGAGGAAGTGAAATGAGTTTGAAAATTTACAATACACTGACCAGACGAAAAGAAGATTTTGTTCCGCAGCAAGCCGGAAAGGTTCGTTTTTACGCTTGCGGGCCCACCGTGTACGATTATTTTCACATTGGTAATGCGCGCCCATTCGTCACATTCGATGTTTTTCGCCGCTATTTAATGTACCGGGGTTACCAGGTGCTCTACGTCCAGAATATTACGGATGTGGACGACAAGATCATTCAAAAAGCCAATGCAGAGGGAATTTCTGCCGCGGAAGTGGCGCAACGCTACGCCCGCGCCTATTTAGAAGATATTCAAAAGCTGAAAATCTTGCCTGCCGATGTGAACCCGCGCGCTACGGCGCACATTGACGAAATGCTGGCGCTGGTCAAAAAATTGGTGGAAAAGGGGTACGCTTACGTTGTGGACGGCGATGTGTACTACGACGTAAGCCGATTTAAGGACTACGGTAAACTTTCCGGAAAAAAAATTGACGAATTGCAGGCCGGAGCGCGAATCGACGTGGATGAGCGCAAACGGAATCCCCTCGATTTTGCTCTCTGGAAAGCAGCCAAACCCGGCGAGCCCTGGTGGGAAAGTCCCTGGGGCAGGGGGCGCCCCGGATGGCACATTGAATGTTCGGCCATGTCCATGAAATATTTGGGTGACACCCTGGACATTCACGCCGGGGGAGAGGATTTGATTTTCCCCCACCACGAAAATGAAATTGCTCAGAGCGAGGCGGCCACGGGGAAGCCCTTTGCCAATTACTGGCTGCACATCGGCTTTCTGCAAATTCAGGGTGAAAAGATGTCCAAATCGCTTGGCAATTTTCTGACGGCGCGGGAGGTGGTCAAACGGCACAAGCCCAAAGCCGTGCGCCTGTTTTTTCTGCAAAAACACTATCGAAGTCCCATTAACTACAGTGAAGACATTTTGGCCGAAACGGAAAGCGCCTTGGAACGATTCCTGAACATGTTGGACAAGATCCTTAGAGTGGTGGAGGATTTGACCGTCCATCGCAGGCCGGAAGTCGAACGGCTCGACGACCAAGAAAAACAGGTGCTGGAAGCGGCTCAGGGCCACAAGCTGGCTTTCATCGAAAATATGGATGACGATTTTAACACGGCGGGGGCGTTGGGCCATCTGTTCGACCTGGCCAAGATGGCCAATCGGATTCTTGAGAAAGAAAAAATTACCCCCGGCGAAAAGGAAATCCTGCGTTTTGTTTACTGGACCTTTCAGGAGTTTGATATTTTTTTGGGGCTTTTTGAAATGGAAGAGGAAACCGGGGTAGAAACGGAAACCTTTGCGCAGGTGGTGGACCTATTGCTCCAAATTCGTAGTGATCTACGTGCAAAAAAAGAATGGGAATTGGCCGATCGAATACGGAACCAACTGAAAGAAATCGGCATTCAAATAGAAGATCGAAAAGAAGGAACGGTCTGGAAAAAAATTACAAAAAAATCATAGAAAACCGATTTTTTTCTTGACAATCGAGCAAAATTTATTATATTATTAAGCTGTATTTTCTAAGGGGTAATTTCGCCTAATTTTTAAATATGCGGCCTTACCCATTTATTTACAATTAGTTATCGCCGATGTAGCTCAGTTGGTAGAGCAGCTGATTTGTAATCAGCCGGTCGGAGGTTCGAGTCCTCTCATCGGCTCATTTCAATAAATACATGATTTTTTTCTGTGGAGAGGTTCCCGAGTGGTCAAAGGGAGCAGACTGTAAATCTGCCGGCGAAGCCTTCGGAGGTTCGAATCCTCCCCTCTCCACT
>CAZOHG010000061.1:0-19471 GCA_964579725.1 uncultured Deferribacteres bacterium
GGGAAATAGTTCGGAGACGCGGTATTTTTTGCCGAAAACGAAAGACCTTCTTCGGAATGCCCCACCACACGAGAGTCGGTCTAATTTTCTATCGACCCAAGAGGTATTTTTTTAAACGATTTTTTTCTCCTGCCACTCCAAAATTTTGGTTTCAAATTCTCCCAAAAGCCGGTCCACTTTGTCGCGGGCGTTGGCCTCCGCTGTCAAATGAAATTGAGGGGCCTCTTGGTCGGGAATGATTAAAATCCAGGCGCCGTCCAATAAAATCCGCAAGCCGTCCACCAATTCGCGGCGTTCATTTTTGGAATAATCCAGTAACTGCCGCATGACTTGCCCCTTCAATTCCCAGGGACACGGTACATCCTTACGGGCGATAATGGGGGCGGGAATTTCCGCGGCCACGTCGCTTAAATGAACGCGGTTGAGCGCGGTGAGTTCCAAAATTTTGGCCATGGCAAACATGCCGTCGGAGGCAAAATGGAAATCGGAAAAAATAAATCCGCCGCGGGTTCCTCCTACAAACTCGGCTTTTTGGGAGAGGCTGGCCTCGATCATGGAGCGGTGGTCGGCGCGGATGCGCAGAACCTCTGTTCCGTATTCGGCGGCCAGTTCTTCCACCCGCATGGGAGCGTTCACCGGCACGGCGATTCGCCTGGGTTGGTACGCTCGAAGGTAGAGCCAGGTCACCAGTAAAAGCAAATATTCGTTGGTGAAATATTGCCCCCGTTCGTCCACAACCGAGAGGCTCTCGGCGTCTGCGTCAATGAGAAAACCGATGTCCCCTCTCAAGGAGTTGACAATATTGGAAAGCTGGAGCAAGCCGTAGCGGAAATCTTCCCAGCGGCGGTACACCCGGTGCGCGTCCAGGTAGGCATTCACCGAAATGACCTCACAATCCATGGAGCCCAAAATGGAAGGCAGTACCAATCCCGAGGCGCCGTAAGAATAGTCAATGACGATCTTGTACCGGGCTTGTTCAATCAGTTCGGTTTTGAGATGTTTAAGAAAATCTTCGGTGTACGATTCCAGCGTGCGCACCGGAAAATCCAGGCGGCCGATTTCCTTGTACGAGGCGCGGGCAAAATCCTCCTGCATGAAAAGCCGTTCAATGGATTTGGTTTTGTTGACCGGCAGGTCTTTTCCGTCGTAATCGAAGAAAATAATGTCCACTTTTTTCTCATTTCGGGGTGATTGACGCACGTGAATGCCGCCCTGTTCTTTACCGAGGTGAAGCTGGTACCGCACGATGGGAATGGGGGCAATTCGCAGATCGTCGACGTGAATGCCGGACGACATGAATCCGCAGATCAAAGCGCGGTTAATCATGCGGGCAGCTTCGGAGGTATCGCGGCTGCTCAAAACGTGTTTTCCTTTGCCCAGGTACGCTCCGTAGGCGGCACCCAATTTCGCCCCGAATTCCGGGGAAACCTCCAAGTTCACGATCCCCGAGACGCGTGAATTGGTAAAGAGCTCTCGTAGCCAGCGATCTCCCCAAATAAAACTGGAGGTCAACACCGCGCCCATCTCAATCTCTTTTCCCGGCCAAATCTTAATATTGGCTTTTAACAAGGCACGCTCACCCACCTTGGTGTGGTCGCTCACGAAAACATTTTCTTCCAAAATGGCTTCGGGCCCAATTTCCGAATGATCGGCTACAACATCGGACAGCAGGGCCGCGTGATGCCCTACCGAGACGTGGTTCCAGAGAACGGAATCCCGCAGCTGTGCGCCGTCGCCAATGTCACAATTATTGCCAATCACCGAGCGAGACACAAAGGCTCCGTCCCGAATCACACAATTGGCGCCGATAATGCTGCCCTTTTCGATCACGGCTTTCTCGCCGATTCGGGTATTTTCACCCACCCAAAAATCACCCTGTTTTTTCCCTTCAATGGAAACCTTCACTCGGCCTTCCAAAACGTCCAATTGCGCCATCTGGTACTGCTTCAAATCCCCCACATCCTGCCAGTACCCCTTGGCAATGTAGCCGTAGAGCGGTTTTCCCTCTTGCAGCAGGAGAGGGAAAAGATCTTTGCTGAAATCGAAGTCGGTTTTGGCCGGAATGTAGTCCAGCACCTCCCGTTCCAGAATATAAATGCCGGTGTTGACCGTATCGCTGAAAACCTGCCCCCAGGTAGGTTTTTCAAGGAAACGTTCCACCCGTCCGTCCTCTTTCGTAATGACCACCCCAAACGGCAGAGGATTGGTTACGCGGGTCAGCACCAATGTGGCCAGGCTGCCTTTGGCCTGGTGGAATTTAATGGCTGCCGTAAGGTCAAAATCGGTTAGCACGTCGCCGGAAATCACCAAAAACCGGTCGTCCAAAAACCACTCCGCATTTTTCACGCTGCCGGCCGTCCCGTAGTCGTCGTCCGAAAGATTGTAGGTCATTTCCACGTCAAAGTCGGCACCGTCTTTAAAATAGCCGCGAATTTTCTCCGGCTGGTAAAAAAGCAGGGAAATAATCTTATTGAGTCCGTGGCGGCGCAACAATTCCACGATGTGCTGCATCATGGGTTTGTTGGCCACAGGCACCATGGGTTTGGGCAAATTGTTGGTCAAAGGTTTTAGCCGAGTTCCGAATCCCCCGGCCATTATGACGGTTTTCATGACCTCACCTCGTTGCTTAAAGAAAAAAAGAAGTGCTTCGGTTTTTTCGAATGACAAAGTTCGCCGAAAATTAATTTTTCGCCGGATCTCTGGTTAAGTTCGCAGCGTTGCAGCAATTCGTTTCGGGTGAAGAAGCAAATCCAATGCCTGCTCAATGGAGGTGACCACAATGTCCGCACTGGCCAACGAAAGCGGGTGTGCTCCTTCGGGCCCTAAAACCGCAATTCCCAGAGCGGCTTCCTTTAACATCAGGTGATCGTTGTAGCCATTTCCGATGGCCACTGTGGCTGTGGTGCCCAACGTCCGCAAAAAGGCCAATTTGTCCAAATACCCCTGCTGCCCCACTTTTGTAAACTCCAAAGGGAGATCGGCCGCCTCGCGCCGGGCGGTGCCAAAGGTGTCGGCTGTAAGCAAATAGATCGAAAAAAAATCGGCCAAACGCTTCAGCTGCTCTCGCACCCCGGTGGGAATTTTCCCGTCCAACGAAAGCGTGCCGTTCATGTCCAACAACAACCGGGTTAATTCAAGTGTGGATTTCCCGGGAATTTCAATGGTCATTTTGACCCTTTCAAAAAGAGAAGGCAAATTGGATTTTGCACCCAAAACCGGCAAAAAGTCTCCGCATTTTCGCCCTGAAGAACAATTGCCTTAATCGCTAAAATGCTTCTTCGAACCAATCTTTATATAAAATTAGCAAGATTAAAGAGAAATGCAAGCAAATTTTAGCCAAACAGGCATGGCAGGGGAACGCGGTTTCAGAGAATTCGGTCCGCTCAAAATCGGTTTCCGACGAAGCGCACACAAAAAAAGGGAATCTTGTGCAGGATTCCCTTTTGCAAGCTTTTTCTGAACTTTTTACGCCACTTCGGCGTATTTTTCCGTTTTGATTCGTTTCTTCTCTCGCACCGGTTCGAGGTAGTCGCGTTCCCAAATCGGACGGGTAAGCTCATCAACCTTTTTGCCGTAGGCAATCAGTCCTTCTCGGTACTCGGCATCCTCCAGAGCTGCTGCGGCATTGGGATCCAGCGGCTTGGCTCCGGTTTTCATAATGGCCGTGTAGGCCATTTTGTAATGATCTCGAATGGGGCACGGCACAATGTAATTGCCCACCTTTTCCGCCGGACGCCGGTAACCGTAGGCATCCTGCCAAGCCCGAATAGACTTAAACAACGGGTGCATGAGGATATCCGTCAAATGGCCGCCATTTTTGTAGAGTTCATTGACGTCCGCCACGTAATACGGGAAAAAGACACACGGCGCGGCGTGCCCATTCCAATCGATGTAAAAATACCCGCCGCTGCGTCCGGCGGAAATGCACCCATTAGAAATCGGTCCGCCGTTCCAGAAATCCACTAAAAACACATTGCGGTTGTAAATCATGTACTCTTCCCGCTGGTACATTTTAAGTCGCTGTTCGGGCGTCACCATTAAATCCAGGGTGAACTTCCGGCCAATGGGCATGTACTGGAACATCCACCCGTAAATGGCACCCTGTTTTTCGAAATAGAAGTCCACGAATTCGTCACTAATGAGGGTGTCCACATTCAGGCGCGTGGCCGTTGCCGAAATACCGAACGGAACCCCGGCATTCCGAAGATTTTCAAAGGCCCTTAAAATCTTTTTAAATACGCCTTTGCCGCGACGGTAATCGGTCTCTTTTTCAAACCCCTCCACCGAAATGGCCGGTGTGACATTGCCCACTTCGGAGAGCCGTTTGGCGACCTCCGGCGTAATGAGCGTGCCGTTGGTGTACATAAGGAAGTAGTTGTCCTGATTGTCCTCGAACAGACTGAAAATGTCGTGGCCGTCCTCCGTTTTGTACATAAACGGCTCGCCGCCCGAGATGACCGTAAAATGAGACCCCCAATCACGCCGCTTCTCTTCCATGATCCAATTTAGCACCTGGTAATCGAGCTTTTCCCACGCCTTGGCGTCGCTTCCGGCGTAGCAACCAATGCAATTCAAATTGCAATGACGGGTGGGACTGATCGTCAAAAATGTAGGGGGATCAAATCCGTATTTTTCTCGAAACGGTTTTTGCCGATCGTGTTCCCCAATAATGACGTTTCCCACGAAATTTTTAATCACGGCGCGCCGTACCTGAGGTGAAATCCGGCCATCACTCAACGCCTTGTCCACCGCTAAAAAAAGATTTTTCATCACCAGGTACCGCAATTCCTGCACTTTGTCGGGTCGGTCATCGGGATTTTCAACGATGAAATTTTTGTACAACTGCTTTTCCCCCTGTTTTAACAACCACCTGCGCAGAGGTGCCTGTCGAACGGCGGCATCGAGCACCTCAACGGAGGTATTTTTCCACAAATTGTCTATTTTCAAAAAATCCAACATGATAATTCCTCCCTTCGATGGTTATTTAAATTTTTTTCTCTATTGTTGTCCTTTCCACTTTAAAAACCCGGCTGCCCCGCCTTCGGCAGTTTTCACATGCGAAGCTTTCCGATTCGCACCCCTTCCTCACATCGCCTCACCCCTCCGGCTCCATGAGCCGCTTTTGTCGCCGTGGGCAGCGGGGCTGGCCGGGGAAAATCGTGTCTCAAAAAATTCTTTTAGCCGAAAAAGCCGCGAGAAAATCAACCCTTTTACATGTCCCCAATAAATGCAGTATTTTATTTCCAACTCAGCATTTTTTGAAACTTTGCGCCCATTGATTTCCCCCTAAACAAAAAACGGGGAATGGACAGGCCACTCCCCGTTCTTTTTACGCCGTCTTGTGTTGCATTTCCTTCCGTTCGCTCAGCGATAGAAAACCTACAACGGCCACCACAATTCCCACAATCAGATCATTCCAGAAATTAGTTGCGGCTGCCCCCGGAAACAAAAAGGCCGAAATAATGAACCAAACGCCGAGAATACCCACGACCCAACCGTTCCACTTTTTGGTCAGCGTAAATCCGGCGATCAGCCACACAATTCCCAGAATGAGGTCATTAATGACATTTCCGGTTTTGGAACCGGTCAACACGAAGGCCGCAATAATGGACCAAACGCCCAAAATACCGCTAAGCCAGCCTTGCCACATGGTTCATCCCTCCTTTCCGTTTAACCACACCAACCTATCTTCTACATTTGTCATTTGCAAGTGCCGTGCCAGCATTCCTTTAAAGAAATATTCTTTTATTTTCAATAAGTTACACAAGAGCCCAACATTTTCGCGACCCGAAGTGCGATTTTTTTCTTCGCAGACCATTGGGCGTTTTGCACGAATTCATGGAAAATCAAGGGGAAGGGCGTGCGATTATTTTCTTCGCAGTCCCTCCCGTCCTTCTGAGAGCGGATTCTCCACGGGGCTTTGCTGACTGGATTTCAAAGAGAATTCCCGGGGATAATTGGCGTCGGGTGAAAGGAGCAACTTATTTGAGGGGAATAAAAAGGCGTGCTATTTTAGAAATTTGTTGATAGTGGCGCGCGAAACTTCGGGGCAGAACCCACTCCGTTCGGTAACGGACTGCGCTCTTTTGAGCCGTGCAGTCTCCTGGGTCGATTTATCGGGGAGCAGAAGATGCCGGGCCCTCTTCTTTTTGGCCGCGGGCTGTTCGGGAAGTGTTTACTCCGTGTTTGCGCAAAAGATTTTGAAGTTGGCGCCGATCCATCCCAACGGCACGCGCGGTTCGGGAAATATTCCAATTGTTTTCCGCAAGGGCATTTTCCAAAAATCGGCGTTCCAGATCCTGAATGACACGTTCTTTGAGTTCTTTTTTCTTCCGAAGCAATTCGTCTTTTGTACGCGGGATTTCGTCCGCCCTTTTCCCCGTGCAGGCTATTTCCTCAGGCAGGTGTTGCGGCAATATTTCCCCCTCCCGCACAAAAAGAGCCGCCCGATAGATGGCATTTTCCAATTCCCGAACATTTCCGGGCCAATCGTACGCCAACAAACAATCGAGAGCGGCACGGGAAAGGCGCAAATCGGTTTTCCCCAATTCTTTGGCAGAACGCTTGAGAAAATATTCCGCCAGCACCGGAATGTCGTCTTTTCTTTCCGTCAAATCGGGCAAAGTTATTCGCACGACATTGAGGCGGTAGAACAGGTCTTCCCGAAACTTTCCTTCCTCTACAAGCTGCCGCAGATTCCGATTGGTGGCAGCCACAACACGTACGTCCACCGAAATCAGGTGATTTCCGCCCAGGCGGCTGACCCGGTGGGTTTCCAAAACCCGCAGTAACTTGGCCTGCAGAAGCAAGGGCAATTCCTCCACTTCGTCCAGAAAAAAGGTGCCGCCGTCGGCCTGTTCAAATTTCCCCTTTTGAAGAGTGCTCGCCCCCGTAAAGGCACCCTTTTCGTGGCCAAATAGTTCATTCTCCAAAAGGTCGGCGGGAATGGCCGCACAATTAATGGGAACAAAGGGCCCCTCGGCCCGATCGCTCCAGCGGTGAAGGAGTTGGGCAATGAGTTCTTTCCCCGTTCCGCTTTTACCTTCAATGAGAACCGTCGCCTGCGTAGGCGCGATTTCTTTTACCTGCTTTAAAATGCCCAGCATTTTCGGGTTAATGGTGACAAAATCGGGGAGATTTTTTTCAAATTCCAGAACCTTTCTTCGCAAACGCCGATTTTCATTTTGAAGCTCCACAAGTCGGAGTGCTTTTTCCACAACGAGCTTTAATTCTTTCATTTTCACCGGTTTCAGCAAGTAGTCGAACGCCCCCAACTTCATCGCCTCCACGGCATTTTCCACCGTTCCGAAAGCGGTAATCAGCACAATCGGCGTTTCCAGACCCAACTTTTTGACGGCGCGCAGAATGTCCATTCCGGAAGCGCCGGGCAGGCGGATGTCCGAAAGAATAAGATCGAACGGTTCTTTTTCAATGGCTGTGAGAGCCGAGTCGCCGCGGGCAAACGGCACCACATCGTAGCGGTCGTTCAGATTCATTTCTAAAAGTCGCAAAAGGTGCGGTTCATCCTCGGCCACCAAAATTCGCTTTTTCATGGTCACGACTCCACTTTTTTAACGGGAAGCGTCATTTCGAAAACCGTCCCGTCCGCTGACGCCGCAAAGGTGATGTTCCCGTTGTGTTCCTGTACAATGCGGCGTGTGACCGCCAAACCGATCCCTGAGCCGTTCTCCTTTGTGGAAAAGAAGGGTTCGAACACGCGCTCTTTGTCGGATTCGGGAATGCCGCTCCCCTGGTCGACCACACGCACCAACACATATTCGGGATCTCGCAGTTTCGCTTCGATTTTCAGGGTCCCCCCATCGGGCATGGCTTCCAAACCATTCAGCCCTAAATTCAAAAAAGCCAAAAAAAGCTGGTCGGAATCTCCTTCCACCCAGATGCGCCGAGGCGGCGGCAAAAAGACAACGGAGAATTTTTCGGGGGCTCCTTCTTTGCGAAGCATGTGCACCACGCGCTCCAGTAATCGGGTTAAATCGATTTCCTGTTTTTGCAAGGGACGGGGCCTGGCAAAATCCAGAAAACTGTTGAGCACGCGGTTCAGGCGATCCGTTTCGTCCAAAATAAAGTGAAGCACTTCCCTTTGAGCGGACGTAAGGTTTTCCGCTTGCTCAAGAAGGGTTTCGGCTGAAGCACGAATGACGCCGAGGGGATTTCGAATTTCGTGGGAAACGGAGGCCACCATTCTGCCCAGAGCAGCCAATTTTTCCGCCTGCACCAATTGGTGTTCTCGTTCCTGCACTTTTCGGATCATTTGCACACGTAAAATAGCCATGGCCACTTGCCCTGAAAAGATGTCCAACATTTCCAGCCAATCGGTGGAGAATTTGCGACGGTCTTCAAAATTCGCCAGAAAAAGCAGGCCCAGAAGCGCCTCCTTCCCCTGCAGTGGAACCACCACGGCCGCTTCCGAAAGAACGGGCAGTTCCCCGGGCTGAGAGGCAAATTGGCGCGTAATGTCAAGCCACTCCACCGGCTTTTCCTGATTTTTCAACCATTGGACAAAGGGGCTCTGGACCTGGAGAGTAATCTTTTTCGGCCAATTGAGGGCGCACACTGTTTTATATCTTTTGTTTTCGCCCAAAAGGAAAAGCACCCGCGGAAATCCGACATCATTTTTCAGGAATCGCGCCACACGGCACGCCATTTCATTGGGTTCAATGCAATCGAGAAGACTCCGAGAGAATTCGCTCATTTTCTCGCGCAGTTGGAAAAGTTCTCGCAAAAAGATTTGATCGAGCATTCGGGAGACGTATTTTTCCACAGGCCGCAGCAGGAAAACAAGGAGTACAATCAGCAAGCCTTCCAACACTCCGGATTCCACGCCGTAAATGCTCGCCAGTGCGCCTGCCAGATTTTTCAGAACCAAAATGTAAATCGCCAAGAGCAATCCGGTCACAGTAAAATACACCAAACTGCGCTGAAGCAGGAGACGAATATTGAGCAGGCGGTACTTCAACACCGCCACGGCAAAGAAAAGGCTGACCAAAATCGTGTAGGAACTGCCCAAAAAGAAGAAGAGGCGGCCGGCCGGGAAGAAAAGCCGTGACACGCCAACCAACAGGCCGATTCCGAAAACAAGCGCCACCCCCAGCATTAAATACTTGAGTTGCAGCCTTTCGCGAACCCCACGCTTTCTTCGAAACGATTGAATCAGGTTGGAAAAGCTCCAGGCGTACCACAAAAAGCTGTACAACAAAATCAGGTAGATTTGCACGCGAAATCCGAGGGCGCTGTGAATGGCGAAGGAATAGTAACAAATGCCGCCCAATTCCGGAATGGGATGAATCGTGTAGCGGGCATGCCAGATCGAAAGCAAAAACAGGAAAAGGGGGACGGCGTAAATGGGAACCAGTTCCAGTTTTTCCAACCAGGGCAAATGAATCCGGCGAGGAAACACCAAACTAAAATGCAGGAAAAAGGCCGAAGAGGAAAAAATACCGAAAAGAATAAGGCGAATGCCCCAGGAAATGGCAGCACCATTTCGACCCAAAATCATGACGAATTCGCCCAGATTCCAGAGGGCAAATGAAAAAACAAAGAGGCCAAAAAGCCGATTAGCCAGGCGGCGGGGGTTGTTCAGAAAGACAAAAAGCGACAGGGTTAGGTTAATGGTAAATGCCAGTATGACCGGTAAGGCAAAAAGCGTCATGGTGCGCAGCCTCAATTTCCCAACAAAAAATCCACCCGTTTAAATCCGTCAAGTTGCCCGCTCGCCCTTTCCCAAGGTGTGGGGACCCAAAACAGCGGCAAAAGGTATTTTCTTCCAAAAGGTCAACGGTACGAAGAAAAAACGCCGTTCAAAGTAGCCGGTAGCGCCGTATTTTTCGGCGCCATTTGTGCTGAATTTCGGGCCATTTTTCCGTAGCCGCCCGCCGTCCGATTTCAATCATGCGCGGCACATTTTCGAAATCCGCCCAATGAATGCGGCCGAGGTCCGGGTGAATGACCACGTCCGCCTGGCGCAGCTTCTCGAGATTCAAATGGTACCCGGTAATTTCGTCTGCGCGGAACATGAGTTCCAGAGCGTTTCGAATGTCCAAATCCTCTTGAATTCCGGGACTCACATCCACCCCAATCACAAACCCCGCGCCCATTTTGCGAACCTCAACCACGGGAACAAGGCTCACGACGCCTCCGTCCACCAGGGCCATGTCCCCCCATTGAACAGGCGGAAACACACCGGGGATGGTGCTGCTGGCTGCCACCGCCTTTCGAATAGACCCCTTTGTCAGTAAAATCGGCTCACCGGAAATGTAATCCACGGCAACTGCGCCGAAGGGGATGAGGGTGTCCTGAAGATCCCCGTCGTCCAACAATTCGGCCAGGGCTTCCTCCAAAACCTCGGGACCGAAAAAACTCATACGCGTGAAAGAGCGCGCCAAGACAAACTGCTGCTTGACAAAATAGCCCACTCGCTGCAAAATTTTCTGGCGCTCCCAATCTTTGGGAGGAACCATGACGTCCAAATGGTGCTTTTTCAAAAAATCGGACTCCAGCAGCCGATTCATTCTGTCGATCACCACTTCGATGCTTCCGGTTTGAGCGTACATCGCGCCGGCAATGGAGCCGGCACTGGTTCCCGCAATAAAGTGAATCGGAATGCGATTGGCTTCGAGGATTTCCAACACCCCTAAATGAGCAAATCCTTTGGCGCCACCCCCTCCCAACGCCAATCCGACGGTTGGCTTTTTCCCGATTCCAAACATTTTTGTCACCTCGGTTTTCGAAAACCGGTGCAAGTTTAGGGATTTCCGGTTCGTTCTTTCATTTTGGTTCGAATGTGCGCACCGTCCCGGCGGGCTTTTGGCAAAAACCAGCGTAGAAAACGGTTGGTCTCCACGCCGTACACGGCGTCTCGCAGCGCCCAGTACATTTCGGGATCGTTTACCAGAGCGCCCAATGTGCCCTTTCCGGTGTCAATTTTAGCCGTAATATTTTTCAGATTTTTTAAAACCTCCGCTAAATTCTTGCTGACTTGCCGTCCGTAGGTGGAATCGCTGAGCATTTTCCCCAACAAGCTTTGTGACGACTGCATCTTTTTCGTCATGTCATTGAGATGCCTGCTCGCTTGTTGAAGATTCCAGACCGCACGCCGAATTCCGACGGTGTCTTTCAACATGTACCCCAACGCTCCCTGCCCCTGCCGAATGCCTCTGGCCACGGCAGCCAAGTCGGCAGAAGCTGCATTTAAATTTTGGATGGTGGCCGTCAATTGGGGATTGGGGCGGGTAATCAGACTTCCCAAAAATCCCGATCCGTCGGAAATTTGTTGCAGAATCTGCCGGAGTTCAACTGCCACCTGGTCAATGTGGTCGATCATTTGATCGCTATTGGAGAGAACTTCCTGGTAACCGGCTGCTTTTGCCACCGGAATGTAGGAACCTGGGGGCAAGGGACGGGCCGTGGCACTTCCCATCGAGATGCTGACGAAACGGGTCGTAACCAACGAAAGAGAGGTAATGCGCGCACGGGAATCGGTGCGAATGCGATTCATAACGGCTTTTTGAACCAAAATGACCACTTCCACCCGCTGTTGGGTCACATCCTGTGGGAATTGGATTTTGTCGACGTAGCCCACGTTCAAGCCGTTCAACATGACCGCATCTCCCTTGTGCAGCCCGTTAATGTCGGGAAAGAGAATCTTGTAGCGTACCTTTTCACCGAAAACCTTTTGCTGCTGCCCCACGGAAAAAATGGCCACAATCAACACCACAAAAGCCACTAAAATGAGCGCTCCGACCCGCGTTTCTCGTACAAAGCGACGATTCATATAATCACCTCTGTCTAACTTTCAATAAATTCCCGAACAATGGGATCGTCCGTTGATTTGGTTTCCTCTACGGTACCAACAAAATGAATTTTCCCGCGGTAAAGAAGAGCAATGCGATCACCCACAGTGAAAGCGCTTTTAATGTCGTGCGTGACCACGACCGATGTAACCCCTAAAATTTTCTGGAGATTCCGAATCATTTCGTTAATTTTTTTGGCAATGATCGGGTCCAGTCCGGTTGTGGGTTCATCGTACAAAAGCCCCTTGGGTTCGATGGCCAAAGCTCGCGCCAAACTCACGCGTTTTTTCATTCCACCCGAGAGGTCGGACGGCATCATGTCCTCGGTTCCCTCCAATCCTACCAACCGAAGCTTCTCACGGACCCGTACCTCAATTTCCTCTTCCGTCAAAGTCGTGTGTTCCCGAAGCGCGTAGGCGACATTTTCAAAAACATCCAGCGAGTCGAAAAGGGCTCCGCCCTGAAAAACCATGCCCACTTTGGTACGAATAGGAATGAGCTCGTCCTCCGACAGATTCGTAATATCCTGACCGTCCACCCATACGCGGCCCCCGTCGGGGCGAAGCAGGCCGTTAATGTGACGGAGAAGCACACTTTTTCCGGCGCCGCTTCCACCCAAAATGACCAGGGTTTCCCCCTCCGCTATTTGCAGGTCGATACCCTTTAGCACCTCGTGTTCGCCAAAGCTTTTGTGGACATTTTCAAAAACGATAAATGCGTTCATTGGCCGATAAAAATCACAAAGAGTTTCGTGAGAAAAAAATCCGAAATCATAATGAGAATAAAGCTGGCCACCACGGTATTGGTGGTCGAATTCCCCACATCTTCTGCTCCGTGGTGGACGTTGAACCCGTTGTAGCAACCTACCATCGCAATAATGACGGCAAAGAAAAGGGACTTTACCACCCCGACCAAAATATCGGACAACTCAAGAGCATTAATGGCCGGATTAATGTACTGGAACACGCTCATTTTCAGATTGAGTTTTGCTACGAGAAGCCCGCCTACCATTCCCCAAAAATCACCCATAATAGTAAGAACGGGAAGCATGATCAAAGTGGAAACGAACCGCGGGACAACAAGCTTTTTCACAGGGCTTGCCCCAAGAGAACGAATAGCGTCGATCTGTTCCGTCACATTCATGGAACCAATGACTGCCGTCATCCCCGAGCCCACACGCCCCCCAACCAAAAGCCCCGTCAAAAGCGGGCCAAATTCCTTGACCAAACCCGCAGCTACGGCTGCTCCTACAATCATTCGACCGGCAAAATTGGAGCGAGCGTACGCCACCTGAATGGTAATGACCATGCCCAGAAAAAAGAAGGTCAGCATGACGATCCCGTGAGATTTCACCCCGTTTTTTTCAAGATGTTCCAGAAGATTGTTCCACTCAAACGGACGGCGAAAAGTAAATTTAAGGGTGTCCAAAAATAGGTAAGTGAGGCGTCCCGTGTGCAGCGTGTATTCCTGCACCTTTTTTCGGAAGAAACTCCAGGATTGTTTCAGCGCAATGGCTTCTTCTTTGAAAAATCGAATTTTCATGGGGTTCTCAGCATCCGACTGCCTTCCACACGGGCTTCGAAAACCGCGTCATTTTTCCCGCCGGATTTTGCGCTCCCGGAACAGGGAAAGAAAGGGCGATCTAATGGGTGTGCCCCTTTTTCAGGCGCATTGTTTCCAACCGACCCTGATCGCTTACAAAAAAACTGAGCAAAAAGCTAATAATACTCAATAAAATGGCTCCCACAAAAGCCGCCCAAAAATTTTCAACCACAAAACCGTTGACGACTTTGGCGGTAATATAGATTAAAAATCCGTTGACGACAAAAGTGAAAAGACCCAATGTGAGAAGATTTAAGGGTAGTGTGATTAAAATTAAAAACGGCCTTAGAACGGCGTTCAACACCCCAATGACCAAAGCGGCAACAAACGGTGCAAACACTCCCTGAAAATCAAGGCCTTTCAAAAGCCAGGCGGTAAAAATCAGGGCAAAGGCATTTATGACCCACCGAATAATAAATCCGCGCATATTCCTTCCTCCTAAAAAGAACGGTGTTTTTTTCCCATTGAATGCGGCCTCACGCTCCGGGCGTGTTTTTTCCCCGCCCAAAGCCAACTTTTGAAAAAACAATATCTACAGTAAAGATAACCAGATTTGGGGTGAGTTTCAAGATATTTCTGTGATTCGGGTCAAGTTGCGACGCAAATTGGATTTAGTGGCGGAAGGCAAAGAGTTTCCGCCTACCCAAAAGGGATGGGCTCACATCCAGGCCGTGTCCTGCGGATGTGGGGGAGAAAACGAACCTATCTAAACATCCCCCCCGCCCCTCTCAAGGGGGGACTTTTGAGGGTTTCTGAAACGGACTTTTGATTTGCCGTTAGAAAAAATACGCGAAATTAAAGCCCAATTGAATAAACCGGCCCAATCCCTCCCCTTTGAAGGGGGTAAGGGGGATGTTCTTCTTGGTTTGCCTTTTGCCTCGAAAATTGAATTTTTAAAACAACACCAACACAATCCCACCAATTTTTATCCCACCCTTTCAGGGTGGTTTTTGGTTTAGGTCACCCTCTTTTCCCCAGGGCGTTTCCCTGGACTGGTGTCTGGCGTCCCCTTGGGGCTTGGTTTTGATTGCCTATTCTTAGAGATTCAAATTTCAATTGAAAATTTTGAGACCTTTTCTTTTTGTCCTGTTATTTGGAAAAGGACGTCTGTTCCCGGTGCAAATCGTTCATTCTGTAGGGTATTTTCCGACATCGCCCCATTTGAGAAAAAGTCCCTCTGACAGAACCATCCCGTCCCCTAACAATTTGCTTCTTGACAGGTGGGTTCGAAGGGATGTTCGAGTTTTTTCCTCTCCAAATCCAAGCGCTTATTCAAAAGCAGATTCCATTCAAAGCCACCCGAAACGCGATTTTTTAATCCTTCATTCCCGTCAGGGTGACACCTTGAATGAAGTACCGCTGCGTAAAGAAGAAAATGAGAATAATCGGCAGTGTCATCATGGTGGAGGCCGCCATCAGCATGCCCCATTCCGAGCTGTGCTGCGACCGCAGCATGAAAAGTCCCAACGACAACGGGGTGAGTTTTTCGGAACTAATGTAAATCAAAGGCCCCATAAAATTGTTCCAGGCGCCCATGAACTGAAAAATGGCCACGGCGGCCAGGGCGGGTCGGATCAACGGCAGCATAATCCGCCGGTAAATGGTGAACCAATTGGCGCCGTCAATACGGGCGGCGTCTTCCAAATCGGTTGGGATCGTCATAAAGAACTGCCGCATCAAAAAAATAAAAAAGCCGCTGCCGAACAAGGAGGGCAGCCACAGGGGCTGGAACGTATCGTACATGCCCAGACTGCGCCAGATCAAAAACTGAGGAATCATCGTTACCTGCCCGGGAATCATCATCGTGGCCAAAAGCAGCACAAATACGGCATCCCGGCCGGGCCATTGAATCCGCGAAAACCCGTACGCCACAATGGAACAGGCAAAGAGCTGCGCCCCCACATTCAAAATCACCAAGATAATCGTATTCCACAAAAAGCGCAAAAAGGGAATAAACCGAAAGGTCCGAAAATAACTGCGCAGAAATTTTTCCGCAATGACCAGAGAATAGGGCAATTTTTCAAGGGTCAGGGTAATTTGCATTTGGCCGGGTTGCCGAACGTGCGAGGTCAAATCCGGCGCCGGAACCAGTTGAATGTGCTCCATTTCGTACCGCTTTTCCGGTTTCTGAAATTGCCAGACTCCCTGCTTCCACTCGGACACATCCACCAAAAACGACCGCTTCCCCACGAAAACACCCTGAGGCGTATCCAGACGAAAATGGAGTTTGTAATAGGATTCGTCGCCCTTAATGGGAATCACAAACCGCCGCAAGGAATCGGCCGGAAGAGAAATTTTGGCCGAATAGACAAATCGAGCCTGTTTTTGTTGGCTGACGTTGTAGGCGATTTCCAGTGCTCGGCGGCCGGAAATGGTACGCAAAGGCAGCAGATGTGCGTTCGGGGAAGCCGCTTGCCAAAGCTGAAGCGGATCTTTGCCGGGCGCCGCGATGGTGTGTTCCACGAATTTGGCGTCCTGGTACGTAATCACGCCGAAACCGAAATTGCGGAACACGTCCCCCCAGATTTTCAGCACGCGCTTCGGCCTGACCCCACTTTGCAGATAAGCCAAAATATCGGACGGCGTGCGTAATTTTTGAAAAATTTCGGGATGCCGGAAGGCATCTTGCGTCGCCCCGTAAATGAGACGTTCTTTTAACAAGCCGAATTGACTGCCCAGAACACGCTTCAGGCGCGTTTCAATGGCGCTTTTGCTTTCGCCCGGAAAAACATTCTTTTGGAGCGTTTTCACAATTTCCGGCCAAACGGCCTGCGGCAAACCCGAGAGCACCTGTTGCCAGGTTGTTTTGGAAATCGTATTGGGGCGCAAGGGTTTGACATACTCCCGCCCGGCCACGTAGGGGGATTCCTTCACGTTGTAGGGAACGGCCGGCACCCATCTGGGCGGCGCGGTAAAGATTTCCCGATTGGCCTTAAAGCTGGTGCTGACCAGCCAGTAAAAGGGAAAAGAAAAAATAACGCTTCCCAAAATCAACGTCAAATGCAGCAGAGTGAAACGGCGAATTTTCTTAATTTTTTTCGACATGCTTGTGTAATGATTTTTCCTGTTTTAATAAAACAGCCTTGTCCATTTTTCGCTTTTCTCAGTCATTTTTTTAGAAAATCCCGATGCCTCGATTTTCCCTTATTTTTTCCCGGCCTCGTAATGGACCCATTTGGGCGCCATTTTCAGTTGAAAGAGCGTCAAGGCCAGAATAATAATAAACAGAATCCACGCCATGGCCGAGGCATACCCCATCTTGAAATATTCAAAGGCATTGTTAAAGAGATAATACACGTAAAACAACGTGGAATCGATGGGACCGCCCTGGGTCATGATGTACGCCGAGGTGAAAATTTGGAGCGTGCCGATAATCCCCATGATCATGTTGAAAAAGATGTACGGCGACAACATGGGCAGCGTGATCGAAAAAAAGCGGCGGATCGGGCCGGCCCCGTCGATTTCGGCCGCCTCGTACAGGTATTCGGGAATGCCTTTTAGCCCTGCCAACCAGATAATCATGCTGGCACCCGCTCCCCAGAGTCCCATGAGAATAATCGAGGGCTTCGACCACGTGGCGCTTTGCAGCCACAACGGCCCGTGGATATGAAACCAACTCAGCACGTTGTTCAGCAATCCGTTGCTGGGCTGGAGCACCCAGATCCACAAAATGGAACTGGCCACTTCCGGCACAATGGCGGGCAGGTAAAAGATGGTGCGGTACACGGCCATTCCTTTGATTTTCGCATTCAGCAGCACCGCAATGCTCAAGCCCACACTCATCCCCAGGGGTACACTGACAATCATGTACAGGGTGTTCCAGAGCGATTTCCAAAAAAGCGGGTCTTTTTTAATCAGGGTTGCGTAATTCCAGACCCCCACCCAGCGCGCCGGGTGAATCACATCGTACCGCATGAAACTCAGCAGAATGGAAAAAATAATCGGGCCGGCCAAAAAGACCAGAAATCCGATCATCCAGGGGCTGATTGTCAGAAATCCGATCCACATGTCCCCGCGGGCGCGCCGCCCCATGCGACGGTAAATTTTCCGGAGACGGAAGATCAGAAATCCCAGTCCAATGGCAAGGACCAGGCTCACCCAAAACAGAACCGTTCTCCAGTTGACCGGTTTGCCCGGATTTTTGTTGAAAATCCGATTCAACTCCAATTGAACGGCAATTTTGCCGCGGTGCAGTGCCTCGTAGGGGGTTAAACGGTGGTAGGTGGCCATGTCGAATGCCCGGATTTGCTCATTCCACAACCGCTGTCCCACGGGCGTCACCGGACGGTATTTGCTGTGATTCATCAGGTCTACAAAAATTTTGTACCCCTCTTTGAGATCCGGTGAAAGACTCGCGTTCTGGAGAACATATTTGTCTCGAAGCAGCTCGTTGGCCACGCGGTTGGCGGACATCTGGGGCAGGTACGGTTTACCGCGGCTTTCGTTAAAACGCATCTGAACGTAGCTGCGAATATCCCACGCCTTCGGACTGGTCATCCATTTAATAAATTCCCAGGCCAGCTCCGGGTGACGGGCACCCTTGGGGATGGCAAAAGAAAATCCGCCTGACCAGGTAATGTAGGGTTTTCCTTTGGGCACCGGTACCGGCACGACGCCGAAATCGAAATCCAAATTGGCGGTTGCAATGTCCTGAAGTTTCCAGTTGCCGTCAATTTTCATGGCTAATTTTCCGGAAAAAAACGGATCGAATGCCCCTTGCACAAACATCGTTTCGTAGGCGGGAATCGATTCGCGCCCGCCGAAATGATCGTAAAACTTCACCCACCAGTCCAGAGCCGCCACAATAGCCGGCTCGTCCATTGTGCAGGTTCGGCCGTCGGCACTGATAAAATGGCCCCCGTTTTGCCAGGCGTACAGGTAAAACGAAGCCGGCCCGTAGATCGGACTGAATCCCAGCCGAACGAAATGACCGAATTTGTCCTTTCGGTTGATTTTATCGCAGTAGCGCAGCAGGTCTTCCCAGGTTTTCGGGGGAATGACCTGCCCCCGGGCATCCACAAATCCCGCTTCCCGTAAAATATTTTTGTTGTAGTACAGGGCGCGGTCGTCGGCTCCAAAGGGAATGGCGTACACGTGTCCGTTGTAGGTGGCTTCGTTCCAGCAGGCGGGGTAAAAATCCTCCTTGCGCACGCCGAAGGGTTTGTTCCGGTCGCGGGCAATGTAGGGGTCCAAATTGGTGAAGGCATCCCGGGAGGCCCATCCGCTGATGGTAAATCGATCCTGGTGAATGACGTCCGGCGCCACACCACCCACAATAGCCGTCATGAGTTTTTGGGGATTCAAATTGCGCCCTGCGCTGGAGATTTTGACTTTCACCCCGGGGTGCTGTTTTTCAAATTCGTCAATAGCGGCGTAAATCCCCATCATATTTTCACCTTCACCCATGCCCCAGACAACGAGCTCCGTGGGTTTCTGCGCCCACGTTGGGCGGGGAAAAACAAAAGAAGCCACAGTCACGAAGAGAAAAATAATCCAAATGAATGGTTCGATTAAAAATAATTTTTGCGTACGGATTTTCATACGATTTTTTCCAGACTCCGCGCTACGAATTCACAACCCAAATGTCAATTTTTCAACAACAAAAACAGAGGCACTCTCACCGCCAAAGCTCACTCTTAATCTCAATCTCAATCTATCTTTACCTCGCACTCTAAATTTTTTGCCACTCCTCCGGAATTTTGGCCAGAAACACGTGCGGAAATCCGTACCGATCGGAATTAAACACCACCTGCTTCCCATCGGGACTGAACGCCGGGTGGGGGTGCGATAGCTGGTAGGTCTTGCTGCTGTGGTCCGAGCACAATTTCCGTACCGTCCCGGTTTCCGCGTGAATCAGAAAAATCCCCTGATCGGGCCAATTGGAATCCGACACAATCCACTGACCGTCTCGAGAAACCCCGGCGTGCCAAAAGTAGATCTCCGGCGATTCCACAATCACCTGTTCTGCTGCCTCGCCATCTGCGATGGAGACAAGGGCCTTTCGCGGGTAATCGGCCGTCGTCAACCCCGGCCGGTCTTTCCCATCCAGGTAAAATGAC
>CAZOHG010000062.1:0-5536 GCA_964579725.1 uncultured Deferribacteres bacterium
CTGCTTTCGGGTGAGTGGTGTTTCCCTTTTGCCCGAAAACCGCCGTTGAGGTGACAAACGGAAATAAGATCATGAGAGCCGTTCCAATTGACATTTGCAGTTCGAATGACATCGCCAATTCTCCTCTTTTTTTACTTTTTCTTTTTGTAAACCCTGACGTAATCCACGGTAAACACATCCGGCAGGGTGGCTGTTTTCAGCGCTTCTTTCGAGCACGGTTCAAAACTCAAAATAATGCTCTCGGGAATGTGCGAAACGGCCTGTTTAACCACGTGGTATTGGAGACCGTCCACCAGAAAAACGTATTTCTCGGGCGTCCATTCCAGCCCGAATGTGTGAAACCCTTCCCCGATTCCCTTTACTCTGCTCAAAAACGCCCCGCTTGTTTGTTGGTGCGGCCCGTACGCCCAATGGAGACAGTGCGAGACGAAATCGCCCCCCTCGTTTTTGAAATATTCGAAAATGTCGATTTCGGTTCCGAATTTGGCCGGGTCTTCACCGGCGGAAATCAGCGGCGACTGAATCCAAAAGGCCGCCCAGGGCCCTGTGGTTTTGGGCAGTTTCGCCCGACATTCAAAGTAGCCGTATCGAAAGCCTCGAATGCCCTCCGTGCTGATCGCCCCCACTTTCAGCGTGTCGTGTTCCATGTAGGCACGGATCTGCAGGTAGCCGTTTGCTACGCGCACCGCGTCCGGTGTTCCGAAACCGGCCCGCCTCGGCCCCAGCGCTCGATGCCTCCATTTTGTGGTGTCGAGCCGATTGCCGTTAAATTCGTCGTGCCAAAATAGGGTGTAACCCGCTTTTCCGGGATCGAAGGGCTTTTTGGAAATCGGTTCGAACAATCTTGTTTGGGATTCGTCCGTCGTCACAAGCACGGGCCGTCGCCACAAGCCGCCGCTGTTTCCCCAATCGTTCACCCTCAGAGCGAACACGTTCGTTTGGCCGAATTTAAGATGGCCTGAAATTTCGGCTATTGAGGGTCGGCTGGCAAACGAATGGTGCGATTGGCCGCAGGAATCCGCGCGCGCTCCATTGACAAACAAGACGTAGGCGTCGTTCACGCCGCGAAACTTCAGCCACACCTTTTTGCCTTTCCAGGACGCCGGAATTTGAACCCGTTTTCGGTACCAGGCGTAACCGTCCAAATTCGGAAATCCCTGGTCTTCCCAGCGTTTTCCCGCGTCAAGAATGGCCCAGTCGGCATCATTAAAATCGACGGCGTACCATTTTTCTGCGATTCCACGGTTTCCCGAATCCGGCGAAAAACGCCACTGTTCCGAGATGTCCAGGGTTTGAGGGGCGTGGGACGTCCGGCACCCCAAAACGAAGAACAAAAGAAACACACCGAAAAAAGCCGCTCTTTTCATCTGACCTCCCAATTTTCTTGTGTTCGTCCAAACAGAATGCAGCCGCGCCTCGGCAGAATCAACAACCTGTTCGGGCACCGGCCAAGTTTCCCAATTCATTTTTACGCTCTCTTCGATTTCTGATCCAGAAAAATCTGCACGGCACCCATCAGCCCCGCTTCCGCCTGTTGACGCAGGTGAACCGGCTGCTGCAAAACATCGGTGACGATTTTCACCAACAAGGGAGAACGCGTCATTCCGCCCGAAAGAAAAATTCGGTGGACAGGCGCCGTCTTTTTAATTCGTTCCAAGTGCGCTTTCAATTTCCGCACAAAAGAGTGAATTTCACCGGCGCAAAGACGCCGGGCTTCCGTACCGGTCAGGTTTTGCCAATCGGATTCGTCCACGCGCGCCTTTTGCATTTCGTTCCCGTTAAATTGAAAGTAGGTCCGGTACAGGTCGTCGTACGTTCCGTTCGGGAAGAAAACTTCTTTTAAGCGCCGCATTTTCAGCCCGAAATCCGGTTCAAAATTCAGGAGGAAATAATCGTCCCCCACGGGATGTTTTCCCGAGATTTGGGCATCCGTCAGAGCCGTCACAAGAGAATCGGTCACGGTGTACAAAACCATGGCCGTTCCCAGATTGAGTGCGACGTCACCCGCCCGACGGACACCGGCGCCGCGTGCCGAGGCTCCCTGATCGTTTCCGCAAAGGAAAACGGGAAAGCGTTTGCTCAATCCCCATTGTTCCCGAATCTGGCGGGAAATCAATTCCCCCCGTGTGGCTGCGGGTACCACGTTGGGAAAATGGCTCTCCGAAAGTTCCAGGATGCGAAGGACTTTTCGATTCAATCCGTTTTGGCGCAAATCGTACACCCCTCCCATGCCAAAATTGGTGCTGTCCGAGAAAAATTGGCCGGTCAGTTTGTAAACGAAAAATTCATTCAGAAGCGGAAAAGCCCGTGCCGCCCGGAAAATCGTCGGTTCGTGCCGCTTCAGCCAGAGTAGTTTGCTCACGTGCTGCGCCGCAGCGGGACGAGCAAACCCGGCAGCGGCTGAAAAATCGGGCAGCGATTTGTCCAACTCGGCGGCTTCTTTTGCGGCGCGTTCGTCCAGCCACACCAGGCCGCGGCGCAAGGGGCGAAAATCGGCGTCCACGGGAGCAAACGTCTGCGCCTGACTGGTCACGAGTAGCGCCTCTGCCTCTGTCCGTTGTGACGCCATTTTGGTCAGACACTCCCGCACCAAATTGCCGCTGATTTCTCTGAAGGCCTCAAAATCGATTTCCCACGTGTTTCCATTCCGAATCAGCGGAAAGCGGCGCTTGTGCCGGAACACCACGGCACCGGAGGCTTCTACACAGCCGCATTTTATGTCGCTGGTGCCCAGGTCCAGAACGACAAACCGCTTTGAATTCACTTCAAAAATTCCATTGCCTGATTGACCGTCAAATCGTCGTGAACCATTCCCATGAGCGCACGGGTAATGGCCGCGGGATTTTCATGTTGAATAATATTGCGCCCGTACACAATTCCCGCAGCTCCCTGGTCCAGGATTTCCTTGGTGCGCGTAAGGATTTCTCTGTCAGACACTTTTCCCCCGCCCCGAACCAGCACGGGGACGTCGCCCGCTATTTCAATCACCCGGTGGTATTCTTTGACATCGTCGGTGGGATCGGCTTTAATGACGTCGGCGCCTAATTCCACCGCCTGGCGTACCAGCGGCAGGATTTTTTCCGGGTCGCCGTCCACCATGTACCCGCCCGCCTTTTCATTGGGCTGAAACACCAGCGGTTCCACCATTAGTGGCATGCCGTAGCGGTCGCACAGCGGTTTGATTTTCAAGATGTTTTGAATGCAGTGGTCGGCTACCTGCGGCTGATTCGGAATTCGGAACAAATTGACCACCACACAGGCGGCATCTAACCGAAGGGCCTGCTCCACGGGATTTTCCAACATCCGACTGAAGAGGTAATCCGGAAGATTTTGCCCGTACACATTGGCCACGTCGGTTCGCAGCACCAGCGCCGGTTTGGCTTTTCCGGGCATCGATTGCAGGTAGTGCGCCTGCCCGACGGTCAGTTGAACAGCGTCCGGTCCGGCTTCGGCAACGGTGGCGACCGCTTTTTGAATGTTTTCAATGCCCTTGAGAAATCCATATTCATTGAAAAAACCGTGGTCAATCGCCACATTCAGGCAGCGATTGGATTTGGCGTTAAAAAGACGATTGAGTCGGTAGTGCTTCATTCTTTAGTTTCCTTTGTTTTCGGATTTTTGGAGAAAAAGATTTCTCCCTTTGCCTCTGCTGGCGCGTACCCTAATAGCCGAACTCCTTTTCCACTTCGGCAATGGACTCTTCAATCATATCCATTCCGAGAGCGGCGTACGCCTCGTCCATGATCAGCGGCGGAGACATCCGCAAAATGTGCCCCGCGGGAATCCAGGCCAATCCCTTGCGAAAGGCTTTTTGGTACACCAACTTACCGGCTTCTTCAAAAGGTTCTTTTGTTTTCTTATCTCTGACCAATTCAATGCCAAGCAAAAAGCCCTTCCCTTTGACGTTACCGACAATCGGATGCTCGGTTTTCATTTTCTCCATTCGTTTTAGGAAATAGCGGCTAACGGTGCGCACATTTTCGAGAATGTGTTCCTCTTCAATCACCTCCATGGAAGCCAGTGCGGCGGCGCAGGCCATGGGATTCCCCCCGTAGCTGGAAGAGGCCGAGATTTTGTCCAGAGCCTCCCCGTAGTCTTCTCGCACCACCATGGCCGTTACGGGAAATCCATTTCCAAGGGATTTGCCCAGTGTCACAATGTCGGGCAGCACCTCCCAATGATTCATGCACAGCCACTCGCCTGTGCGTCCCATTCCGGTCAGGACTTCGTCGGCAAAAAGGAGAATGCCCCTTTCGTCGCAAAACTTCCGCAGTTTCGGGAAAAAATCGTCCGGCGGAAAAATCGAACCGCCCCAGCCTTGTGCCGGTTCCAACACAAAGGCGGCCACATTGCCCACGGTTCCTTCCCGAATGAATTGCTCGTAAAAGGCAATGTAGGCGTCGGTGTCGATGGTGCCGTCCTCTTTTTTGAAAAGCGGACGGTAGGGATCGGGCCGAGGCACCATGTAAAATCCGGGGGCGCGCGTGGGGCCGTAGCTCAGGACGTCACCCCGCACCATTTGGGCGCAGCTTACGGCGGCCATGCTTTTGCCATGAAAATCCCGAAAGGCGGAAATGAATTCGTGACGCCCGGTAATGGCTCGCGCGGCACGGATGCCCGCCTCCACCGCCGAGGTGCCGTCACTGTAAAATTGAATGGCATTCAGATTTCCGGGAAGCACCTCCGCCAATTTTTCCAGCACTTTTTCCTTCACGGGGGTGGTGAAATCGTGGCAATTCATGAGTTTGTGCGCCCACTTCGCCACCGCCTCCGAGATTTTCGGGTGACTGTGCCCCAGCGAGGCGACGTAAATACCGGACGAAAAATCCAGGTATCGGTTGCCGTCCACGTCGGTCAGGGTAATGCCGTGGCCTTCCTCAAACGCGACCGGAAAAAGCCTAACCTGTGAGGAGAGACCGCGAATGTATTGGCTGGCCTTTTTGTGCATGGCCATGGATTTCAGACCGGGAGGAGGAACGACAATTTGCGGAATTCCCCGGGCGCTTTCTCTCCACCAATTTTTGCTCATGCTGATCTCCTGTTCAGAAATAATTTGTGCTTTTGTTTTCAAGGGCACAGAAGCAACAGGCCACAGAAAACATTTTATGATTTTTCGTTCGTGTTAAGGAAATATGAAAATCCACGCTTTTTTCTGTGTCACTTCATTTCTGTGGCCTTTTTTTATTTTCTTTTTTGGATTTCACTTCAAGCCGGCAGCGCGCCTGATCCGCGTGCGAACCATCCAGTTCATACTCGAATCCCAGCGGCTCCAGCACGCGGCGATAAATCACATCACAATGTTCACAATAATCGGGGTACATTGTCAGGTGTTTCGCTTCCAAAAGCCGCGCCTTGGACGGACACCGGTGCATCGTAATGGAGAATTCTCCCGCCTCCTCGTCCAATTCCATGGTAAAATCGGCGGCTTCTTCCTGCAACGTTTTTTCCCAGTACAGCCAGCAGCCGCGAAGGCCGTGTTCCTTCACCAAATCGCGCAAATTTTCCAAGAAATGATCTGACAAATGATTCCAGAAAT
>CAZOHG010000062.1:5636-19320 GCA_964579725.1 uncultured Deferribacteres bacterium
CAAAACGGCGGGAGAAGCCTCCAGCTGAAGCGTGAGAGAATCCCGCGTGCGGTGCAGCTTGTAACGAGCCCCCTCCAATTGGTAAATCCTTTCGTAGTGCGCCTGAACCGCGTCCAAGCCCTCCATTTGAATGAAATCTTTCAGCGGCTTGTACCAGACAGCGGCAAACCGGGTTAAATAGGTACGAACTGCCTGAGCGCCGTAGGTGCGATCCAAATACGCAATGGCCTCGTTTAAAAGAATGTGAAAATCCTTGTGAAAATACGGGTGCTCCGATCCTTTTTGAACGAGAATTTGTTTGGCCATCTGCTTATTTTTCCTCGGTTTTCCGACGAAAGCCTTCCATTAAGGCGTTGCAATGCTGCCCCAACGTCACCACATCGGACCCGATCGCCAAAAATCGGTACCCAAGGGCGATTAATTCGTCCATATTTTCCAAAGAGGCGGGGGCGCCGGCAAACTTCCCGTGTTTTTGGGCGGCTTCCGCCACCCGCCGACGGGCTTCCAGCAACAAGGGGTGATCCCACTGGCCGGGCGCTCCAATGCCCTGACTGAAGTCGGCGGGCCCGAAAAAAAGCAGGTCGATTCCGTCTAACGCCGCAATGGCGTCCAATTCCTCCAACGGCTCCGGGTCTTCGATTTGCAGCACGACAAAACGCTGCTCGTTCGCCTGCCGAATGTATTCGGAATAGGCCAGTTGCGCGTAAGCCCCGTCGGCGTTACCGCCGTCCAACGGGCGTCGTCCAACCGGGAAAAAACGGGTCATGTGCACCACCTGACGTGCATCTTCCAACCCCATAATATGCGGCACCATGATGCCGGCGGCGTCTAATTCCAGAGGCTTAATGTAATCGCTGTAGCTTCCCCGCGGCACCCGTACCATGACATCCGTATCGTAATTTTTGGCGGCCCAAACGTGCGACTGAACCACCGACCAATCCTTGGCCATGTGCTCGGTGTCCACCCAGAGGCAATCGAAACCGGCCCTGGCTGCAATCTCTGCCGCCTGCGAATCAAAATGAATATTAAAACAACTGACCACCTCACCCGCCCGCAATTTGCGCAGAACGCGGCTTTCTCTCATTTTCATAAAATGCATTCCTTTTTTCAAACCACAATCACTTCAACCCCGGCCTGTTCCATTTTTCGGACGAGGCCCTCATCCAGGCCGCTATCTGTAATAATTTTATCGAGGGCGCCAATTTTGTCCACCACAGCCAGACATTTTCTTCCGAATTTCGAAGAATCCGCCAATAAAATCCGGGCACTCGCCGCTTTCATCATGGCCCGGAGCGTCCGAGCTTCGGAAAATTGCGGCGTTGTCAATCCGTTCTCCAAATCAATGCTGTCAATTCCCATGAAGAGCTTGTCCACAGCCACACTGGACAGCGTTTGGTCGGCCAGGGGGCCAATCAGCGCCATAGAATCCGGTTCCATTTCGCCCCCCGTCAAAATAACCTTGTTTCGGCTTTGAGCAAGCTCAGATGCCACGTGCAAAGAATTGGTCACCACCGTCAGTCCTTCCTGGTTCTTCAAATACCGCGCCAGGCGAAGTGTGGTGGAACCGGAATCGATTAGAACCACATCCCCCCGCTGAACCAATCCCGCTGCGTAGCGGGCAATCCGCTCTTTTTCTGCGGTACGGATTTTTTCTTTCTCAGAAAGAGCCAAACCCGTAAACAACGAAGGCTTGGAAATAGCTCCCCCGTGTACCCGCCGGAGCAACCCCTGTTTTTCCAATTCCTGCAAATCGCGGCGGATCGTCACGGCAGAGGTTTGAAAAAGCGTACACAACTCGGGAACAGAAACCCGGCCCTGTTTGGTAATGAGATTTAAAATCGCCTGATGTCGTTCTTCAATAAAAATGGCAGACCTTTCAAAAGGGAAGCATTCAAAGGACTTGCACCGAAGCCGTTTTTTGGGGAAGGGCTTCGTTTACTTTCGATTGTGAACAATTTACGATTGTTTTAAGAAAAAAGCAAGCCAAAAATTATTTTTTTGAAAATAAGCGAAACAGTCGGCCAATTCTTTTCACAAAAAACTTTCTGAATTCTGGAACAATTTCGTTTCCTCTTTCCGTTTGGACTTTTCCTGTTGTTTTCCCGCCGGGAAGTTCTTATTTTGAATAGAAATCAGATCAAATGAACTTCCGCACTTTTTAGTTCAATCGATCTACCTACGATTTTGATTTCATTCGTACATTCAAAGGTCTCTTTTTAGCGCGCCAGCATTTCATTCATCCGGCCTGGCTTTTTGCGGTAAACCCGCCTGCGATTAACACAAACCGGCGGCACTCGGTAATAGAATTTGGGGAAAAACCACCGATGAACCATTCAAAAATCATTTGTTTTTGGACTTTCTTTTTCGCGCTGACTTTTCCGATTGTGGCCATTTCTCAGGTCGAGTCGGATTCGGCTTCTGCTTTTTCCTATTCTGCAGAAAAATTTGGCGTCATTGACTCCGTTCGGTTCGCGCGCACCCTGAATCATTTGGAGCAAACCATTCGGCAAAATCCTCGTGTACCGGATGCCTTCATTCGACTTACCGCGCTTTTCAGAAGAGGCGGTGTCCCTAACGAGGGTCTTCTGTTTCTCAGGAAACTGCTGCAAGAAAACCCCGCCAATCCCTACATTTACGACGCGTTGGGGCGTTTCTATTTCGATCAAAAAAACTACCCGAAGTCGGCCAAATACTACCGGCAGGCCATTCGATTGAACCTCGATTTTCCACCCAGTTTTCGGGGGTACATCGACGTCATGCAAAAACAGGGAAAATTAGCGGAAGCCGTGGAATTAATTGACGCGTACAGTAAGGCGAATCCTGCAAATGCGGCGCTTTTCTACGCCCGCGGCTATTGCGCCCAGGTTCAGAAAAATTGGCAAAAAGGATTGGGCTATTTAAGAAAGGCGCTCACATTGAACCCGTACCTGTTGGAAGCCTACCAGGCTACAGGGGTGATTTATTTTTTCACCGGCCAATATCGGAAAATGGTTCAAACCGCACAAATCGGGTTGAAGTGTTCCAGCGAAAAAAATAAGCCCGAATTTCAGTGTCATTTTTGGGGGGATCTTGGTCTGGCCGATGCCTATCTTGCCCGGTACCCCGCTGCTTTCGCAGCCATTCGCCGGGCTTTAAAACTTGCCCGAAAAATCGGTTCGCGCAAAGAAGCCGTTCGCAACTTGATTAATCTGGGGATGCTGAATCAGCGTTTGGGAAATTACAAAGAGGCTCTGAAAAGTTTCGGAAGCGCTCTTGCTGTCACCAAACAAGCCGCGGATCGGCGGCAGGAAGCCTTAATTCTCAGAAACATCGGATCGGTTTACCGCCAAACCGACCATTACGCCAAAGCGCTCCTCTATTTTCAGCGCTCCCTTCCTATTTTGGATGCCGCCGGGGAAAAAAGAGTAGAAGGATTGGTTTACTGGAGCATGAGTCTGACGCACTGGGATTTCGGTAACTACGCCCGGGCACGGGCACTTTGTCGGAAGGCGTTAACAATTGCTCAAACCATCGGCGATCAATGGGGCGAGGAACGCTACGGCGGAACCCTGGGACTCCTGAATTGGCATTTGGGACAATATTCCGAAGCTCTGGACGACTACCAACGTGCGCTGGCTCTATCTCGAAAAAGCGGCGATAAAGAGGGAGAAGAACTCTGGCTGGGGAATTTGGCCATTCTTTTCGACGAATTAGGCAATCTCCCCAAAAGTTTAGCCTATTACCGCAAAGCCCTCACAATCTCGAAGAACATTGGAAATCGACGGGCAGAAGCCAGGCAGATTGGCAACATGGCAGCGGTTTACCGAAAAATGGGAAATCTTCCCAAAGCCCAAAAAGCGTTGAGACAGGCATTGAAAATCGAGGAGACCACCGGGAACCAAAAAGACCGAACCGTTTATCTAATTGAACTTGCCGCGGTTTTCAACCAATCGGGGAACCCTCAAAAAGCTAAAATGACCTTTCGGAAAGCCCTCCGAACAGCACGAAAAATCGGCGCGAAGCAATCCGAAGGGAATTGTTCCCTCGGCCTCGGGGAATCGCATGTCTCGACGGGCCATTTTCCTCAGGCCCTTCACTTTTACAGAAACGCACTTCGGATCGGACAAGCCACGAAAAATGTGTCCCTAATCTGGCAATCCAACGCGGGGCTGGGCAAGGTTTACTCCCAAAAAAAGCAGTTCAAAAAATCCCTCCGGTTCTACGAAAAAGCCCTGCACGATATTGAGACATTGCGTGCCGGCATCCCGACGGACCAATACAAAATCGGTTTTCTGTCAACCAAAACGCCCGTTTACGATCAAATCCTGCATGTTTTGGCTGAATTGCACCGCCGATTTCCGTCGGGCGGCTACGACAAAAAATCCTTTCAATGGGTTGAAAGAGCAAAAGCGCGCTCCTTGTTGGAAATTGTCTCCGAGGGTAAAATTTTCCAAACCCTTAAAAAAATCCCGTCCAAATTCAGGGAAGAATTTCTTTTGAACCAAAAGGAACTTGCCCTCGCCTATCGGGATTTTTCCAGGGAACAAAGCCAACCCAAAAACAAACAAAATCCGCCCCTTCTTCGCCACCTTGCTGACCGTGTCGATTCATTAAAACGGGCAAAAGCTCACATTTTGGCAGCTCTTCAAAAAAAATACCCGAAATATTTCGAGCTGACCAATCCCACTCTTTTGAAAACGTCGGAGGTACAGACAAAAATCCTCAAGAAAAATCAACTTCTCATTGAATATTGGGTTGGAGAAGATGAAACGTATTTTTGGGCAATTGACAAAAGTCGACTTATTTTCAAATCTCTTCATTTAGGCCGCCGTACACTGGCGCAAAAATTGGCGCAGATTAGCCCTTTGTTCAACCCAAGGAAGAGAACCGAACAGGGGCCGACGGACCACCGCTGGGCCAATATTCGACCTGAACTTTTGCACGATCTATACGGGATTCTTTTGGAAAAACCGGCGGGTAATTTGCTGAAAAGGGCCGACACGCTGCTCATTGTCCCCGATGACCGGTTGTTCTATTTTCCATTTGAACTTTTGGTGCGAAACAGGAAAGGCAACGCCCCCCATTATCTCATTGAGGATTTTCCGATCTCCTACGCAGCCTCCGCGAGCTTGCTAAACCCGGAACTGAGAAAAATTCAACCGGCGCCAAAGGAATTCTTTGCCCTGGGTAACCCCGATTTCTCGAAAAAAGACAGACCGAATAGGAGTAACCGTTTATTGTTCTGGAACAAGCGCACGTCTTCGAAGCAAATGCCTTCGCTGTCGCCGCTTCCGGGAGCTGCCGCTGAGGTTCAAATGATCGCCAAAAATTTTGCTACGCCCACTGTTCTTACGGGCAAAAAAGCCACGGAAGAGCGCTTCAAAAACGCAGCACCCAACTACCGCTTCCTTCATCTGGCTACCCATTTTTTAATCAATGACGTGCATCCGATGCACTCGAAAATTGTTCTGTCTCAATCTGGAGGAGAAATTGAAGACGGGTTTTTGCAAACCTTCGAAATCTACAATCTAAGGCTGCGCGCAGAAATGGTCGTTCTAAGCGGGTGTCAATCGGGTCTGGGCACATTGCGCCGCGGAGAAGGCATCATTGGATTGACGCGGGCTTTTTTGTTTGCCGGAGTGCCAAACATTGTGGTCAGTCTTTGGGCGGTGGAAGATCAGTCAACGGCACGACTTATGAACGCCTTTTACCGAAATTTGCGAAGGGGGGTCCACCGAAGCCAAGCGTTGCAGCAAGCCAAAATTGAGCTCCTTTATTCCCCCGACCAAAAACAAAATCCCTTTTATTGGGCACCGTTTGTGTTAATCGGTCGTTAGGTCCCTGTGCCTCACTTCGGTAGAAAATCACACCCGTCCGGGTATTTTCCGAACGCAGAAAAGGGGCAAAAAAACGGACGGTTTTTCAGGAAGAGAGTTCCCTTCAAAAAAAAGAAAAAATAGCGGCGTCCTGTTTTTAAATTTCAACGGTTTTTGAAAAGTCTCAACTACCGTCCATTCCTCAATTTTCGGACCAATTCTTTGGCTTCTTTTTCCCGCAAGGGGTTGGAAGCGTTTGCGCCGGCCACGGCCTCAAACTGCTTCAATGCCTGTTTCTTCTTCCCCACCATTAAATACCCCTTTCCCAAAAACCAACGACAATCTTCCTGGTAATAGCGGTTTTCCCGACTCAGCGCCAGTGCCCTTTTTAAATAAACCAGTCCCGACTCAACTTCCGATTTTTTGTACCCGAGAGGCATCCCAAACAGTTTTTTGGGGGAGGCCAGGAGGTGGGAAAGTCCTGCGTAAAAATTGGCCGTGTAACTGTTGGGGTGATTGGCCAAATAGGGCGACAATTTTTCGAGCGCCCGACGAGGCCGTTTTTGGGCAAGCAGATTCAATCCCTCCGTCAAGAGCGAAGCGGTCGGCGGGCTGGACCGCAGCACGGCAACTTTGGGCAATTTTATTTCGGCCAGGTAGAAATAGGGCGAGCGATTCAAATGGACAAAGGCAAAAAGTCCGATCCAGCACACAACTGCCAATCCGGCGGCAAGCCCTAAAATTCGGGCAGGTAAAGCAAAATCGGTAAATTTGCGGAAATTTCGGTTGAGCCTCCGAGTCTTTTTCTCATCTCTACCCTTTGTCTGGACTGCCGGTGTCTGAAGAGATTCCAGCGAAGCGTAGAATGTGTCATCCAGTTTTTTTTCAATTTCCGTCCATTCTCGTTGTAACGTTGCCTCTTCTGCCTCTGCCTTTTCTTGCAACGCCAGACGTTCCAGAGCCGCCAAACAAAAGGGGCAGCTATTGAGATGGTCTTCCAACGCCAGACGTTCTCTTCGCGGAAGCGTTTTGGTGTAAAACCGCCGCAATTTGTCCGCGGGCGGGCAGGCACTTTGATCTCGATTTTTGAGGTCGCTCCATTGAGGACGGAATTTTTCGAGCGAATCCTGTTTTTTCTTTTTTTCCGCTCTCACCGACAAACTCCCTCCCGACGAAAACCCGAGGATCCTTTCAACCTTCTCTTTCCATGATTAATTTGAATTTTCTCCGCCCGTTTTGAATACACGAACGAACCTTTTTATACGAATAGCCGGTCAATTGCACAATTTCCTTGTACGATTTTTCGTGAATATAAAATAAATAAAAACAGCGTTTTTGAGGTTTTTTGAGCTTGTCAATCGCCGCCTTTATTTTTTCGCCCAACTCGCGCCTTTGGAGAGCGTCTAAAACGGTTTCGTCCCCTGCTCCCATTTTTGATTCGTCGATTGCGTTAAAGTAGACCCGACTTTTCCTGCGAATAAAATCAATGCACAGATTGGTTGCAATCTGGGACAACCACGGGTAGAACGGCCGGTTTGGATTAAAACTGTCGAGATGCTCGAATGCCCGAATAAAGGCTTCACTGGTTAAATCCTTGGCGTCCTCCTGATTCTGAATCAATCTTAAACAGTGAAAGAAAAGCGCCTGTTTGTTTTTTTCGTAAATGTAGCCCAAATATTTTTTGTCCCGAGTGGCCAGGAAATCTTTGATCCAATCTTTAACTTCCTCCTTCCGATTACCGGGCCGGTCGATTTCCACTCGTTCTTGTCCCTAAATTAGGTTACGAATTCACACCAAATTTTACACAAATTTTAACTCCTTTACAATATATCGTTCCAAAAAGAAAAATCAAAGAAATAATTTGTGTAATCTGAGCAGGAATTTCGTATTTCAAATAGAATAAAGCGCCGAAGTTTTGCCCGAACGCCTAAAAATGATTTTTTGTCCTACCTTTGCTCATTTTTTCTGTTCGGAAAATGGAAGTCGATTTTAATTAAGGAGCAACGCCAATGAAAAAACAGGTATTTGCTGCGGCAGTGATTTTTCTTTTTGGAATTTCGTCATTTTGCAGTCCGTTAATCCGTGCCCAATCGGGTCGCTTCGATTTTAACGATGGAACCATCCAAAATTGGACAATCGATCAGATCTACGAAACCGACACCCATATAAAAATAACTCCTGCTCTGGGATTCGTTCTCCAAAACGATCAAAATCGGCTTGCGGCGACGGCCAATCCGCTGCTCATCGGCGGTTCTTCCGGCACCAAATCCCACTATATTTATGTGACGTCTCCGGATCTCGGCTCGCTTTCCGACTGGCAAAACATTTCCGGCTACAGCATCGACATCCTGAGAACACTGGCGGGACAATGTGGTGAACCGGGAAACATTAAATTTTACGCCCAACTACAATTGCGCGTCATTGATCAAACGGATCAATCGACGCATCTGTTTGCCGAGCACGACGGCACCGATTTCGTGTTTCACGAAATCGAATACAACACCCCTTATCATTTTGTCTGGAATCCCTCATGGCTTAGCGATCCCAAATACAAAGTGAAACAAATTCGGATTCGCCTTTTGGGTGAGCACGATTACGGCACAGGCGAATGTGCCGCCAAGGGGAGTTGGTTCATTGACAACGTGCGCGCTGAGTCGAACACAACACCAACGGAATCCCTGACCCTCACTTCCCCCAACGGAGCGGAAACATGGGAAGTGGGTTCCACACACACAATTTCCTGGAACAGTCAAAATCTCACCCACCCGGTTAAAATCGAGTACTCCACCGACTGGGGCACGCACTACACATCGATTGTTTCCAGCACCGCCAACAATGGGAGCTACACATGGACCATCCCCGCCACCCCTTCCGTTTGGTGCCTTATTCGGATTTCCGACGCGACCGACGCCAGTCCTCAAGACGAAAGCGACAATTGTTTTACCATTCGGGACCCCGCACAATGGCTGACGGTGGTTGCTCCCAACGGGGGAGAAATTTGGCAGGTTGGCACCCAATACGAAATCAAGTGGTCCAGTTCAGGGGTTAGCAGTCCCGTGGCCATTGATTTTTCCTCAAGGGAAAACCACTTTCGCTATTCCATCGCTTCGAGCACTCCCAATGACGGTTCTTTCAACTGGACAATTCCCGAGGGGTTTACCCTTCCCGTAAACGGGAAGATTCGGATTCGGGTCGCAGCCGCCGGTATTCCTGCGGATGCAAGCGACGCCGATTTTACGCTCGTGGCAGCGGGTGCTAACAATACCCTAACGGGTACCAATGTCCCGGTGGATTTGGGCGGAGGTTCGAAAATTACATTTGACCACGTTACCGCACAGGGCAACACGAATATGACAACTTCCAACAGCGGTTCACCTCCACCCAATGGATTTACCCTGACGCCTGCGGCCAATCCGCTCTACTACGTCATCACCACAACCGCCTCATTTACCGGAAAAATTAAAATTTGTCTTCACTACGACGACACCGGGTTGACGCCTGTACAGGAAGCTGTCCTGAAACTGAAGGTGGTCCAAAACGGTCAATGGGTGGACTTGACCACCTCCCTTGACGTCGGCGCCAATCTCATTTGCGGAGAGGTCAATCATTTGTCCGAATTTGCTGTCATGTTTGCCACCACTGGTGAACCGGCTCATTTTGATTTTACGGCCAACACGGGAAACAGCTACAGCATTGTCATTAACGACGCCACACTCGACGGAAATCCCTTAGCTGCCGGAGATGAGGTGGGAGTGTTCACCTCTTCGGGATTGTGCGTAGGAGCCTCGGTCTGGGACGGCACCACGCCCCTTGCCTTAAGTGCCTGGGGCGACGACAGCCAGACAACGGACGTGGACGGATTTGTGACCGGAGACAAAATGGCCTTCCGGATTTGGAGTCAAGCCAATCGGTCGGAATTTGCGGCGCACCCCACTTACACGCAAGGTGACGGCGCTTTTGGCACCGGTTCGTACGCCCAAATTTCCTATTTGGAAGCCGTTTCCTCGGTGACACAAAATCTCATCCTGCCCCAAGGGTGGAGCTGGATTTCTTTCAATGTTCGCCCACCCGACCTCAACGTGGAAAATGTTTTGGATTCGCTGGACCATCTGGCCATTGCAGTCAACAATGCCGGGGAATTTTATATTCCTGCGGTCATTAATGGCATCGGGCAGTGGAATATTTTAGAAGGTTACAAAATTTACCTCGATTCGGGTCAGCCATTTTCCGTAACCGGTCAAACCGTTCCGTCAGATACAGCGATTGTTCTGGCTCAGGGGTGGAATTTTGTCAGCTATTTGCCGAACCAGGCTCAGGATGCCGAAAGAGCGCTCCAGACGGTCTTGGCAAATTTGGCCATTATTAAAAATGACGAGGGTCATTTTTTCATTCCTCAGGTCATTCAAAATCTGTGTAGTCTGACACCGGGTAAGGGGTACAAGCTTTATTTGAACGCACCCGACACCTTAATCTACCCAAGCGCTACCCGTGTGGCCAAACACCACCCTCAATCGTTTTTTGCCCCCGCCTCACAACCAAGGCATTTTGTTCCTCGCACAAAAACCGGTGATTTCTACAGCCTTGTGGTCCGCGTTAAAGGAGTGAACCACGCCACTCTCCGAGCGGGAGATGAAATCGGTGTCTTTACCGAATCGGGCGTTTGTGCGGGAGCCGGCGCGTGGAACGGGAAGGGGTGCGTCGGTATTGCAGCCTGGGCAGATGACCCGAAAACCGTCGAAAAAGACGGCTTCCGAATGGGGGAAAAAATTATTTTCAAGCAATGGGATGCAAAAGAGGCCACAGAAATTGTCCTCCGCTCGCAGTTCAAGAAAGGAGATGGCAGATTCGGTACGGATGCCTACGCGTCGGTTGAGTTGACACCGGAAACCGCGCCAACTACCTGGGCTCTTCGGCAAAATTACCCAAATCCCTTTAATTCACAAACTCTTATTGTCTTTACTTTGCCCCGGAACGAACGGGTGGAGCTTAAAATCTTCGATCTTAAGGGAGCTGAAATTCGAACCCTAATCGCCCATTTGTCCATGAAAAAAGGGAAAAACCAATGCCTCTGGGATGGATTAGACAACAGCGGTTACGCTGTACCCAGCGGGATTTATCTTTACCGTCTCAAAACAGGGTCTTTTACGTCCATAAAAAAGGCTACATTCATTAAATAGGCTTTAAAAATAAAGAGACTTACAAAAGGCAAGCAAAACAAATCCCGGCGGCATCTGGAATTTCTGACCACCGAATTTGAGGAGAATTGTATCATGCAAAAAATCCTTTCGTTCTGTTTTTTGTTGCTTATCTACCCTGTTTTTTTGGAGGCACAGGCACCACACTTCACCTACACGGCCAACACAGGCGACAGCTACAGTATTGTAATCGACGAGGTTTCATTCCACGGCGCACCATTGCAAAACGGTGACGAAATTGGCGTTTTCACGCCAGAAGGCCTTTGCGTGGGCGCTTCCGTCTGGACGGGAACTGCTCCGCTGGCTTTGACCGCCTGGGCAGACGACGCCCAAACTCAAGTCATTGACGGCTACACAACCGGTGAAGCTATGTCGTTTCGGATCTGGCAAACCGCCACTCAGTCGGAAAGTGAAGCAACCCCGCACTTCAAAAAGGGTCACAGCCATTTCGGTGACGGTGCCTACTGTGTGGTTTCCCTTTTTGTTTTCCAATCCACTCAGGGGGAAATCATTGTTACCACCACCGCTGACACCGGAAAGGGTTCGCTACGCTGGGCTCTGGAAAAAGCGAATTCAACCATCAGCAAGGACACGATCGTTTTTCATATTCCCGAAACAGACGTGCATTTCGACACGTCCTCAGGCGTGTGGACAATTTTTCCTCAATCCGCTTTGCCCACCCTCACAGATTCCAATCTGGTGCTCGACGGAAGCTCCCAACAAATTTTTGTAGGAGAAGATATGAATCCGGAGGGGCCGGAAATCGAGATCGACGGGCACAAAGCCGGTAATTGTCAGGGGTTCTATTTATCGGCGCCGGGGATCGAAATTCTGGAGCTCATTGTAAACCGATTTCAAAAGGACGGCATCATGGTCTCCTCGGTTCGAGGTGGACGCGTGGCGGGCTGCTACATTGGCGTTTCATCCGACGGATTGGAACCTGCACCCAACGGTCGTGTCGGCGTGTTTTTGAATGGGATAAGAGAATTTGAAATCAGCCAAATGGATTCGATTCCCACAATTGTCTCCGGAAATAAACTGCATGGCATTTATCTGTCCGGGGCTTCGAAAAATCGGGTCTCGGGCAGTATTGTCGGACTCAACAGAACCAAAACAGACACAATAGGCAATGCCTACGACGGGATTTACATTGTGAGCGGCGACAGCAATCGGATCGTCAAAAACGTCATCGGGGGCAATAAAATGTCCAATGGGATTCAAGTTTCAGAAGGAATCCACAACACAATCTCAGACAACATTATCGGCTGGAATCCCAACAGGCCGGACCGAATCCTCGGAAATAGCGGGTCTGGAATTGTGGTTACGGCGTCGGACAATCTGATTTCTGAAAACAGCATTGCCTTTAATCACGTCTACGGCGTGAGCATTGTCGGAGAAAAAGCCCTCCGGAACACAATCACGCACAACTTGATTTTTCGAAATGGCTGGGGTGGAATCAACACAGAACAGGGCGGAAATCGCGAACTGGCCACGCCTGTTTTGACCGAAGTGACCCGCAATTCCGTCAGCGGAACCGCTTCCCCTCAAACGAAGGTCGAACTTTTCGCTGACAAAGCCAACCAGGGTTCCATTTTTCTGGGGACTATTACAGCCGACACGGCCGGTACGTTTCACTGGAGCGGAGATCCCCTTCCAACTAATTTTTTCTGTACCGCCACAGCCACAGATTCCGCTGGAAACACCTCTGAATTTTCCGAAGCCATGAAGATTTCAACGGCCGTTAAAGAATCCGCTGCCCAAAAGCCTCCGGCCGCTTTTTCGCTTTCTCAAAATTACCCCAATCCGTTCAATCCCGACACACGCATTCATTTTACGCTAAGCGCAACCGTGGAACAACCAGTACGAGTACAGCTTTGTATTTATAATTTACGAGGCGAATTGGTTCGAAGATTGGTAAACGAAGAAAAACGCGCTGGATCCTACTGGGTTCACTGGAACGGCTTGAATGACGTGGGGCGCCGCGTAGCCACGGGCGTCTATTTGTATCGACTGACAACACCTTCCGCCACAAGCACGAAAAAAATGATTTTGGTGAAATAAAAGAGCCACGTCGATTTCAAATCGGGTTTCCTTAAAAAAGCGGTAAGGAAATTGGGAAAATCACCCCTTTGCTCAATTAACCCAAGTCCTTACCTGTCTGTCCGGGTGTTTTGTGCACCGCTACCGATTATTTTCCGGTAGCTTTCCGGATCGGTGTCCCCTTCGGTGTTGATGAGCAGGACACGGGAAGACGACCCAAGTCCCAGTTTCTTCACAGGCTCTTTTAGCCGCTTGCTGGTCACTAAGGCCAGCAGTCCCGCCAGACCCGACGCCCCTGATTCGCCCGAAACAATCCCTTCTTTTGCGTAAAGCCGCATGGCGTCCACGGCAAAATGGTCGGGAATAGCTACAAAAAAATCCATGCCGTCTCGAATGATCGGCCAGGTGACGGGAGAAGGAATCCCGCAATTGAGCCCGGCCATAATGGAATCCAATTTTCCGCTGGCAACTACAGGTTTGCCACGGCCAAACTGAATCGATTCCAAAAAACAGGCGGACGCCTCCGGTTCCACGCAAATGAGTGTGGGGCGACTTTCCCCGTAGCGCCGTACGTAGTAGGTGGTTCCGGCTGCGGCCAACCCTCCCACGCCAGCCGGCAAAAGTACCGCGTCCACCTCAGGCCGCTCGGGTAAA
>CAZOHG010000063.1:0-18696 GCA_964579725.1 uncultured Deferribacteres bacterium
GAAGTTCGGCCTGCCGAAAAAGACCCTTTATCCGTCGCTCAATTTACTGAGACGATCGGTGCTGCGATCCGAGAATCTTTTTGTCAAACTCAATGCTGGCATTCAGGACAAAAAAGGTGCTTTCTTGGCCACTCTGAAATTGTGGATTGTGAACGAAAACGGCAAACTTTACCCGGCAGATGTTTGGCTGAAAGGACAGAAGTTGCCCGATCCCAAACCGGGAAATCCCTACGTTGTTGAAAAATTGCCTCTCAACCAGGCGCTACCATTGCGGATCGAGCCGATCGGCTATTACAATATTTTGCGAGAGATTCGCCTTGTGCATCCGGATGAAAATCAAGTCGTTGTGGCCCTAACGCCACGCATTTCATTCGACAAACTGGAAAAGGAACTTCCGCTCTCAAACAGCGGGAGTGTTTTTCGGCCGAACGTGGACAAATTGGTTTTGCTCGAACAGGGAATGAAAATCCCCAAACCATCGGCCCTTTTCGAGGATTTCAATCGATTTTATTCGTTCAGAGACCTCTATTTCAATCAGGCTTTGGGTGAGTATTTGATTGTAGACGCATTTCAGAACACATTTCGGCCGTACGACGCTTCGGGCGCCAACGTGCCCGGGCCCACTTCGGTTATTGATTTGCCGGATTCAATCGGCACTCTTAATCAACCGGAAGCGGTCGCAACCGATTTGGAGGGTAGAACCTACATTGCCGATTGGGGAAATCATCGAATCGTTGTTCTAAAAAAAGACGGGTCTTTTTTAAGGCAAATTCGGCACTACAAAAAGGTTGAAAGCGACGGCAGCATTCGGACAAAGTCGTTTTATTTTCCGTCCGGCGTGGCCGTGGAAGACGACGCTTCTGGCATTCGATTTCAAGGGAACACCATTCACCGGCCGGGCTTTATTTATGTGAGCGATTTGTTTGGCATTCACAAAATTGATTCGGCAGGCTTTGAGGTGGATGTCTATTTCCCGCAGCCTTCCGGCCATCCTGCCGACCAATTCTCACGGATTTTCGTGGACAATTACGGAGCCAACGCCCGGCTTTTCTTGCGAAAATACGGTAAAGAAGTGATTGAAATTTTCGGCGCCGTGAAAAGAATTCAATAACAACACGATTTTTGGGGTTTGCAGCGTTCTCTCCCAACATTTTTTCAGAAAGGACTGCTTTTCGCGCTGAGGCAGTCCTTTTTTCTACTCGATCTTCCGCGACTTTCTCCTTGCATCTCCCGTGAATATTTCTTATTCTAATAGCTGAATAATCGCCGTTTGGGTGTGTGCGATTTTTGAAAAAAATAAAAAGGGCGAACCGCTTGCGTAAGGGTGAGGAAATTACGCTTCACATTGAAGACGTTGCGTACGGAGGATTGGGCGTTGCCCGGGTCGAAGGGATGGTTGTTTTTGTCGAGAAGGGACTCCCCGGCCAGGTGGTGCGTGCCCGAATCGTGAGGAAAAAATCCGATTATTGTACCGCTCGAATAGTGGACGTGCTTCAACCTGCACCGTACGAGGTGCCGCCCCGTTGTGAGCATTTCGGGGTGTGCGGAGGGTGCAAGTGGCAACATGTGGATTATTCTCAACAATTGCGTTTTAAACAGGCCATTGTGGAAGACAGCCTAATGCGCCTTGGAGGTTTCGGTGACCTTTCCGTTGAATCCACGCTGCCCTCCCCGGATGTTTTTTTCTACCGAAATAAAATGGAATTTTCCTTTTCGGACAGACGCTGGCTGCTTTCCGAAGAAAAAGAGGAAAAGCCGAAAGAGTTTGCGCTGGGACTTCACGTCCCGAAGCGTTTTGACAAGATTGTGGACATCGATGCCTGCTACCTTCAATCTGCTGAAAGTAATGTGATTTTAAATCTGGTGAAGGAATTTGCGCGGGAATCGGGTCAGGTGCCCTGGAGTGCCACGGCGCACACGGGTTTTTGGCGTCATTTGGTGGTGCGGGAAGGCAAACACACCGGACAAAGAATGGTGAATCTTGTGACGTCCGAGATAAACAAACCTCTCATGAAAGCATTGGCCGAGAAATTGCGATCGAGCGGTGTGCCCGTAACCGGTGTGGTCAACAATATTAATCGCTCGGTAGGAAGCACGGCTTTCGGCGAGGAGGAATGGACGGTTTGGGGAAGTCCCACCATCGAGGAGAAATTGGGGGAGTACACCTTTCGGATTTCCGCCAACTCGTTTTTTCAGACGAACACCCGCCAGGCAGAGCGGTTATACGACACCGTGATGGATTTTGCCGATTTTGCCGGAAACGAAATTGTGTACGATTTGTACAGCGGAACCGGCACGATTTCCATTTACATTTCGGATAAAGTACGGCAGGTTTTGGGGATCGAAGTAATCGAATCGGCTGTGAAGGACGCGCGGCTGAACAAAGAAAAAAATCGGGTGGAAAATGTGGAATTTGTTTTGGGGGATGTCAAGGACGAAATGAACCGCGTGGCGGAAATCCTGACTGTGGTGGGACGACCGGATGTGCTGATTGTAGACCCCCCGCGAGCGGGTCTGCACCCGAAATCGGTGAAGAGAATAGCGGAAATCGCCCCCGATAAAATTGTCTACGTGTCGTGCAATCCCACCACGCTGGCTCGCGACGCAGCCGAATGGAAAAATCGCTACCAACTGAAACGGGTGCGTCCCGTGGACATGTTTCCGCACACCTACCACATTGAAACAGTGGCGCTTTTGGAGAAGAAATAGCCGTGCGTAAATTGCGTTTCGAAGAAATTAAATCCACCCGACCCTCCCTTGAGCAAATTGAACGGGAGGGACGGTTCCCAATTTGGGTCATTGCGGAAAATATTCGCAGTCTTTTCAATGTGGGGTCCATTTTCCGTACTTCCGACGCTGCACGTGTTCGGAAGCTCCTGCTTACCGGGTTTACGGGGCGCCCTCCGCGAAATGAAATTTCCAAAACGGCTTTGGGGGCTGAACACTCTGTTCCCTGGGCGTACGCACCCAGAACTGTGGACGTTGTAGAGGAATTAAAAGAAACGGGAGTGAAAATCGTGGTGTTAGAACACACAGATGACAGCCGTGATTTTAAAGCGGTGTCCTACAACTTCCCGCTGGCCCTTGTTCTCGGGAACGAGGTAGACGGCGTTTCCGACGAGGTAATTGCGATGGCGGACCAGGCCATTGAAATTCCCATGTTTGGCGTGAAACAATCGCTAAACGTTTCGGTAGCCTACGGAATTGCCGTTTATGAAATTCTCGGCCAATTTTTAAGAGGGAAAACACTCCGGAAAGCGGAAAATTAAAAGAATCGCAAAAAGACTTTTATTTTTTGCAGTCATTTTGTATATTGAACGCAATTCAATCCGTGCCGTTGCGCCGGAACTACGAAAAGATCAAACAAAAATAGAGGAGTAAAAATGGATTCGAAAACCCTCCGTGTTGTTCAATTTGGTCTGGGGCCGATTGGACAGGCGAGCGCTAAATTGGCCGTGGAAAGAAGCCAAATGAAATTGGTGGGCGCTATTGACATCGATCCGGAAAAAGTGGGCAAAGATGTGGGCGAGGTGGTCGGTTTGGGGACGAAAACCGGCATTTCGGTTTCGGCCGACGCTGAGAAAACCCTGGCCGAGGCGAAACCGGACATCGTTTTACACACCACCCGTTCATTTGTACCGGATGTGTTTCCGCAATTTGAGGCCATTCTTTCCGCCGGAGTAAACGTGGTGTCGTCCACGGAAGAGTTACTTTTTCCTCAATTGAAAAATCCCGATCTGGCCAGGCAGTTGGATCTTTTGGCTCGGTCGAACAACGCGACGATTTTGGGAACCGGCGTGAACCCCGGTTACGTTTTGGACACACTGGTTCTTATGGCAACAGGTGTTTGTACGGACGTTACGCGCATTCGAGCCGAACGCGTGGTGGACGCTTCCGAGCGTCGATTGCCGCTTCAAAAAAAGGTGGGCGCCGGCATGACGCCCGATGAATTTAAAGCATTAGTTGCTGCCGGGAAATTAGGTCACATCGGCATGAAAGAATCGGTGGCGCTTATTGCCTACGGTCTAAACTGGACATTGAGCGACATTCAGGAAGAAATCGAACCGGTTCTGGCCGACGAAACGGCCACCACGCCCTTTTTGACGGTTCCCAAAGGAATGGTTGCCGGCATTCACAATGTGGGGCGCGGTTTTGTGGACGGGGAAGAACGCATTACCCTTGACCTAAAAATGTACGTCGGTGCTAAAAATCCGCACGATGGCGTGCATTTGGACAGCGTTCCACCCATTCACCTTGAAATTACAAACGGTACCATGGGCGATATTGCCACGGTGGCCATGCTTCACAATATGGCGCCTCTGGTGGTACAAGCGGACCCCGGGCTGAAAACCATGGCCGACATGCCTGTTCCCCGAGTGTTTCTGTAAGAGGCTCATTGGAGATTCGCGAAGGGACGTCCGTTTTTCTGCTTTATTTGGGTGGGAAGTGGCCGTGCCAGGCGCAATTTTAGAAAACTTTTCAACGATTTTGTGCGTCTAATTTTTAACGAGATTTGCGATCCGTGGACACCCCGATTTTTCGACGGGGAGAAAAAATCGAATTGGAGGAAAGCAAGTGCAGGCGTACAAAATCAACTTATTTTTTCTAACCATTCTTTTTGGGATTGGTTTGCTCCCGACCCATTCGGGTGCCGCGTGGCATAGGGATTTTAACCGGAACGTTTGGAACCGTCCCTTTTTGGGGGTTGTGGTGCGGGATGTCCCGCGGCGCTTTCAAGCGCGCTATCGATTGAAATACCACGAAGGCGTTTGGGTTGTCCGTGTCGAAACAGGCAGTCCGGCGGACACGGCGGGTATTCTCGAGGGCGATATTATTTTGCGCCTCAATCACAAACCAATTTGGGGAAGTGACGATTTTGTCCGAAAAATTCGGCGCTACAAACCGGGTGATGAAATTCAATTGGACATTTTGGAAAATGGTGCACACTGGCAGGCCCGTGTGCGCCTAACTTGTGCACCGCAAGAGTGGGCATTTTCCCTCCGTTTTCCCAATTGGGAATTCACGGAAAAGCCCTGGTTAGGGGTAAAATTACAGGTGTTGGACGAGGACCTGGCCCGCTATTTCGGGGTCAACCCTGCTGACGGGGTGCTGATTGTGTCGGTAGAACGACACAGTCCCGCCCAGAAGGCCGGACTCAAATCTGGGGACATCTTGAATGCCATTGAAGGTCGACCTGTGGAAACGCCCGAAGATGTGGAAGAGGTGCTGGCCGATTTGGTGCCGGGTGAAAAAATAACCTTGAAAATCCTGCGGAACGGTCGCTCTAAACGAGTTAAGGTGCGCCTGGCACGGGCTCCGCAGAGGGCGCGTCAACGGTTCTTTTGGTTTAAGTGGCCGCATTTTTACACGAAGCCCCGCTTTTGGGATGACCCGCAGCAGTGGTTGTATTTTCAGCAAGAGCGTTTCGGCGGAAAATTGAACCGTTTGCGTGCCGAGGTACTAAGCCGAACAGCCAGATGGCAACAGGATTTGACAAGCAAAATTCGGAAATGGCGTTCGCTGGTAACGAACCGATTGGTCAATGAATTTAGAAAAGCAGAACAAATCAAAAGAAATTTCCATTGGGCTTCAGGTTAAGGGGCTGTGGCGGCTCCTTCGCCCGGTCAATGTCCTGATTGGCGCTCTTTCCATTGGATTGGGTGCCGTGGTAACCGGGACACTTTCTCCTCTTCGAAACGTTCTTCTGGCTTGTCTTTCCGGTGGCGTGATTACCGGCGCGGCCAACGCTATTAACGATTACTTTGACATCGAAATTGACCGAATTAACAAGCCGACGCGCCCACTTCCTGCTCAAATTGTGACGCCTTCGGGTGCGCTAACGTGGTCGGTTTTCCTCTTCGGTTTGGGAATCGCCCTCAGTTTACTCATTAATGGGGCGGCTCTCGGAATTGCGGCCACCGCATCGTTCTTGCTCTTTTTGTACAGTTGGCGTTTCAAACGCCTGCCTCTGGTGGGGAATGCAACGGTCAGTTTGGTCTCGGGCCTGGCATTTGTGTACGGGGGTGTTGCCGTGGGACGGTTCGGAGCCTCCCTTGTTCCAGCCGCATTTGCTTTTCTTTTTCACTTTGGCCGGGAGGTTCTCAAAGACATCGAAGACATCTCCGGCGATCGTGCCAACGCCGCCAGAACCTTTCCGATTTGTTGCGGCGTCAATGCCGCTCGAATTTTGATTTCAAGTGTTTTTGTTCTCTTGATTGGAGTGACCGCTTTGCCTTATTTTTTAAATATTTACAACAAGTTCTATTTTGCTTTGGTTGTAACGGGCGTGGACGCCTATTTGTTGTACGTCATTTGGGCGATCTGGAAAAGTACCGAACCTCACCACTTGCACAAATTGAGTACCGGCTTGAAGCTCGATATGCTCGTCGGACTGCTGTCAATTTGGATTGGCATTCACTGACTCCGTGGATTTTTAGAATGAGGAGAAACCTTTTTTGAAGAAAGATTTGAGCAAAAGGGCCCAAAAAGACGGCGGTAGAATCGGCCCCGTGCAGGCTAAAACAGATTGGATTTTTGTGACCCTCGGAGGGGTAGTGTTTCTCTTGGCGCTTTTTAATCTTTTTGTGGCACTTGACCCCTACGGCGCCGTGCTCTTTGTGGCTTTGGGACTGCTTTTCTTCGAATTGAGCGCTAAAATGACCCTTAAAAATCGGTTTGGCCGCCAGGGTGAGCGGTTTCTTTTTCTTCTTGCGGCTCTTTTGGTCGTGGCTACCGGTTTTCTAAAAATGCTTGCCCAATTGGGGTTGGTCGGTTGAGATAATTTTGTGGAAGTGTTTGTACAAAGGAAACACACATGCGAGTCCTGTTGCAGCGGGTCACGGAAGCCTCGGTTTCCGTGGAGGGAGAAAAAGTCGGTGAAATCGGAAAGGGTCTTGTCCTTTTGGTGGGGATTAAAAACGGAGACACGGAAGAAGACGCCCGCTATTTGGCGAATAAATGCCTCCAATTGCGGATTTTTGAGGATGAATTTGGGAAAATGAACATCTCGGCCCTGGAAACGAGGGCCGACATTCTGGCCGTTTCCCAATTTACGCTGTACGCCAATACCCGCAAGGGACGCCGTCCGAGTTTTGTAGAGGCTGCACCGCCGGAAAAATCCCGCCCCCTTTTCGATTATTTTGTGGCTTTGTTGAAAAGGAGTGGCTTGAAGGTAGCCACCGGAATTTTTGGGGCGAATATGTCGGTTCGCATTTTTAATGACGGACCGGTCACCATTTGGTTGGACAGCACCGACCGTCTGAAACCGCGAAAAGGTTCTCGCGTGGAGAACAAGCATTGAAAACTAAAGATTTAGATGAAATCGACCGATGCATTTTATTGAGCTTCCCCGGCCCCTGATTTTGGCTTCTCAATCGCCCCGGCGGGCGCAATTGCTGCGCCAGGTGGGGTTTGAGTTCGACGTGGTTCCTGCGGATATTAACGAAACTTCCGATGGCAATGTGGCGCCGCAGGAATTGGCTGTGAGGCTTGCCGTGCAGAAAGCTCAGGCGGTAGCGTCCCGTATCTCTAACGGTTTTGTGGTGGGAGCCGACACGATTGTTACGCTGGACGGGACAGTTTTGGGCAAGCCCCAAACCCGGGAAGAAGCTCACACCATGCTACAATTCCTGAGCGGACGTACGCACCGCGTGTTTACGGGATTCGCCATCGTGGTGCGTCCGGAGGGGTACGTCCTTCGCGATTGGGAGCAAACCGCCGTTACCTTCCGGCCACTTGACGACTGGGAGATCGAGCGCTACATTGAGATCGACCACCCCTTTGACAAGGCGGGCGCATACGGCATTCAGGACACGAGCGCACTTTTTGTGGAATCCATTGAGGGTTGTTATTATAATGTAGTGGGTTTCCCGCTTACACGATTTTATGTTCAATTGCGAAAATTAATTGAAAATATGAAGAAAGACAATCCCTTATGATAACGCCAAGAGATTTGGGAAATCGCCTTAAAAAAGCTCGACGTGCTAAAAAATGGCGTACACGCGATCTGCACCGCTTGACGAAAATCAATGAAGATTATATTAAAGATTTTGAAGACGGAAAATTCAATCTGCTGCCCAAACCGTACATTCGAGCCTTTTTGCGCACAATTGCCACCACTCTGGGACTTGACCCCGAAGAAATCCTGGAAGAATTTGAGGAAGTCTTGAATCCCCCGGAAGTTTTTGAGAAAGCTCCGGCCGAGAAAAAAGTGACTTCCCCCAAACGAGTGAAATCAGACGCTCAAGAAAAAATTCTACCCGAAGCCCAAAAAGGCGGTAAATCTGCAAAAGAAAATGGAAAAACAGGTGCCTTGGAACCCGAGAGGGCCAAAGAAACAAAATCGGAATCTTCCCCAAAAAAGTCTACGGCCAAAGAAGGGACACCTGCTCTCTTTCCGAAAAGGACCCACAAAACAGAGGTCATTCTTTCGTCTCTTGTGGTGTTGATCCTGTTGGCGGTGGGCTACGTGTACTGGAAATACGCGCGGCACTATTTTGTTTCCGAAAAAAAGCCCGTTAAACAAATTACGGTGTTCGAAGCCCGGAAAGAAATTTTAGCAAAAGAAGACCGGAAAAATCCTCCAACCCGGCCAAAACCGGCTAAAACCACGGCGCCCAAGCCAAAAACACAGGTGTCCTCCAAAGTCACGCTCGCACTTCGAGCCGTGGACACCACCTGGGTGCGATTGATTCGCGACACACGTGACACGTCGGAATTTCTGTTTTTGCCCGGCAATCGGCGTACATTTAAGGGGGATTCTTTGTTGCAGCTCAAAATGGGCCGTGCAGACGGTTTGCTGTTGTGGGTGAACGGTGATTCTGTTGGCACCCTGGGTCGAGCCGCACAGGTGGTGAGCAAGTTGGTCATTGACCGAAAAGGGATTCGGGTTAAAAAATTACGGGGGCCCAGGCGGGTTCCGAAACCGGAGTAAGTGGAAAAGCCGTTGCGTGTAGAATTGAGGTCGAAGAAACCTCCCCTTTGTGTCTCGGCCGTTTGTTCTTAGTTTTGGAAGGGGGATTTTGCGGAAAACGTCAAAATCACGTAGTCACCCTTCGTTTTTCCCTCCAAAAGAGCTTGTCTCAAAATCTCCCTCAAATCGCGGAGGGCTCTTTTTGAATCCACCCATAAATTTGAAAATTTTGTGGCAAAACGGTCAAGAATTTTGCTAAATTCACGATAAAAAATAAAAGAGGGAAAGTCTATTTCGGGGGCAACGAGAAAAAAATGAGTGAGAAAAAATAACCATGAAAATTGTCCATCTCTCAGATCTACATATTAGCGTCCAAAATTTACCGCAGAATTTGCTTTACACGGAACGGCTTCTTGCCTACGGCCTGGAAAAGGGTGCGGAACATTTTGTTTTTACAGGAGATATTTCTCACGGGGGCGAAGCGGAGGATTATCTGGCATTTCGCAGCCTTTTGGCGCGCTACGGCCTGCTGAACAGCGCAAAAACCACGCTGGTCATTGGCAATCACGATATTTACGGCGGCGTTCATCTTGCAAAAGAAATTCAATATTTCCCGAAAAAATGCCGGAATACCAACGTGGCCGAAAGGATTCGCACTTTCAAAGGCTATTTTGGGGAGACTTTTGAAACAGCCCGCTTTCCGGTTCAGGAAGACCCCATGCTTTTTGTGAAACGGGTTGGACGTCTCATTTTTCTCGGAATGAATTCAACAGGACGCTATTCTCTGGTTCGTAACCCGTTTGCTGCGGCCGGGCAGGTGACGCCGGAACAATTGGCGGGATTTCGGAAAATTTTAAAGGATCCAGAATACCGAGACGGCGTGAAAATTGCCCTCATTCACCACCATTTTTGTCTCCCGTATAAAAAACACAAAAACATCGGGCCGCGGATTGCCAAATATTTCGAGGAGCAAGGCAATAAATTGCACGGACAGCGCCGTCTCATGCGGCTGTTCCGTAAGTACCACGTGGATTTAACCCTGCACGGGCACGTCCACTACTCGCGCGAATATGAACGCGGGCGATTGCGATTTTTGGGCGGGGGCGGAGCCATTGACAAGAATCCGCCCGGTGAGTTGAAAATCAATTTCGTGGATGTTCGAGAGAGAGAAATCGACATTGTGGTGGAAACCATTCCGGCTTCGCCCGAAAAGCCTTCTGTGCCTTTTGAGCGGAAAACTTTCGTTTTGGAGGAAACCCCTTCCGTCCACGCGGAGCCTCGACTCGGTTTTTTTAGTCTTCGTTGAAAATGACGAGCCCCCGCCGCGTTTCATTCGATTGGCGGTCTGTTCGCTGCCGTCGCTTCGATTTTTTCAAGGCGTGCCTTGCTTCCCTTTCCTTTAATTTGAAAAACGTCCCCGGCAATGTGAAGGTTTTCCAACACAAAGTACTTGAGGCCGAAATCAAATGGCCTGAGTGTAACGGTACGTGAGTCGTCCACCTGAACCCCTACCACGTATTTAATGATTAAATCCAAAAGCCAGGAATGCTGGTAGTCGTCAATGCCGCGGTAAACCGAGGGCGTGCCGGTAAAGGGATTGTAGTGTTCGAAGCAATTGGGGCGATTGACGTCCTGATCGAAAAACAGCAATCGGACGAATTTCCGAATGAAGTCAACGGCAGCTTTTTCAAGTTCCGGGTCATGAAAACGCAAGGCGGTTTGTGCCAGGACCTCTGCAATGTGGCTGTTTGTCATGGGCCAAACCCGCCCGTTCCAGGGACAGTTGTGCCTCTTGTCCTTCCATTCGGCTTCGGGGTTGAAAAGGGGGTCGTCCACGCTGGTGGAAGGCACCGGCCAGGGCGTCCAAAATTCCTCGGGATTGAGCAGGTGTTTTTTTAGGCCGGGCAGGTAGGATTCGTCCACAATGTCCGTCAGGTACGGGTAAAAACAAACGGCCGCTTTCACCCCCGTAGGCTTCATGGTTTGGGGATTCACGTCGAAAAACATCTCCAGGGAAGCGTCCCACATGAGTGCACGGACGGCTTCCTTGATTTTTTCCGCACCGGCCTGCCAGTCTTTTGCTTCGTCTGAAAGCCCCAATTCTGTGGCCATTTGGCTTAAATACTTTTTGAGCTGGTACATGTAAACCGTAGCGTCCACTCCCTTCAGGCGAATGTTGTTGCTCCAATCGTAGGTGTCGGCCTTGGGGTCGACGGCCAAATAGCGGCTCATAAATTCCTGCCCGGTTTCGAACTGGTCGAGTACATCGTAAAGGCCTGAGTCTTCTTGATCTCGATTCAGGTCGAAATAATCGGCGTAGCGGGAAAGAGCAACGTACGCCCGCTCTAAAAACTGGCGGTCGGGATGGATTTTCAGTACTTCCCAACTGCTCCACCCCCAATTGGCGTGGTAAAAACCGCTGGTCTGTTTTCCGTTGGGGTAGATGTGACCGCTAAAAGAACCGTCGTCATTTTGGTGGTAGATAAAATTAAGCAGCGAGCCCTGAGCCACATCCGGGCGAGGAAGCCAGCGCGTTTCGAGCATGTGGCACTGGGCGCTGTACGTAATGGGAACGCGAAAGTAGGTTGGTCCCTCGCAAACGGCGGGGAATGGGTAATTTTCGTCCCCGCCCTGAAGCATAAACAGGCGAAGTCCGTACCAGCGATACCAATAGGTGCGTGTAAAATAGGGGTCGGAACTTTCAAAATAGGGCACGCTCTCGAAAAACCGCTCCCAATTTTCTCGACTTCTACCGATGGGGTTCTTGCTTTTCAGTGTTTTTTGGAGATGGGCTGCGGTCTCTTCGTCGGTTTCGGTGAGGGTGGCTGCAAAAAAGAGGGTTTCCTTGGCTCCGGGATTCACCCGGATTTTTCGGTGCAAAGCCATGTAAATGAGCCCGGATTGGTTAATGCCGGACAGGTGAATGGTGTTGGGAAGAGCGGCTTCTCGGAATTTTTCAAAAAACGGCGTCAATTTCCATACCGGTTGGTTGGCCGTCCGCTCCGAAAACTGGATGGCGTAAGAATCGGGCCCAAGGGAAAGTCCCATGGCCGCGTGAATGCTGTGCAAGGGCAGGTCGCGGAGGCGGATAAATTTGGTGAAACGGATGGTGGATTCAATGATGTCGGCGTTGTCCACGAAAAGCTTTCCCTTGTAGGGGTCGCTTTCTTGGGCCGTCCAGAGAATAAGGTGCAGGGTTTGTGGTTTCTCTCCGGCATTCTCAAAGGTAAACTGTGAGACGAGAGAATCCTCGGGCAAAACGGCTTTCTCTTCTGTTAGACGCAATTTTCTGGGCAAGTGGTAAACCTGTTTTAAACGAGCGGGATTCCAATCCCGCTTTAAGAACTTGGGCCGAAGTTCACGTCCCTTTTCATCTAAGATCGTGACGGTGAAAACTGGCTCAAAATCGAAATTGAAATAGCTGGCTTTGTCCCAAAAACCGAGTTTGTCCAACCAGACGGGAAACGGGGGCGTCCAAACCACGCGATTCCCACCGCCAAGAAAATGCTTGTCGGCACGGGAGAGAAGAGAGAGGATATTCATTGGAAAGCCTCCTGTCCTTGTCAGAATTGGTAAGCAAAAGTCAATGATTCAAAAAAGCCTCAACGAAAAAACCGAGAGTGGGCAGCGCCGCAAGTTCTTTCTTTGTACGTGCGGCTAATTCGGTGCAAAGATGTCCTCACCGACGCTTTACCCGGGTGCCTGAAATGTCCCGCAAAGCGTCACTTGACATCACAGCACCCTTCAATTGAAAGATAAAGAGATTCTTTCTATTCTGCAAGCGAAGCTTCGAAAATCCCACAAAACATTTTGTTGAAAAGCGCCCGCCGCCGGATTCTGTGAAAAATGCCCCGCGGCGTTTGCTGAGAATTTTGTTGAAATAACGGGAATTTTTCACACATGCTTACTGTTTGAGCCCGCTCAGAACAATCCCCTTCACAAAATAGCGCTGGGCAAAAAAGAAAATCACTACTATCGGAATCATGACCACAACAGCGGCGGCCATCTGGTAAGGCCAGTTGGTGGCGTAAATGCTGTGGAAAAGGGCAATGCCAACCTCTACAGGACGCAAATTCATTTGGTTGGTAACCACCAGCGGCCAGAGGAATTCCTTCCACATTCCCATAAATGAAAAAATCGCCAAAGTGGCCAGCGCCGGTTTGGACAGGGGGAGGATAATGTACCAATAGATTTTCCACGCGCCGGCGCCGTCAATGCGGGCGGCATCTTCCAATTCTCGGGGCAGGGTGAGGAAAAACTGACGTAGCAAAAAGATGCCCCAGACACTGTTGAGAAAAGGAATAATTAAAGCCCAGTAGGTATTGAGCCAGTGAAAAGAATCAACCAAAAGATAAGCCGGAATGAGGGTAACAATGCCGGGGATCATCATTGTAGCCAGGTAAAGGGAAAAGATTTTGTCGCGTCCGCGATACTGCAACCGGGAGAATGAAAAAGCGGCCATCGAGGTAACAAGCAATTGTCCCGCCACCACGGCTACACTGATGAAAGCGGTGTTGAGAAAAAAGCGGCCGAACGGTAGCATGGTCAGGGCTTCTTTGTAATTGCTCCAGAGAAAATGCTGCGGCCAGAATTTTGGTGTGGGGCTGTACACTTCTAACTCGTTCATAAACGACGTCATGACCATCCAGAGAAATGGAAGAAGCATGCTAAAGGCGAGCCCGGCCAAGAAAAAGTAGGAGAAGCTCTTTTTGACAAATTTTGGCAGTTTGAAAGACACGTTTTTGAGTCCTTGTTCAGTCAAAACAAAAATGGTTCGATTCGGAATCCGCATGTGTTGCTTTGAAATTGTTCGAATTCCCCAATAAAACACAGAGCATGAAAGTCACTCGTCTCGTACGGGACAGGTCAGTCCCAAGCTACCCAAAACTTTGGCAGGGACTTTTTCCGGTTCTGCACTATTGGGCCGTCCTTTTTTCACCCAAGCGAAATTGAACCAGTGTAACAATCAAAATAACCAAAAACAGCACCCAACTCATCGCCGAAGCGTATCCCATGCGAAGGTATTCCCAGGCATTCTGGTAAATGTGGTACACCACGACATCTGTGGCGTGGTTGGGCCCGCCTTGCGTCATGACGTACACCGAGGTAAACACTTGAAAAGAGCCGATTACAGAGGTAATCAGCACAAAAAAAGTGGTGGGCTTCAGCAACGGCAGTGTGATCGAGCGGAAACGTTGCCAGGGAGAAGCGCCGTCCATAAGGGCGGCTTCGTACAAATAATCGGGAATGCCCTGAAGTCCCGCCAGGAAAATAACCATTTGGTAGCCGATGCCCATCCAAATTGTCATGATCATGATCGAAAGAAGGGCTGTTTTGGGGCTGGAAAGCCACGGAACCGGCCCAAATCCAATTTGTTTCAGAAGGAAATTGACCAGCCCGTATTGGGGCTGGTAGAGCCATTGCCAAACCAGCGCTACCGCCACAAAGGAAGACACGCTGGGAAGAAAAAAGATAGTCCGAAAAAAATGAATGCCTCGCAGGCGTTGGTTCATAAGAATTGCCACAAAAAGAGCCGCGGCCATGCCAATTGGCACTTGCAGCGTGTACACGGCCGTGTTTTTCATCGCCTTCCAGAAAAGAGCGTCGTGAAAGAGGGCTCTAAAATTGCCGAATCCCACAAACGGTTTTGAAGGAGAAATGACGTTCCATTGGTGCAGGCTGAGATAAAGAGAAAAAATCAGGGGAACAGCAATAAAAACAATGAGATGCAACAAGGAGGGCACTAAAAAGAAGTAGCCTTCCAAAAGAGAGCGGCGTGCTTTTCCGCGAGTAAAAGAAATGTGTCCCAAAATAAGTAGCAACAGGAAAAGGAGCGTCCCCAACAGAAATTTGAGCACGGTGGCCTGGCCCATGTGTGCAGGTGCCGGGGCATGCATTCGACGGGATCTCGTCAAAGTTGCGTCCATTTTTCGGGCCGCGCGGGTAAAGGTCGGGTGAATGGCTTGTTTGCCGATGAGAACCTCGTCTACGGCATCTTTCGCGATGGCTTCGATTTGGCTGAAGGGTTCCACCACGCTGCCCCAGGGCATCCGGGCGTAGTGAACTTCCTCGAAAAAGATTTGTTCAATGCCGAAGGGGTCGTTTTTCACCTGTTCTCGCGCTACTTGAATAATTCCGGGAATGGCAATCCCGGAGGCTGACCGAATGCGGGCGGCTTTTTCTCCTGCCAAAAAAACGGCCAATTTTACAGCGTCCTCTCGAAAACGGGATGCCTTTGGCACACACCAACCGGATTCGTACATGACCGTGACGTGCTTCCCGCCTTCGGGGGTTGGTAACGGAGCCACGCCAATGGACATTTTCCCCAAATGCAGGTATTTTTTCAGTGTGGGAATCCACCAGTGTCCGCTTTCAATCATGGCAATGCGTCCGGTGTAAAAGAGCCCTCCCGTGCCGCCAACCGCAGAAAGGTACTCCCCGAAAGGAGCCACATGGTCACGTACGCGGAGGTTGATGAGAAACTGGAGGGCTTTTTCGGTTTGGGGTGCATTGAAATAACCGGTGGCCCGCGAGCCGTCGGGACTGAGGACGTCGCCGCCGTTGCTCCAGACCCAGGGAATCCACAAATAAAGCCGGTCGGAAAAAGTGGTGCCGAATTGGTCAATGCGCCCGTCGTGGTCAAAATCCCGAGTAAGCTTTTGGGCCAGGGTGCGGTAATTTTCCCACGTCCAGTTGGGAGACGGGTAGGGTAGGCCCGCGCGGTCGAAAAGGCGTTTGTTGTAGTACATGACCATCGGGGTGAAATCCTTGGGAAGCGCAAATAGAGCCGAATCGCGCCGGGCAATAGCCAAGACGTTCGGAAAATAGACGGAAAGGTCCACGCCGTATTTTTGGACGTACGGCATGAGGTTAACCAGAACGTGCTGGTTCAAAAAGGTCGGAATAATGGTAGCATCCAGTAAAAAGACATCCGGCGGATTCCCTGCGGCAATTTCGGTGAGGATTTTTTCTTTGTAGCCCGAGGGAATGGTTTCAACCTCAACGCGAATATTGGGGTGATTTTTCATGAATTCGGCAGCAATGCGCCGTTCGAGTTTTAGTTCCTGAGCCCCGGCCCAATTGGCCACCCGCAGGGTGATCTTAGGTGGAGCGGCCTGTACAAGATTCGAGAAAAAAAAGGCGCTCAAAATTCCACCCCAAACGAAATAAAATCGAAAAAGAAATGGCTCACCTCGGTGAAAAAAATGGGCCGCGCGGAAAAGGACTTTTGTGAAAAGTCGTAAGAGTTTACGAATCAGGACAAGTACCAATCGGGGAAAAAGAAGGGTGACACGGCCGCGCGAAGGCTTTTGAAAAGCGGTTTCCTCCCCGCAGGCAAAAATTCCAGGGGGAATCCCGGTTGTTTTTGTCGAATCGTTTCGGGACATTTTTCACTATTTCACAAAAACAGAGAGCGAAGTCAAGTTCGGAATCTCACCTAAACACAAAATTATTGGGAAACGGAATCTACAAAAAAGCCGCCGGTATGGCCCGGCGACCTTTTTGTAAAAATCCATTTGAACGAGGTGCTCTAATCCTCTAACGTACTCAGATCGCCCACGTCTTGACCCAATGCCTGGGCTTTGAGCACACGCCGCATGATTTTCCCGCTGCGCGTTTTGGGCAAAGAATCCACAAAATTCACGGCTTCCGGCCGCGCAATGGGGCCAATTTCTCGCGCCACGTGGTTGCGAAGCTCTTCGGCCAGTTCCGGGGAAGGCTGCTGGCCGGCTTTTAGGATGACAAATGTGTGAATGGCGTGGCCTTTCAGCTCGTGGGGCAGCCCGATGGCGGCCGCTTCGGAAACAGCCGGGTGACTGACGAGCGCACTCTCGATCTCCGCCGTGCCCAGGCGGTAGCCGCTCACTTTAATCACGTCGTCAATGCGTCCGATAATCCAAACGTAGCCGTCTTCGTCGATTCGAGCCGAATCTCCCGCTTTGTACCAGCCCTGCTTTTCGTAATCTTTCCAATAAGTGTTCACGTAGCGGTCGGGATCGTTTAAAATCGTGCGTGCCATTCCCGGCCAAGGCGCTTTTATGACCAATTTCCCTTCTTCGCCGGGAGCCACTTCATGGCCTTCTTCATCTACAATGCCAATTTCGATTCCGAAAAAGGGTTTGGTCGCGGAACCGGGCTTCAGCGGCGTGATGGGTAGCGGGGTGATCATAAAACCGCCTGTTTCCGTTTGCCACCAGGTGTCCATGATGGGGCAGCGCTTCTGGCCAATGACTTCGTAGTACCAGCGCCAGGCTTCGGGATTAATGGGTTCGCCCACGGAGCCGAGAAGCCGCAAACCGCTCAGGTCGTAACGCTTCGGCCACTCGTCGCCAAATCGCATGAGTCCTCGAATGGCTGTGGGTGACGTGTAGAGAATGTTAATCCCATATTTTTCAATCATTTGCCACCAACGATTGGGGTAAGGGAAATTGGGGGCACCCTCGTACATCATGACCGTGGCCCCGTTGATTAGCGGGCCGTACACAATGTAACTGTGCCCAGTAATCCAGCCGGGGTCTGCCGCGCACCAGAAACGATCCATGTCTTTAATGTCAAAAACGTACCGGTGCGTGGTGGAGGTGTAGACGGCGTAGCCTCCGTGCGTGTGCACCTGGCCTTTGGGCTTGCCCGTGGTTCCTGACGTGTACAAGATGAAAAGCGGGTCTTCGGCGTCCATGACGGCGGTATCGCAGGATTCACACGCGATGGGAAAATTCATAAGGTCGTGGTACCAGAAATCGCGGCCGCTTTCCATGTAAACATCTTGGCCTGTACGTTTCACCACGACGCAGGATTCAACGGTCGGTGAGCGTTTAATGGCCTCGTCCACAATGGCTTTGAGATTATTGATTTTACCGCGCCGCCAGCCGCCGTCCGCCGTAACCAAAACCCTGCTTTTGGCGTCCGCAATCCGTTCGGCCAGCGCCTCCACACTAAACCCGCCGTACACCACGCTGTGAATAGCCCCGATTTTGGCGCAGGCCAGCATGGAAAACATGAGCTCCGGAATTTGGGGCATGTAAATGGTGACGATGTCACCTTTCTTCACGCCCATGCTTCGCAGAATGTTGGCAAATTTAGAAACCTCGCGGTCCAGGGCATGGTAGGAAAAGGTGCGAAAATCGCCCGGCTCGCCTTCCCAGATCAGCGCCAGTTTGTTCCGCCGCCAGGTTTTGATGTGACGGTCAATGGCGTTGTGGACGATGTTAATTTTTCCGCCCACAAACCATTTGTAGAATGGTTTGTGGCTGTCGTCCAGAACCTGGTCCCATTTTTTGAACCATTCGAGGTTTTCGGCCTCCCGTGCCCAGAACGCCTCGCGGTTTTCAATTGATTCCTTGTAAAGACTGTCGTAATCCTTAATGGTAGCGTTTTCAACAACTTCCTTCGAGGGGTAATACACTTCGCCGTGTAGTTTGGCCATCGCGCTCTCCTTTTGGTTTTGTTAGGACTGAGGGGACTTTTCCAATTAGCGCCTGGGTCGGTTGGAAACAAGATCTCCACAACAACCGAGCCGGCGCATTGTCGAAACGAACCTTCATGAAAAAATCTATGGGTACAACTGCTGGATTTTTAAGCGATGTTACAAAGGCAGTGAAAAAGCATGAAGAAAAATAAGGATAATTGTGGAAAAAGTCAATGAATTTATTGGGAGAAATGTTTTGAATCAAGCGAATCCGATTTCCAAATAGGGGTTTTGGACGGAAGGATTGCGAAGGAGAAAATTGAGCAAGAAAATTGTCCGTTTTGAATTTGCCATTCCAAATCTTTTTAATTTTCGGGGC
>CAZOHG010000064.1:0-18382 GCA_964579725.1 uncultured Deferribacteres bacterium
CCACCATTCCCGGAACGCGTGCCATAATGAAAAAGGCATTGGCCAAGGCGGAGGGAAAATCCAATTCGCACAACATGGTTGCAATGGCGCCGTCTACATTAATGGGCAGTTTTTTGCCCAAATTTCTTTCAATGGCGGCCTCCAAAGCCCGGGCAATTCGAGTAAACGATCCGGCAATCTTCAATTCGTCAGCCAATTGAAATAGTTTCCGACTCCGAGGGTCTTGCGTGTGAAACCGGTGCCCAAAGCCGGAAATTTTCTTTTTTTCCTGGCGATACTCCTTCACCAGTTCCTCGGCGGCTTCCTCAATTGAAACAGACGTTTTCTCCGCTTTCTGCTTCACCGTGTGCAAAATATTCATGCAGGCTTCGATCGCGCCCCCGTGCCATTTTGAAATAGCCAGAATGCCTCCGGCCAACGCGGAATTCAGAGGCGCCCCGGTCGAAGCAATTGTAATGGCCGTCAACGTGGAGGGCGGTGTGGCGCCGTGATCAATGGACGATACCAAAATGGCCTCCATTAATTTGCCCACATTTTCGGGCGGCAATTCGCCCTTTAAAATAAGGTACACAGCCTGAGGGAAAGAAATTTTTCCCATTAATTCGTCCACCGGGTAGCCGCGCACACTAATTTTATTGGGTTCAATCTTGGTAATGGCTGTTTTCCAGTGCAAATCTTCCATGGGTTCTCCGTCTGGTTTGCCTGTTTTTTACTCTTTTTACGCTTAAAATTTCTTCGCTTTCTGAAATTACCACCAAAGGCGACGTTTTTAAATTCCTGACTTTGCTCACTCAAAACTGGGCAGGCTTGCCCTCAAGCTGTCCTCGCAAAACACCGAACTTCGGGAAAAGAATTTTCACCCCATTTTTCTCCGGGGTACGGACCAAATCCGAACGTTTTAAGTTTTGGAACCTATTTCTCGCCAATTTTTCGCGTCGGCCAACAGAAAGTCAATTTTTTTCTAACCAACCCGGTTTGTTTTCCTGCTTTTCCGCAAACTCGCCAAAACTTCTTTGGTCACTTTCGGAATATCGTTAAAGGCATCCACCACATGAGCGCCCACTTCTTTCAATCGTTTTACTTTGCCGTCGTAGGTGCCGCGTCCGCCTTCGATAATGGCTCCGGCGTGAGAAAATCGGGTGCCTTCTTTGGCCGCCTTGCCCCCAATGTAGGCAATCAACGGTTTGGTAAACTTACCCGACTCGATCAAATCAGCCACCTGTTCTTCCTGCGAGGTCCCGATCTCACCAAACATGACCACGGCTTCGGTTTCGGGGTCTTGCTCAAAAAGTTTCATGATCTCCGGGTGTGGCAGCCCCACAATGGGATCCCCTCCAACGTGCACAATAGTACTTAATCCCACACCGTTTTTGGACAGGTAGTAGGCAATAGAGGAGGTAATGCCGCCGCTTCTCGAGGAGACCCCAACGTTTCCCGGCTTGAACCAGGCTCGTGCCGAGGCCGCTCGGCCACCCATCATGCCTAATACAGCCTTACCCGGACTCAGCAAACCCAAGGTATTCGGCCCCACAAATTGCGCGCCAGCCGCCTTGGCGGCGCGTACAATTTCCAACACATCGTAAATAGGAACCCGGTCGGGCACCAAAACCAGCAATTTCACGCCGGATTCAATGGCTTCAAGTGCCGAGTTTTTTACGATGGGCGCCGGTACAAAAACCACACTGACGTCAATTTCCCCCACCTTCTCTTGCGCTTCCTCCACCGTGTCAAAAACGGGCACGCCGTGAACCGTCATTCCCCCCTTCCCGGGTGTAACGCCCGCAACAACCTGCGTTCCGTACTCGATCATGAGTTTGGTTCGCGCCTGTCCCTCGCGCCCTGTAATGCCCTGAACCAAAACCTTCTTTGTTCGATCAATTAAAATGGACATCCAGCCTCCCGTTTACGCGTAAAATCCGATTTTCTTTCGATAGTCTTCCAAGCCGGGAATAGGCAAATCAATATAAGCACCCTTTTCCCCTTCAAATTCACAGGCCAATTCGCACGCCAAACACTCCGTACATTTGCCTTTTTTCGCATCCGCTGCCTCAATGGCCAAAACCGGAACGTCGCCTTTTAGTTTGAGAATACCCGGAGCACAAGCAGTAACACAGGCTTTCGACGTGCACCGAACACATTTGTCGTGGTCAAATGTGACGCTGCCGGTAAGGGTTTGAAAAGTGTAGGGCGATTTTGCCACTGGTCTAACAAAGGGTTCGTGTTTGACCGCTGTAACGGGCTGGGCATCTACCAATTTTCGCAGTCGCTCGGCACAAAAATCGGCTGAGTCGTCCTTTTTGTACCCTTCCACGGGCGCCGGCAAATCTTTTGTGTACTGCGTCAAAATCTCAACCGCCAAATCTTCCTCATTTCCCCCCAATCGAATAATGGCCGGTACGGACAATTTTTCTTCGCGAAAGGCTTTGACCAATCCCCGGGCGGAGTGAAATTGCTCTTGACTGGCCACACCCGATCCCGATCCGAAATAGCCGTCAATTTCTTTCTGAGACAGAATAATTTTAGCCGCACGGTACACCTTTGACGCGGGAGGATTCCCACTGGTGTCCGTGAAATTGGCAATTTTGAATCCCTGCTTATTGACGGCATCCATGGACATCATGGAGCCTCCCCCTCCGGCACCGTGAAACCCGATGTAGCCCTGCCCGCGCTTAAAATTCTGTTCCAATTGAATGAAATAAAATGTGCCGCGGTAATCGTTTTTCTCTACATTGAAGGCAATTTTTTCCAACTCAGTGGGCGGGTGGTCAAATTCCCGCGCCATTTCGATGCCTAATTCCGGGTGCCGGTAAACAGCGTAATCATCCACCGTCAACCGGCAATCGGCAGCCACAATATCCCCGTTTTCCGCTTGCACCAAAGGGTTGATTTCCGCCGCGCGGGCATCGTATTTTCTGGCAATTTCCCAGAGTCCCACGAGCACATTGGCCAATTTGAGCTGAAGCTTTCCGTGCAAACCGGTTCGACGGATTAAATTGCGCGCCTGGTAGTCCTGTAAGCCGGTCAACACATCGATGGGCAATGTGGCCAATTTATCGGGGTGCGCTTTGGCAATCTCCTCAATTCCCGAACCACCGACCGAGCTAAAAAGAATAAGAGGTTGCTTGGAATTGTCGTCAATAATAATACCGGTATAATATTCTTCTCGAATGGACAGTTTTTCTTCAACCAGGACCTTTTCGACGGCAAAATTTTTAACAGTCATTTTAAACAATGCCGTGGCTTTTTCGTACGCTTCGTCGGGTGTGTCCGCAAATTGAATGCCCCCCATGGCCGCGCGTTTGGTCGTCCACACCTGGGCTTTTAAAACGACTGGCTTCCCAACAGAGGCGGCTGCCTCCCGCGCTTCTTCAGGGGAAGAAACCACTTTCCCCGTGGGAACGGGAATTTTCACCTGCTGCAGCAATTCTTTGCCCTGATATTCAAAAAGTCGTGCCACTCTTACCTCACCATTTTTTTGATTTCATCAATGCCCGCACCCATGAACGAGAACCCGCCCAGGCTGTCTTTGCGGGACGTTTTTTTGTGAAAAGGATTTTGGTTTCTTCAGCTAATCGGTGTTGCTTCAACTGAAAACCTCAAAAGCCCTTACCTGAAAAATCACCCTAATTCGGGCCTGTACATCTCAAAAGATTTTTGGTTCGCCCCGTGTACACAACACGGCTTCCAATCCTCAAAATAGCGGACGGCTATCCCAATATAGAATTTTTTGCCATTTTTGTCAACAGGTTTTTGCCGCCATTTAGGAGATGGTTTTTGCACTTTCGCTACCATTTTTCCGAGCGGCAAAAAAGCACAGTTCCCGAAGAAAACAGGCGCCACAATCGGGATTTCTGGCCGTGCAAACGGCACGCCCGTGCTGAATCAAAAGATGAGAAAAGAGCGTCCATTCGTGCCGCGGAATGTGAGCCATGAGGTCTTTTTCCACCTTTTCCGGGCTATTTTCAGTTGTTAAACCGAGACGCCTGGCCAGACGCCCCACATGCGTGTCCACCACCACCCCGTCCTGGCGTCCGAAGGCATTTCCCAACACTACGTTTGCGGTTTTTCGTCCCACACCAGGCAGTTGAACCAGATCTTCCAGACGGTCGGGGACTTTGCCGTCGAACTTTTCCACAATGAGACGCGCACTTTGCCGGATGCTCCGCGCTTTTTGGCGGTAAAACCCCGTTGAACGAATGTGTTTTTCCAATTCTTCGCGGTCTGCGTTGGCAAAATCCTGTACCGTCGGGTAACGTTCGAAAAGTTTCGGCGTCACCCGATTGACACGTTCGTCAGTGCACTGAGCGGACAAAATGGTGGCCACCAAGAGTTGGAGAGGATTTTTAAAGTGCAAGGTGCACGTGGCGCCCGGGTAAGCAATTTTCAGTCGGCGCAGGATTTCTTGTACGCGCGGTTCGGACGCACGAAGGGAATCGCCCTTTGGCGGAGTCACCCAAAAAGTCGCCTTCGTTTTGGAATTAGCCAAGGATGGAGTACCCTCCGTCCACAATGATGGTTTGGCCGTGAATCATTTTGGCCAGGTCGGAGCAAAGAAACAGTGCTGTGTCCGCCACATCCTGGGGAGTGGTGAGGCGTCCGGCGGGCGTTCGCCTTTTGGATTCTTCTAACAGTTGTTCGCGATTGGGAAAATGCTTCAGAGCGTCGGTGTCCACAACGCCTGCTGAAACGGCATTCACACGCACATTGAGGGGGGCCAATTCGGCTGCCAAATGCCGCACAATAGATTCCAGTGCGGCCTTGGACGCGCCCACAGCCGTGTAATTCGGAATTGCCCGAATGGCGCCGAGACTGGAAACCGCCACAATGTACCCGGTTTCGCGAGGATTTCGGATTTTCATAAAATGCTGAGTTAGCGGAATAAGCGTGGCCGCATTAATGTCCATTGTCCAGTGCCAATGGCGCATACTCAGTTCCAGTGCCGGCTTTAAAACGCCGGACGCTGCGTTACTAATCAGAATGTTCAGATGCCCAAATTCTTCGGCTATTTTTTCAAACATGGCATCTACTTGCTTCATTTCTGCCACATTTGCCTTCATGACGATGGCTCGAGCACCTTTTTCTTCAATCATTCGGGCAGTTTCAAGCGCCCGTGTGTTCTGACGTAAATAGTTAATGGCTACATCCACCCTGGCCTCAGCCAGACGCACCGCAATAGCCCGCCCAATTCCTCGAGACCCCCCGGTAACCAACGCTTTTTTCCCTGCCAAATTCGAGAACATCTCTCCTCCCACTTTCTCTCTTGCTCCCATAAAAAGAAAGCGGATTTCAACCATCCGCTACGTTAAAAAAACTGGCTTTTCAACTCTTTTCAATGATACAAAGAAATCGGGAAAAAATCAAGATTTATTTGCCGAAAGACCTGACCGGCTGTGCGCGGCCATTTCCTAATGAACTTTGACGACAATCAGGGTCAAATCGTCTTCAAGATAATCTTTTCCGGTGAAATTTTGGACGGCGGTCAAAACCGATTTGCGAATCTGGTAGGCGTGTAAATGGTGCTTGGTAGCTAAAATATCCATGAGCAGTTCCGGTTCAAAAAATTCTCCCTTTTCATTGGTGGCTTCCACCAACCCGTCTGTGTAGAGGAAAAGCAAATCGCCGGCGCTCAATTTGATTTTGGCACGCTTAAATGGGGGATTTTTGACAAATCCCAAAACGGTTCCCCCCACTTCCAGCAATTCACTCTTGCCGTTTGCGTGAATCAAAATGGGGGGATTGTGCCCTGCGTTGCAATATTCCAGTGTTTTCTCTTCGGGCGCCAATTCCCCCAAGAAAAAGGTTGCAAAATTGCCGGGTAGCGTGTGCTCGTAGAGGATGCGATTCAAGCGTGCCACCAGGCGATCCACGGTCCAATTCTCGTTAATTCGGCTTTTGAATGCGGAATAAAGCGAGGCCATCATTAGCGCCGCCGGGGCTCCTTTTCCCGAAACATCGCCAATACAAATACTGACGTGCCCCTTTTTCAGGCGCATGACGTCGAAAAAATCCCCGCTCACCAATTTGGACGGTAAATTGACGGCCGAAAATTCGTAGCCCGGTACCCGAGGCAAACGCCTCGGCAAAAGCGCCTTTTGGATGTCGCGAGCCAGACGCATTTCGTGTTCCAGCGCGTATTGTTCCAGCAATTGCTCGTGCAAACGGGCGTTTTCAATGGCAATGGCAGCGTGCCCGGCAAGGGCTTCCAACAATTGCAAATCCGAGGGCGAAAACGCCTCCTCTTCGTCGGATTCAATATTAATCACGCCAATAATTTTTTTACGTCGAATTAAGGGCGCCAGCATCTCCGACCGCGTTTCCTGCCGCGCAATCAGGTAGCGCTTTTCCTTCAACACATTGTTGGCAATCATTCCCCGCCCTGCCTTCGCCACCACCCCGATGAGCCCGCGTCCAACCTTCAAACCGGCTCGACGAATGGCTTCAGCATCGTAGCCCCGCAGGAGTACCGGGTGAATATTGCCCCGTTTGTCGGTTAAAAAAATGCCCGCCGCGTCGTAGGGCACCACCTGACGAATCGAGTCAATAATTAAATTCAGCACTTCGTGTAGATCAATGGACGAATTGATTTTTTTGGCAACCTCTAACAGCAGACTTTTTTCCAGAGATTCCCGTTGAATTTGTCGGTACAACCGTGCGTTCTCAATGGCCACCGACACCTGAATGCCCAGCATGCCCACAAATTCCAGGGCGGCGGCCTCCAATTTGGCTGACTGCTTCGGTTCCAGCATGAGAAATCCAATGAGGCGGTTGGAATGAACAAAGGGAATGGCCAAGATGGAATCTGCTAAATTGGCCGAATTTTCGGACAAATGCAAATGTCGGCGATTGAGCAAAATGACCTTGAGATTGTTTCGGCGCAGTTCGTCTCGAATGTGCGGCGCCACCGTTTTGCGCAGAAAATCGTAAGCCTCGGCCGAAAAACCTCGCGACACCTCGTATTCAATTCGGTCGTTTGTACGACAGAGAACAAACGCCGCTCCCCGTTCGTAGGGAATAAATTTCTGGAAAAGATCCAAAATCGCATTCAACAACGGGTAAATTTGCAAGTGCGACGTAATAATCTTCCAGAGATTTTGAGAGATTTCCTTCTCCTGATGGGCCTGAAGTTTTACTTCCATTTCAGGTTCAATCGACAACGATTACTTTTCCTTTTCGGATTGAATTCGACACATTGGTATTTATTCAAATAAAAGTCATTTTTCGAGGAAATGTTCCCTTTTTCAGGGAAAAATCTCCCAAATTGGAGTAGACATTTTCCCACACGATTTCCCGTCCAATTTGCAGAGCGTTTCCATCCCAAAGCAAAGCACCCGACTTAAAACGGAGATTTTTTCGAAAACAAGGAATAGGGATGAAAATACCAACTACCAAGAACCGAAAAATCGCCTTGAAAAAATTTGACCCTATTTTCAAATCGCCTTCACAAAGGAAGCAAATTGGCTACCTGTGTTTTAGCACCCCTGTTTTGACGAGAACTTTTAGTAAGTAGTCCGACACAACTCCCACGAAAAACCCGGACACCACCGACACCAACGTCAAATACGGAAAGAGAGTAAACAGCCCGGCCTTTCGCACCAAAATAAAATACGCCAAAAGAAGCTGGGTAGAATTGTGGGCAAAAGCCCCCAGCATGCTGTTCCCCACCAAACTAATCCCTGTCCCCCACTGCTTCACCCCTCCCATGACGGCCGTGGCCGCCACACCACCTGACAGCGCAAACCAAAACACGGGATTGAAAAATCCCCCTAAAAAAAGTGCAACCAAAACAATCCGAAGCAAAACCACCGCGAAAGCCTCCGGAAGCCCCAGCCCGTAGAGGGCCAAAAGAGTGGCCACGTGGGAAAGTCCGATTTTCCCGCCGGGAAGCGGCTGAGGCAGAAAGCTTTCCGCCCCAAACAACAGAATGCCCGCAGCGGCCAGAAGCGAAAGGAGCGTCATCTTGCGTACGGTGAGATTCACGGGCTTCATTCCGTAATGACGTCAAACGACGGATTGGTTTTGCCGGCAATGCGAATCACCAAATGATTGGGCACACAAACAATTAGCTGACCGGGGTGTGCAATTTTGCCCATCTTCACGCAAATTTTGTGCGGACAGGTAGATTGAGATACCCAAACTTTTCCATTTGCAATCCGAATTTTGAGTCCGCTAACAGCACCGGGGATGAAATAATCGCCATTCTTGTCCAGGGGCAGCCGGAAAAGAAGTCGATTGTCGCGTTCCACCACAACCCACTTGCCTGCTCCTCGAACCACAAACCAATTCCCTACAAATCCTGCAACCGCAATGAACAAAAGGCCCGCTAAAATCCAGCGATCGCCGGGAGTCAAGTAGTTCAGCAGGCGTTTCATTTGAGGTTGTCAATCGCCTTTTGTTTAACGACCGAACGCTGGTAATATTCTTTGGCCACTCGGTTATTTGGGTCGAGCGTTAGCAGTCGAGAAAAAACCCGAATGGCGGCGGGGTAATCTTCTTTGGTGTACAACTCAATGCCTTTTTGAAGCAGGCTCTTCACCTGTTCCCTTAATTTGTCTTTCGCCTGTTGTAAGTAGGCGGCGGCCGCATTGTTTTCAGGATCGGTGCGGAGGACTTTTTCAAAATAGCGGACGGCTGTGGCAAAATCCCCAGTGTTAAGTGCATCCTCTCCCCGGGAAAAATTTTTGGAAAGTTCGATTTCACCCTGTACCTCCGAAATGGTCTTCAGCAGCTTTTTGTCGGAAGGACGAAGCGCCCGGGCTTTTTGATAGAATTGAAGCGCTTCCACAAGCCGTCCGGTGTGGCGGGCTTCCTCTGCTTTGTCCAGAAACTCGTTGTAGCGAATGGTGCGAGCCTGTACAAGCTCCTCGCGCAGCGCACGGGCTTGTTTATTTTTGGGGAATATTCTCAAAACGCGCCGCAAATAGCGATTGGCCCTGGTAAATTCACCCCTTTTCAGAGCCATTCGACATTTTCTTAAATTTGCGCGCAACTGTTTTTTTACGTACGCGTTGAGTCGTTTTACCCCCGCTTTTGCTTGTGCATTTTCCGGATCCAAATCCAACACGCGGAGGTAGTTGTCAATGGCTTTGGTGTAGCGCTTTTTGGATTCCCAGCGGTTCGCCCCCTGAAGCAGAGAATCGATTTGCGCCCGCTTCTGTCGATTATTTTTTTCAATTTCACCCAAATACACACGGGCTTCCTCGTAATTAGGGTCGATTTCCAGCGTTTGGCGAAATTCCGCTTCCGCCCGTTTTAAATTGCGCTGGCTGTAGTACCCCAGACCGCGGTAAAAATATTCGTCGGCTCGCTCGTGACTTTTGGCATCTATTTTGGCCATGAGTGTCCGCGCCTGTTTATTCTGGGAATCCAACAACAAAATTTTCTCCAAAATCTGGCGTGCGATTTCCAATTCCCCTTTGCTGACGTACTCCTCGCCCTTTTTAAGCAGGCGATTAATGTCCGTTGCCACCAAAGGCCGAAGCGCTTGCAACCGCAGTTGGGCAGGCCGATAGCCGGGAAATTTTTTCAACACCTCCAAATAACGGGTAGCCGCCAGAAAAAAATAGCCTTCTTTTTGGTATTGGAGCGCCTGGTTCATTAAGGACTGCCGCTGATTTTCTTGAAATTGCAACCGACGTGCCACAAGTTGGTACGATTTCTGGTAAAATTCATTTTCGGGATTGTAAAACCAGGCCTTTCGAAAGGCGCGCAGAGCAGTGGCAAGGTGGTGTTTCTCCAGAGCCGCTTTTCCCTGGTCGAAGAGCTTCTGGGCCTTTTCTGTTGGAGAAGCGCCAAACAAAAAAGAAAGGGAGGCGTGCAGGCGTTTTCCGGCGGCTTCGTAGGCCACGTCCACACCGTAACGACCGGCGTCCACCCCAATGCCAGCCATGATTTTTTCCCGCTTTAAGTCCGAAGACCCCGCCCGAAAATGGAGCCACCCAACGGGAGAAAAAGACACACCAAAAGCCAAACGCTCCTTTTTGTGGGAAAAAGAAAAGCCCGGGTAAAACTGCACCAACCGATCGGAAAAGGCAATTTCTCCCCCAAAATTGAACTCCGGCGACGAGCCTTTTCCTTGCCTGAGATTGATTTTCGAGACGTGGCCCCCAAGCCCGATTTCGACGGGGAAAACATCTTCGTTTAGAATACCAAGGCGGTAGGCCAGCCCAATGTCGGCCTGCACGCTCTTTCGGTCGAAGAAGCTTCCGACATTTAGGCGAGTGCCCCAGCTTATTTTTCGCGAAAGACGACGTGCAAATCCTACCTGAAAACACTGCACCTGAGAAGAAAACAGACTAACGGCTCCCCCCAGATGGCCCGTCCCCGGGAAGAAGCCGTTGGCAGCGACCGAATTGAATCGGTAGGCCCGATTCAGATGGAAGCTGACGCGATCCCAGCCGTTTAGGCCCAAATTCGCGGGATTTCCCAAAAAGGCAGCGGGGCGCGCAGCGAAATAATTCAGCGGCCCCCCCAACACCCGTGCCGAAGCATCCAACACAGGATTCTGCGCTCGAACAAAAGGCGTCCCCGCCAAAGCCCAAAAAAGAATGGCTAAAATGTGAACGCCGCGCCTACTCATAGTTCACCGAATAGAGCTGAACAGGGCGATTGCGGCCCTTTAACACAAGCGGTTCCATTTTAACAATAGAGTAACTTCCCCTTAGACGGCGAATAATGGTTTGCGGAATAACGATTTGTCCCGGTCGGGCAATCGAACAGAGCCGGGCGCCAAGGTTTACGGTGTCGCCAATTGCCGTGTAATCCATCCGGGTTTCTGTTCCCATGCTGCCAATCATGACGGGCCCCAGATGAATGCCAATGCCCACTTGTAAAATTTCCTTATTTGCCTTTTTCCGATTCACATTTAATTTACGAATGGCCTTCTGGATTTCCACGGCGGCCTGTACAGCCTGATCGGCCATTTCGTCGTCAAGGAATAGCACCATGATTTGGTCACCCACAAATTTGTCCACAATCCCCCCGTATTTTTCAACAATTTTGGTCTGCAAATCGAAATAAATATTAATTAATTTGACCAGACTTTCCGGCTCCAATTTCTCCGAAACCGTTGTAAAGCTACGAATGTCGGAAAACAAGACGGCAATTTGGCGCCTTTCCATTGATTCGCTGTCGGCAAGTTTTAAGCGCGACCGCCGTCGAATCATTTGCATGGTTAGGGCGGAAATGAACTTTTGCATGTGCAAATTTTCCCGAAAGCGGCGAATCATCTGGTTAAATTCGAGCGTCAAAAGTCCCAATTCGTCGCGGGATCGAACGGGAATTTCAACGTCTAAATTTCCGTCGCGCACCTTTCGGACGCCTTCCGCCAGCGTTACAATGGTAGAAGAAAGCTGGTGCGAAATCCAATTGGCGACGAGCAGTCCGATGAACAAAATAATAATCGTGTTCAGAAAAAGAATACGGCGTGCGTGGGCAATGGGCCGAAAAACATCTTGTTTTGAAAACCCCACAACCGCCACGCCAAGAAGCCGTTTTCCGCCCGCCGAAACACCGCTCGGGTGTACGTAAAAAGGGCTCACGTATTCAAAAAAACTGCCCTTGTTCAAAACGGAATGCAGCCCTCTTGTTGCCGGCAATTTGAGGTAAGAAGGGGCGGGAGCGTCAATTTTCCTTGGGTTGGAGTGGGCAATAATTTTCCCGCGGCGATCGACCACAAAAGCGTACCGCAGGCCCACAATTTTCATTTGGAGCATATTGCTAATGAGCTCCTGAATCGGAGCGTATCCCCCCAAAAGAATATTTTCCTTTGCCACACCGGAAAGATTTTGCACAGACAATTGGCAAACTTCTTCAACCCGTTCATTCAAAATTCTTTTCTGCCATTCCAGAATGGAAAAACTCAGAATGCCAATGGTAATGAGCAAAACCAGACTTATTCCAATGGAAAATTTCTGTCGAATACTCAACTGCGTAATATTGGACTCACCCCAACGCAACAAGCGCGCAAAACTACCCTTCCCGCTTAGCATGGCAAAGAACGTCCCTTTCAATCCCAGATGCTAATCCTCTTTCTCTCGCTCCGTCCCCGCTTTCACAATCAGCAGCGTAATGTCGTCGGACTGCTCCTTTCCGCCTGAAAAACGCTCCACTTCGGCGAGAATGGTGGCTGCCAATTCTTCCGCACGGGAAGATCGATTTTTCCGAATGACGCGCATTAAGCGATCCTCGCCAAATTCCTCCTCCCGATCATTTAGCGCTTCCGTAATGCCGTCCGTGTATAAAACTAACACATCATTGGGGTGAAATTCAACGCTTTTTTGCCGATAGCTTTGATTTTTTAGAATTCCGAGAATGAGCCCCCCTGCCTCTAACAACTCTGTGGTGCCGTCCGAACGCAAAAGAATTGGGGGGTTGTGGCCTGCATTTGTGTAAAGCAAGCGTCCCTCATCCGCCAACAATTCCCCGTAAAAAAAGGTAATAAATTTGTCGGATGTGGTATTTTGAAAAATAATGTCGTTAATACGCTCAACCAATTGGTGAACCGGTAATCCTTCGCCGGCCAACGTGCGCAAACTGGCCTGTAAATTGGCCATGAGGAGTGCCGCCGGGGTACTTTTGCCGGAAACATCCGCAATGGCCAGTCCCAGACGGCCTTTGCCCAACGAAATGCAATCATAATAATCGCCTCCCACCTGGCGACAGGAATGGTTCACAGCCGCAATTTCAAATCCAGACACACGCGGACAGCCTTCCGGCAGGAGACGTTTTTGAATATCGCGAGCAATCTTAAGCTCCTCTTCGAGACGTTCCTTCTCCAAAAGTTGTCGGACCATCCGGGCATTTTCAACGGCTCCAATCGCATCGTTAGCCAGTGTTTCCAAAAAGCCAAGTTCCGTTTTCGAGAAATCGCCTCCGGTAATTTTTCGACCAATTCCTATGAATCCCTTTAAAGATTCGTTGGAAATAAGCGGAACAAGTAATTCAAGCTTGGTCTCGGCAAAAATTTGGGGTGAAAAGGCTTCCTCGCACGCAGCTTCCGAAAGCCGTACAAATGGCCCCGAAAGCAGTTTTTGGCGACAGGTCGGTTGGCTGAAAAATCTGGTCAGCCGGTCGTTTTCGATTTCCATTCCCTTTTTGACGACTATCTGCACCTGTTCGTTCTCAAAAAGGACGATCAGGCACTCTTTGACCAAAAGTTCCCCCATAATAGCAAAAGAAAGAATGTTGGCAATTTTTTGCGGTTCCAGCGTGGCGTTGAGCTCCCGGCTAATTTCGAGGACAGTGTTCAGTTCCTGAATTTTTTTGTCCAACTCGCGGTTCGTGGCCTTTAGTTCGTCAAACAGAAGGCTTTTGTCCACAGCCAGGGCCGCTCCGCTTACTAAAGATTGTAAAAAATCAATTTCGTCCGGATGGTAATCGGAACGGACAAATTTTCGGCCAAAAACAACCAATCCTAACATTTTTTCATTGGAAATCAGAGGCAGAATAAGTTTGGCTTCCATTGAGCGCAAAAAGCTCCCCAAAGAGGTGTCCGCGCCAATGAGTTCAGAGACAAATCCGGGAGAGTGGATTTCCGTCTCCAGGCCAAAAACACGCCCGATATTTTGCCTCGAAATCCCCTTAACGGCCGCCACTTTCAGAATATTTTTTTTCTGCCGCAAAAGAACCAACCCTTTGCTGATCATGAGCCGTCCCATCGACGTGAGGAGTAAATTGTCGAGAATAGTCTGAAGATCTAGCGACGCGTTCAGAACTTTGTTGGTTTCGAAAAGAGAGGTCAGCTCCAGATAGCGCAGTTTGAGGGTTTCAAAATCTTCTTTTTCCATGGACTTACCGCAATTTCCGGGTTTTTTCCAGTACAATTGCCTGCCGCTTGAGTTCCTCGGGCGTTTCCTCACGATTGATGTATTTGGTCATGAAGACGGTGTTTTTTTTGCGCGGATGTATTCTAAACGAGACCTCGTCCATTAATGTTTGAATCAAGTGAATGCCCAACCCTCCCTTTTTGAATTCGTTCAAATAGTCCACCATATTCGGTTTCTCGAGAGTTTCCGGATGAAAACCCACCCCTTTGTCGGAAATGGCGATTTGAAATTTCTCCGAATTGCAGACGACTTCCACGTCAATGGGCCCGGCCGGCCCGTTTGGGTAGGCGTGTTGAACCACGTTGGTACAGGCCTCGTCAACCGCCACCTGAATTTTGTTCACGTGGTCTTCATTAAATCCGGCACGGTGAGCCAATCGCCCCACGAAATCGCGAATGAGCCCCAAATTTTCGCTTTCACTGGGAGTCACAATTCGGTATTTTTTCTTTCTTTTGGCCAAGTCGGACTTCTCCTCGGTTAGTTTTTGTCGTCGAATTTTCGAACGGCTTCATCCACCGTCGGAAAAATTTGGTACAGGTTGGGAAATCCCAAAAGATCAAATATTTTAAAAACTCGGTCGCTCATGTGAGCCAATTTCATATCGCCGCCGTTTTGCCGAATTTCTTCAATAAATCCCATAAAAACTCCCAGACCTGCACTGCTAATGTACGCCAGCTCTGTGAAATCGACCACAATTTTGTAACGGCTTTCCTCCAACAGGGTCTGGACGGCCGTTTCAAATTGCGGAGCCGTGTGCGCATCCAAAAATCCTTTGAGAGACAACACCGTCACGGTGTTGACATCCGAACGTTTTACCTCAAACTGGGCTTGCTCCATCCCATTCTCCTCCGTTAGAAATCTCTTTGCTCTCTGTGTCGGACACCCGCACAACCAAAAGGGAGAGGTCGTCGTGCGGTTTCGTTTTCCCGATAAAATCCAAAACGCGGTTTACAATCCGTTCGCGGACGGCACGGGCGGAAAGTCCCTTGACCTCTCGAAAAAGCTCCAACAAGCGCTCGTCTCCGAATTCTTCTCCGGCAGCATTTCGAGCTTCCGGCAATCCGTCTGTGTAAAAAAGAAAAACATCTCCAGGAATGAGTGGTTTTTGAATTTCTTCCAAAACATCCTCAAACAATGCTCCTTTTTCCAAAGCCAGAGCCATGCCTTTGGGAAGCAGCACTTCAATTTTCTCTCCCGAAAGTCGAAGTACCGGACAATGTCCGGCGCGACTGAACGTAACTTGCCGATTTTGTAGATCAAACACGGCGTAAATCAAACTAATAAACGTTTGTCGGTCGGTGTTTGGATAAAGTACTCTATTGACTTGTGCCAGTAATTCCTTGGGCGAACGGTAGATACCACTGCTGGCCTCAAGAATTCCTTTGAGTTCGGCCATAAAAAATGCTGCGGAAATCCCCTTTCCGGAAACATCACCGATAGCCACCCCTAACCGATCCTCACCCAGAGGAACAAAGCCGAAATAGTCGCCACCCACTTCATTAGCCGTAATACAGACACCGTCAATGTCAAGGCCGGGGATAGCCGGCATGGTTTTGGGAAGGAGCTTTAATTGGGTATCGTGAGCCACGCGCAGTTCCTGTGCCAGCCTTTCTTTTTCAATAGATTCCTGAATGAGCTTGGCGTTTTCAAGGGCAACCGTTGCCTGATTGGCGAAGGCCTGGAGCATTTCTTTGTCTTCGTGGTCAAATCCGAATTCCTCTTTTTTGACCGCGTAAAGCACACCGATTACCCCGTTCTGTGAGAGAAGCGGAATGCCAAGAAGCGAATGGCATTCCCGGCGCCAAAATCGAAGATTTTTGCCTCGGGGATCCTTGGGAAGCTCGTTGATTAAAATGGGTTCGCGATTCTGGACAATCCAGTTCGTTAAGCCATCGTTGGGACGCATTCGAAGTTTCTGTAGGTCAAAATCTGTCAGACCCCGCTGGGACACGATGGACACTTCATCGTTTTTTTCATTCAACATTTCCAGCCAGCAGAAGTCGGTTTTCAAAACCTCGCTGGTAAGTTCGGTGACCTTCCGCACAATCGTGTTGTAATCCAGAACCGAACTAATCACACGACTCAAATTGTGCAAAGAGGCAATTTCATGCATTTTCTTGTCAAATACACTGGCTGTCGGCAAATGCAACAGGAGACTAACCAGCGAAAACGCCAGATAAATGTAGAGAAAGTATGCCACAAAAGCGTCAAAAGCCCCGATGGTTAGACTAAAATAATAGATGCTTTGGTAAGTGGATGCGCGTGAGAGGGCAATTGCGCCGGGCAAAATAATAAGTCCCGCCCAAAAAGCCATGATCTTCTGCTTCTTGTTTAAATAATTTACCCAGGCTGTTCGAAACGAAAGCAGAATCATGGAAAACAACATCGCCCCCACCAACACCCATTCTACCGTGTCGTGCCCCTGAAAGGACCAATCCGGCACGGAGGCACCAAAACGAATATGTTCATACAAAATATAAACACCCAAAAGAATGAGGGAAAAAGAAAAAAGCTTTCGCGTATTCTTTTTGCTTTTGTAAAAGATTAAGTCTTTTAAAATAAATAAAATGGCAAAAAGAAACAAAGTGACGAAAATGCTAATAAAGGCCGAATGAACCAGACTTTTTAATGAACCGAACAGGGGCGGCAGGTTGTCGGAAGGAAAAGAAAAATGAAAAGGAAAGATCAATTTGGAAATGGCAATAGTGAGATAAACACCCAAAACAGCCACAAAAAGAGATTTCAATTTGAACAGAACGTTCTTTTCCTGAATATAGCGCTGGCGGGACAGCAAGTAGGAAAAATAACTCAGCGCGAACACCAGCATGAACTCCCGCAATCCGTACACATTAGCGGGGTAGGTGTGGTTGTAGTAAAAGGCCAAATCAATAACCAACGTGAACACCAAAAACGCCACGCTAATCAGGAAAAGCAGAACATCCCATTTTTTTTGATTGCGAAACGTCATAAAATTCGATATTTCTCCTTTTACAACCGACGGCCAATGTTACTCTTCGATGCTTACCCACCAGGGCGTGGCGTCCGTTTCCCAGACCGCCAATTCTTTTCCCTCGGACGAAAGTTTAACCAAACGGATGTTGTACGTGTCGGCAATCACACAACTGCCGTCAAACGGGTCGACCACCAGATTCTGGGGAGCCTCAAATCCACGCTTTCGAAAAACAACCGTCCCGTCTGTTTTTAATTGAACCACCTCCGTCCCAAACCAGAGGTACGATTGATCCAGCACCCAGAGCTTTTGCCTTTGATTGTCGGTTCCAATAAAATAGGCAAATTTAAAAGCAGAAAGTTCCCGCGTCACTTTTCCGAAAAGATTTAGATGAACCACACGAGAACTGTCTGCTACCCACAAGCCGTCATTTTCGGCATCGGCGGCCATCCATTGGGGCGATTTAAGATGGGACGCCAGCACGGTCACGTGTCCGTCCGGGTCGGCAAATAGAATTTGTTTCAAATCGGAATCCAAAATCCAACACCCTCCGTTGGCTTCGTTCACCAGAACTTGCTTTGGATAAGGCAACCCTCGCACAGCAAAGTAGCCCACGCCACTGGTGTCCAAATGCACAACCTGTTTGTTTTTTACATCCGCCACCCAAAGGCGGCCCCGAGGACGATCCAATTGAAATGACGAAATTCTTCCAAGTCCCTGAATTTTGAATAAATAATCGCCCTGCTCGGACAGTCGGTACAAAGCACCCAAATAGTGGTCTGCCACCCAAACCCCTTTGCCTTTCCCTACCACTACACTCACCGAAGGAAAAGCGAATCCACTCATCCATTTATACGGGTGTTGGATGTCAAAAGTTAACTTTAAAATTTGGCCCGACGAACGGTAACTGACCCAAAAAAAGGCAGGCCCTGGGATAATCGATTCCGCAGGCGAACGAAGGCTTTCAATATGACCGGCTAAAATAGAATACGCATAAAAATAACGGGTTCCGTAGACGGTAGCTGTGTCCTCGAAATCCGTTCGAGTAGCCGGGACTTGCGCAATTTTGGTCACGTTTGTAGAATCCGTCCAGCGGTAAACACAAAAATCGGAAATCGACTTAAGGGAGGTTCTTGGCCAACTCAGTTTTACTTTATGATGATCCGACACCACGCTCAGGCGCGGCGGCTGACCGTGGGTTTTGGGGTTGAGGGGGTCCAGGGGATTGGCGTGTTCCCGATCGGCACATCCGACAAACAAAAGGGGCAAAAAAAGGAACCACACCCAAAGACGAATTAAAAAAGACAAACCAAAGCGTTTTGTCGTCAAGAATTGTGTCCTTTAAAAAAATCCAGATTTGTTTGCTATTGTTCACGCATTTTAAAAAAGCGGCGCCTACGCGGAAAAGAGCATCATTTGCCTGATCATTGCGCTTTCACATTGAATTTAATGAAATTTGAATCGATAAAAAAGAGTTTTTTTGCCGGCAGCGGTACGAAATGACGTTCAGAAGAAACGGGCTTTCGGGGGAAGTTTATTGGGTGTATTTGAAGTTATCAAAATTCATCAAATTTAGAGCCCATCAAAAACCAACAAAAAACCCCTGTAA
>CAZOHG010000065.1:0-2236 GCA_964579725.1 uncultured Deferribacteres bacterium
GGCGGCATCCCTGTTTTCGGACTTCCCAAATCTTTTGAATTTTGGGGAGGTGGCCACGTTTTGGGCGTGGTGCCCGTTCCGCTTGTTGTTCTGACGGTTTTGGCGATTTTGGGGCACATTGTGCTTCAGTACACCCGTTTCGGCCGCTACACCTACGCCATCGGCGGAAATATGGAAGCCGCGCGCCTGTCGGGAATTCCTGTCGGACGCTATTTGATTGCTATTTACACTTTGGCGGGTTTTTTGTACGGAATTGCGGGAATTATTTTGGCCTCGCGCCTGAGCACGGGGCAGCCTACTGCCGGAACAGGTTACGAATTGGATGTGATTACCGCTTGCGTGGTGGGCGGCGCCAGTTTGAGCGGCGGAGAAGGCAAAATGCTGGGGGCGATGATTGGGGCTCTTATCATGGGCATCATTCGAAACGGCAGCAATCTTTTGGATATTTCGGCCTTTTGGCAGCAGGTAATCATGGGGAGTATTATTATTGCCGCCGTTTTTGCCGACCAATATCGCAAGCGGAGTATTTGAGCGGCGTACAAATTGGAAACTATTTTCTGCAGCCGCCCTGGCACGCCGATTGGCGGGGATTTCAAGGTGCGCGCACATTCAATTGACGCGCGCTGTTTTTTCCCAGATTTTTTACAACTGGATCTGGAAGCACGCGGAAAATAGCAAATTTTAATCAGAGATTACAAAGGGCAAGAAAAATCGGTGGTTTTGTCTAAGCGAGACTCAATTGGCTACGAAGGTCGGATCTTCGGGAGGAAATATTCATGAAGCGATTCGTTTGGGTGATTTCGATGGTTTTGCTTTTTACGGTAGGGTGCGGGAGGCAACAGGCCGGCAAATGGCGCATTTTGGTCTCTCCCAAAGGATTGTCCCACTCCTTTTGGGTGACGGTAAAACACGGCGCCGAAGACGCGGGAAAGGCCTATGATGTGGATGTCATCTGGAAAGGCCCCGCTGTGGAAACGGATATTGCCGGTCAAATTGCCATTTTAGAGGATTACATTAATAAAAAAGTGGACGCCATTGTTTTGGCCGCCTGCGACACCAAGGCTCTCATCCCCGTGGTGGAAAAGGCGCACAAAGCGGGAATTAAAATCATTACCATCGATTCGGGTCTGGATTCGGACATTCCCTTAAGTTTTATTGCCACGGACAACGTAGCGGCAGCGGAAAAAGCGGCAGCCGTTTTGGCCCGACTCATTGGCGGGCACGGGGACGTCGCCTGCATTCCCTTTGTGCCTGGAGCGGGAACGTCCATTATGCGGGAAAACGGCTTCAAAAAGGGCCTGAAGAAGTATCCCAATATTCGTCTCGTGGCCGTCCAATATTCTCAAAGCGACGTGGCGACGGCAATGAACGTCATGGAAGATATTCTGACGGCGCACCCCGACCTTTCGGGCGTTTTTGCTGCGAACGAGGCGGGAACCATCGGCGTGGTTCAGGCGCTTCTCAGTCGCAACAAGGCAGGCGGGAAGGTTAAAGTCGTGGGATTTGACGCAGCGAAAAATGAAATCGAAGCTTTGCAAAACGGCGATGTTCAGGCACTGATCGTACAGAATCCGTACAAAATGGGGTACAAAGGGGTGGAAATGGCCGTGGCCGCTCTGCACGGCAAAACAATTCCCAGGCGGATTGACACCGGTGTGTACGTCGTTACGAAGGACAATTTAAATTCGCCCCAAATCCAAAAATTGTTGGGCCCAATGCTCCAATAAAAAAAGCCGATTCGAAAATCGGCTTTTGTGGTGCCGAGGGCGGGACTCGAACCCGCATGCCCAGAGGGCGGTGGATTTTGAGTCCACTGCGTCTACCAGTTTCACCACCTCGGCAATTTTATAACGGGTATTAATTTAATGAATTTTTCCCCGTTTGTCAAGAGTGAATTTCGATTTTAGAGGGCTGGTTTTTCGTTATTTGGGAGATTCCCGAACCGATGGGTACCATTCATTTGCCGGAACCGGTCAAGTTTTTCGCGGCGATTACATTTGCGCCGCTTGTGGACTTTGAAAAGTTGCTCGACCGCCTCCAGTCTCTTTTGGGGGCAATCGATGTGCGTTCTCCGGCGATTGATTTTTCATTCACCCGCTATTACGAAAAGGAAATGGGGCCGGATCTTCGCAAACAATGGGTCGGATTTGAAAAGCTGCGGGACCCGGCGGAACTAGCGGAAATCAAAATTCAAACCAATCAAATCGAGGTTGAATTTTCCGAAAGCGGGCACCGT
>CAZOHG010000065.1:2246-18191 GCA_964579725.1 uncultured Deferribacteres bacterium
TCCGGTAAATCTCGACCCGGGCTACATCGAGAAAGCCAAAATGGTTTTGGCTTCTACCAAGAATTTTAGTCACAGAATTTATTTGGAACGGGGAATTTACGCCGATTTACAGTACCGCTTTCGACGGGGCGCTTTTACGTTTTTGGAATGGACTTACCCCGATTACCAATCGGAAACCGCGGTCCGCTTTTTTGAGCAGCTTCGCCGAAAATATGTGAAACAAGTGGAGGAGAAGATTTGACGAAAGAAGGATTGACGTACAAAAAGGCAGGGGTGGACATCGCTGCCGGTGAAGCCAGCGTTCGAAAAATAAGAGAAATGGTGCGGACCACTTTTCGCCCCGAAGTGTTGGAAGAAATCGGATTGTTCGGGGGATTTTTTCAACCCGATTTTGGTGGGTTTTCTCAACCCGTTTTGGTAGCTTCAACAGACGGAGTAGGAACCAAATTAAAGGTCGCTTTCCAGATGAACCGCCACGACACCGTTGGAGAAGATTTGGTTAATCACTGCGTCAACGACATCCTGACCTCCGGCGCACAACCCCTCTTTTTTCTCGATTACCTTTCCCTCGGAAAAGTCACTCCGGAAATTGTAGGCGAATTGATTTCGGGGTTTGTCCGGGGCTGCCAAAATGCCCGTTGCGCTCTGATTGGGGGGGAAACGGCGGAAATGGTCGATTTGTACCGGCCGGGGGAGTACGACGTGGCGGGAACCATTGTGGGAGTGGTGGAAAAAGAGAAAATCGTCTCGGGTAAAACCATCCAAAAGGGGGACGTCCTCGTCGCCCTTCCTTCCAACGGTTTGCATACCAACGGTTACACCCTGGCGCGGAAGGTGTTCTTCGAGCACGCAGGCTTACAGGTGGATTCCTATTTCAGTGAGTTGGGGGAATCTGTGGGCGAAGCCCTCTTGGCCGTTCACAAATCCTACTTGGCGGTGGTTACGGAATTGCTCAACCACTTTCAAATCAAGGGGTTGGCGCACATTACGGGAGGGGGTATTGAAGGGAATTTGTCGCGTATTTTACCGCCGGGTCGAACAATGGTCATTGATTGGGATTCCTGGGATCGCCCGGTACTTTTTCAGCTCATTCAGGATTTGGGAAAAGTGCCCGAAGGGGACATGCGTCGCACATTCAATTTGGGGGTAGGCATGATTGTGGTTGTGGGTCCCGAACAGGCGCCGTCTGTCGTGAAAAAGGCACAAACGTTGGGTGAAAACGCCTGGGTGCTCGGTAAAATCGCATAACCGGAAAATTTCTTGATTAATCGGGAAATTCTTTTATATTTTAAACGACAGCCCGATGTTTGCAAAATCTGCTTCAAAAAGGGGGATTGGAATCGGCCCCAAACACGGATGGGGTTGTTGCAAACAGAAGCAAATAATCGACGAAAAACGGAGCGCCTATGTCAGTAAAAGTCTCGGTCTTAGGTGCGGGAAGTTGGGGGACCGCTCTGGCGATGCTGTTGGCCTCGAAATACGACGACGTTATTTTGTGGGAATTTCGTCCTGACGTGGCCAGTGAATTGGCCACTTTGCGGGAGAACAAACTCATGTTGCCGGGGGTGCCCATCCCCGAGAAAATTCACATTACATCCGATTTTGAAAAATCCGCGCGCCACCGGGATGTGTTGGTGTTAGCGGTTCCGTCGCACATTATGCGAAAGGTGGCGGAGCGGCTGCGGGAAGTCGATTTCGGCAAAGCGATTTTAGTAAGCGTAGCAAAAGGAATTGAAAACGACACCCTTTTGCGCATGTCTCAAGTCATTCAGCAGGTTTTGCCGGAGTTACCCTCCACCCAACTGGCGGTTTTGTCCGGTCCCAGCCACGCCGAAGAGGTAGCACGCAAAATTCCCACCACAGTGGTGTCGGCCTCCAGCAATTTGAAAACGGCTCAGGAAGTCCAGCGCATTTTTATGACCTCCAATTTTCGGGTGTACGCCAGCGAGGATTTAATCGGCGTGGAGTTAGGTGGTTCTCTGAAAAATATTATTGCAATCGGTGCCGGTATTAGTGACGGTGTGGGGTACGGAGACAACACAAAAGCCGCTCTTATGACGCGCGGGCTGGTAGAAATTACCCGCTTGGGAACGGCCATGGGTGCCGATCCCATGACGTTTGCGGGGCTTTCGGGAATGGGAGACCTCATCGTCACCTGTATGAGTCGCCACAGTCGCAACCGCTATTTGGGTGAGCAAATCGGAAAAGGAAAAACCTTGCAGCAGGTTTTGGATGAGATGGTCATGGTAGCGGAAGGCGTGCGCACCACACGATCCGCCCACGATTTGGCTCAAAAATACGGGGTGGAAATGCCGATTACGGAGCAGGTGTTCAAGGTGCTTTTCGAGGACAAACCGCCCAAGGAAGCGGTCATTGAACTCATGGAGAGAGGAGCCAAGGTGGAAAAATGGGGTTGATTTCGCACGCAATTGGCTTGAAATTTTTCCCGCAAGTCGGCTAAAAGTTTAAAAAGTTCGGTGACTGCCGTCAGGCCCTTTGGTCGAAAAAAAAACCGCTCTACCGTTTTGGTGCAGGCCTGCTCTTGTAGTGGAGAGAGGAAAAATCCTGGCTTTTTTAGCAAATGAACGGAAACGGTTGGACGGCATCCAACCCCGAAATATGAAAGCAAGGAGCGCAAAATGATTAAATCGATTCTAATTGGAGTCGATGGATCCCAGTACACAGACGCCGTTTTGCAGTACGGCATTAAAATGGCACATGCTTTTGACGCCCGCCTTCGGGTGATTACGGTGATTGACGTCCGTATTTTTGAATGGTCGGTCTACATGGGAGTGGACGGATTTGCGCCGGTATTTCCGTCGTCAGTTTATTTGGACGAATCTCGAAATTTGCTGAACCAGAAGGCCGATTCGGTGTTGGCAAAGTGCGAGGAATTTCTGAAAAAGGAAAACGTGGATTTCACGGTGGAAAAGATTGAAGGGGCACCCGTCGATGTAATTTGCGAAAAAGCCAATGTTTCGGACTTGGTTGTTTTGGGAGCCCACGGGGAATTTGCCCGCTGGGGAACAAAAATGATGGGTGCTACCACAGAAGCAATCTCTCGCCAATGTGAGAAACCCCTCTTTATTGCACCGCAGCAGGTGCGGCACATTCAGAAAATCCTGGTGCCTTACGACGGGAGCCGAAATTCAAATCGGGCTCTTCCCATGGCAGGTTTTTTCGGGAGTAAATTCGGGGCGTCGCTGGTCATTTTCACCGTAGATGAAAATTCCGAAAAAGCCAACGGAATTGCAAGCGAGGGAAAGGAATATCTGAGCGCTTACGATATTCAAGTGGACATTCAGACCCGCAAAGGCGACCCCGACAGCGAGATTGTCAATTTCAGCGAAGAGGGAGATTTCGATTTGATTATCATGGGGGCGTACGGTCACTCGCGTATTAAGGAAGCCATTTTGGGCAGCACAACGGAACGCGTAATGCGCAATGCGAAAATTCCGGTTGTTTTGGTAAAATAGCCGAAAAAGCATTCGTCCGAGGAAATTGAACGAATTTGCTCGGCAAAGTGGCTTAAAAAAATCAGCGGAAACAGGCAACGAGCAGGCTGGCTTTATTCAAACAAAGAAATTTCAGTGGACAAGCGGCAGGAAAGGATTTTGTATGGCAATTGATCGAGTTTTTGTGGAAGACGTGGGACAACATGACGGTGAAATCGTCACCCTGAAAGGGTGGTTGTATAATAAGCGCTCCAGCGGCAAAATTTGGTTTTTGATTCTTCGGGACGGAACAGGTCTGATTCAAGGGGTGGTCTCTCGAAACGACGTGTCGCCCGAGGTCTTCGATCTTTACGACCGCCTTACACAGGAATCGTCCATTATTGTTACCGGGCAGGTTCACGCCGATAAGCGGGCACCGGGGGGGTACGAATTGTGGGTGAAAAATATTGAAGTTGTCCAAATTGCGCAGGACTACCCCATCACCCCAAAAGAACACGGGACGGCTTTTCTCATGGAGCATCGTCACCTGTGGATTCGCTCTCGGCGGCAAAATGCCATCCTTAAAATTCGCCACGAAATCATTAAAGCCATTCGCGATTTTTTCGATTCCCAAAAATTTACGCTGGTGGACGCCCCCATTTTTACACCCGCCGCTTGTGAAGGAACCACGACGCTGTTTGAAACCGACTATTTTGGCGACAAAGCCTACCTTACCCAAAGCGGACAGCTTTATATGGAGGCAGCGGCCATGGCCTTTGGAAAAGTCTATTGCTTTGGCCCTACCTTTCGAGCCGAAAAATCCAAAACCCGCCGTCACCTTACGGAGTTCTGGATGGTAGAGCCGGAAGTGGCTTACGCTGAGCTCAATGACATCATGGATTTGTCGGAAGGACTTGTTTCTTTTATTGTGGCGCGGGTACTGGAAAATCGTTTGGAACAGCTCAAAATTGTTGAACGCGACATCAGCAAATTGGAAAATATTCAGGCCCCGTTTCCGCGCATTACCTACGACGAAGCGGCTCGAATTTTAAAAGAGGCCCAGGCCGACTTCGTCTACGGGGACGATTTCGGCGGCGCGGACGAAACGATTATTTCCAACAGCTTCGACCGACCCGTCATGGTACATCGTTACCCGGCGGAAGTAAAGGCATTTTACATGAAAAATGACCCCGACAACCCGAGCCGGGCGCTCTGCGTGGATGTTTTAGCACCCGAAGGGTACGGAGAAATTATCGGAGGCGGGCAGCGTGAAGACAACTTAGCCGTTTTGGAAGAAAAAATCGAGAAGCACAACCTGCCCAAAGAGGCATTCGATTGGTACCTGGATTTGCGAAAATACGGTTCGGTTCCGCACGGCGGATTTGGCCTTGGTATTGAACGAACGGTCGCGTGGATTTGCGGGCTGGACCACGTGCGCGAAACGATTCCGTTTCCGCGTCTCATGCACCGCATTTATCCCTAAAAGGCGGAAAATTCGGTGGTTTTGGCGCAAGCAAAAAAACTGTGTTGCTGAGATGAAAACAATCCTTGGTGTGATTGGCGGGGCTTCCGTTTCGGAGGAAATCTACCAGCTTGCTCGTGAAGTCGGGCGGGAAATTGCCCGTGCCGGCGCCGTTTTGGTTTGCGGCGGGCGTTCCGGCGTCATGGAAGCGGTGAGTCGGGGGGCACACGAAACAGGCGGATTGGTGGTTGGCATTTTACCCGGCGCCTCCTCGCAGGAGGCCAATCCCTACGTGGACATCCCTATTGTTACCAACATGGGGTTGGCGAGGAACGCCATTATTGTCCAGACGGCACACGCCCTCATTGCAATTGACGGCAGCTACGGCACGCTTTCGGAGCTGGCGTTTGCGCTTCAATTGGGAAAGCCGATTGTGGGACTGCGCACGTGGGAGATTTCCCCGCAAATCCCACGTGTCCAAACGGCTGCCGAAGCCGTTCGCCTAACTTTGCAAGCATTGCGAGAACGTGTCGCATGAATTCAGTGGGTGTAAAAGCGATTGTCAGCGGTGTGGTTCAGGGCGTGGGATTTCGGTATTTTGTGCTGCGCCTGGCCAATGCCTACGGACTCAAGGGAACCGTCCGCAATTTGCCCGACGGCCGAGTCGAAATCGTTGCCGAGGGTGACCGGAGCCTGCTGGAATCGTTCCTGAAAGATGTGCAAACGCGCCACCCGTACGCCGATGTGCGGGACGTTCAAGTGGAATGGCTTCCCTTTCAGGGGCGCTTTAATCGATTCGAAATTGTTTTTTGACGAAAAAGGAGCTAATTCATGCTCAATTTGAAAGAGACCATTCGAAACGTGCCGGATTTTCCCAAACCGGGGATTGGTTTTAAAGATATTACCACGCTGTTGAAAGAACCGAATGCTTTTCAGGAAGCCATAGACCGGCTAGCGGAGCATTTTGAGAATCACACAATTGAAGTGGTTGTCGGGGTCGAATCCCGCGGGTTTATTTTGGGAGGGGCTCTGGCCTACAAATGGAAGGCGGGATTTGTGCCCGTTCGGAAACCCGGCAAATTGCCCGCCACCACTTTCAGCGAAACCTACGAATTGGAATACGGCACGGACACGCTGGAAATTCACCGGGACGCTATTGAAAAGGGGCAGCGGGTTTTGGTAGTGGACGATTTACTTGCCACGGGTGGCACGCTTAAAGCCACCACGCAATTGGTCGAACGTTGCGGCGGAGTGGTGGCCGGTATCGGCTGTCTCATCGAATTAACGTTTCTCAATGGTCGCGAAAAAATAAAAGGATACGACTTTTTCTCACTCATTCAATTCGATTCCGAATGAGCCCGAAATTGGCAGTGATTTTAAAAACGGGAAGTTTAGTTTTCTCAAAGCGGGTGGTGTGCCCGCTTTGCAATTTTTATGTCGGATGGTAAAAAGTTTTCTTCAAACACAGGGACAAATATGCAGCTGCGCGTTAAAATTTTAATCGGATTTTTGATCCTCATTGCAATTCTTCTCATGGCGGATATTTGGTCTATTCTCCAAATGAATCATATCGACCGCTCCGTTCAAACGGTATTAGACCAAAATTACGCCGGGTTGCAGGCTTCCCAGGCCATGCAACAGGGACTGGACAACCTGAACGAGGGTCTGGTAAAAATTTTGGCCGGTCGGTGGGAAGCCGGAGAACAACTAATGCGCCTGGGTGACCAATCCTTTCAAAAAGCCTTAAAAACGGCGCAATTTTCTCTGACGGATGAAAAAGCAAAGGCACTGCTTTTGGAAATCAGCCTGGCTTACAAAAAACTAAAAACGGCAAGTGACGCATTTCGCCTGAAAGAGATTTCCAACAAGGACATGACTTGGTACGAAGCCACCGTTTTGAATCCGTTAAAGATTCTCCACTCAAAACTTCTGAGTCTAAATGCCTTAATGGGCAAAAGTTTGTACCAGGCAAACACGCACCTCAAAGATCAGGCCCGTCGGACGCTCATGCCCGCGGTCGTCGCCATGTTGGCCGCTGTTGTATTTTTGCTTCTGTTGAACTTTTTCATTGATTATTTCCTCTTGCGTCCCGTCCGAATGATTGCCCAAGGGGTTCGCGATTTGCTGGAAAAACGTCGCCCGTTTAGCGTGGAAATTTCCACCCAGGATGAAATAGGCGAACTGGCCACAACCATCGCCACGCTCTGTTCGCAAACCAATCCCGGTGAGCTGGAAAAATGAGACTTCCGGTCATTTTTCGATACGATGGGTTGGTGCTTTTGCTGAATGCTGTTTTTTTGTTCATTTCCGCCGCCATTTCAGCCGTGGCCGGAGACGCCGCTCTTCTGCCCTTGTTGTTTAGTGCCCTCCTGGTTGCTCTGTTTGGGCTTTTTCTTTTGGTTTTTGTTCCCCCTACAAAGGAAATTTCCAATACGGAGGGTCTGGCCATCGTGGTTTCCGGCTGGCTACTTTCCTGTTTGGTGGGGACTATTCCCTACGTTTTGTGGGGAGGCGAATTTACCTTCACCAATGCCTGGTTTGAGAGCGTTTCGGGTTACACCACCACCGGTTCCTCCATTTTGACCAATATTGAAGCCCTTCCAATGGGCCTGCTTTTTTGGCGAAATGCCACCCATTGGATTGGCGGCGTTGGGATTGTGGTGTTTGTGCTCTCGGTTCTGCCTTCAATGGGGGTGGCCAGTATGGTGCTTTATCGCACCGAGATGTCTCCATACGCCATTGACAATTTCCGCTACCGTACCAAACGTGCCATGCAGATTTTGCTGAGCGTGTACGTAGGACTCACCTTTCTTGAAACAATTCTTCTTATGCTTTTCGGAATGAGTGCCTTTGACGCCGTTACGACCTCTTTCGCCACCATTGCCACCGGTGGATTCTCTCCCCGGAATGCCAGCATTGCGTATTACCACAGTTTACCCATTGAGATTGTGGTCATTATTTTCATGTTGCTTTCAGGGATTCATTTTGGCCTTTTGTTTTCGGCCATTTCCGGGCGTCCCAAAAACCTGTGGCGTTCGCCTGTTGTTCGCTACTATTTAATAGCCATGGGAGTAGGCGTGTTGTTGGCCACGCTGGATTTGCACGGCAGAATCTACCCCGATTGGGGCAGTGCTCTGCGGTACGGCGCCTTTCAAATTGTTTCGATCGGGACTTCCACCGGATTTGCCACAACGAACAGTGCCATCTGGCCTCCGCTTTCCCAGCTTTTGTTGCTGTTTTTTATGATGCAGTGCGCCGGGGCAGGTTCCACTTCGGGGGGCATTAAGGTGGATCGAATTGTCATTTTCGGGAAAGCCTTTGTGCGGCGGATTCGACAAATTCAACATCCCAAAGCCGTCATTGCGGTGAAAATGGGGGAGCGGTCGCTGGCCGAAGAGGTGGTTGCAAGCAGTGTGCTGTACATCGTAACGTACATCGGTGTGGTGCTTATTTCAACGCTCATTCTAACGGCGCTCGGAATCGATTTGGTTTCCGCTTTTTCCGGCTCGGCTACCACAATGGGGGGAGTGGGGCCCGGATTGGGAACCGTGGGCTCGGTCTCCAATTTTGCCGCAATCCCAACGTTGGGGAAGTGGACACTGACGTTAACCATGCTTTTAGGGCGATTGGAAATTTACGGGTTGGTGATCTTTTTTCTCCCGGCCACCTGGCGGCGGTAGGGAAACATCTTAATTTTGTAAGCGTGCAAGTAAATGAAAACAACATCGGGACAAAAAAAATGAAAAAATACGGGGCCATTTTGGCGCTGATTTTTCTTCTTCTCTTTTTAGTGAAAATTCCAACTGCACCGGGGAAAAACGGCGCTCTTTTAAGTTTTTACGTGTCGCAATTTCGGTTTGACGGCGATTCAACCCTGGTGGAGCTCAACTACGGACTTTTGCCTGAATCGGAGCAAAAATCAAAAATCTTTGTACTGGAGTTAGATGTGACACAACGCGATTCCACGGTTTTGCAAAACCTGTGGAAGGTGCGCCCGCCTCAACCGAATCCGAAAAACCAGATGTTGGTGGATGTTATTCGGTTTCTGCTGCCGCCGGGTCGGTACAATTTAAAACTCCTAACAAAGGCAGTGGGGGCAGGCGCCCAAATGGACAGTGCGTTTGTACGGGGTGTGACCATTCGGCGTTTTCCGGCCACCCAAACCGGCCTCAGTGACCCCGTTCTGGCGAGGAAAATCGAACCGGCTCAGGGCTCTGGCCGATTTGTTAAAAACGGTTTTCGGGTGATGCCCAACCCATTGGGAATTTTCGATACGCTTAATCCGACTCTCTATTATTATGTGGAGGTTTACAATCTGCCGCAGACGGGAAGCAAATTTTACTTTTTAAAGCGAGAGGTGACAACGGCAAACGGTGCGTCTGTCCCCGCTTTTCCCGTTTGCGAAAAGAAAAAACGCATTCGGGGTCGAGATGATCTGGAAGTGGGGCTGCTTCCGGTGTCCAATTTAAAAACAGGACGTTACCGCCTGCGGTTTTCGGTACTGGATTCGAGCAAAAACGAACTGGCAAAGTCTCAAGTGGATTTTGTCGTGCACAATCCGCAGCTACCCGCTCAGGTACGCCCGCAGATGGAAAAGAGCCTCATTGCACGTTTGTCTCCTCAAAAAGTAGACCTTTTTGTGGGTGCAACCCGCTATTTTTTGCCTCAGGAAGAGCAGAAGATAGTCAGCGGTCTTTCGGACGAGACGGCGAAACGACGATTTTTATTCCAATTTTGGAATGGAAAAGGCGGAAAGTCAGGCCTGAGAATTTTCCGTGCATTTGTCCAACGGGTCGAATACGCCAATGCCAATTTTTCGGAATCCAAACAAGCAGGTTGGCAGACGGATCGAGGGCGCATTTTTATTTTGTACGGAAAACCCTCTGAAATTCAGTATTACGCCAATTTGCCCGGATTTCGGGAATTTCAGGCGTGGAGCTACGAAAACATTGAGCACGGGGTGGTTTTTATTTTCGGAGTGACCGGCAGTTTTGGAAATTTCAAACTTCTGCACTCCACCAAAACAGGGGAAATTCATAACGAAGCCTGGTTAGATTTATTAAAGGTTACGGCCGGACGCACGGGTTTGACGGAAATGGCTCCCGGCATTTCCCAACGAGAAGCCATTCGAGCCATGTTTCGCCGCTACAATCTGGAAATTCCGCGCTTTTTGCTGAAATAGCACAAACCCTTTGTGCAATTTCAAAATAAATTGGTATTTCTTTCGCAGAAAATTCCCGAAAAGTCGGAGGATTTTGACAAATTACTGTTCGCCGATTTTTTTTCTTGACATTTGCCCTTCAATATTCTTATTTTGTTAAAAATAAGAACATACTTCTCTTGCGCATCTGATTTTATTGAACATACAAATTATCTTCACTTGTAATTCCGAATTATTCAGGGGTATTCTGTTTTCTGGGGCGAACAACAGCCGAAAGGAGGTGGTGGCGATTTCGCTGTTGTCCTGATTCGTGAGATGCGATTTAGCAAAATTCATTGGAAGGAGGAGAAAAGCCTATGGCTGCAAAGAGATTGTTTCAAATCGTTTTGGCGCTGGGGCTCATTATTCTGTTTGCCGCTAACAGCTTTGCCGGAACGACCGGTAAAATCGTTGGAAAAGTGGTGGACAAAAAAACCGGTAAACCGCTGCCCGGCGTGAACGTCGTTGTTTTGGGAACCCAGATGGGAGCCAGTACGGACCTCAAAGGACATTATTTTATTACGAATGTTCCGGTGGGTAAATATTCTATTCGGGCGGAGATGATCGGGTACACACCGCAAATTGTGAAGAACGTCATGGTTTCCGCAGACCTTTCGACAATGGTCAATTTTCGCTTGGAGGCGACCGTGCTGAAAGTAGGCAAGGCTGTGGTCGTTACGGCGGAGCGCCCGCTGGTAGAAAAGGATATTACCTCCACCATGCGCATTGTAACACCGGAAGAATTTATGCGACAACCTATTCGGACGTTCAATGGTGTTATTGCCAATACAGCCGGTGTGAACGGTTCCCACTTTCGCGGTGGAATGGGAAACGATGTGGCGTGGATGGTGGACGGCCTTCAGGTCGATGATCCCCTGAGCGGTGGTCAGGCGGTGACGCTTAGCAACATCGCCATTGAAGAGGTGCAAGTGATTACCGGTGGATTCAATGCCGAATATGGCGAAGCCATGTCCGGTGTGGTGAATGTGGTGACCAAATCAGGCGGGCCGCGGCTTTCGGCTTTCTATCGATACACGACTGACAATGGGGCCAGTCTTATTTCTAATGACCTTGATTTCGATTATGACAACCACGAGTTTTCCCTCGGAGGCCCCATCCCGTTTACTAATAAAAAGTTGCGGTTTTTTACATCCGAGGTCTTGAATTTGCGCGGTGTTTCTGATCCCAGAAAAATGGACAACCAGATTGCCAGGCTGATTGAAGAAGGTTACCAAATGCCATTTGGGTTGGATGCCGAGGGAAACCGCGTGAATGATTTCATGCAGTTGAATCCCAAAATCGCCAAAAATAAATATTGGCTGAATCACAACCACCAGCAGCGATACGAAACCACTTGGAAGCTCACCTACAACATGACACCGAGCATCCAGTTTCGTTTGGGCGGATTCTATGAACGCAACCAGTGGGAAGCCCACCCCTTCTACGGAACCGGCCAAACCCCTGCCCGAAGCTATTATTGGGTTGCGGAAAATTACACGGATTATTTGCGGAAAAACAGCCAGTTTTATTTTGGAATTTCTCACCAAATTAATGCCAAAACTTTTTACGAACTTACGGTAAACCGATTTGAGACAAATTTAAAGTCGGGACTCGTGGACGGCATTTGGCGAAAAAGTGCCGATGGAAAATACTTGCGCGACAGCAACGGCAATCTGATTTTGGAACATAAATTCCATTGGTGGCAAGATTTCCAATTCTTTGAACCCACGTGGAAACCGTACGATCCAAAAGAGTACCGAAAACAGGATTGGACAAATCCGCGCAACCCGTTTGGCGTGTACAACAATTGGCAAACCAACGGGGCCAGTACTCGACGCTACGAGCAGCGGTTCTTGAGCTACTACGGCATCAAATTTACGTTGACCAGTCAGGTAACGCCCCACCATCAGATTAAAACCGGTTTTGAGGGGCGTTTACACAAAGCGGTCCGACATTACAACTCACTGCCCTGGCGGCCCGACCCCTTTCGCAACGATTACGAAGTCCATCCCAAAATTGCCAATGCGTACATTCAGGACACGGCGGAATGGCCGGGCTTGATTGTAAACGCCGGTATTCGTTTCGACTACATGAACCCGGAAAAAGAGCACCGCAGCGATATGATGGATCGATTCAGCCCGTTGGTTCCAACCAAAGCCAAATGGAAACTCAGCCCGCGTTTGGGAATCTCGCATCCCATTACCGATCGAACCGTGCTGCATTTTCAATACGGGAAGTTTTTTCAATCGCCCGATTTTTTGGAATTGTACGCCAATTTGGATCCCAATGTGGCGCGCTCGTATGATTACATCGGTAACCCCAACATGAAGCCGCTCAAAACCACGGCTTACGAATTGGGTATTACTCACCAATTGGGTTTGAACAGCAAGATTGAAATTACCGGCTATTTTAAAGATATGTACGATCTGCAAACCATTCGGTACATTCCGGTGGTACCCAATCCCATTAATAAATATGACAATCGCCAGTACGGCGACGCCAAAGGCGTGGATTTTACCTTTACCAAGCGGCTGAGCAATTACTGGGGTGCGCAGATTACGTACAGCCTCTCCCGCGCGCGGAGCATGGCCTTTTCAACGGCGAACGAGTTTGTCCGAGGAGAAACCAACCCCGAGACCGGCGTTCGCTACTATTTTCCCGAAAAACTTTTCCCGACGGGATTTGACCGAACGCATATTTTTAATGTTAATGTCGATTTCCGTTTGCCCGAGAAAAGCGGACCTGCCATCGGAGGTTTCTATCCCTTTGAAAATTTTGGGATTAACATGATTAGTCGCGGACGAAGCGGAACCCCTTACACCCGAACCAACTACAAGGGCGAAACGGTTGAAGAGCGCAACGCCTCGCGCCGACCGTGGTATTTTAACACCGATATTCGTGTAACGCGGGATTTCAAGATTTTTGGAACCGACGCCCAAATTTTTCTGGAGGTGTTCAATCTGTTTAACAGAACCAATATTCTCAATTTGAATAGTTACACGCAAGATCCGATTGAAACCGGCGAGATCATTAATGAACAAAGCTTTAAGGACGGAATTAGTAAAGGCGACCCGAACTGGAAATGGGAAAAGGTTAAGGACTTGAATCACGACGGACATATTAGTCGTCACGAAGAATATTTGGGTTACCTGAAATCCTTCCATTTCTTGCGGCGGACGGCTTCTAATTTCGGGCCCCCGCGTATTATGCATTTCGGATTCCAGATTAATTATTAGGTTTTGTTCAATCGAGCGAATGTGAAAAACCTTTTTCTGGCAACAAAAAAAGGAGTAGCTGATGAAACGATATCTTGAAAATATATTGAAAGGAGCTTTTGTAGCTCTTTTGCTCGTGATTTTTGCCGGAATGAGCCCACAGTTCAGTTGGGCCAAATCGGCAAAAAAGACCGCAAACACGCGGTTGCAAAAGCCAAGCCGGGCTTTTATTTGGCAGAAAAGAGCCCACGACGTGGGGCGGTTGGTGCTTCCGGTTTCCAACTACGGTGTGTTCGGTCAGCATTTGGAACGCATCGGTTCCGGTGCGGAATGGCCTGCCGGCTCCCATGAGTATTACATTTTCGGTGCCGGTATTTGGGTGGGAGGAATAGTAGATTCCACGGCGGACGGCAAACCCATTCCGTACGTAACGGTTGGGTACGATCCGAATAGTGCGGGCTTCGAATTTGTTCCCGGGCTTCCGCCGAATAATTACCCCAATTTTACCGGAACACCGGAAGACGCCAAGGAACACATTTACATGAGCACCGATCCCAACGATTTGGCCGATTGGCCGTCCGGGATTAAAATTTTGTCAGAACAAGATTCCTGGTGCTATTACAATGATTTGTCGCCTGAGCAACACGCTGACACCAAACCGCTGGGCATTGAGGTAATCCAGCATGGCTACGCTTGGTCGGGTGAGGGACTGCGGGATATTGTCTTCCTGAAATATCAGGTCGTCAATATTCGGGACGACAAAAAGACGATTCGAGACGTGTACATTGCCCCCTGTTTGGACAGCGACATCGGGGGCGCCACCGACGATATGGTCGGATTTGATGTGGACCGCAATATGGCCTACCAGTACAATGCGGTTCCTTTTGAATCCGGTTGGACGCGCCACCCGGGCGTTTTGGGGGTCGATTTTCTGGAAAGCCCCAAAGCTGATCGCCCCATTGATTTCAACCATGATGGAAAAATTAATCAGGATTCGGTTGAATTCAAGGCGGGAAACAAAACCGTGTGGTTGAAAGACAAATTCCCCGGTCAGGAAATTGGGTTGGCTGCCTTCAAGAAATTTACTATTCAAATTGACCCGGGTGAGGATTTTGAGCGCTACCTCATGATGAGAGGTTACGATTATCGCGACACTACCTGGTATCCGTTTGATTCGGACGAAGCTCCGGAAGATAAACGCTTCATCTTGACCACCGGTCCCATCGATTTGGCCTGGCACGACACAGCTTCGACCGTGATTGCCGTCATGGTCGGTTGGGACCCCAGCAAGGATCTGAATGCCAATTTGACTGCTCTTGGTAAAATTGACAACTTTGCACAAACCGTATACGACGCCGGTTTTGTGGCTCCCACGGCACCGCCTCCGCCTCACTTGAAAGTGGTCGAGGGCGACAAAAAAGTGACGTTGATTTGGGACAACTATTCGGAGACCGTTCCCGACCCGTTCTACCCAATTATTAAGGGGAAAGACCCGAATACCAAATACATTGCCAATGATTTCGAGGGCTATCGCGTTTACCGCAGTCGAACCGGGGTTTCCGGTGATTGGCAATTGATTGCTGAATTTGACAAACCGGGTGACGCAACCAAGGTTACAGTCGTCGATTCATCTACGTTTACTTCGACTGAATACCACATCGGAGACAACACTGGTTTGCGGTATTTTTATGTTGATTCGTCTCTGACAAACGGGTTGGATTATTACTACGCCGTAACGGCGTACGATTTTCAACCCCATTCTTCACCGGTTACGTTGGAGAGTTCAAAGGCGAATAAAACCGTCGCTCGCCCGCGAACGGAGCCCTGTGCCGTGTCAGATCCCAACTATAAAATGGAACATTCGGCCGGTTTGGCCAGCTACAATGTGCCGGGAGGGCCGACTGTTACGGTAAAAATCCTGGAGCGACTTTCCGTTACGGGTGACGACTACATTATCTATTTCACACGGGATTCGGTCAACAACCTGATGTGGAATCTAAAAGATCAGAAAACAGGTGAAGTGTTACTGGAAAACCAAACCGACCTGGCCGGTCTTTCCTGGTCGAAGATTGTGGACGGATTAACATTCAAAGTTGTGAATGTCCCCAATCAGGTGAAATATGAAATGATTGCCGGTGTGGACACTTTCCACATGACGCCCAAATCTTTTGAGGCCAATGCCAATTTCAGAATGGCCAATTGGAATGCGGATTACGGCTTTTACGAAATCCGTTTTGTCGGCTGGGTAGATGCCAATGGCGATTCCGTGTACGGCTGGGAGCATCCTCACGGAAAGGCAGCCTGCCCATTTGAATTGTGGTCTTTGGGAAAAACCCCGGATGACCCCTCTGACGATGTGCGTCTGTGGCCGGTTTGGGTGGATTACATTCGACGCAACGGAAAATGGGATCCCAACGAGCTGACAACCTATATTCCTTATTACGGAGAAAAGGGCAATAAATATTCGGAAGATTGGACGAGCAATCCCAGACATCTGGACCCAAAGTATTTTCGGCCGCCCAGAGGTCCGCGAGATACCTCGCCCCAATATGATTTAGATTACAAATTTAGCTTTGACAACGATTCCACTCACTGGACAAAGGGCGAAACCTGGCGTATTACCGCCTTGAAAGG
>CAZOHG010000066.1:0-17933 GCA_964579725.1 uncultured Deferribacteres bacterium
GGGGCATCTTTCAAAGAGACAGGTGCCGTCATTTGCGATTCTCCCCAACTTACAATAGATGAATGACCAGCCAAATTGCTTTCGTTAAAAATGCCAGAAACAGAGCCAGTCCCGTCGTGAACAAAATGGTAAACAACGTCCAACGCCTTCCGATTTCCTTCCACAGCACCCCAATCGTGGCGGCACACGGAATGTAGAAAACCACAAAAATCGTAAAAACCATCATTTGCATGTGGGACATGACCTGGTTTAATTGGTTCGTTCCAAGCGCTTGCATGAGCATAATGAGAGAAAGCTCCTTCCTCAAAATGCCGAAAATGAGGGTGACGCCCACCTGTTTTGGCAACGAAAGGGCGTAGGTAATCGGGTAGAGGAGATTGTTAATAATGAGGTCCCAGTGCGCAAATTCGATGAGACTGAGAACAACGCTCCCAACAATGAGAATCGGCCAGGCCACGTAAATGAATTCGCGAAGCCGAAACCAGGTTTTTAGCAAGAGCACTCGCGCCGAGGGTACCCGGTAGGCCGGTACTTCAAGGATCAGGCCGGGGGCTTCTTCCGGCATGATGCGGGTCATGATTTTGCCCGAGATGGCAATGACCAAAATATTCAGCACGTAAATACTCAGAGCGGCGTTTGGACCCAGATAAAAGGCCACCAAACCGAAAATAACCGTCGAGCGCGCCGAACACGGCACCATGACGGCCAAAATGGAGGCAATAATTCGTTCCCGCCGCGATTCCAGAATGCGGGTAGCCATGACGGCCGGTACGCTGCACCCGTACCCCAAAATGAACGGAATGACCGATTTTCCATGCAGGCCGATTCGGTGCATAAAAATGTCGGTCAAATAGGCCACTCGCGGGAGGTAGCCCAAATCCTCCAAGAGGGAAAGTCCCAGCAAAAACGGAACCAAATAGGGCAGCACGATGGCAATGCCCCCGGAAAAACCTTGAATAATACCTTCCAACAATTTCGCCCACAAATTTTGGGTTCCGTAGCTGGCCTGCAATTGGTGAACCAAACCGTCGAAAATATCGAGCAGCGGCCCTTCCAAATAGCCCCCGAATTTAAAGACAATTTGGAAAAAGCCGTACATAATGAGCACAAGAAAAAAATAACCCCAGATCGGGTGCATGAGCACATTGTCAATTTGCTCCCGAAAATCTTTGGCTGGAGCCCGTACTTCGGCAACAGCTTCAAAAATATCCAGAGACTTGGCGTGCCGTTCCGACGAAAGCGCCAACGGAGGGTCTTGTCCGCATGATTTGGCAATTTGACGGGAGAGCTTATTTTTCACCACGATGATTGCGTGCGAATGGTATTTTTTGAGGAAATAGGGATCGTCCTCCAAAAAGCGCATGGCCAGAAAGCGGGTGGACACATTGGGTTCGCGAATGCCGTACGATTCAATTTCGGCCACCAGTTGGGAAATTCCCCGCTCCAAATGATGGGAATAATGCGGAACTTTTCCGACCGGTTTTTTTTCACAAACGGTTCGCACCACGCGGAAAAGCTCGTTTACCCCTTCTCCCTTGGAGGCCACGGTTTCCACCACCGGAATGCCCAAAATTTCCGACAATTTTTCTTTGTCGATGAAAATCCCCTTGCGCCTGGCTTCGTCAATCATATTTAAGCACAGCACCATGGGTTTTTCCAATTCGAGCAGTTGAAGGGTGAGTTCCAAACTTCGACCCAGAACCGAGGCATCTACGACGTTGACAATGGCGTCGATTTCATTGGTGATTAAATAATTCCGGGTTTCCAATTCCGCCATGTCGGATGAAACCAAGGAATACGTCCCGGGTAGATCCACACAAAGGCACATCTCGCCGTAAATGGACACCTTGCTTTCCGTAAAACTAACCGTTGACCCGGGGAAATTGGAGGTCACAGCCTTGTAACTGGCTATATGATTGAAAATGGTGCTTTTCCCACAATTTGGCTGCCCAACAAGTGCTACTTTCATATTAGATTTCCACCAAAATTCGGGAAGCAATTCCACGCCCCAGGGCCACCTCAACCCCGTTGGTTTCGACCAAAATAGGACCCCGGAGAACGCTCTTTCGCTTAATGCGAATGACGTCCCCGGGGTGAATTCCCATTTGTTCCAGACGCAGCCGTACTCCGCGACCACCTACAATTTCCGCGACTATTCCAGACTGTCCCACCCCAATCGCGTCCAGAGAAATCTGCATGGTTTATCCTCGAATCATTTGCGTCCCACATTTAGGGCATTTAATGGAATAGCAAGGCGACCCCGCCTGGTGGGGCACCGAATAACCGCAATTGGGACAAACGCAGTTTCCCTGAGGGCCAAGCCCCCTTCCGCTTCCTCTGCCGCCTCGGCGACCCAGGCCACCACCGCCAAATCCGCCGCCGGCCGGTCCGGTTCCATCTCCTCTTGGCATGATTCTATCCTCCTATTTTTATTTATCTTATTATTTTTCGCTGCAAAGGTGCCCTGTACTTTGCCGTTCCCCCGCAGACAAGAAACAAAATGTCGTCCTCCCCCCAAAACAAAAAAAACACCACAAACGGGTGTTTTGGATTCTATCTCTCCTTCAAGAAATTTTCGATTGCCTCACGAACCGTACTCCCCTCTACGTCCGTGACCACTTGAACGCCCAAGGCGGACAGTCCCCGCTCCGCATTGGGCCCCACGGCTCCGGTAAGGAGTACGTCAACCTCCTTCTCAGCCACAAGTTGTGCCGATTGCGTTCCTGCGCCGCCTCGCGCCTGAGCGGCCGGATTTTCAACGGCCTCGAATGTTCCCGTCTCCGAATCGTAGAAAATGAAATACGCACACCGGCCAAATCGATGGTCCACAGGCGCGTCCGGATTATTGCCTTCCGCCGTTACCGCTATTTTCATGTTCAGCCTTTCCCTTTCGTTGTCCAATCAATTCAACCCACGTCGGCCCTTTTGTCTTCCATCTTTTGCTACCTCAAGCGCCTGCCGCGGTCGCGTTGCCCTTTTTCCATTCCTGACGAGAGGCCCCTTTCCCCGATTTTACACCGTCTGCAATTTGCGAAAGACAGCCTGCCAAATTGACTCAATCGCCCGGGTTACCCAACCGTCTTTTCCGTATTCCACCACAATTTTCCCTGCGCGAAGAGCGTCAATCACCGTTGTGTCAAACGGAATCTTTCCGACCACGGGCACCCCTTTTTCCCGGCAGTACGATTCGATGGTTCGCGTGTTTTCTTCGTTTAAATCAAATTTATTCACCACAATTAGCGCCGGTACCTTAAAATGCCCCGTCAAATCCAAAATCCGTTTCAAATCGTGAATGCCCGACAGGGTCGGCTCCGTTACAATCACCGCCAAATTAGTGCCCGTCAAGGCCGAATTTACCGGACATCCCACCCCCGGTGGACCATCAATGATAATATAATTGAGATTTTTTTCCTTTGCAAGTTTTTGCGCCTCCTGCCGAACCAAGCTCACAAGCTGACCGGAATTCTCTTCGGCCACCCCAAGCTGCGCGTACACCATCGGGCCGTAGCGGGTTTCGGCCAGATGCCATCGGCCGTTTTCCTGTTTGCGCATTTCGATAATTTCCGCCGGACACATGCGCTGGCACAAACGACAGCCTTCACAAAGCAGCGGATTGACGATGTAATCTTCACTAATGGCGTCGAAACGACACACATTCCGGCAAATATCGCATTCAAAACACTGTTCCCTGTCAATGTAGGCAACTTGACTGCTAACAAAGGCTTCCGATCGAATATTTTGTGGATTGAGCAGTAAATGCAAGTCGGCAGCGTCCACATCACAATCGGCCATGACTTTATTTTCTGCCAACACCGCAAAACTCGCCGTTACTGTGGTTTTGCCGGTGCCCCCTTTTCCGCTGACAACCACTAATTCCTTCACGATGCCACCCTCGCCTGCACGTCTTTAAATAAATTCCGGAAAATTTCCCGATAGCGCGGGTCCATTTTAACAAGCGGTTCTCCCTTTGAATAGCTCTCTGCGATTTTGCGATCCAGCGGAATACGCAGTAAAATAGGAATTTGCTCGGAGGCGGCAAAGGCCTCAATAAGGGTGTCCCGGCCGTCGGAACGATTCACAATGATCCCGCCAGGCACCCCAATTTCCCGATTCATGGCCACCGCCAATTTCAAATCGTTGAGACCAAACGGTGTGGGTTCGGTGACCCAGAGGGTAAAGTCGGTGTCGCGGACGGCTTCTACCACAGGGCAGGAGGTTCCGGGCGGCGCATCCAAAATGGCTACCCGGCTCGAATCGATGTACTTTTTCACTTCTTGAACCAACGGGTGCGAACGCGTAGACCCCAATTTCAATTTCCCCTGAACAAAGGACACCCGTCCGCTTTGTCCGATTTCAATCCGCCCAATTTCCTGCGGAACCTCGAAAAAGGCCTTTTGCGGACACAGAAGCACGCAAGCCCCGCAACTGTGACACAGATCGTCAAAAACAAGTACTTGTTTTTTCAGAACAGCCAAAGCCCCAAACTCACACACCTCCACGCACTCCCCGCAAAAATCACACTTGGACTCATCCACGCGAGGATACGGCAGGGTGACAATCTTTTCCTCCGTGATTTCCGGTCTCAGGAAAATGTGCCCGTTAGGTTCCTCCACATCGCAGTCAAGATATTGAGCATTCTCAATGGACAGCGCCAAATTGACGGCGATAGTGGTTTTGCCGGTTCCCCCCTTTCCGCTTGCAATTGAAATTCTCATCCCAACTCCCGCACACCCAATAGCTCATTTTTCATTTTTTGCGCCTTAGCAAACAGATTCCCCCGTCGCCCTTTCTGCTACCATTTTCATTTGTTCTCGGAATTCTTACTAATAATATTCATTTTTTTGGCGCAATCTTCACAGTACCCTTCAAATCGAATGTGGTGGTCGGTAATCACAAAATGAAATTGCTGCTCCAAATTCCCCTGCAATTTTTGAATGACGGGCATTAGATCACTTTCAAAATCAATGACCTTCCCGCAGCCCAAACAAACCAGGTGGTGGTGATGTGGTTTGGCCGTGCCGTTCTCGCCCACGTATTCGTATCGGCTGGGGCTGTTGGGGATGTCCACCCGATCCAAAAAGCTCATTTCGGTTAAAATTTCCAGGGTACGATAAACCGTGGCCAGACTGATGTTTGTCTTTTTCTTCCGCAAAATTTCGTAAATTTCCCAGGCCGTGTAATGTCCGGTTCGATTTTTAAAAACATCCAAGACCATTTTTCGCTGTTGCGTTAATTTGTAGCCCTGCATGTTCATCTTTGTTTTCAGGTCGCGTTTCATGGGTTCTCCCTTCTTTGCAAACGTTTCCTAATTTAACTTCTTGCTGAACATTAATTTGAGTTACAATTTCAATAAGAAATCGAACAAAAAATTTCCCCTTATTTCAAGGGGAAATACAAAAATTTAGAGTTAAATGTACGACAAAAAACTCAAATTCCCAACATTTTTTGCCAAATTGGCGAGAAAAATCTCTTTCCGGAGTCTGCCGGTACGAAAGCTATTTTCCTTCCAATTCCCGAATTTTGCGGTTTATTTCCTTAAGTTGTTCGGCCAATTGTTTTGCCTGTTCTTTCAACATTTCAACGGTCGTTTCCTGAGAAACGGGCTGCCCCGGCAGCGAACCGGGTGCGGCTCCCGGCGGTGGCGGTGGAAAAGTCCCCGGTGCGGGCGGCATCATGCCCCAACCGTACCCCCCACGTCCCCCGCGGCCACGTCCCATTCCGCGCCCAAATCCGCCGTAGCCCATTGCTCCGGCGGGCGGAAACGCGCCTCCGGGTGCGTAAGCGCCGGTTGCCGTTACGGGTGTCAGTTGCCCCGCTTTGAATTTTTCAATGGCCTCTCGAACCGTTCCAGAAAATCCCTCATACATCTGCACACCGGCAGCTCCCAGCGTGCGCGAGGCGTTCGGGCCAAAACTTCCCGAAATCACGGCCTGAACGCCCTCGGCCACAACAAGCTGTGCCGATTGGATTCCGGCCCCTCCCGTTGCCATGACGTTCGGATTTTGAATCGCCTTAAATTGAAGAGAATCCGAATCCACAATTAGAAAATATGCCGACCGTCCGAACCGCGGGTCCAGAGCGGCATCCAACGTAGGGCCGGTGGCTGTAATGGCTAATTTCATAAAAAATCCTCCGGTTTTATTTTAAATGTGACAAAATTTAAGCGGAAACGGGAGTTTTCCCCCTCTTTTCGTGCTAAAGCATTCAATTTTCGGACGAACCAAAACTCAAAAACGCCTAAAGGGGAGAAAAATGCGCCCCTAAAAATTTGTTCCTCTACCACCCAATTCGCTTTCGGCGGGCATTCCCGAAATCCCCAAGGGCTGGAACGCCCACCGAACGTTCGCCTTTCCAGTGCTTATTTTCCCTCTTCCTTTTCAAGGGCTTCAATTTGCTGCTGAATGGCCTCCAATTGATTTTTAATCAACTCGGCCTGATTTTTCAACGCCTGAAGCTGTTGGTCTTTTGTCCAGACCCCAGCGCCGAAGGGGAACCCCGCCCAGGGCGGTCCAAACCAGCCGGCCGTCGGAAGCGGCGCCTGCCCCGATTGAATGGCCTGCCAGTAAGCATTGGCCTGCGGTGTAGGCCACGAACCGGTTAAAAGATACGTGGCACCGGGCGGCATCCCATTCGGGGTCACGCCCCACCACCCGGGGCTAAATCCAAAACGCATCCAGCCCGGTAAGCCTGTCCCGTAATACATCCACCGATAGCCTCCCATTTGAACCACCTCCTTTTTTTACCAACGGTATCCTGTCCAGTTTCCGTAGCCCTGTCCGGCCCAGCCGCCCCAAGGACTCGGCAATCCACTTGAGCGGTAATAGAGGCCGGCCTGCCACGGCAAATAGGGTGAAGAAGCGGCCCACCAGCCTTTCGGCAAATAGGGGTAAAGCCGACAGTAGGGCGTCGGGTTTCCGCGCCCAAAACCGGGGCGAGGGCCAACGCCCCATCCCCCACGTCCAAATCCAAAACCTCGACCTGGCCACATAGTCTCACCTCCCTGCTTTTTGCCCAATTTCTCTGCAAAATAAATGCCAACAGAATGCCTTTGCAGCCCGATTTTCCCCTTGTTTTTTAAGGGATTAAGCAAAACCGCTTTGGCCGTTCTTACGCCCCCTTTTGAAGATATTTCAAAAATGAAACGGGTGCGAACTTTATTTGGCTCATGTTATTATATTTTTTAGAATTGGATTTCGTTCCACAATAAAAACCTATTATTTCATGTGAAACTTCCGGCAGGTGAAAATGAGTTCCATTTCGCCGCTGTACCGTTTTTCAACACTTCGAAAGGAAGCCAAAGGAAAGTTTTTGCGTAGAATGAATGGCCTTTTCACTCAGAGATTATTTTTGAAAAACTCCGAGACACGGGGCCAAAAGTCGGGGTGAAAATGGCAATCCGAATGCCCTTTGTCGGGAACAATCCACAAATCCACTGAATTGGGACCGGCCGCCTTTTTTAGGCGTCGCCCGTGTTTCACAGGCACAATTTTATCCCTTTCCCCGTGAATGAGGAGAAATTTGGCTTGACTGCGGGCAATCTGGTTTTCCGGAGCAATGGTGTCAAATCGCCCCCCGATTCTCCATTGGAAATATTCAAACAGGAGCCAGACCAGAGGAAAATAGGGAATGTGGTAGCGCCTAAATTCGCTGCGCATGACATCCCCGGGATGGGCAAAGGCGCCCACCGTCACCACGGCCTTTATCCGAGGATCGTGTGCTGCCGCGTAAATCGACGCTGCGCCGCCAATGGAAAGGCCCAGGGTCCCGATTTTCTCGGGTGAAACGCCTTTTTTTAAAACAAAATCAAGGGCCGCTGAAATGTCCTCGGCAAATTTAATCATGGAAGAAAATCTATCGGAATCACTGCTGCCGTGGTTCCGCGAATCGAAAGCAAGAAGATTGAAACCGGCCGGGTACAAATTGCGAATGTAAGGCAATGTGCGTTCCACATTCCGGCCCCAGCCGTGCACCAAAAGGAGGGTGGGAGCAGCCGCGGCGTCTTGTGAAGCGCGAATCCACCATCCGTAGAGCGAACGGGAATTTTGGGTGGGAAACCGAACTTCTTCAAAAGGAATGTTAAAATCTCCCGGCGTTTTCTGGTGGGTTTTTCGAGGATTCTGGTACAACTTAGGCAAAAAAATCGCCAGAGCCAACACCAGTAGAACGACCAACACAGCAAGCCAGATCATTGAGGCTCCCACCTTTTTAATGGATTCGAAGCAATATTGCGCTCCTCACGCATGACTACCCCCAAAACAGGAGGCCGGTTGTCGGAATTTCCTTCGGCATCCCCTCGTTCCTGCCACGCTTTCTCCCGCAAAACGTTTACGATTTCCCCTTAACCCGTTTTTCTGTCCGCTGAAAAAAATCTGCCGGAAACGAACGCGCTTCTCTCTGTTTAAGATCACCCCACGTTAAAATAGCGTGCTTCGGGATGGTGTACAATCAGTGCGGAAGTCGACTGTTCCGGGTCCAGCATAAAATTTTCGGTCAATTTCACCCCGATTCTTTCGGGGCGCAGAAGCCGAAAAATTTTCGTTTGGTCTTCAAGATTGGGGCACGCCGGGTAGCCGAACGAGTACCGGGCACCGCGGTACTTCATTTTGACTATTTCCTCGGGCGTGGGCGCGTCCTGATCCGCAATGTGCAGCTCTTCCCGAACGTGTTTGTGCCAGTACTCCGCAAGTGCTTCCGTCGCCTCAACACTCAAACCGTGGAGGTACAAATATTCGGCGTATTCATTTTGGGCGTAGAGCTCGTGAATGACCCGGCTAATCTCATCTCCCATGGTAACCACTTGAATCGCCACCACATCCATTCGTCCCGATTCCACGGACGCAAAATAATCCGCCAAACAGCGGTAAGGGCGGCGCTTTTCGCGAGGAAAAGAAAATCGTTCGATCTCTTTCTCTCCCGATTCGTCGTAAAGAATCAGGTCATTTCCTTCGGACTGGCATTTAAAATAGCCGTACACAACTTGCGGTTGTAACCACTTATTTTTTAAAACCGTTTCTTTAAGTCGTTCAAAAATCGGCTCAACCGTTTCGCGAACCAATTTTTCATAAGCCTCCGGAGAAGGCGCCTTGCTTTTTTTGAACTGCCACTGTCCCCGAAACAGAGCGGTTTTGTTTACAAATTTGAAAACCTCTTCAAGAGAAATCGACTTCACGACCCTTTCACCCCAAAACGGGGGCGTGGGGATTGGCACCGATTCCGCAATGTTCGAGCGTGGCGGCGGATTTGAGGGCGCTTTTTTTCGGGAAGGAATCGGGCGGAGACGTTTTTTCTTGGTCTCCGAAGTACCCGATTTTTGCTCCGCTCCGGTCAACCGGTTCATGACCGACAATCCGGCAAAAGCGTCTTGTGCGTAGTAAACCGACCCACCGTACACATGGGTGAGGGTTTCTTCCACGTAACGTCGGGTGAGCGCCGCCCCTCCCACAATGACCGGCATATCTGAAATCCCCTGCCGCATCATTTCTTCGAGATTTTCCTTCATGACCGTTGTGGATTTCACTAAAAGCCCGCTCATTCCGATGGCGTGCACGTCGTGCTTTAGGGCTGCCTCCAAAATTTCGTGGATCGGCACTTTGATCCCCAAATTAAACACCTTGTAACCGTTGTTGGACAGAATAATGTCCACAAGATTTTTGCCGATGTCGTGTACGTCGCCTTTCACCGTTGCCAGAACAATTCGCCCTCGCTCGGAGCCTTCCACGCGGTCCATAAACGGTTCCAGAAAAGCTACGGCCTTTTTCATGACTTCTGCCGATTGGAGAACAAAAGGAAGTTGCATTTGCCCGTTTCCAAACAGGTCGCCCACCACTTTCATTCCCTCAAGCAGAATGACATTAATGATGTCCACCGGCGGGTATTTTTTGAGCGCCTCCCGAAGCAAATCCTCCAGGCCATCCTTTTCACCGTCAATGATTTTGTTTTTGAGCGCTTCTTCCAAGGGGAGATTTTTCTTGATTTTTTTGGCTACGACTTCTTTTCCGGAATCCAACAGGTGCACAAAACGGGTGAGAGGATCGAAGTTTTCCCTTCGTTCATTGAACACCACTTGGCGCGCCAGCTCTTTCTGCGCCGCGTCGATGCGATTCAGAGGCAAAATCTGGGCGTAATTGACAATGGCCAGATCGAGTCCGGCCTGCACAGCGTAGTAGAGAAAAACGGAATTTAGCACCTTTCGAGCAGGGGGATTTAATCCAAATGACGCATTGCTGACCCCCAAAATCGTGCGCACACCTGGGAGGTCGGCTTTAATTTGCCGAATGGCTTTGAGGCTTTCCACCGCAGCGTTCCCGTACTCGGGATTGGCCAGGGTAAATGTCAGCGTGTCGAAAATCAAATCCTGGGGGCGCAGACCAAACTTTTGCGTGGCCAACGAGAAAATCCGTTTGGCAATAGCCACCTTCTTTCCGGCCTGAAGTGCCATACCTTCTTCGTCAATCGTCAGAGCAATGACCGCGGCTCCGTACCGCCGCGCCAGCGTGAGGATCTCGGCAAAGCGCCCCTCTTCTCCGTCCTCAAGATTTACTGAATTAATCACCACACGCCCGCCAATGAGCTGGAGAGCTCGCTCAATTACGTTGGGCTCTGTCGAATCCACAAAAATGGGAATCGTGATTTGGCGATTGAAGCGCGTAAGGACTTCCTCCATGTCGCGCACTTCATCGCGGCCTGCGTACGCTACACAAACGTCCAGGGCGTGGGCGCCGTCTTTTTCCTGTCCCTTAGCCACGGACACCATGCTATCGTACGCTTCGGCCAACAGCAGCTCCCGAAATTTTTTACTTCCGTTGGAATTGGTGCGCTCCCCCACAATGAAAGGCGGAGGGTTTTGATCCAGGGCAACCGGCTGGTAAAGGCTGGCAATGGCCGGCTGAAAGCTTACCATCCGCTTTTTCGCCTGTAAACCCGAAATCGCCTCAACAACGGCTTTGAGGTGCTCGGGCCCCGTTCCGCAGCAGCCCCCTACAATCTGGACGCCGAATTCCGTTACAAACTCGACGTGAGCTCTGGCCAATTCCTCGGGTGTTAGCGGGTACACCGAACGTCCGTTTACATTGTCCGGAATCCCGGCATTCGGTTGAATCGAAATGGGGAAGGGTGAATTCTGACTCAGGTAGCGCACCTGCTCGCGCATGTCTGCCGGTCCTGTGGCGCAATTCATTCCAAAAGCAAACAACGGAAAGGGTTCCAACGCCGTTAGAGCCGCGCCGATTTCCGTTCCCACCAAAAGGGTTCCCAGGTCTTTTTCTACCGTAACCTGTACGATTACGGGACGGGCGCGCCCGCTCTCCTTTTGAACCTCCAAAACAGCCATAAGTGCGGCTTTGGCCTGGAGAATATCCTGAACCGTTTCAATCAGAAAAAGGTCGACCCCGCCCTCCAGAAGAGCGCGCGCCTGTTCTTTGTACAAATCAAACAGTTCCCGAAAGTCGATTTGTCCCAGAGAAGGCAGCCGTGTGCCGGGGCCCAGACTTCCGGCCACAAATCGGGGATGCGACGGCGTGCTGAATTCTCGAACAGCCTGCCGGGCAATTTCGGCCGCCTTTCGATTGATTTCGTACACGTGGTCTTCCAGCCCGTATTCTTTCAGCACCAGAGCAGTTCCGCCGAAAGAGTTTGTTTCCACAATGTCACTTCCCACAGCCAAAAAGGACCGATGAATATCGGCAATGACGTCCGGGCGGGTCATATTCAAATACTCATTGCAGCCTTCAAAACGCTCCCCACCGAAATCGGCTGCCGTCAAATTGCGTTTTTGAATGTTGGTGCCCATGGCTCCGTCAAAGACGAGGACACGTTTTCGAAGAATATCCTGAATGGTCATGGCCGGTGCCTTTATCTCCTAAAAATCTAATTTCGAAAGCTTAATTTGAGAATTAATATAGAAATGAAATGATTGAATTTCAAGAAAGATTTGGACGGGCGCGGCGTCTTGTTGTGTGAAGCGTCTCGGAAAATTCCACGGAGTTCCGCCAAGCGGAGGGCACACTCTTCACAAATTCTTCTCAAAAAGCAGACAAAAGCCTTCCGCCCCGGGCAAAACTACCCGACTTTCTTTTTTTTTAAAGCGAAATGGCTCCGAGGGAGGCTCGAAAAAGCCAGCGAAATTTGAGATTTTTCCCGTCTTCGGGTCGACTCACCCAAATGGGAAAGTCCAATTTAAGAAGACCGAAATCCAGTGTAATTCCGGCATCTGAGCGCAGCGTTTGCAGCGCGACCTCTCCCTGCGTTTCCCAAACATTCCCGACGTCGTAAAACAACCGAAAAAAGGTCATCGGAACGGGTAAATCCAGATTAAGTGCTGCAATCCATTTCCCGGAGGGAGACGGCGTGCCGGGTTTCAGAAAAGGCACCGAATACCCGCGGACATTGCCCTGTCCGTAAATGGTGTACCGATTCAGGGGAGCCAACGTGCCCTTGCGCTCCAGAGCGATAAAATCCCGCCGGTCCGGGTCAACGTCACCGGCCAGAAAAAAGCGCCGCTGGTTGGGCATGGTTCCACTTCCGGCGCCGCCGAAAAATCGCACGTGCGTGTTGAAACGCTTGCTCCAGCGAAAGGTTTGGTCGGCCTCGACGGAAATCTTTGCGTATTCAAATTTGGAAAAATCGGTGCGAAACCCCTTCTGCAAACTCAGGGTGTAGTGATTTTTCCAGCGGATTGTTTTTAGCCGGTACGTGTAGTTTAGCGTCACCATGGCATTCTGCCCCAGGCTCCAATCCCAATGATTCACGTACGCCAAATCATATACGCGATTGACGGCCATTTCAAGGCTCAGGATGTGAAATGGCGGACGCTTCAAATAAGGACCCACTCTAAATTTCAGGGTCACATTTCTTTGTTTGTAGCCGGAAACATTTTTCATTAAGAAGGACAGTTGACTGCGCCGGTGGAAAAAAGGCAAATCCTGCGAAAGGAGAACCATGTGGTTTACGCGGCCTGAGGAAAGACCGTACGAAAACCCAACTTGAATAGTCGGGTTATTGAAAAGCGGAAACCCGTAGCGCGCCCAGAGTCCCAGCCGGATGCCGTCTTTTTGCCCGTTGTACCACACCGAGGGTCCGTAAAAGAGCTGTTTGTGGAAAAAATCGGGGAGGTCTCCCAAGAAAACAGATCGGATTTTTTTCGGCTTTCGGTCGTTCCAATGATTGATTTCCAACAAGTCTCGGGTGGGGTCCACCGTTACCGATTTTATTTTCTCCCTTGTGCGAAACAGGAGGGTTTCTTCTTTTTTCTGCCCCGAGCAGCGTTTGACAAGGGTCTGGCCGTTTTTTGTTTTCACCTGCACGTCCACGGGTACAATGCCCTTTGCCCGACGCAAAACCTGCACGGAAACCCTGTACCCGTCCGCAGTTTTTTCCTGACGGACGTTGCCAACGGTGTAGTCGAACTTTCGCGTTGTCTTCAACCACTGGTCAAAATAGGCCGAATAGTCCCGTCCCGTTATTCGATTGACCTCGGCAACAAAATCCTCCGTGTGGGGATGTTTGTACTGCCAATCCCGAAAATAGCTTTGCATGATTCGATTGAAGGTGGAATCCCCAACCAAATGCTTTAAAGTAAATAGCATCCAGGCGGTTTTGTGGTAAACCATTGAGGCGTAGCTTTCCCGAAATTTGTAGGCGGGCTGTAAAATGGGTTCGTCCATGTTGAAGTAGGCGTAAGCCATGTAAGAAGCGTAGGCCGTCCAACGGTCACCAATTTTGGGCAGAAACGACAGGCTTCTGGGCCATTGCACCATATTACCGGCGCGCCCGTATTTGGTTTCCAAATACCGAATCTCGGAAAAGGTATTTATGCCTTCGTCCATCCACGCCTCGTCCATTTCGTTGGAGCCCAACATTCCATAAAACCACTGGTGGCCCGTTTCATGCATGATCACCATTTCGAGCATTCGAAAAAAGGGGAGGTTGGCCGAAGAAATGACCGTAATATTGGGGTACTCCATTCCCCCGCCCGCCGACAAATCGCCGTCCACAACGGACATCTGTTTGTAGGGGTAGGGGCCGTACCATTTTCCGTAGTACAGCAATGTGTCGTGAACGTAGCGTACGGCGTCTTTCCAGGCGCGCTCGTGTTTCGGCAAAACGTACGCGTAAATGTTGGTATTTTTGTATTTTCCCGTTTTTATCAAAAACTGCGCGTCGGCAAACCAGGCAAAGTCGTGTACCTTTTCAGCGTGGAAATGCACGGTTTTTGTTTTTTGGGTTTGCCTTTTTCGAATGTGTTTGGTGCGCTGCTTCAGGTAGCGTTTTCGCTGCCGGTTTGTCATTTTCGCTATTTTCCGACCCTCCCGAACAAGAGAATCCCGAAAGGCGATTTCCGACGCCGGCCCTACAAGATTTCCCGTCGCCGCCACCACCAGGTCTCTCGGCAAGGTGATCCAAACGTCGAAACTGCCGAATTCACCGTAAAATTCACCGGTAGCATGGTAGCCGTCGGGGTGCCATCCTTTCTGGTCGTACACCACGATTTTGGGGTACCACTGTGTTATTTCGTAATGACGGCCAATATGCCCCAATCGGGAGAAAATAAACGGCAGTTTTACGAAAAAATCAATGTCAAACGTCGCACTCTGGCCGGGGAAAAGAGGTTCGGGTAAAAAAACCTTGGTTTCCGTTCGGTCACCTTTTTTGTAGGCGGTTTTGGCCGAACGGCCGTCTACGGTCACACGTTTCCAGTCCATGTACCCGCGTTGATTTTTGTTGGCAAAATAGAAATCCGATTTCCCTTGTTTGGCCATTTCCCTGGCAAAAACCGTGGAATTATCCCTGTAAGCATTTGGGTAGGTGTGAAACCAAACAAAGCGCAGCGTGTCGGGTGAATTATTTCGGTAAACAAGGCGTTCCCGACCCTGCAACGTATGGTGCCGGGTATTCAGGGTGACCCGAATGGTGTACGTCACGTCTTGCTGCCAATAAACAGGCAAAGCAGCTTTTGCTGACTGTTGCCACGGGAAAAAAGAAACCATCCAAAGAGAAATAACGGCCAATCGCTTCATGTGCTAACTCCTGATTTTCTCACAAAAAACGTTTAATAACGATCAGCAAATGTCTCACAGAACTTATTTACATCTTCCCAATATATTTTCTCAGGGCGTGCCGCAGTTTTAAATACAAGGTACCCAATCGCGTGGACAAATCGGGTTTTTGTTCTTCTTCAAAATTGGGAATCACGCTCTCGCTTCCGTACATATCTTCCAACATTTTCAGCACATTTTTGTGCACCATTTTCCGAAGCGGGATGGCAGCAATCATTCCGTACAAAGCCGCTCCGCCATCGTACCGTGCGTTGGGGTGATTTCGTACATAGGTAATGGCCTCAGCCAAATCTCGCACATAAAAATCCGCCACACGCGCGTGCGAAGGCGTCACCATGATGTGCAAACTCTCCGGTTTTAGCTGACGATCGATGTGCCAGCCGTATTTTTCCATGACGTCCCCCACGGCGTAAATGTCCACATCGCGGTCATTCGAAACAAACCGCAGTACCGTAGCGGGCGGATTCCCCAAAATGTCCAATTCGGGAATTTTTTCAATCCCCTTTTTGATGCGCACCGTCACGTCCATGGCTTTTCGCGCTTGCTCTGTGTATCCTTCTTCGCCCATGACTTTCATTGCCGCCCAAGCCGCGGCGATTGAACCGCCCGGACGGGTTCCCAAAAGTCCTGATGAGGCAAAAACGCCCCCAGCCCAATCGGCGTACACAAAGAACTGGTGCTTCAGATAGTCCATGTTTTTGTAAAGAATTACGGAAGCCCCCTTGGCGGCGTAGCCGTATTTGTGCACATCGGCCGAAATGGATGTGACCCCCGGCACACGAAAATCAAAAGGCGGAACGGCGTACCCCGATTTTTCAAGAAACGGCAGCAAAAATCCCCCAAGGCAGGCATCGACGTGAAGGGGAAGACCGTGTTTCAGGGCAATTCGCCCGACGTCTGCCACGGGGTCGATGGTGCCGTAGGGGTAATTGGGGGCCGAAACCACCAAAAGAGCTGTCCTTGGATTGATTCGCTTTTCCATTTCGGCAGGATCGACCGTAAAATCTTTTGTTAGCGGTACGAATACGGGCTTTACATCAAAATAGTGCGCCGCTTTAATAAACGCCACATGGGCTGATTCCGGCAAAATCATTTCCGGTTGTTTCAAACCTTTGTGCCGTGCCCTTGCTCTGTCCCGGTAAGCTTTGACCGCCAACATAACGCTTTCCGTTCCTCCGGCCGTCATCGTCCCCACTACCTCACGGTCTCCGTGCAGCATGGAAGCCGTCATCTGCACCACTTCCGTTTCAAACCGTTTCAGGCTTTGGAAAGCCAAAGGATTTAGGGCGTTTTCGGAAAAATATTTGCCATACGCTTGCTTTAGAAAATCAGTGTGGGCTTCATTCAAATAGTACACAAGGCTCCAGGTTTTGCCCTCTTTCCAACGGGCATCGTGTTCCCTGAAGGTGTCCATTTCACGCAGAATTTCGTCGGATGGTAACCCCTTTTTCGGTAATCGAACAAATTCATCCATTTCAAACCCCTTCTTTTCAACGAAGCAAATAGGCTACAAAAATCCCCAGATAATTTCCCACGGCGTAGCCGATCACTCCCGTGGTTAAACCTGTTAAAATGATCTCCTTGTTTTTTAATCCGGCCGCAACAACCGGCACAAATGGAGGTGAACAAATCATGGCTGTGGAGGTAATAATGACCGTGTCGGCATCGATTTTGAAAAAGGCCGAGCCAACGACATGCAGCAAAAGAGAGCCAAAAATCGCCAGGAAAACATAGAAAAACAGATCGTGCGATGTGCCGGCCAACCGTTGAATGTTGGCCATTGACGCCACGTCAAGACAGAAAATCAAGATAAAATACATGCCGAGCTGGAAAGTTTTTTCAATGCGTTTCACGGACGGAACAAACGAAAAGAGAATGCCCAACGTGGTGATTGTTAAAATCGCCATTGTCATGGAAAAACTTTTGGGAACAAGCAAACTAAGGGCGCCGCCAATTGCAAAAATCAGTACCGCCAATCCCAGCGCTTTGAGCAAAGGAAAAGCTGTTTTTTTGCGGAAAAAGCCCCGGTAGGAATGAATATCCTCCTCTTCGTACCGGGCATTGGTTTTGTTTTTCCCATTGGTAAATCGAAAGGGAGGCAAAACGGTCAGGAAAATCCGCTGGGCTATGGTCAGGAAAAATAAAATGTACACGGTGGACAAAATCGTATCGTACGTGTGAACAATAATGTAGGTGTTGGCATCCACATTCAAGGCGGTTTTAATGGCTGCAAGATTGGGTGTCCCCCCTGTGTACACCCCCACCAACATCCCTCCTACCTTCCAGGCATCGTGAATTTTACCGTGGTACCAGGTGTATCCCAAAAAAACAACAGCCACCACAGCCATCATCGCCAAAATCATGGCCAACATGGCTTTGCCGGCAACACGAGTCCATTTGCGCACGTCCATTGAAAAAAGCAACAACGGAAGCGCAATGGGAATGGTGAGCGTGGCCACAAGATTTTGAACCTTTTCGGCTCCACCGGGCAGAAGCCCGGTATTTCCTATCGCGAACCCAATAATGTACGAGAGAATGACCGGCCCCATTTTCTCGAGAATTGTGTTTTTTTGGCAGCCGTAAACAATTACCGCAGGGAAAACCAAATAAAACAAAACCAGTGCGACAACGGCCATTAGCGTTCCTTTAACCGATTGGGGTGAGAATTTACGCCCGTCAAAATTTTCCGTCCCAGAAAAAATCTTGCTGCTGGGGCCAGAGATAAAATCTTTTTTCTGGCACTCGAATCTTGCTTTCCAAATCTTTCAGATTGTCGGTTTGTGTAGCTCACCTTCGGACAAATGCGTCACAATGGAAATGAAAAAAACCTTTTTGTAAAAGCAGAACACTTTGAAATTTACCCTTAAAGAAAAGAATTTT
>CAZOHG010000067.1:0-17284 GCA_964579725.1 uncultured Deferribacteres bacterium
CCCTTGGGATTGAGCGCCTCAATTTCGATCTCGAGAGACCGTTTAACATCTTCCCGAATGCCCGGAATGCTCAGGCACCCCTCCTCAAAAATTCCGGTTGAATCCGAACGCCACAGGATTTTCGGATTAATAAAAACCGCCGGTTCGTCCGGTTCTCCCTCCACGTCGCTCACGTCCACAACAAAAATACGTTTTGAGACGCCCACCTGCGGCGCGGCCAGCCCCACGCCGTCGGAGGCGTACATGGTGTCAAAGAGATCCTCAACAAATTGGCGAATCTCGTCGTTTATTTCGTCCACTTCTTCTGCCTGCGCCCGCAAAACAGGGTCGCCGTAGAGATGGATTTTTAAAAGAGACATCGAAACCTCCAAAAAACTGTTCTTCGGCACAAAATTAGGGTGAAAAAATCGGGGTCATTTTCCGTTCTTCTTGGCTTAAAAATAGCACAACAGAGCCAAATATTCAAGTTTTTTTACCGGTTAGAAGAGCCTCGTGCGTTGACCGGTTCCCGCAAAGTCAGGGCGATTGGTTTGCCTGGCGGTTTAAAACGGCCAAAACCTCGTCCACTGTGCCGCATTTCAAAGCCTCTTCGGCAAGTTTCTGGCTTTCCCGAAACGAAATGGTGCGTACCGTTTCCTTGACAAGAGGAATGGCAACGGGATTCATGCTCAAAACCGTAACGCCTAATCCAATGAGCAGAGGAACGTAAAGCACTTCCGAGGCCATTTCACCGCAAACCGAAATTTCTTTTCCGTGGCGCCTGGCCGCCTGAACGGCCATGTGAATCAGGCGTAAAATGGCCGGATTCAGCGGCTGGTACAGCTCGGCTACCGAACCGTTGTTTCGGTCAACAGCCAGGGTGTATTGAATGAGATCATTGGTCCCCACGCTCAAAAACGAGCACTGGGTAATAAAATGGTCCGATAAAAGGGCTGCCGACGGGATTTCCACCATGACCCCCCGTTCCAGATTTCGGTCAATTGCCACCTTTTCTTGAAGCAATTGGGCGCGCACCTGCGTGTACGCCCGTCCGACGGCCAAAAGTTCCTCCACGGTCGTAACCATCGGGTAAAGAATTTTCACTCTCCCGTGGGCACTGGCTCGAAAAATGGCGCGCAATTGGGTGGTTAGACTTTCCAAATCGCGGGTGAGGAAGTAGCGAATCGACCGCAAGCCCAACAATGGATTGGCTTCCATTTGCGATTGTTGCGGGAAAAGCAATTTGTCCGCCCCCACGTCCAGCGTACGGATGGTGACTTCCCGGCCGTCTAAAATTTCCACCACTTCGCGGTAAATTTCGTACTGTTCTTCCTCGTCCAGGAATTTCCCGGCTTCTAAAAAGGGGTATTCCGTACGAAACAGGCCAACTCCCTCTGCACCGTACCCCACCGCCTCGCGCGCTTCGTCTTCGGAGCCAATATTGGCCAGAATTTTAATGCGCTGACCGTCCCGCGTGACGGCCGGTTCAAAACGCTTTCTTTGAAGAATCTCCCAATGCTCGCGCTGTTCGGCCAATTTCATTCGATATTTTTGAACCAGCTCCGGCTGCGGTTCAACAATCACCTTTCCGGCGTCCCCGTCCACCACAAGCGGCGTGCCGTCCGCGACCGCCTCCAAAATACCCTGTACCTGAACCACGGCCGGAATTTTGTAGGAGCGAGCCAAAATCGCGGCATGACCTGTCAGGCCACCCTTCTCCGTTACAATAGCCACAAACCGTCTTCGATCCATGTTCATGACCATTTGAACGAACAACTCTCTGGCAATGAGCACGGCGTCTTCGGGGGGCTCCGTCAGGATTTTTTTAGACGGCGAAACCAGCCACCGCAAAATCCAGCGCTCAACCGCAAAAATGTCGCTCAACCGCTCCTTTAGGTATTCGTTTTGCGTTGTTTGAATGGACGAACTGTATTCCAAAACCGCCCGGCGCAAAACCGTCTCCGCATTCCGGCGCTGGAGCCGAATTTGCTCCGGGATTTTCTCCGTAAAAAACACGTCATTTATGATTTCCGAGTAGGCTTCGAAAATTTGGCTGGTTACTTTCCCCAGGTCTCGTTCTGCCTGGGACCGGTTCTGCTCGATGTGACGGGCGGTTTCCTTCAGCGATTGCAAATAGCGGCGTACCTCGGCTTCCACTTGATTGGGGCGCAGTTTTTTCTCCGGGATTTCCCAAAAATCCGACGCCAGCACAAACGCCTTTCCAATGGCCACGCCCCCCGAAACAGACAAACCCTTCAATATTTGCATGATTTTCTTCCCGAATTCACTCCACTGGCACCTCTTACGGACGAACCTTTTCCGGCAGGGTTCCACTTTGGTTCCCGCTGCCGAAACGTACTCAAAAGCCGGGCACCTTTTGGATTTTCCTCACCGACTTTGCCCTCTTTCAACGAGTGTCAAGCCCATTTACGTAAAAATCGACTTTTCGGCAAAGTAAGGAACTCATTATTTTAGATTAATATAGGAATTTTTTCCTGAAAATCAAAATCGAAAATGAAAGCTACCTCAATTTTTGCTCCTCTGGCGACTTCCGTCATTTTCAGCTTGACTTTTTTCGTTTTTTTCTGTAAGATGGATTTTGAACGTCCAACCCCAAAGGAGGCTGCCTCGTGTACGACTACATTATTGTGGGTTCAGGTTTCGGCGGAAGCGTTTCCGCTCTTCGTCTGGCTGAAAAGGGGTACAAAGTAGCCGTTTTGGAAAAAGGCAAACGCTGGCGCCCGGAAGATTTTCCCAAAACCAATTGGGTGTTGCACAAATTCTACTGGATGCCCCGTCTGTTCATGTACGGCATTCAATGCATGACCCTTCTTCGAGATGTCTTCGTACTGCACGGGGCCGGTGTTGGCGGCGGAAGCCTGGTCTACGCCAACACACTCCCTATCCCAAAGGACAAGGTTTTTGATGACCCCCGGTGGGGAGAAATAACCAAGCAAACGCTCATGCCCTTTTACCGTCTCGCCTACAAAATGTTAGGGGCTGCCCTTCCCCCGGAAGCGGCCATGAATCCAACAGACTACAAATTGAAAGAAATTGCCGAAGAGAAGGGGATGGGCCATACTTTTGAAAAGCACCCGTTGAGCATTTTTTTCGGTGAACCGGAGGTAGAAGTGGACGACCCCTATTTTGGCGGGAGGGGCCCGCGGCGGAGCGGGTGCGTTTACTGCGGGGGGTGTATGGTGGGCTGCCGGTACAACGCTAAAAATACTTTGGACAAAAACTACCTGTACTTGGCCGAGCAACTCGGTGTGGAAATTTTCCCGGAAACCGAAGTGATTGACGTCCTCCCTGAGGCTGAGGGGTACCGGGTCATTACGCGCCGTCCTACGGGCTGGCTGCGGCATCCCCGCAAGGAATGGCACACAAAAGGGGTAATTTTTTCCGGCGGCGTACTGGGAACAGTTCGCCTTCTCTTGAAGCTAAAGGACAAGGGATCGCTGCCCAATCTCTCCGAAAAATTGGGCGATTACGTGCGCACCAATTCTGAGGCTCTGGGCGGTGCCCTGACACACGATCCGAATTTGGACTGTTCCAAAGGGGTGGCCATTAATTCAGGGGTTGATGTGGACGAAAACACGCACATTGAAGTCGTTCGGTACGGGGCCGGGCAGGACGCTCAGGGCATTTTAAAAACAGTGCTCACGGAAGGAGGCAAGGGCATTCCTCGACAATTGTGGTGGCTGGGCACAATTTTCCGTCACCCCATTCGATTTCTGCGCTCCCTTTTGCCCTTCGGCTTTGCCAAAAAGGCGGCCATTTTGCTCGTCATGCAACCCAATAACAACTACTTGCGCCTTTCGTACAAACGCCGCTGGATTTTGCTGGGTCGAAAGGGATTTACCACGGAATGGCAAACCGATGCCAAAGTTCCTAAGTACATGCCGGTTGCCAACGACGCCTTCCGGCGAATGGCTGAGAAAATTCAAGGGGAACCGATGTCCATGCTACCTGAGGTGCTTTTTGGAGTCGCCACGACAGCGCACATTTTGGGAGGCTGTTCCATGGGAAAAACGCCGCAAGAAGGCGTCATTGATTTTCAAGGGCGCGTCTTTGGCTACGAAAATCTCTACGTCATCGACGGTTCCATGGTCCCAACCAATTTGGGTGTTAATCCGAGTCTCACAATTACGGCACTTTCCGAATACATGTTGAGCCAATTTCCGAAAAAGGAGCATGCCGCCTAATTGCTTTTCTTTTGAGATTGGAGGGTCTGTCCCAAAAGGATTTTCCCCGACTGTTTTCCGTAAGAAGTTCTTTTTAATAGAAAGGAAAGCCGGCTATTCCCCCACGATAGGATAGGTAGCCCCGCCTTCTAAAAAGACGGCCACTTGTGCTTTCGAGCCCAATTTTTTCCGCGCCCGTGCAATGACGGCCTGAGGCGTGGGAAATTGTTCAAAAAAGCCTAACCTTTTGACTTCTTCCCGTGAAAGCGTCGGCACATAAAAATAAAGCTCATTCTGCCGAATCAGTTGCATGGAGTAATAGGTGAGGAATTTTTCCTCCACATTTTGCCCCTTTCGTACTTTCTCCAAAAATCCCAATACCCGCGAAGGGCCAAGTGTGCGCAAAATTCGTTTTACCAGCCAGAGGGGGGTGGATTTTTCCGGCAGGGGGATGTCATCCAGGCCACGCTCCGCGCGCAAAAAAGCCATGACGACGCCGCCCGGCTTAACGGCTGGGAGTGCATTCCCCACGGCTTTCATACTTTGCTTAAAATTGATTTCCATTGGGTAGGAATTTGTAAGAATTCCATCTACCTGACGCTCAAGAGCCAAGCCGGAAATCTCATTGTTAAATCGAACGGCTTTCCGGTGACAGGCAATGGGGTCACCCGCAAATGCCCTGAGAATCTTTTTCTCGTGATTCAAGACAACATTCAGACAAAAAATCGGGGCGTCAATCATTTTCCCGACTTCTTCTAAATCGAGGCGAAAATCGTTTTCCTCCGGTGGCAACCCAACCCGGTTAAATTTGTACGGCGGTTCGGCAATAATCGCGTGGTGAATGCCAATCGTCTCGGCGGAAGCCAGTCCGGGCAAAATGTTTTTCAAGCCCCCGCCAAAACCGGCCCACAAATGGGGCTCCACCATGCCAATCGTCACAATAAAATCGGCTTCTTTTACATGCCGATTCAGGTAAATCGGTGTTCCCCTAACGGTTGTTCCGAAATAGTCATTTTGCGCTTGACTAAAAGCGTCATGATTTTCCCACGGAATGCGCTCCAAATTGTGACGCCCTACTTTTTCTAACATTTCCGCTTCGGTCATTGACGTGTGAATACCCAAACCCGGTAAAAGGAGACCCTGTTTGAGAACCGCTCCTGCCGCCTCAAGCTCATCCAACACCAATTTTAGGAAGAAAGACGCGGGGGTTGGCCGTGTGTTGTCGTCCACAACCACAAGCACTTTTTTGCCGGCAAGATTTTGCGCCGAAATGGGCTGAGAAGCAATGGGGTGGCGAAGGGCTTTTTCCACTTCGTTCACTGGGTCTGGCGGTACGGAGGGCATGCCCCCTGTTCTTTCGGGGAAAATTACCGACCAGGAATCGGGAAGAGTTACGTCCAATTGTTCAGTCCCCCAGGGCAACGAAATTTTCATCGGGCAATCTCCTTTTCTTGAACAGGCTAATTTTCAAAAATAAACCGGTGCACTGCCTGTACAAACGCGTCAAAGGCCTCGACGTGCAGCCAATGGCCAGCATTGGGAATCGTTTTGAGCGACATTTTCGGAAAACGCTGCCGAATTTCTGGCACATCTTCGTCCCGAATGTAGGGCGATTTTTCTCCGCGAATAAAAAGGACGGGCCCCTCAAACCGTGCGTCATCGGGCAAGGCAATCAGAATATTCTGGGAAACGGCTCGAAGCGTTTGCAGAGGGATTCGCCAAAAAAAGCGGCCGTCGCGCTTCCGAGCAAGGTTTTTAAGCAAAAGTTGACGAACAGCCAAATCGGAGATTTTCTGGGCAAGAAGGGCATCCGCCTCTCGACGGGTCGCCTGTTTTTCCACCGGCAATTGACGCAGGACATCCAAAATTTCGGCGGGATTTTCACTGTAGCGCTTCACGCCCATATCGGCAACGATCAATTTCCAAATGCGTTCCGGGTGAGAAGTGGCGGCAAACATGGCGGTTTTTCCGCCCATGGAATGGCCGAGCAGAACTACGGATTTCAATCCAACATCATCCAAAAATTCAATGAGATCCGCCACCATGTCTGGGTACGTGAAATGGGCACTGTGCGGAGAACGACCGTGATTGCGCTGGTCGAGGGTGTACACCGTGCAATCGAATGAAAGGGCTTTGGCCACGCCGTGCCAATTGTCCGACGACCCCAAGAAACCGTGGAGAATGACTACGGCGGGGCCTGTTTCCCCGTATTTCCGGTACTGTAATTTCATTTTTCTAAGTCTAAAGAAAATAAGTGAAAAAATCAAGCACAATTTGGGAAAACAACTTGTCTTTTGCCGCTAAAATTCTTACTTTTTAATAAAGTGCCAAATGGGGGACTGAGTAAAGGAACGAACGATTCGTTCACACCACAAGCGACCATTTTCATCTGAAATTGCAAGGACATTCCAATGAATCGAGTGAGCTGGCTTTTGGGTGCCATCATTTTTGTTCGCTTTCTTTTCCCGGCTTCGGGCTTTTCCCAAACCACATTGGCCCAACAAATGGGGTACCCCGCAGATGCCCGACTTCTTATCGTCAATGCCGATGATTTTGGCATGTGCCACACGGAAAACATGGCTACAATCGATGCCCTTGAAAAAGGCATTGTCACCTCAACTACAATCATGGTGCCCTGCCCCTGGTTTCCAGAAGCGGCACATTATTGCCAGACCCACCCGGGTGTAGATGCCGGCGTACATCTTACGTTGACGTCCGAATGGGAATTTTACCGGTGGCCGGGCGTGTCTGGAAAATCCCTTATTCCTTCTTTGTTAGACCCCCAGGGATTTTTTTGGCACAGCACACTTCAGGTTGAACAACACGACAAATTACAAGAGATAGTTCGAGAAACGCGAGCACAGATTGAGCGTGCTCTTGCCTTTGGGGTCGATGTCACCCACATTGATTCCCACATGGGTGCACACTACGGGCTGGAGGCCGGCCGAATAGACATTCTGAAGGCCACCATGAAACTCGCTCGAGAATTCGGATTGCCTTTCCGCTTGCCCATGCATTCGCCCGAATTGGACAAAGCACCGAAAAAATTAAAGGCCTATCGCGCCCTTGTTCAACATTACCGAGATCAGGGGTTCGCTATTTTGGATTATCTGGACACCGGCTCCTACAACGTTCCCGTAACCAAACGATTTGCTTACTACAAAAACGCCATTCGCAATCTGAAACCCGGCGTGACGGAAATTATTATTCACTGCGGTGCTCCCACCAAAGAAATGAAGGCCATTACCACCTCTTGGGACAGACGAACAGAAGACGCGCGCATTTTTACCGACCCCCGGATGCTTAAATTCATTGAAGCGCACAACGTAAAGCTAATTGGCTGGCGTGCATTGCGCGACTGGCAGCGAAAACAAATGGGCTGGCACAAGTAAAAAAAAACTAAAATTCCCGAGTACAGCCTTTTTCCTCAGGGACACTGCCCCCGACCACTAAAATGTGCCCTTTCGAGGTTCCGTATCAAGCAGTGAATTCTGACAGCTCTTCATTTCTTTCTGAGATAAATGGCCAATTTTTATGGGAGCGAGCTTGGCTCGGGATCCGTTTATTCAAAATCACCCCCTTTTTCTCGCACCTCTCGCCCAAGGGGACACTTGACTGTACAGACAAAAAAAGAACGGAATCCCCCCGATTTTTTTGAACATTGCCCCTACCCTACAAAAAGCGGAGAGAAATAGACAAGCACTGCCACAATAACCAAAAGCACCACAAAAGACAAAATGGCGTCCAGCGTGTTCCAGCTTGCCCGAGAAGCGGCGCGGTCTTCAGCCACCGTTGTACCGTAGGTTAATCCCTTGATCTGGGCAAAGGAAGGCGGGTCGGACAGCAAACTGACCACAACCAGGGTGGCAATTGCCGCTAAAAACAGAAAAATACAAAAATGCAGGAAATTCATGTCCGCAAAAGTGAACAAAATCCCGCTGAGATGGTGTTTGATTAATTCAGCAAAAAGCCGCAGCATGCCGACGGCAAATCCCCCAAACAGAGTCACCACAGCCGCTTTGGCGTTGATTCGTTTCCAGAAAACACCCAACAGGAACACGGCCGCAATGGGCGGAGCCAAATAGGATTGTACGCTCTGTAAATAGTGGTACAATTGCCCCGAAATGTGTCGCATGAGAGGAATCCACGCAATGCCCGCCAAAACCACCGCAGCAGTGGCAATTCGGCCGATGACCACCAACTTCTTCTCCGAAGCGTGAGGCCGAATTTTCTTGTAAATATCCATAGTGAAAAGCGTGGAGCAGGAATTAAAAACCGCTGCCAGGGAACTCATCAGGGCCGCCAAAAGTCCTCCTGCCACCAATCCCCGAATTCCCACAGGGAGAAGCGTTCGCACCAATTCGGGGAAGGCCATGTCTGATTGGGGGAGATTCAATTGACCCGTTTTGGCCAGAGCGTAAGCAATCAGCCCGGGAATAATAAAAATAAAGAAGGGAAGCAATTTCAAATAGGAAGCAAAAATGGTCCCGCGGCGTGCCTGAGTTTCGTTAAAGGCGGCCAAGGTTCTCTGGACAATGTATTGGTCAGTGCACCAATACCAGAGCCCCACAATGGGCGGCGCGAACACCATACCCGTCCAGGGGAAATTGGGATCGCTGGCGGGCAGAAATAGATTGAGATGACTGCTGCCCACCAAATGAACCAAATTGCCCCACCCGCCAATCTTGTTCAGTCCGATTAGCGTAACGGTGACAGAACCCAAAATCAACACAAAGGCTTGCAGCGCTTCCGTGTACACCACTGCCCGAAGACCGCCGAGAATGGTGTAAATTCCGGTTAAAAGAACCACGATCAGCGCTCCTGTCCAAAAATCGATGCCCATTAGTGTTTGGAACACCACCGCTCCGGCATACACGGTGACGGAAACTTTGGTCAACACGTAACCCACCAGTGAGATGATCGACAAAAACCAGCGCGCGGCAGGGGAATAGCGCTTTTCCAAAAATTCGGGCATGGTGAACACGCGGCTGCGCATGTAAAAGGGCACAAAAACCCAGCCGAGCAAAAGCACCAACCAGGAGTGCAACTCGTAGAGTCCCATGACCACACCCGATTCAGCAGCCGTTCCCGCCAGGCCGACCACGTGTTCTGAGCCAATATTTGAGGCAAAAATCGACGCGCCGATCACAAACCACCCCACATGGCGCCCTGCCAAAAAATACTCAGCCGAGGAGTCCTGTTTTTGGTGAATCACCCACCAGGCGATCCCTAAAATCAACACAAAATAGAGGCCGACTACCATCCAGTCCGTAAAGCCTAAGATGTCCATGCTGCCTTCCTTCCCAATAGGTCTTCCACTCTACGTCATTTTCGCTTGCCTAAACACTCAGAGCCGTTTCCCGTTCAGTTGCTCAACCATTGGAGGTACGGCACAAAGGCCGTGTCCTGTGAAGCGGCCGACCGAATCATCGACAAAACCTTTTGCCAGGAGGCAGGAAACCGGTTGATTTCGGCTGCGGCTTTTTGAGGCTTTTGAGACAAAACCAAACCGGTTTGAGCCGTACGAACAACCAGTCGATTGGAATATTTCGACCGATCCCATCGGTGACGGGCTAAAAATTTGGCAAATGTCAGGAGGTGAGCCATTTTCCCCTTCATGCCCGACAGTCGAGCCTCGGCAAATTCGGGAACAATTACCTGAATGTGCACAGGCTGGTCGATCTTTAGCTCGGGTGTTAAAAGCTGTGTTTCCAGATTGTTCCCGTTGTAACACCATGCATTTCGGCTCAAATAACGCGTGTGAGGCAGCACCTTCCCATTCACCCGAACCGAAACAGGCGGCAATGTCAACGGTAGTCGAATTTCGTAGGCTCTTTCCGTCAACATGCCAGGGTATTTGCCTTTCGGCGGATCAATGGTGACCTCAAGGGTTCCCGGCTTTTCCCGGCGAAACGAAATGCGTGTTTTAGCAAAAGCGCCCGTTTTGTAGGCGTCCGTATTACCCTCGTCCTCGTAAAGCTGAAACGAGCCCGAATCTCCGGGGAAAATGGTTAAAATCAAGGGGTCTACCTGCGGGTTTTGTGCAAAATTCAAGGGATTCTCCTGCGGCACAATGGCACCGGCCTTCACGTAGATCGGGATTTCGTTCAGTGCAAAGGGGCGGTGAATGACACGATCCCCCCTCAACAAGGTGCCGCTTTCCCATTCGATCCACTGACCGGGCGGCAGCCAAAGCGATTGTTCCACGAAAAGGCTGTCTTTTCCCAGAGGGCGGGTAACCGGTTCAACCAGTAAATTGTCCCCGTAAAAATACTCATTTTTGAACCGGTAGGCCTCCTGGCGGCGGGGGTACTCATAGTAGAGCGGACGGCAAAGCGAAACACCCGTTTCGTACGCCTCGCGTGCCGCCGTGTAAATGTACGGAATCAGACTGTGGCGCAACAACATGGCGCGTCGCATGGCTTTGTAATAGGGAAAGGGGTATCCCCAGATTCTGCGTTCAATTTGGGGACTTTTGGTACAGTGGGTGCGAAAAATCGGGCTCAGCGCCCCCCATTGAATCCACCGGGTAAACATTTCCGGCTCACTTTTCCCGTGCGTGTGCCCGCCAATGTCGTGGCTCCAGTACCCAAAACCTACGTTGCTGGCGGTAATGGTAAAATAGGGCTGAAAATCCAGGGAACGCCAGGTAATCCACGTGTCGCCTGAAAACCCGATCTGGTACCGATGATTGCCCAGCCCCCCGTACCGGTGAAAAATCAGGGGGCGGTTTCGATGTTCCCGCTCCATGTCACTGAAAAAGACATAATTTAAGTAGAATGTGGGATTGACCCCCGGAATTTGGGTCGTGCTCCACTGCTGCCAATCGAGCCACCAGAAATCCACACCCATTTTTTCAAGGGGGTGAATGACCAAATTCATGTAATTGCGGGCAAATTTTTTATTGACGATGTCGAAAGGGACGTATTTTTTAGTTTTGGGGTCGATACCCATGGCACGCGCCATTTGAGGGTACACAGCCTCGTGCGGCTGAATGCCCGCAGCCGGGTGAAGATTGAGGCACACTTTAAGACTTTCGCGTTCCGTCCAGTCGAGGAAATCTTTCGGGTCGGGAAAATAGCTTTTGCTCCAGGTGTAGCCCGTCCAGCCGTAACTCTGTCCGGCTTGGTCGCGTTGAAGTTTTCCGTTTTTGTACCACTGAGGTAAAAACCGAATGTGCCAATCAATGTCCACCACAAGCACATCAAGCGGCACTTTGTGGTTTTGAAATTGGCCGACCAACTCCCGCAGTTCCGAATCAGTGTATTCCCAATAGCGGGACCACCAAATACCGAAGGCAAATCGCGGGGGAATGGGAATGCGCCCGGCAATCTGAACAAAATCGGCCAGCGCCTGTTTGTACTTCAAACCGTACCCGAAAAAGTACCAGTCTTGGCCGTCCGGGTGTGGCCGCGCTTGCACCCAGGGCCAATCGGAATGGTCAAAAATGGGCCGCGAGGAGTCGTCAATAAGCACCCAACCGTCGCGGGAGATTAACCCCTGTCCGAGATCGATTTTCTTCCCCGTCCGCATGCGCACGTCCCCGTTGTACCCATCCAGCGTGCGCGTGGTTCCCCCCAAATTGCCTGTGTTTTTCATCCCCGGGTGCCAGATTTTTTGGGCTCCGTCAACCGTGAAAGCAATGGAAAGATTGTCCGCCCGGAATTTTCCGCTTCTCACCTTGTAACGCAATTGGAGCGCGCGCGTTGAAATTTCCAGCCAACCGTTCCGAATCCGCTTTTTGAAATTCGGCACCGGCAGATTCCGATTCACAAAAACCAGCGTGGCGTGATCTTCAAACTGAGCCTTTTTTTGCCATTCCAAGCGAATGACTCGCGGCGTCAGAATGGTAAAACGGGCCTGCCCCACTCGAACAACGGCTTTGGGATTGGCCACTGGATTGTATTCGGTTGAAAAGGCACTTCCGACGCCAAAAGCGAAAATCACCGCGGCCAAAAGCAATCGTTTCATTTTCAATTCTCCTTCTTCTATTTTCTCTAATATCTTTAAAATGCTATTTGAACAGACTTCAGGCGTAGGCTTTTTTTCCTTTCACATTTTTTACCCTTGTTGGAGAAACTCGCCTGCGAAAAAGCGGCAGTCCCTTCCGCCTCTTCGAATCCCCCAAAGGGCACAATGCCGGAAGCCTTTTCCTTGATTAAGACATTTCGAGGAAAACGCCTATTTCCGTTGTTTATAAAAAAATAAGGATTTTCTGAGCAAAAACAACAGAAAAGTGAATCGGCTAAAATCGACATTTGTAAGGAACGCCGATTCATCTAATCGAAAGGGTCGGAAGATCCACTTCATTCATTTTTTTATGCGACGTTCAAAAGGCTGTTCCAAACGGCTACTTGACCTCTGCTAATTCTCGCCTGTAACGGTCTTTGTACAATCCTATTTTATCGACGGGAATGGGCTTAAATCCAATCGTCCAAATTTTGGATGTGCGATCGATATGAATTTTCCCGGTTTTAAACCCGTAAATGCCGGGATTTCCTTTTCCGAAGACATTACCCGCCATTTTTTGTCGAATGGTTGAATCGTCAATTGAGTAACGGACAAATTTCGTCGTCTGGTCGGTGTGTTGACTCCACTGCAGCAAAACCGAATCGGCAATAAAATTGTTTTTCACTTTCACAACAGATAGATCGAGGCCGTCCCACAAATCCAAAAAGCGCCCGCCGAAAGAGACATTGCGCACCACGACATTATTTTTGGGTACGTCGGGCTGGTCAGCCAGATAGTGGAGTAATTCGGGGTATCTACGGCTGTAAGGCGGTTGATCGTAGTGCACCGCCTGCAAACGATCGAAAAGGGTACTGACGTAGTCGGAGGTTCCCGGGGTAAAATAATTGTGCGCCCAGCTTGTTCCACGGGCGTCCACGTGAACAGAGGGAAAACAGGCCACAAACACATTATTCTCGATGCGATTGTCGCGGCCGCCGCCAATGAATGCGGCTTTGCCTGCTCGGTAAAAAATATTCCCATAAATTGTGTTGCCGCTGGTAAAATCGTCAAAATACACGCCGCGCACGCCATAGAGTCCGGGGCCGTGCAGATCGTGAATAAAATTGTACCGTACCATATTCCCCCGCCACGTCCAATCGCGGCCAATGTAAATCGCCCCCACGTCGCCCGTTTCTTTGGCAATATCGTACACATTGTTGTATTCGATTCGGTGTTCGTTTCCTTGAAAAAGAATAGCCATGTGGGGGGCGTCGTGCAAGAGATTGTGGGAAAGGGTGTCGCCAACGCCGAACAAATAAATGGCCGGGGCGTAGGTTCGGTACACGCGTCCAAATCGACAAAACAAGCTGTTGGTCACCACACTTTTCCCGGGAGAGAGGGTTTGACGATTTCCGCTGAACAAATAAACCCCCGCACCCGCCAGATCGCAAAAATTGCAGGAAACCACGCGATTTTTGACGCCGCCATTCAAATTGACCGCAGGATCGCCTACATTTCGAAAGGAGCACCCGGCAATCCGAATTTCGGAGCTGTTTTTGGCGTCAATGGCTTCCGTTCGCGAATAGGCAAATCGGATGCCCTCAAACTGCAGGTGTTGCGCGTTTCGAATAACAATAAAGGGAGAATCCAAAACGGAGAGAACGGCTTGCCCGCTGCCTAAATCGGAAGGGGGATAAAAATACAGCCTGTCGCGCTTTGGGTCGATGTAATATTCGCCGGCACTGTCCAACTCCGCAAGAATATTGTAAAAATAAAATCTCTGTCCTTTGGTGTAGCCGTAGCGATTGTAGGGCGGTGCCGGGTAAACGAGCAAATTTCGGGGGTCGATTTTGGCTGCCTTTTCGTAGGTGTCTGCCCAATCCCACGTAAAATACCCGTGCATCCAAACCCTTTCGTCGGGCTGCCACCGACGTACGCGAGCGTTCGAAATTTGAAACCGACCGTAATGGCGCCCCGTTGGAATGCCGAACCGTTTCTGCCTCGCATTTCCGGCGTACACCAATTTCCCGAATTGGGGAACGGAGCTGATTTTCAACCAGCCCGAATTGGGGTAACGAGCCAGGGTCATGGCCTTTCCGTTAAAAAAGAGCTCCATTTCCAACGGTTTGTTGGGGCGAAAGGTATTCCCGCGGTGTACACGGGGCGGTACGGAATCAATTCCCGCCTTTTTTAAATCCACTTCAAACACGTTGTCCCGGACCTGCGGTTGTAAATGAGTTAGCGCCCAGGAATCGGACACTTTGTGAAATCCCGTCAGTTTCTTTCCCCCGGAAAAAAGCACTTTTTCGTGCGGGTACGCTTTCCAAACAACGGGAGCGCCCGGAACACCGGAATCTCTTTTCTCTAAACGCAGCGATTTGGAAATCGAATAAGTGCCTTGTCGCAAATAAACCGTCACACCCGAGGAAGGCCACTTTCCAGACGATTTAAGCGCACGCACCGCCTTCCGGGCGCGCTCAAGCGACCGAAAGGGTCCGTCACTCCGGGATTTATTGGGAACGGCTAAACGTCCGGACCAGGTGTCCCGCCCCTGAGGCGAAACGAAAATTGCGGGCTGTTGAATAGTTTTGTGGGAACAAGCCAATAAAATCGGCAAAATGACGAAGGAAATCAAGCGGAATGTTTTCATTGAATTTCTCCGATTAGGTCTTCGTTTTCTACACACTTACCAAAGAACCACCGACGCACAAAGAGGTGAAGTTGAACTCAGGACACACCTTTTTCCAACTCCGCTCACTCGTTTGCGGGCAGGCGAATGACTTCAAAATACGGATTTTTCAAAAATTAGTCAAGCACTTTCGGAGGCAATGAGAGCGTAATCCGAACCTTCCCTTCTCCGCGATTTTGCCATTGGAAAATCGCGTAGCGGCTGGATTCGATCGTTTCTTCCGAAAATTCTACCGGCCGGCCGTTGACAAAAATCGCTTGTGCGTTTTGCCCCTCCGGCAACAAAACGCGAGCCAGAATTTGCGCTTCGGGGGTGCGAATATTCATCGAAAGGCTTCTTTCCTCCAAATCGTATGTGTAGTGCACGCCTCGGTTTGAGACGTCGTAACCTACCTCAACCTCGGCCTGTGAAATTTTCGCCGCAGGCCATCGAGGAGAAAGTGTGAGGGCGTCCCACAAACGCCCTGTGTCGGAAACACCGGCAAGACCCTCAACGAGCGCGTATGCCATGGCGCTGGAGCCCCAGCCGTCGGTGGGCATGGCTTCGGGGCTAGTGCTGGTGTCTACGGTAGACGGACGGCCGTCGGGGAAATACCACAAATAGGTTTCCCCTGTTTGAGCAATTAAATCGTAATAGCGTTGCAGAATGTCCACACCATACCACTCAAATCCGTGTTCAAAGGCAGCCTTGGCCAGTTCGCCACCCACCAAGGGAAAAAGGCCGCCGTTAATGTAGGCCCCTTGAACCAACTTTTCGTCACCGAAAATGCCGTCAGGAAACGGAGGATCAATCGAAAACCACTCGAAAACAGCCTGACGTTCCTTCTTGCGCAGGAGATATTCCCGGAGAATAGAAACCGCCATTGCGTGTGACGCAACCCCTCGATTAATCGCCATTGGATTGCTCAAACTGAGTTGCTTGGATTCGTCAACGCCCGGAATTTTGATCGGGGTTAATTTGACAAAGTGCGTGTAAAAACGCCCGTTCCAGCAGATTTTGTTCATTTGCTTTTTGAGATGCTCGGCGCGTTCCATCCATTCTTGCGCCCTTTGACGTTGACCGAAATAAGCAAAAAGGTTTGAGAGAAGTTGAAAGGCTTCAAAATAGCCGCTGTTGTCGCCGTGCATGATGCCCCAAAAGGTGCGATCGTCAATTTGAAATTGAAGCCACGGGTGCCGTCCGGCAGTGTATGCAAAATCCCAGGTGTCAATGGTGTAAGCCCGCTTAACCAGCCGGGATTTTTCGTCCCACCGCCACGGGTGACTCACCACATACCGCAGCGCCTTCTCTAATTTGGGAAGAAGAGTCTGCATCCAAAGGTCGTCACCGGTGGACTGCCAGGCCAGAAAAGCCGCTTTCACAAAGCGAAATTCGACGTCCGCTTCAACCGGAACCCGCACATATTTTGTCCAATTTTCCCGTTCGCAGGGGAGTTTTTCGGGAAATGTGGTCACATAATCGAAAATCTGACCGGTGTGTTTTTGCGTGTCGGCAAAGTGCTGCACCACACTTTTCAAATCGGATTCAAAATAACGAAATCCCCGAAACATGTCGGAGTAATCGCGAATCCAAATGGCACGACTGTCAGGGGAGCGGTAGCCGTGGATTCGTTCATTGTCAACAAGTAAATCCAACGTGTCTTGTTCCAAAAAGGATTGAATGAGCGGGAACAGATTGTCCACAAATGGAACGCCGGTTTGAATCTTCACGGACATCGAACTCTCCTTTAAATTAGGTCGTCACAATTGTTTCGGGAATGCCCCCATTGAGTGAAATAATATAAATCACACTCTCTCAAATTCCAAACAGATTTTGGGGAAATTGAAAAATTGTTTTGACGGTGGGTTGGCGAAAAGACTTCAAGTGTCGACTGATCTCACACTCAACCCAAATGGGAAAAACAGCTTTCCTTGGCAACCAAATGTCTTTTCGCACGGAAGAAAAATGGTGTAAAGAAATTGGTCTTTGCTTTTAAAGAACACCCAGCTATTTTTTCCTTTCTTTTCTCTCGATTTATTTTGTACATTAAGGCAGTCTTTCATTTGACTGAGCGGGTGTGAAAAGATTTTTCAGAAGGGATTTTGGGATGACGGCTGGTTCCAGTTTTTTTCAAAAAATCATTTTGATTGGCCTTTTTGTTTTTTTAGGACTAAACCTTCAGACTTGCGGAGGAAAAATGGGACACCGATCAAACCAATTAGTTTATGTGGGCACCTACACCCAATCGGACTCCGAGGGGATTGAAATCTACGCGCTCAATGCACAAACAGGAAATCTCCACTATTTAAAAACGGCCGGAGGGATTCCCAATCCCTCTTTTTTGAAAATCACCTCAAATCGACGTTATTTGTACGCGGTGAATGAGGTGCTCGCGTTTCACGGGCGCCCTACCGGCTCGATTTCCGCTTTTCGCATCGATTCGGTCAGCGGTGATTTAACTCTTTTGAATCGTGTTTCCACAGGCGGGCGGGCGCCGTGCTAT
>CAZOHG010000068.1:0-5727 GCA_964579725.1 uncultured Deferribacteres bacterium
AAAATGACATACGAGCATTTGTTTTCAGGCATACGGGTGGGAAGCCTGTTTTTGAAAAATCGCATTATTTTTCCGCCCATTTCAACCAATTTGGCGGCCATTTCGGGTGAAATCACCTCCGAATTCATTGACCACTACAAGCGCCGGGCCAAGGGAGGAGCAGCCGTCGTCACATTAGAAAACATGTGTATTCAATTTCCCGAAGCGCGCCACGGTGCCACACAACCCAGAATTGACACAGATTCCTTCATTGCCGGATTGAGTCGCCTGGCTTACGAAATTCACCGTTACGGCAGCCTGGCTTTCATGGAACTCACGCATCCCGGATTTTATTCCGACCGGTCTCTCTCGGAAGGCCGCACGCCCGTAGCGCCTTCGGCCGTCAACATTCGCAAAGACGGTGTTCTTCCGAAAGAAATGTCCGAAGCCGAAATTGAGGAAATGGCCGACATTTTTGCCCGGGCCGCGCTTCGGGCGAAAAAAGCACACTTTGACGGCGTTGAAATTGAAGCCGCCCACGGGTTGCTGGTCAATCAATTTATGTCGCCCCTCACCAACAAACGAAACGACCGATACGGAGGGTCTCTTGAAAACCGCGTGCGGTTTGCCAAGCTTATTATTCAGCGCATTAAAGACCTGTGCGGTGCTGACTACACGGTGACGGCGCGAATTGGGGCCATCGATTTTGTGGACGGGGGCGTGACCATTGAAGAAGGCGCCCGGATGGCCAAACTGTTCGGTGAAATGGGCTACGCTGCCGTACACGCTGACGTCGGTTTTGGGAGCAAAGAAAAGCGCCTGGAGCCGATGCAGTATCCGGAGGCCTGGCGCGGCTATTTGGCCACTGAATTCAAAAAGGCCGGCGTTTCGGTGCCTGTAATCGCAGTCGGGATGATTCGGAATCCCTGGCGGGCGGAGGAAATCCTCCGAAAGGGGGAAGCCGATTTGATCGGGTTGGGACGCGCACTCATTGCCGATCCCGATTGGCCGATGAAGGCCCAGGCAGGTCGGGAAAAAGAGATCAAACGGTGCATCGGCTGCAACGAGTGCATTAAGGCTCGCCACGAGGAAGGTACGGCTGTTCGCTGCGGAGTCAATCCCACTGTGGGACGGTTAGAGTCGGATGAAATCCTTTCCCCGGCGGCTCAACCGAAAAAGATTTTAATTGTGGGTGCCGGTCCTGCTGGATTAGAGGCAGCCGTCACACTGAGAAAACGCGGCCACGACGTCACCATCTGGGAGAAGGAAAAGTACATTGGCGGTGCCCTGAAACTCGGCTGTGTTCCTCCCGGGAAGGAAAAAATCAACTGGCTGATCGAATACTACGAATACATGTTAGAAAAACTCAACATCCCGATTTATTTTGAAAAAACCGCTACGGCGGAGGGTGTTGAGGCGTTTCGGCCGGATGTGGTCATTATTAGCAAGGGAGCCGATTATTCGCTTCCGCCCATTAAGGGATTCGATTTGGACCACGTGCTGACCTTTACCGATATTTTAAAGGACGACGTGCACATTTCAAACAGCCGCGTGGTCGTGGGAGGCGGCGGATTGGTGGGCTGCGAAACGGCTTTGCACCTCCGCGAATTGGGCAATGAGGTCACCATTGTGGAAATGCTTCCGGATGTGGCCATTGGAATGGAACCCATTAGCCGTGAATTTCTGCTGCGTGAATTGCGGGAGAAAGGTGTTCAGATCAAAACAAATTCCCCCGTGAAAGAAATTCGGAAAGATTCCGTTCTCCTTGGCAACCATGCCGGAACGGAATCCATTCCGGCCGATTATTTTGTAGCGGCTTTCGGCGGACGGCCTGACCACTCCCTGTACAACCAACTAAACGGCACATTCGAGGTGTACCAGTTGGGCGATGCGACCAAGGTGGGGAAGATCATCGATGCCGTACAAAATGGGTACGGAATCGGAAAGACATTGTAAAAACAATTTCACCGTCGGGGTGCAAAGGGCGCGGAGGAGATTTTTTCAATGGACATTTTCCGCCCTGTCCTTGCGCCCTCAGGAGAGAACGGCTCTCATGCTGAACGAGCGAAACGAGTGAAGAATTCTTCTTCTCGCACCCAGACGGCGAGTAGCCAAAAATCCAAACCGGAAAATATTAGGAGAATATTTGAAAAATGCCTAAAAATGAACTGAAGATTGGTTTTTGTTTTCACCGGAAATTCGCTGCAAAATTTCCCGATTTTTACCTCTGGTGTGCCTCGCCAACCGTGCACAAACGCCGTGTTCCGCAATCGCTTCACGCCAAAATTCCAGCAACCACTTTTTCGGATCGTCGTCTAAAATTGGCCCGCCGTTGATTTTACCGTTTTCCCGATTTTAGAATTAGTCCGCACGCTCGGCCGTAAGATCTTTGATTTTTCCTTCGGCAAAGGCGGTCACGGCGACTTCCACACCCGGGATGTCGGTCAAAACCACCTGGAGTCCTGCGGAACGGAAGGCTTCCACGGCACCCGAGCCCATTCCGCCGGCAATCAGCACATCGCAGTCCGAAATGGCCGCGGCCATGGCCATGTGGCGATTTTGTGCGTCTCCGCCGTAGCCATGGCGCCCCTGGGCATCCAGATGCTGTTCCGTCGATTCCTGTGCGGGATTTCGATTGGGATCAAAATGGCCCACCGTCCGTTCTCGCAGTTCCTTGCCCAAAATTTGCCCGTTCTCGATGGTGTAAACGGCGTAGTAGCGAGAACGCCCGAAATGCTGACTGACAAATTCTCCGTCGTTGGTGACAATGGCAACCTTCATTTGAATCCTCCGTTTTAATTCAATCCGTGCCTGACGCAGGCTTTTCTAAAATTCCTAAGTTCCCAATATGTTCGCTGTACCTTGGACTAACTTTCGCCTAAATTTTCCCCGAATGCCTCTCGACTCGCACGACGTGCGCTTTTCCGACCTGAAACGAACTTTCCACAAAATGAAGGAAAAGATGGCTAAAATTTTGGGAAAACCCAATCTTCACCCTGAAACGAGGGCAATTTTAGTGAAAAAGACGTGAGTGTCCGTTTTCAAAACAGATGCAAAAATTATTGCACGTTTGTGCAATAATTTATGAAATTTAAAGCCTGGAATCAAGGAAAATTCAAGCTGAAAAGCAAGGGGAAATGGAGAGTGTGTCGGTTTTTTTGCAGAAGTCGGATTATTTTACTTGACAAATTCGGATTTATTTTCTATACTACTAAAAAATGCCCGATTAATGGACTTCTATTCAAACTGTGCTTTGTCAGGAACCTTGTTCTGCAGCGAGGCCGTTGATTTTTTCTTCTTTTTCGAGATTCCGACAAGATTCCTCTCTTTTTTGGGTTGGGAATAGATTCAAGCGATATACAAACTACCAGTGTCAGGGGTGCGATTTCGCGTATGAAGCCGAATTTCGTAAGCGCACCATCTGAACAAGTCAAAATCCCCGATGAATTAAATTTCAGGAATCTAAATCAAGAGCGCTGAAAATGTCCTTCGGGTTCAAAATTTTTCGTACCGTTCTTTTGATTCTCTTTCTATTGGCAACGGGTTTTATTTTACCCAGACTTACTTTTGACGATTCGCTTCAGAATTGGGTGCCGAAAGATTCAGCAATAATCACTCAGTACCGAACCTTTCTGAAACGGTTCAAAAGCGACGCGCTCATTCTTGTTTCGGTGGTCAATTCTACGAAAGAACCCGCCGAATCCTTTTCGAAAACGGTTGACAGCCTGATTGAGAGGATTTCCAAAATCGAAAACGTGCGAACCGTCATGCGCTGGCCGCCGCCTTTTCTTCGCTACAAAATTTCACCCACGCCGAATGTTCAATCCTTTTTTCTCACCTATCTTCCCATCGATTACGCAAATCCGAACCGCCCCGAATTAATTCGGAAGGTTGAAAACTGCCTCGACAAAACCGGTGTGAATGACCACATTGCGGGCACGGGTGTGATTCACAAAGCCATTAACGAGATGACAAGGCATGCCGTAAAGCGATTTTTGCTCGTGGGTTTAATCCTGCTTTTTTTCTTCCTTTTTTTGCTGACGCGGCAGTACCAGATCATCTTGAAAACGCTCGGTATTTCGCTGGGAGGGGTTGGTTTTGTTCTCCTGACGGCCTATTTTGCGGACATCCAGTTTAATTTGATGATGTCTGTTTTGCCCATTCTCATCCTGTTTTACAGCACCTCGGTTTCCGTTCACATCCTCAATCACGGCGGGAATATTAAAAGGGTTTTCTGGCCAACGGTGACGGCTGTGCTAACGACCTGCGCCGGTTTTGCAACCTTTTTTCTGGAATCTGCCCCGCTGTTGCGGGATTTCGGGCTTTTGGCAATCGCGGGTTTACTGGGCGGCTTCTTTTGGGCTGTACTCCTTTTTTATCCCGAAAAAAATCGGAGCCAGACCGAAATGCCTTATCGAGACACCTATTTGAAGATAAAGAAATTTTGGACGCCCCGATCTTTTTTCGTGGGAATTGTGCTGATGATTTTTCTGCTCCCCGGCGCGCTTCGGATTCGATCCGAAATCAACCCGCTTTCCCTATTGCCGCGGGAAAATCGAGCCATTCAGGATTATTTTTTTGTAGAAAAGCATGTCAGTCCCTATATGCCGATTGAATATGTGGTTCCGTTAGATCGAGTCGATGACCGAAAACTCATGGCTTGGATTGAGGACGTCTACGCCCTTCCAGAGGTGGGGGCGGTGATGAGCTATTTGGCCATTCCGCCGTGGATAAATGCGCAGAAGCTCGGATATGTGTCGCAGGATGGTCGTGCCGGGCGGGTCACCTTTTTTGTGCCCATGATGTCCACCCGGGCAGGCCTGGCCCTGGTTCGCCAGATCGATCATCTGACACAGAAGCGATTTTCAACCCTGAGGGACATTTCGGATCCAACCGGATTTGTTGCTTTGTATGTTTCCGTAGCGGATCATCTGGCGAAATCCTTTCGGAAAAATTTGATTTTAGCCTTCACGTTTGTATTTCTAATCATCCTGATTTATTTGCGAAATGCAAAGCTTTTTCTGGCCTCACTTTTGCCCAATTTTTTTCCCATCGTAGCCCTGTTGGGAGTCATGGGCTGGGCTCATATTCCGTTGGATATGGTTACCATGCCGATTGGCTGCATGGTCATGGGGATTATCGTGGACGATACCATCCATTTTCTATACTGGTACCGCAAAACTGCCGACGTTTCCCTGGCTTTTGAAAAATCGGGTACCGGAATTGTGACCACCTCCCTAATTTACGTATTGGGATTTTCCGTCTTTCTATTTGCCGAAGCGCTTCCCGTGCGTTATTTCGGAATTCTTTCGATTACAGCAATTCTCACTGCACTTTTCGGGGATATTGTGATTTTACCGATTCTTTTGCAAGGCGATTGGGGTTTAAAAAAAGCTATTCGGAGGGGTCTAAATTGAACACGGCAAATTTTGAAAAAGTCATTCGGTCCGAAAAAAAACTGCCCGAAATTCCGGTTAGAAATTTGGCCCAAAAACATGGATTTTTTAATCAAATGGGAGGCGTGATTAGCTTTAAGGTGGAAAAATGAAGAAAAAATTCCTGTACAATTTCGGAATGTCGCAGGACGATGCTCGGACGGAAAGAAAAGCCCTGGAACTTGAGCCGGGCGACCGCCTGATTTGCCTTGCCAGCGCGGGTGAAGTCCCGTTGAATCTTCTCGCGACCTCCGATGTCCAGATTGACGCGGTCGATATTTCTCTGCCCCAGATACGGCTGGCCAGACTGAAA
>CAZOHG010000068.1:5827-17155 GCA_964579725.1 uncultured Deferribacteres bacterium
GAGAAAAATCACGAGGCTTTTTGAATTTGACGATGTTGCGGCGCAGAGGCAGTACTTTGACCGGAACATTCATTACAGAAAATTAAAATGGATCTTTTCCGTCGCATTTCACCCGAAAATCTACAAAAATCGCGGTATGGACACGGCAGCCTTGCGTCACAGCAATGAAAGCGACATGGCGTCATTTTTTTTCAATCGATTCCGAAATTTTTGCACGGCCACCCTTGCAAGAGAAAATTATTTTTTTCAATTCACATTTTTTAATCGGATTTTGTTTGACGAAGCCCTGCCTGACTATCTGAAAGAAGAGGGAAATCGGCTTTTGAGAAAAAGGGCAAACCGGCTTGCCTTTTACAATGAGTCCATTACGTCCCGAATCAAAAAAAGCCCCGAAGGCCGGTACAATAAGTTTGCGCTTTCGAATGTAGGAGATTGGCTGTCGCAGGAGGAGTATATTGACCTTTTGCAAACGATCGGCCAACGGGCGGCAAAACCGGGCAGAGCCTTGCTTCGGTACATTCATTTTGCGTATGCCATTCCGGGAGATTTGGCTGACACGCTTAGGATTGACCAATCTTTGGGGGCTCAATTAGAAGTCTCCGACCGGTACCCCTTTTACAGCCTGGTTCCCATGCGTATTTTGGGATGAGGTGACACAAAAATGACGCAGAAGAAAAGCATGTACAGGGTGCAGGAGATCGACGAAAAATGGAATGAACAAATGCTGTCCATCGTCGAGCGTTCTCCTATTGAAGCCGGCGGCTTGAAGATTGTCTTCGACAGGCGTCCCGATATTTTTTTCCTGCCGCGAATCCGATCTAAAAAATTCCGCTGTGCCGGTTTTTTCGTGCGCGATCGCCTTGGCGGGTTTGCTATGATGTTGGAAAAGGAATTGTTTGTCAAAGGTACGCCGCAAACGGTGCTCTATTTTGGGAATTTGGTTGTCGCGCCGTTCGCCCGAAGGAAGGGATTTTTTTATCGCCTCTCCGACTTTTTTCTAAAAGATTTGCCGGAGAATATTCGGTTCGGCTACGCCGTCATCCTGAGCGGAAACGAGAACGCAAAACGGCTGCTCAATCGATTTCACCCTCGCTACCCCAATATGCCTCATTCCAGAATAATCGGCCGGTGGCGGGTGAAAAATATCATTTTGGCACGGAGTTTTTGTCGAAAATCGAAATACACCGTGCGGCATGCCCGAATGGAGGACATCGGAGCCATTGCCCGATTGCTCGGAAATGAGTACAAAACCCGCCTGTTTGGCCCTGTGGTCACCCCGGAATCTATTTTGGAAAATCTTAAAATCTGGCCCGATTTTTCAATCGACAATTATTATGTTGCGGAAGCCCACGGGGAGATTGTGGGGGTTTGTTGTGCCTGGGATATGGCTCCGGTGAAGAAAAATCGCGTCCTTTCGTACGGACGGCAATTTGCGTGGAAAAGAGCGCTCATTCATTTTTCGGCGCCCTTTTTCCATTACCCCAAATTACCGGCAAACGGCGAACCTTTTCGGGAAGTGACCATTACCGATTACGCCGTCCGGGACCGAAATCCTGACATCTTGCAGGCACTGCTCTTGAAAATTTTTCGGGAATACCGGCAGAAACGCTATCATCTGCTGATCTTTGGATTTCCGGAGAAGGACCCCCTTGGGGTGGCGGTGCGTCCGTTTCCGTCGCAGTCGGTTGTTTCGGAAATCATCCTTTTTTCCAAATCTCAGGAATGGGTCGACCGATTTTCAGACCCTTCTTTGCCTTTGGTTGACATGCTTCTTTTGTAAAAACAATTCTGAATTTTAGGTACGGTCAAATGAGCAAATTGGCGGATCAGAAAAAATCGCAAAGAGATTGGTCGGAGTTTTGTGCGCCGGGTACAAATGTCCGCCCGCACCGAGCGGTTCTTTCCAACGGCGTGTCTTTGCGAGTGGTTTCATTTTATCCCGCGTCGGAGCACCACCCCTTTCCAGTAGTCATGGTACCCGGATTGGTTTCGGTCATGCTCACGTTTAGAAAGATCCTGATTGAGCTTACCCGTGATTTTGTGGTGCACTATGTGGAGACGCGAGAAAAATCCTCTTCCGTGGTTCCGAAAGGAGCTTCATACGATGTTGCCGCCATCGGATCGGATGTTGTGGAAATCATTTCCCAGATGGGCCTAAAACACCGGCAGTACATTTTATTCGGCGCTTCGCTGGGGGCCACAGCCCTGCTGGATCAGTACCGATTTTTGAGAGCCGAGCCCTTTTGCCTTGTTTTGTTGGAGCCGAACGCTGTTTTCGATTATCCCAGGTGGAGTCTTCCCGTGATTCGATTTGCCGCACCGCTGTTTCGGGTGATTCGGCCCGTGGCCAAATGGTATTTAAAAAATATTCGAATGAACACCCAGGAAGATTACGAAATGTACCGCATTTCCTCTCGGGCTCTGGATGCCGCCGATCCGCACAAATTAAGAAATACGATTTTGGCCATTTCAAAATACCAGATATGGGATCGGTTGCACCCCATTGCGACTCCCGCGCTTGTTGTCAGCGCCTCCAAAGACACCTTTCACAGACACGAGGACATTACCCGAATTGTGTCTCTGCTGGGCCGGTGCACCCACTGCGATCTCGAAATCCACGAGCGTACCCATAGCGCAGAATTTGTCGAATGTGTGCGACAATTTGTGGGTCAGGTGGGAAAAACACAGCCGGTCGATTTGCAAAAGGGATTGTGAAATGGTGGTCGCCACACGTGAACTGGGGCTCCCGTTTTCCCTAAAACAGCTTGACCTTTACGTTAAGAAATTTGTCGGGATTTTTCTTGACTTCACTCAAAATCCAATCCAGATTTTGAAAGGTCCGGTTCATGTGAATGTACAGCGAATCGTCTCGAACCAATTTCCCCAGAGTGCCCTTGCCTTGGTGAATAGAGACCAAAATACTGTCCAGAGATTGAGCCGCTCTCCTCGAATGCCCGAGCAAGACGGATAGCGCCTCGGTGTTTTTCTCCAAATTTTGAATGACCTGCGCCAGGGACTGTTTACTGGTGTCCTGAAGTCCCTTTAGTTGCCGACTCCCCGATTGCAAATTCTGAATAATGATGTCAATGCGCCTTTTGTTGGCGGTTAGAAGGGTATCCAATGTCCTGACCGAATGGTTCAAATGCACAATGCCTGCGGCCAATCCCTCGCGATTGTCGCGGTCTAAAAGTTGGTGGGTTTCCTTCAGCACATTTAGCGCCTCGCCTGACAACAGATCGGCCTTGCGGGAGAGTTTGGTCAGCCCGCTGTGGTATTCCCCTGCCACCAAAGCCCCATCGGGAAGGAATGATTTGGACAGACCCGGCTCAATGTCAATCATCATTTCTCCCAAAATATTCTTTTGTTTAATGATGAATTTTGAGTCTTTGGGAATCCTTCTGAGGCGCTCTAATTTCAAATGAATGACCACATGCCCACCCTCAATGCTAATATCCTTCACCGAACCGATCTGGACGCCCTTGTACATGACATCGTCCCCTTTGGTCAGGGCGCCGGCCTGGTGCACCAGCAGCTTTACCGACAGCCCCTTTTTTAAGAAATTGGAATTACTCAGATAGAGTACCCCGACAATGAGGATGAGAGTGGCCAGCGTCATGCCCATTCCGATCATTAATTCGTCAGAAAAGCGTTTCATAAAATATCTCCTGTGTTGCCGGTAATAAAATTTCTCAGGATTGGGTTTTCGTGGGTTCGGAGTTCTTCCCGTGGAATATGCACAATGATTTTTCCCTTGTGAAGCATGGCGATTTCGTCAGCCAATTTTTCCACACTGTTGATGTCATGGGTAATGACCACCGACGTCACGTCTAATTGCCGATTGAGGCGTTGGATTAAATCATTGATTAAATTGGCGTTAATCGGGTCCAGTCCCGTTGTCGGCTCGTCGTAAAGCAGGTATTGAGGGCGAATGGCAATGGCTCGAGCGATGCCGACACGCTTTTTCATTCCGCCCGAAAGCTCCACGGGGTACAGATTTTCCACTCCCTTCAGATCGACCATTTCCAGATTTTCGTGGATGATTCGGCTGATTTCTTTCTGCGTGAGGTGTTTGTGAATACGCAGCGCAAGGGCGATATTTTCGTAAATTGTCAGGGAATCCCAGAGAGCGGCCTCCTGAAACACCATGCTCATTTTAATCCGAATGGTTTGATTGAGCCGATTTTCGGGAACCCCCACGATATTCAGCCCGTCCACCCAGATTTCACCGGCATCCGGCTGAATGAGCCCAATGATGTGTTTAATCAGGACACTTTTGCCGGTTCCGCTCATGCCGATGATGCAGGTGATCTTTTTTTCCTTCAGCTCCAAATTGACACCCGAAAGAACCTTTTTGTCGCCAAAGGATTTGTGGAGATTTTTAATGCGAATCATAGCAGCAAAGCCGAAATAATGTAATCCAGAACAAAAATCGCAATAATGGAACTTACAACAGCGGAAGTGGTGGCATTTCCCACCCCCCGGGCCCCTTTGCTCGATTGAAGTCCCCAAAAGCAACTGGCCAAAACCACAATAATGCCGAAAATCAGGGACTTAAAGAGGGAAATAAAGACATCGTGTCCGTGAAAAGCCATCCGCATTCCCTTCACGAAACCGGCGTAATCCAAATTAATGGCAAATTTAGTTGAAATGAATCCCGCAAAAACGCTGAAAGCGATGGAAAAAATCGTCAGCGCCGGAATGGCGAAAATACCGGCCACCAAACGCGGCATAACCAGAATGTCAATCGGGCTAATGGCCATTGTGCGCAGGGCATCCACCTGTTCCGTCACCACCATGCTGCCCAATTCCGAGGCAATGCCCGCTCCGGCTCGCCCGGCAATCACCACGGCTGTAATGACGGGCCCCATTTCCAGCAAAATAGCCCGAAGAACCAGGCCTCCTTCCACATATTTCGCCGTCATGCTGCCCATTTGTGTGCCGATTTGTACCCCCAAAACCAATCCCATAAAAATGGCTGTGGTGGCGACAATGGGGAAAGAGCGCCGTCCGATGACAATGAATTCCTCTACAATTTGGGGATGGTAAATGTGAACCTTCCGAATGGCCAAAAAACTTTGGACGGCCATGATCGTAAAGCGCCCGTAGAACTGAAAAAAGGTAATGGCCGAGCGCCCGTAGGTCTCTAAAAATCTAATCCACCACACGGTCAAGAATTCCGTTTTGTTTGTCAAGGGTTTTCTTTTCTAACAGAGTCCAGAGATGAGGCAGGGCTTCGCGCGCAGCCTCTTCACCACGCCGAATAATATCACGGTAGCGCTTGAAATTGGCCCAGGAAATTCGGTTCACCCGCGGTTTGACGACGAAATCCGCCGCTCGAAGCCGTTCCTGCGTCAAGTGCCAGGTGGCAATTTCGTCGGCACGGTACAAAATCCGCAGGGCATTTGTCAGCTTTGGGCGTTGCCGAATGCATTTGGTCACGTTAATACCAATGACCAAGTCGGCTCCCAAATGGTCCACAACTTCCACCGGAATGCTGTCCGAAGCGCCGCCGTCGATGAGAAGGTAGCCGTTGTGTTTCACCGGGGGGAAAATGCCGGGAATGGCTGAACTGGCCTGAAGCGCCCGGAGAAAACTTCCTTGCCAGAGAACAATTTCCCGCCCTGAAAGTAAATCGGTTGCTACGGCTCCAAAGCGGAGGGGCAGGGTTTCCAATGGAGTGTCGTCCATTTGAGAGGTGAACATTTCCTGCACCTCTCCTTCCGAAAGAAGAGAAGGTTGGCGAAAAACCCGCATGAAAGAGAGACGCAGTTTCAAATTGGTCAGCACGTGGTCCAAGCGATCGTGGGGACTCTCGTTCTCCGTTTTAGCAAATGCCTGAAGGCCGATGTGTTTAAAGAGGGGACTTTCGAAAAAGCGCACGACCTTTTCTTCCACCGCCTGAGCACTGCCAAATCGGGAAAACAACCCACCCACAATAGCGCCCATGCTGCTGCCAACAATGCAATGGAAAGGAAAATGGTCGGATTGCAGAACTTTGAGAACCCCGATATGGGCCAGACCTCTTGCGCCTCCGCCTCCCAATGCCAACCCGATTTTCAGAGGTACGTCGGATAGGTTTGTCAAATTGCCCATAAAATTTTATTCTTTTGCCCAACATCTCCTGTTTGCTAAACAATGTAAGAGAAAAAAAGCGAAAATCCAAATGAAAAATAGTTTTTTACGGTCAAAAGCGAAGAAGGGTTGAAAAAAATCCAGGTGGAAATTGAGGCGGAAAAATGTTAATTTAAAATGGGTCATTTCCCGATTCGATGTCGATTTGAAAAAGGGAGCAGGCGTCGTGGAATTGTCGAACGTTTACATTGGTACCTCCGGCTACAGCTACGAACATTGGCGGGGCGATTTTTATCCGGCCACGTTGTCCCCTAAAGAGTACCTTCCCTTTTACGCCCAGCACTTTAACACCGTTGAGATCAATTATTCCTTTTACCACATTCCGGCGGAAAAATCTGTGCAAAATTGGAAAAATCAGGTGCCTGCGCCGTTCCTTTTTACGCTAAAAGCCAATCGTCAGATTACGCACCGTGCAAAACTCAACCATGTGGAAGGACTAACGCGGGTCATGACGTGGCGAATGCATTTGTTGGGCGAAAAAGCCGGGGTGTTGCTTTTTCAGTTGCCCCCAAGCCTTTCCAAAGATTTGGTTCGCCTTGAAAAATTTTTGCAAATTCTACCTTCTCAAATCCGTTGCGCATTTGAATTTCGAAATCCGTCTTGGTTTGACGAAGAAACTCTCACCCTTTTGCAGCAGTACCAAGCGGCCTTTTGTATTGTCAGCGCGCCGGATTTTCCCCTTCTAATTCGCGCCACAGCTCCGTTTGTTTATTTTCGTTTCCACGGACAGAAGCAATGGATTCACTATTCCTATTCCGAACAAGAACTTCACTTTTGGGCGGAAAAAATGGCGGCCTTTCACCGGCAGGGGAAAGAGGTGTTTGCTTATTTCAACAATGATCCCGAAGCCAACGCGGTGCGTAACGCCCAGCGCCTGAAAGAGATTTTGCGCGATTTGCAGTAGGATTGTTTCAAAGCTCTTTTGGAAGAACCATTTCGAAGCGAAAAAACACACCTATTTTTGTTCCAACAAAAAAGCCGCTTTTCAGAAAGCGGCCTTTGAAACACAAGCAGCGAAAAATCCGGGACGCTACTTTTTAGGACTCCTCAGAAATTTCCAGTAGTCGGCTTTGGTGGAAAATACAATGGTACTTCCGGAATCCAGCGAAGCCCGGTAGGTTTGAAGAGTCTTGAGAAAGGAATAAAATTCCGGGTCCCGGTTGTAGGCGTTGGCGTAAATCCGTGTGGCTTGGGCGTCCGCTTTGCCTTGAATTTCGACAGCCTTTCGGTAGGCTTCCGAAGTAATGCGTTGAAGCTCTTTTTCCATGTTTCCCTCAATTTCTGCCATTTGCCCTTTCCCCTCGGAACGGTACCGCTCGGCAATGCGTTTTCGCTCGGAGATCATGCGTTCGTATACCTTTTTGCGCACGTCTTCCACGTAATTGATCCGTTTGATGCGCACATCGATGATGTCGATGCCGAATTTGGGAGCGAGACTGTCGGCAATGGCTAAAATCATCCGGGTGATTTTTTCTCGCCCGAAATGGATTTTTTCCATGACCTTTGTAGAATCTTGCAGGAGCTCGGTGTCTGCGGCTCCCGCCGGTCGATTGGAGTTTCGAACAACCTCGACGAGCAAATGATCGGAGACCACATCGCGGGTTGCGGCGTCCACAATGTCGTCCAGGCTTCCCTGTGCGCCGATTTCATTTCCCACCGATTGCAGAAATCGAAGCGGGTCGGCAATTTTCCACCGGGCGGTGGTGTCCAGCCAGATGTATTTTTTGTCTTTGGTGGGGATTTGATTTGGGTCTCCGTCCCATTCCAAAATGCGCTTTTCAAAAAAATGGGCTTCCTGAACAAAGGGGATTTTCCAGTGCACGCCGGCGTCGGTAATGATTTTTCCCACCGGCCGCCCGAACTGGGTAATAACCACCTGCTGGGTTTCGGAAACGGTGTAAAAACCGTTGGCAAAAGTAATCAGAACGAGGAGCGCTAAAATGCTCCACACGACGGTTTTTGTGTTCATCGTTTTCCTCCCCGATCCAACGGCAAGGTTTGGAGAATGCCCTTGATTTCCGGATCGATAATATATTTGTTGTGGATTTTGGGCAGAATATCCTGAAGCGTTTCCAGATACAGGCGCCGCCGCGTCACGTCTTTGGCACTGGTGTAGGCTTTCCACACCTCAATAAAGTTCTCGGCGTCCCCTTTTGCCCGGTTCACGCGATTGAGAGCGTACCCCTCGGCTTTCCGAATGGTTTTTTCCGCTTCGCCCTTGGCCTGGGGGACGGCCTTGTTGTAGGCCTCCCAGGCCTGGTTAATCATTCGCTCTTTTTCCTGCTTGGCTTCGTTGACTTCGTTAAAGGCCGGTTTGACCGGGTCCGGCGGGTTGACATCCTGCAATTTCACCGTCACAATTTTGATGCCCGAACGGTAGGAATCCATGATTTTTTGCAGTTCGATTTGCACATTTTGGGCGATCTCCGTACGTCCCACGGTCAGAACTTCGCTGACGCTACGATCACCCACCACTTCCCGCATGACGGCTTCGGAAATATCCCGAAGGGTTTTTTCCGGGTTGCGGACGTCGAAGAGGAAATCGCGCGCATTTTTGATTCGGTAACGCACCACCCATTCCACCACGGCAACATTTAAATCGCCAGTCAGCATGAGAGATTCGTTGTCAAATCGCTGGCTCGAATAGATAGTACGCACGCCCGCCTTCAGGGTGCGGAAACCGAATTCTTCTTTAAAAATGTATTTCACCTTCACCTTCCGAACGGTTTCCACCCCAAATGGGATTTTCGTGTGTAACCCCGGTTCCGTGGTTCGCACATATTTGCCGAATCGCATGATGACGCCCTCTTCGTCGGCATCCACCTGGTAAAAGGAGGAACTGACGAAAATAAGAAGCAACACGGCTGCAATCCCCAACACGACCCATTTTTTGGTCAATCGGGGCATTTTGAAATCGCCGTTTCCGAATTGAAATTGTTTTCCTGGTGCCATTTTTTCTCCCGATTTTTTTTACACGCACTTTAGTATACCAAAGTTTGAAGGCAGATGCAAGACTATTTTGGGCAATGGAAAAAATGTGTGCGACCGGATCGATTTATTGGTGCGGATTTTTGACGTTCCCTGGAACTGCCTTATTCCCCGAAAATGAACTGAGTTGACAAATTACCGATCGGTGTTCTGCGCGACCGCCCTCCCACAGCAGAATCTCAAAATTTGGATGCTTTGTTTTATTTTCATTGAAATAGACGGATGGATTGATTATCTTAAAGGCAAATTGTGCAATCATTTGGCAGAAAAATTCAATGGGTGAGGCGAAAAATGGACTCCATTTGTGACGTTCCCGGTATTCACGTGGGACATGCGGAAAATCTGTCCGCACAAACCGGCTGTACCGTGGTTTTGTGCGAAGAGGGTGCCGTGGCGGGAGTGGATTTGCGAGGCTCAGCGCCTGGTACCCGTGAAACGGAATTGCTGCGCCCGGGCTTTTTGGTTCGACGCGTCCACGCTGTGGTTTTGGCCGGTGGTTCGGCTTTTGGATTGGACGCGGCCGGGGGAGTACAAAAATATCTGGAAGAGCGCGGCAAAGGCTACGACGCCCGAGGGATTCGTGTTCCCATTGTGCCGACCGCTGTCATTTTCGATTTGGCTAACGGAGACCCCACCGTTAAGCCAGACCAAAAAATGGGATACGAAGCGTGCATGAAGGCCAGTGCAACCGAAATGCGTCGCGGACGCGTGGGAGTTGGCGCCGGGGCAACGGTGGGGAAAATTCTCGGCATGGAATTTTCGATGCCCGCCGGTGTAGGAATGGCTTCGGAAACGCTTCCGGGGGATATTATTGTGGCGGCCTTGGTGGTGGTTAATTCCCTGGGCGACGTGGTCAATCTCCAAAACGGAGAGATTGTGGCGGGTGCCCGAAACCCCCTTGGGAAGGGCTTTTTGGACACCGTGGCTTTCATGAAACGCCAGAGCTTTGAATCGCCCCTGCCGACGGAAAACACCACATTGGCGGTGGTAGCAACCAACGCCGAATTTGACAAAGAGGGGATTAACAAATTAGCCCAAATGGCTCAAAACGGCATCGGCCGTACCATTCGGCCCGCCCACACCATGTACGACGGCGATTTGGTTTTCGCCCTGAGCTACGGAAGCAAACAATCGGATGTGAATCTTTTGGGAGAAGTGGCAGCGGAGGTGGTTGCGCGGGCTATTTTAGATGCGGTAACGGCCGGGCAGAAGGAAATGTAAAATCGACAGGCGGATCAGAAACACCCTAAGCCAAACAAGGAGAGAAAATCCATGCCTTTAGAGCGGCGTTTGAAAGTAGCAATAGAAGCGGCAGAGGAAGCGGGAAAAATCATTCGCGAAATTTACGACGGTGATTTTACGGTCAAATATAAAGACGCAGAGGAAGAGGACCCCGTCACGCTGGCCGACAAAAAATCGGACGCAAAAATCCAAGAAATCCTTCTTCGGGCCTTTCCCAAGGACGGCTGGTTGTCGGAAGAAACGCTCGATTCGGAGGAACGGCTCCAAAAGGATTGGGTTTGGATTGTGGATCCAATGGACGGCACGCGTGAATTTGTGCAGCACATTCCCGAATTTTCCGTGTCCATTGGCCTTGCTTTTAAGTGGGAACCCGTGCTTGGGGTGATTTTGAATCCAGTTGCAGGGGAGCTTTTTACGGCAGCTAAGGGAAAAGGGGCCTTTTTGAACGGCCGGCCCATTCATGTAAATGAAATTCCTTCTGTCTCGAAAGCGCGATTGTTGGTTAGCCGCACGTACACCAAGAAAGGCAAATTGGACTGGCTGCGGTCCCATTTTGAGAACTTCGTGTCGTTGGGCAGCATCGCCTACAAATTGGCGGCTGTGGCAGAGGGCAGGGGAGATGCGGTGATTAGTTTTCATCCCCAATACGAATGGGATGTGTGTGCCGGAGACATTTTGATTCGAGAGGCGGGCGGGGTATTTATTTTGCCAACGGGGCAACCTATTCGGTACAATCGGAAAGACGCCCATTTGCCAGCCGGAACCATTGGCTGTCCGATTTCCGTGAAAAACGAATTACTGGCCTTTGTGCGAACATATTCGAAAAAACTGGGCTAATACGTGGAGGGTGAAGGGCCTTCACCCACAAGTGAAGAGAACGGACTGGGGAGTCGGCCCGTGTCTGTAGAAACGGGAAAAACTTCTGAAATCGAAAATCTGCGTTTTTGTTCGTCAATCAAAAACGCG